>JBCDBR010000003.1:0-157404 GCA_039183205.1 Pseudomonadota bacterium | reverse complement strand
CCTTGCGGCGCAGCCTTGACCCCACCCGTTCGCGTCTTGCGCTGTCAGATCCGAACGGCGCTCGCGGCCGATATGCGCAAGCGCCGCGCGGCGTCGCGGCATGAAGCCCTTCATTGACCCGCGCAACGATCCGTTCCCGAACGTCAAGCGACAGCGATCCGCCCATGATCCACCTCCAAATAGGGGGAACCACAAAATGCCTACCAAGGAAATCCTATCGATCCAGATTTTCAGAACGGGGCTTTAGCGCGCGCCGCTTGCCGCGCCATTCCTGAAGCCGGGCGATGATCCGAAGCATGCGGTTTGGGCGAAAGCCTTCGCCGGCGGCCAATCGGGCGACGGCAATCTCGGCCGGACAGGGCAGGCCGGTGACCGGGTCCATATAGCGCGGATAGTCGATCAGAACAGCATGGGCCAAGGCGGTTACGCTTGGTCGCGCCTGACGCCTGGCGGGGATATCGCCTTGGTCGTCGGTCAAGCCCCAGCCGGCATAAAACGGCGATCCCAGCGTTGTAACCGGCACGCCGCGCAAGAGCGCCTCGAACCCCATGCCGGAGGTCATCGTGACAATGCGCGACACCTGGCCGAGCAGGTCATTGGGATCAGCGCTGCGGCTGACGAGATCGGCCTTTGCCAGAACATCCTTGGGTACCAGGCCGATGCGCAGGCCGGCTTCGACATCGGGATGAGGTTTGTAGACCAGATAGGCGTCGGGATATCTCTCTCGCGCCCAGGTCAGCAAATCAGAATTGGTCGCAATATCGCGCGTGCCGGTACGGATCGACGCATCGTCCTCGACTTGCCCAGGAACCAAGATTGCGGGCCGCCCTTCGGTGTCAGGCAAGGTCGTCTTCGCGCCAACACTGTATTTGGTCAGGCCCGCGGCCAACACGTCTTCGACCAATCGCTCGGCACGGGCCAGGGCTTCGGCCGGCATCTCCGCGGCGCCGGCAATCAGGCGTTCCAGGCGGCTTTCGCGCGCGGGGTCAAAGTAAATGCCCAGATCGTCCAACGCGAGAGACAGCGGCACGACCAAATGCGCGCCCAAACCGCGTGAGCGCAGAAACCCGTCTTCGACCCGGACCAAGGGGATGTCCTTGCGCGCGCAGGATTGCCGCAGCTCTTCGGTCTCCGCTCCAGCCCAGACCAATACCGGACGCCCGCCTTCGGTTGCCCTTTCGGCGCTTGGGGCAAAGGAAAACGGGCCATGGCGGCCGAAATAGTCGCGCAGATGCGGACGCTTCCAGGACCAGGCGCCAAACGCGGTATAGCCGTGGCGATCCTCGCGCCATTCTCGGCTTTGGGCCTCAAGCGCGCCCAACACGTCCTCGATCTGCCCAAGTCTGTCGTCATAGGGGTTGTACCAAACCGGGTACAAAATCAGACACGCCGCCGCCAATTGTGCACGGGTTACCTTGCGCCGGCGCCGGGTAATCGGCTGACGGTCATCGGTTAGACCCCAGCCCGCATAGAACGGTTGACCGAAGGTGACGGGGCGATGGCCGGACAAAATGGCTTCGAACCCCATTTGGCTCGACACCGTGTAAACTGCGATGGCGCCTTCGAACAATTGCCACGGGCTATGCGGCGCCGTCAGAACCGTCACGCGGTCGCCATAGCCGGCAAGATCGTCTGGTTGGAGGTATCCGGACCGCGCGCCAGCGGCCGTTTCTGGATGCGTCTTAACGATGAGTTTGGCGCCAGGATGGTCCGCGGCAGCCCAATAGAGCATTTCTCGGAACGTATCCGCATTTGCGCCGCCCAAGCGCACCGATGCGTCCCCGTCGGTTTGATCGACGATCAGAACATAGCCCGGTTCGGGCGGTGCAAGCGATGGATCGGTGGCCGAGAATTTGCTGAGGTGGCTTGCCTTTAGGCGCCCAACCGCCGCGCGCGCACGGTCGAGCAAAGCGGTATCATCAAGTGGATGGGTGGCGATTATGTCTTCGAGATCAGAGGGCGTGCGGGCGTCAAAATACATGCCCTTCCGATCGATCACGAGGCCAAGGGGCGCGCCCCCGATCCGCCCGGGTAAAAGGCCGCGTAACAACGCGTCCTCGACCCGCACAAGCTGGGCGCCGGTTGCCTCCGCCATCGCCTCGCCGCGCGGTGCATAGGGCGAATGGCCCCAAACCAGCACGTCATCCGACGCGCCCGGTTTGCCCAGCCGTAAATCATGGCCTGCCAGTGTCAGGATCCGTCTGACACGCGCATTTGTCAGAAAGCCCGCGTTAAAATGATACGCGCGCCGGGTGTCCGGCGCGCGCGCTGCCTCATCCGCAGAGGGCAATGTGTCAGTCGTCGAGGTCGCTGATGACGTTTGCCACCGACGCGGTGCCCGTGATGGCGCCGAGAACTTGGCCGAATTGCGCGAAGGGTGCCGTGGTGACATAAATCGTATCTTCATCCCGAATGATAAAGTCACGGGCTTCGAACAAGCCAACAGGTTCCGTCAGATCAATCACATAGATCATCCGTTGGGTACCGTGAATGTTGTCGCGGCCAAGAACGCTTTGCGCGATCTCTTCGGGTTCGTCCCGCAAGATGAACACCCCCGTTGGGTCGCCGAACAGGGCGCTCAGGCCGCCGACAGTGGCCAAGGCCTCCATCGCAGAGATTGTTTGGCTGTCAAACGGCACGCGCGCCTGTTGGCCGGTCGCGCCGATGGCGGTGTATGTGCGGGTGTCTTCTTCGACCAAAATCCGGTCCCCTGCGCGCATGGCGATATCAAGCTGGGGATGCGAAAAGAGGTCATTGAACCAGACCGTGCCCGTATGTCCGCCGCGCACGACGGTGACGCGGGCAACTTCGGGCTCAATGGCGATGCCGCCTGCCGCTGACAGCACGCCGGTCAAGGACCGCGTCGGCCGTTCCAGCGGCACGATGCCTTGCTGGCCGACACCGCCGGCGACCGCGACGGTTGCGCCATCGCCGGTGGCGCGCCGCACGATGACCTGCGGGTCCGGCGTTTGTTCGTCAAGGCTACGGGTGATTATTTCCCGCAGCGCGTTGGGGGTGTTGCCCGCGGCACGGACGCGCCCGGCATAGGGAATGAAGATAAAGCCCGCATCGTCGACCTGAACCTCTTCGAGGATCGATGCGTTCGTCCCTTCGCTGGCAAGTAATCCATCCTGCACGTTTTCGTACACCGACAGCGTCAGCGTGTCGCCGGGGCGAATAACCTCGGTCGACGTGCCGGCCGCATTAACGAAGGAGGAGGAAAAGCCGAGCGCTTCGACAACGGATGTCGCGTCGATGATGCGCTGATTGACATCGACGACATAGGCGTCGCCGCGTTCCTGGACAGAGCCAGAGAAGACTTCGTTTCGGGTCGGGCCAAGGCGCGGGAGGCCGCATGAACTGATGGTTAGCACCACCAAACTCATCGCAACAACGCGCACACGGGGGGAAGCCGGTTTGCTCACCAGTGGCTCCTTTATATGAATCTGCCTCAGTTTTTTGTTAGTCTGATTAGCGAAAAGTGAGCGATGACGCTAGTTTGCGGTGTGCACGACCGAGAAGAGCTGCCGACTTGTAGCGGTTTTGCCACGCTTTGCACGATCGTATGGATCGGTCTCTGCGCGCATTAAATCGACAATCCGACGTATGATTTTGCGCCGCCCGACGCTGGTATAGTAGCTGCCGGGGACTTGGCTGGTCGCCAGCAGAAACTGTCGAAATCGGCGATATTGTGCGTGGTTTGGCGGTGTCGGATTGGCCCAAAACTCCGACAGCGGCTGTTCGGACGTGAAATTCCGGCCGGCATAGATGGCCCGCCCGAAGGCCTTCACGGGCCGTCCGCGCCATAAGGCTTGATGCGCGGCCGTCGAGTTGACGGTCACGGCCGTGGCGGCACCATCCAGCAGGCGCCCAAGCTTGCCGCCCCGCACGAAATGGACCCGCCCGGCCACATCATGCGCACGGGCGCAGTGCCGAATCGTCGCGCGCAACGGGAAACGGCCATCTTCCAACGGATGGGCCTTAAAGACGAGGTGATGGTGGCCCGGAGCGCTGCGGGCAAATCCGCCAACCACCGTTTCGACAAACGCCCCCATATCGGGAAAGTCCGCGTGGCTGCGGAAACTGGCATCATGGGCCAACTGGCATAACACCAGATGGTAGGGAAACGAGCCGCGAAAGACGCGCGCCGTTGCGATCACGCGGTCGAGCCAATGCGGCACAGCCAACAGCAAAAGCCGCAAGTAGAGCCCAGCCTCGCGGGCTACGCTGATATCGCGGTGCGGCTCTAACGCGCGGTAGCGCCGGTTCAGCGCCAAAACGGTAAAATGATAGACGGCCCCGTAAAAGATATGCGCCCGCATCGCGCCCCAACTGGCTGGCGGGTTGGGGAATTCGGCATGATTTTCATCGAGAAAGCGGTCGATCTCGGACATCTCGATTTGCATGAGGCGAGAATGCGCATTCGCCCCGCCACGTTCATAGGTGATCCAATAGGGCCGCAAATAGCCTTCCTCGAAGACATGGAGCCGTAATCCGGCTTGGCGGGCTAGAACCAAGGCTTGCGCATGGATCGCGCGCGTATCGCCGTAAAGCACCAAATCGGTCGTGCCTATCTCGGCGATGATCTTGGTAAATTCCGACGGCCATTCGGCGGTTGCGCCGGTAAAGGCGCAGAACCGGTGCCGTCGCGGCCAGAACAGACGATCCCCTGCGGTAAAGCCCACTCGCGTGACGTCGGCGCCCGTATCCGCAAGCGCGGAAGCAAGTTGGCCGAAAAACGGGCCATGGGGCCCCTGGAGAAACAGATAATGCCGCGTCATGCCGGCGATGATAGGGTAAAGCTATCTGGAAATCATCGACCCATTGCCGGTGGCACAAAGTCCGATTATTTGTGGCCCATGTTCACAGGGATCATCACAGATATCGGCCAGGTTGTGGCGCTTGAGGATCGGGGAGACCTGCGGGCCCGGATCAAGACAAACTATCAGACCGCAGGTATCGATATTGGCGCGTCGATCGCGTGTGACGGGGTCTGTCTGACGGTGGTCGCGCTGGGCCAGGATTGGTTCGACGTCGATATCTCGGCCGAGACGCGTTCGAAATCCGCGATTGGGGCGGTCGCGTCGTCTGGCACGGGTTGGACGACCGGTCGCCCCGTTAACCTCGAACGCGCTTTGCGTCTGGGCGATGAATTGGGCGGACATATCGTGTCGGGCCATATCGATGGCGTCGCCGACGTCGTCGCAGTCGCCGAAGACGGCGATAGCACACGTGTGACGTTTCGCGCGCCAGACGCGCTGGCGCGGTTCATCGCGCCCAAGGGCTCCGTGGCTTTAAACGGCACATCGTTGACGGTCAACGAGGTCGATGGCGCGGATTTCGGTATTAACTTTATCCCGCATACCAAGTCGGTCACGACCTGGGGGGATGTCGCGGTGGGCGACCGGATCAACCTGGAGATCGACACATTGGCCCGCTATGTCGCGCGCCTAAAGGATTGGCAGGTATGATCGTCCCGCCCGATCCGCACTGGCCGGCGGCCTTTCGCGGCGAAGCCGAACGGATCGCAGCGGCGGTGCCGAACCTTCGGCTGCACCATATCGGGTCAACCGCGGTTCCTGGGCTCGCCGCCAAGCCGATCATCGACATTTTGGGGGAGGCCGAGGATTTGGCCTCGGTCTCGTCCGCGCGATTGGCGGCACTGGATTATGCGTCTTTGGGTGCTTATGGCGTGCCGGGGCGGAGGTATTTCCGTCGCGACACCAATGGTCGGCGCAGCCATCATTTACATGTGTTTGAGACGGGATCGGAGGCGGGGATGCGGCATTTGGCGCTCCGCGACTATCTTCGGGCCAATGGCCGCGCGCGCGCAGCTTATGCCGCAGAGAAAGCCCGTGCCGCCGCGGCCGCCACGTCTGGCCGAGCGTATCAGGACGAGAAGGCAGCGTTCCTCGACACCTTGGTGACGCGCGCCGTGGAATGGGCAAACCGGCCCCGTGTGATACGGTCCATTAATGATGGAACCGGTTCACGCTGCGTCGATATCCGTGTTGAAGGCGGGGCCTTTTCCTGGGTTGAATGCCGCCGCGATCCCGAAGACAGCCATGGCTGGCGTTTGACCGGTGCCGGCGAACCGGGATTTGCAACGCCCGACGCAGCGATACATTCGGCCGCACAATCCTGCCCGTGGGTGATGTCATGAGCATGCTTGGACATAATGGCGGGCCGTCGATGGCGATGGGGCACGGATTTCGCAAGCTCGCCTGGCAAAAGGCACGCAACGATTTGTTGCCGACCTTGCCGCTGGAGATCGTACGGCTGCGGGTGGCTCGGGCCAAACGGCTCGGCCTGCCCTATAAGACCTACGCCACGATCCGGGCCGTGTCGGGACGCGACATCGTCGGCTTTCTGTTTTCCAGCAACGGGTTGGAGCTTCGCGCGCGCCAGGTTGAGCTGCCGCAGAACGTGGCGGCCAGGCTCAAAGACATACCTGCTCGTCGCGTCGCCGCGATTTACGCGCCAACAGAGCCGGATCACATTGCCATGGCCAATCCGGGACTTTTGGACATCGCCGGCCAGGCGCCCGCCTTCACCGCAAGCTGGCGCGAAACCCGTCGCCGGATCCGGGCTCTGGTCCAAGCGGGCGCTGTTCCGCTTGATGGTATGGTTGTGGTTGCGGCGACCTCGGCCGAGCGGGATTGGTGCGGGACGGCCGGACTGGCCGGTGCGCTCCCCGCATTGCCGTTTTTCAACCATCCAGAGGATCCATCCACAGCATAGCCTTGGCGGATTGGCCGTCATGTTCGGCCAGGCGAGCAACCGGCGCTGCGCGTGGCCGGAGCAGCGCGCCGGCTCAATGCTTCTGCCGTCCGCGAGGCGCGCACGACCATCCTGCGAAACTTGTGCCCGGCGATGTGGATTCCATGTCGCACTCTCTGGTCAAACCCCGAGACGCGCGATATCTGACGCGGCAGAAAGGTGTGCTGCTGATGTCCGAACCCATTCCCTTTGAAACGCCCGGACCGGTTGAGCGGGATTGGAGCGATGCGATCTCCTCAATCGACGAGATCATCGAAGACGCCCGCAATGGCCGCATGTTTCTTTTGGTCGATCACGAAGATCGCGAGAACGAAGGCGATTTGGTGGTGCCCGCGCAGATGGCAACACCAGAGGCCATCAACTTTATGGCGACCTATGGGCGCGGATTGATCTGTTTGGCTTTGCCGGGCGACCGGATCGATGCGCTTGGTTTGCCGCTCATGGCGAGCCACAATTCCAGCCGCCACGAAACGGCGTTCACCATATCGATCGAAGCCCGCGAGGGTGTGAGCACAGGTATTTCGGCCCATGATCGTGCCCGCACGGTAGCTGTGGCCATCGATGCTGGCAAAACTGCCGCCGATATCGCCTCGCCGGGGCATGTCTTTCCGCTGCGCGCGCGGGAGGGTGGCGTGCTGGTTCGGGCTGGGCACACTGAGGCCGCTGTAGATGTGTCCCGGCTGGCGGGGCTTAACCCCTCTGGCGTGATCTGCGAGGTGATGAACGAGGACGGCAGCATGGCCCGTCTGCCGGATCTGATTGCGTTTGCGCAGCGCCACAACCTAAAGATCGGGACGATCAGCGATCTGATTGCCTACCGCCGGCGGCACGACAACTTGGTCCGCAAACGGTCCGAGGAGGACATCGAAAGCGAATTTGGCGGCACGTGGACGATGCGGATCTATACCGACGAAACCCAAGGCGCTGAGCACATCGTCTTGATCAAAGGTGACCTTTCGGGGCCCGATCCCGTCCTGGTCCGGATGCATGCGATGGATCCGCTGTTGGATGTGGTGGGCACAGGGCCACGCGGCCGGGCGTCGGAATTTGGCGAGGCGATGCGGGTGATCGCCGAAGAGGGCCGCGGCGTCGTGGTCTTGCTCCGCGATCTGACAATGAAGCTGACCTTGGGGGATGAGGTTTCGCCGCAAACCCTGCGGCAATACGGGCTGGGGGCACAGATTCTGTCCTCGCTTGGCCTGTCTGACCTGATTTTGCTGACGAACTCACCCAAACCTAAAGTGGTTGGGCTGGAGGCCTATGGTTTGAACATCGCCGGGACGCGCAACATATCGGAGCTGGGTTGATGGCTGGTGCCGCACATCACGAACTTCCGCTGCCGTCCTTTGACAAACCTGTGAAGCTCGCCATCGTCGTGGCGCCTTACTACAAAGATATCGCCAAGCAATTGGTGGACGGCGCAAAGGCGGTGATCACCGCTGTGGGCGGCAGGTACGAGGTGCTTGAAGTGCCAGGTGCCTTGGAAGTGCCGATCGCCATCCGGATTGCCTTTCGGCAGTCGAATTTCGATGGGTTTGTTGCGCTTGGCTGTGTGGTGCGTGGGGATACGACGCATTACGACACGGTCTGCAACGATTCAAGCCGTGCGCTGACGCTTTTGGGTTTGGAGGGCGCGTGCATCGGCAGCGGCATTCTGACCGTCGAAAACCTCAACCAAGCCAAAATACGTGCCGATGTAAACGACCAGAACAAAGGCGGCGGCGCGGCCGCGGCCGCATTGCACCTGATCGCATTGTCCCGCCGGTTCGGGGAACCGCGCGGCGGGGTTGGCTTTAAGCCCCGCGCCGATGTGATCGAGGTTGCCGGTCAAAAGGGCAGGGGTTTTACGTGAGCAAACCCCGTCCCAAAGGGCCATCGAATGAGGAACGCAAACGCATGCGGTCTGCGGCTCGATTGTATGCCGTCCAAGCGCTTTACCAAATGGAGGCTGCGGGTCAGGGCATCGACAAGGTGCGCGCCGAATTCGAAAGCCACCGCTTCGGCGAAGAGGTTGACGGCGAAGAATTGGCCGAAGGCGATGTTGACCTCTTTCGCGCGACGCTTGAAGCCGCCGTCGAACGACAGGCGGCGATCGACCAAGCGACCGACCGAGCCCTGGTTGCGGCATGGCCCATCGACCGGATCGATCCGGTTCTGCGTGCCGTGTTTCGTGCCGCAGGGGCCGAGCTTGTGGCAATAGATACTCCGCCGAAGGTTGTCATCGTGGAATATGTCGAGGTCGCGCGCGCCTTTTTCCCGCAGGGACGAGAGCCGCGATTCGTCAACGCCGTGCTGGATCATATGGCGCACGAGATGCAGCCGGAGGCGTTTTGAATGAAGTGTTGCGCCAGGGGCTGAGCCCGTGTTGATCGGCGCTTGGCGTGTGCCACGCGCTGCGCTAGGACTACGTGCAACAGGCCACGGGCGAGTGCGCGCAATGCCAGATCACATTCGGTTTTTGATTTTCCACGCCGTGATGGGTTTCGTCATCGCGCTGGCCTTTACCGCCATGATCCTGTGGACCGACTTTGCCAATATCCGCCATCTGGTCTTGAACACCGAAGGCGGCTGGCTCGCCCTGGCGGTCTTTGTTGCCCTATGCACGATCACTTTTGGCGCGGTGCAAATGGGCATTCGGATCATGATGCTGAGCGATGATCAATCCGAGAAATAGCGCAGGTGGCGGAACCGCAAACAACCGTCGGGCATGAATTCCCGAGGACCTGTTTGAACAGGTGGGCACCAGGTAACCGGACCACGGCCCGGACAGAGCCAGCGCCCTCGGAAATGCTTAAGGCCACCGGAATTGTTCCCATTGACGAGAAGTGCAGAACCGCCGCGTGGTGAGATAATGCGTGGCGGCGGTCCCGGCAAGGGGTTAGGCTGCAATCTGGCGCAAGCCGGCAAGATGCGTGTCCCAGCCCTTATCCAGGGCAAGCACCAGGCCGAAACCGGCCTCGCTGGCTGGAAGACCGGTATGCTCAAGCTCCAGCTTTGTGCCGCCGGGCACCTCGGTGAGCGTCCAAACCACGTCGGTCATTTGCCCGTCGAGTGGGGCGACGGTGAAGGTCATGGCCAGGCGCGTATTCGGTGTCATTTCGGTCACCGTGCCCCAGCAAAGCGGCTCTCCCGCTGGATTGATGAGCGTGTAATCCTGCCCGTGCATCAGGTCGCTGCGCGCCGCGTTGAACCATTTCGTCAAGTGTTCGGCCTTGGTCAGAAAGGACCAGACTTTGGCGGGGCTGGCGGCGAGGTAGATCGACTTCCGGATGGTGGTCATGAGAGGTCCTTTTCAATAGCGGATTTCAGGGCGGTCAGCCGGTCGTCCCAGAACACCTCGAGCGTCGCGATCCAATCGACGACCGGCCGGAGCCCATCTGGAGCCAGGCGATTGATGCGTTCGCGTCCGCGCGGCTCAACCGTGATCAGGCCGCCACGTTCCAGGATAGCGAGGTGCTTTTTGACCGCCGGGCGCGTCATGTCGAAACCGTCTGCAACTTCGGCGATGGTGCAGTCAGCGGTGGCCAAAATGGCCAGGATGTCGCGCCGCGTTGGATCGGCCAGAGCGCGGAATGTCTCCTGAGTTCCGGCCGTCATGGTGCGGGCATGTGTGTTGGAGGGGATGGGCGATGTCGGGTCATGGTTTTGGTCCTTATGAAACCGAATGGTATCATTAATATGATACCGTATGGTTTCATGTCAAGATGCGAACCTCTTGCTTTTTGTTCACCTTATGTTCATTCTGGCGCTATGAAGGATGAGCCCGCCCCCCTCATGCCCGGCCAGCTTTTGGCCCGAGGTGTCTGCCGTCACTTGGCTAGCCTCGGCTTTGCCACCTTGGAGGAGTTCGTGCCCGAACGCGGCCGGCGGGTGGATGTCATGGCTTTGGGGTCAAAGGGGGAGTTTTGGATTGTCGAATGCAAATCGAGCTGGGCGGATTTTGCATCAGACGCAAAATGGCAGGGTTATCTGGACTGGGCCGATCGGTATTTTTGGGCGGTGGATGCGGAATTTCCGGTTGAGCTGCTGCCAGACGGAACCGGGTTGATCTTAGCCGATTCCTATGACGCAGACGTGGTGCGCATGGGCCCGGAGATCAAGCTTGCAGCGGCCCGCCGAAAGGCGCTGACACAAAAGTTCGCGCGCATCGCGGCAGATCGTCTGCGAATGTTGCGGGATCCCAGCCCTTAGCGCTTTGACTTCCGGGCCGCCATGGCCGCCGCGCGCAATTCATTGGCAATATCTTCGGCCTCGTCCGGATCGAAGTCCAGGGGAAGCTCCAGACCGTCGGCTTCGATATAGATCCGGACCATGCCGAGGCTTGTTGGGCCGATCTGCAAATTCGCCGCGATGTCGCTTTCGCTGTTGATGCCCATGGGCGCCTCCGCTGAGATGGTGCCACAGCTAAACCCTGCATAGACTGCGTGCAAGGAGCCGCCATGCAAGACATCGCTTTGCGAGATATCAAAATCGGAGATGCCGGTTGGCTGATCCAGCGCCACGCCGAATGCTATGCCGCCGCAGAGCAATTTGACGCTTCCTTTGAGCTGCTTGTCGCCGATATTGTCGTGGATTTCCTGCGCAACCGGGATTTGACTTGCGAACGCGCCTGGATCGCAGAGTCCGGTGATGCGCGGCTTGGCTCGATTTTTTGTGTCCGCGGTGCGCGCCCGCGCCAGGCTAAGCTGCGGCTTTTCTTTTTGGAGCCCACCGCGCGGGGTCGTGGCCTGGGGCGGCGTCTATTGGAGACGTGCCTGGCATATGCCCGCGACAAGGGATATGCGCAGATGACCTTATCGACCCATGCCAGCCACACGGCGGCCTGTGCGCTTTACGCGAAATCAGGCTTTACGCTTGAGGCCCGTCGCCCGGTGCGCGCCTTCGGGGTCGATTTAGAAGAACAGGACTGGGTTCTGTCGCTGCGCTAGCGCGGCAAAGGTGGGCTCTTGCAAGGCAACTGTTTGGCGCGAATTCCGCGCGCGCACGGGCCTTGCCAAACAAACGGGGCCGGACTTGGCGGGGATTTCACGGCCTAGGGTGGTCGCGATTGCAGTGCAAACAATGATGATCGGGACGACGTCCATTGTGCGCAAAAAGCAAGCCTGGGCGATTGCGGTGATTAAGTGCGCTTACATAGATTGCACGGAGAACGATCCTGCATATGCAGATTTTGGGTTCCCGATGCGGCGACGGCCAGCTTCGGGGTCTTTGGGGCCACCTTGGAAATCCGTAACCAAGTTTTGCAGATAGCTGACCGGGGCGCAGCCGGATGGATCGCGGTGCCGCGGCCGTCGTCCCGACCGTCGACTAGTCGTGTTCCTTAGGCAGCCGAGCAGGGGTCGTACGGATAGTTGGGAGGGCAAAGGGTCTCGTGGCCCGTCCGATTGGCAAGACTTCCTGGAAGTCAGAGCGCGCGAAGGTGGATAACCGCTCCTCCCATTTCCTACGGAGCTTCAGCAAGTAATAGTACGCCCGATCGTTGCTTGCCTTTCTGTCATCAATGAAATTCCGGAAGACCTTTACATGCTGGATCATGGTGCCTGCCACCATTTCGAAGCAAACATCCTCGTCGGCGACACCGGAGTAGATGGCGAGCGCCATGTTTTCCCAATGCGCAAGCAGCGTCAGGATGTCGGAAAGCAATGTGCTCTCAGTGTTTTCGTCCGCGCGATCCTCTTGGATAATCCTATTGATTTCTTCCATTGGGATCGGCTCTTTCTTTTCGAACAGATTGCCGAACCGTTGCTCAACACGAATGCGCGACTTTAAGAGCGCCTCACGGCTGTAAAGCGAGTATTCAAAGCCCTTGTTTCGAAGGCTTAACCGGTAGTTCATCCAAATTTGCCGGCGCACCAAGATGGCGGAGACGACGATACCTGTGAAAATTGCAATGGGTCCAAGGAATGGGGTCAGGGTGTCGAGAAGTGTCCACATTTTACGCGTGCTCAATGAATACCGAACGCCTACAGCGGCGAACCAATAGCTAACGGTCAGCACTGCTGTCCCAATTTGATATGGTAATTCATGTTTTGAAAATCAATACTTAGAGTTTGGGGCGCGGGCATCTTTCTACATTCCACCCGTGCTTCGTCGATCGATTTTCGACAATGAACGACGAAGCGCCAACGCGGCCAGACTTGAGCCCTTACGCCTTGCGAGGTGAAAAACTTAGTGCTAGCTAGCGCCACGGTTTTTTGCGACCTTGATGTAGCGAAAGCCTGTGCCGCCTTAGCTCAGTTGGTTAGAGCGCTGGATTGTGGATCCAGAGGTCCCCCGTTCAAGCCGGGGAGGCGGTACCATCCCCGCAACACTTCCCCTTTGTATAACTGCGGCTATCTTTGGCCGAGGTCAAAGAACACAAGTTAGGGCACGGGGATGGAGAGTTTTGCGGATGACCTGTCGCGCATGCAGCGGACGCCCTTGACGGAACGCCATGTCGCGTCGCTCACCGAGATCAGCCAAGAGGTGGACTGGCCCGCTGGCGAAACCGTCGTCACCCCGGGCCAGCCGATGACGGAGTTCATCTACCTTCTGTCTGGCGGCATTGAGGTTTTTGATATCCATACCGGCGAGGCCTATCTGCCGTTCCACATAGGTCCGGGGCAGTTTTTGGGTGAGGTCGCGTTTTTGAACGGCACCGCGGCGGTAACGGCCATGCGCACGCGGGAGCCATGCAAGGTGCTGATTGCCGACCGCGTGGACGTTCTGGCTCTGATGTCCAAGATCCCGGAGATGAGCGATATTATTCTGACGGTTTTTGCCGCCCGCCGCCGGCGGCAGATCGAAATGGAAGATGGCAACCTGACGCTGATTGGCGCCGAGGAGAGCCGGCCGGTGCGCCGTGTCGAGAGCTTTCTGAGCCGCAACAAGGTGCCGTTTAAGTCCCTTCCCCTCAGCGATCCGGCGGCCAGCGATCTGTGCGGCGGTTCGGCGCGACCCGGTGCCATTTTCGCCAATGACGCGCTTATCGATGATCCAAGCCCCGCGGATATCGCCGGTTTGCTCGGGCTCGACCAGCCGGCCAATGGCAATGCCGAGGTCGATGTCTTGATCGTGGGCGGCGGTCCAAGTGGTGTGGCCGCGGCGGTTTATGCCGGTGCTGAGGGATTAAGCTCGATGTTGGTGGAGGCGCTCGCGACCGGAGGGCAGGCGGGCACATCATCGCGGATTGAGAACTATATGGGCTTTCCCACCGGTATTTCTGGTGGCGATCTGGTCTGGCGCGGTGAGATTCAGGCGATGAAATTTGGCACCACATTCGTGCGGCCGCGCCGCGTGACCACCCTGGTCGGTTCCGAAAGCGGTCGGTTCCATGCCGGGCTCGACGACGGCACGTTGGTCGATGCCGGCGCCATCGTCATCGCCACGGGCGTCGAGTATGTCCGTCTGCCCTGGGCCAAAGAAACCGATTTCGAAGGTGCCGGTGTGTATTACGCGGCTACCGAAACCGAGGCGCGGTATTGCGAAAACGACGAGATCATCGTTGTCGGCGGCGGGAATTCGGCCGGTCAAGCCGCGATGTTTCTGTGCCGCCGTGCAAAGCATGTGCATGTCATGGTGCGCGGCAAATCCCTGGCGGCGTCGATGTCGGACTACCTGTCCGCGCGGTTGGACGCCGATCCGGGCATTACGCTGCATTACAGCACTGAGATTGAACGCCTCGATGGCGCCGCACATCTCGAAACCGTGCATTACAGATGCGGCGAAACTTTAGGCGAAATGAACGCGCGCGGCGTCTTTGTTATGGTCGGTGCGGCGCCCCATACCGAATGGCTCGCCAATGCTGTTGCAATGGATGACAAAGGCTTTGTTCTCACTGGGCCGGATCATGGCGGGCGCTCGCCTTTCGAATCGTCCGTCCACGGTATTTTTGCCGTCGGGGATGTGCGGGCCGGTTCGGTGAAACGGGTCGCCTCTGCCGTCGGCGAGGGCTCGGTTGCGATCTCATCGGTCTGGCGCCACGTACGCGGCGCCGATTGACGCTATTGCGCGAGCGGCATTTCCTGCAACAGCGCCCGGTCGCTGGCGTCGAAGACGCGGATGACGCCATCGTCGGTGATGATTACAACGCGGTTGCCGAGCACGCTGTATCCCACGGTTTGCACACCTGCGGGCAGATCAAAGAGCTCTGGATGAACCAAGACGGGTGGCGCGGGGCTGTTCAAGCGGATGACAAGCAGCGCGATGATCGTTATCACGCCAAAAATCATGACCGCGGTCAGCACGGTCACCAAGCCTTTGAGAAAGCGCAAATCGCGCGGCAGGGTGGGGGCATCTTCGTCGGAGGGTTGAGCCATGGACCGTATCCTTACACTCCGGATCGGTGCCGGCGCCACGCGCCTTGATAAGGCATTGGCCGCCAGCGTGCCAGAGGAAGAGAGCTTGAGCCGGTCGCGTTTGGCCCGTTTGATTGCCGATGGCGCGGTGCGTCTTGACGGCCAGATCGTGACCCAAGGCAGCGTCCGCGTCACCGAGGGGGCTCAGGTGAAAATTGCGCTTCCGGCGGTCGCTGATGTCGATATAGAGGCCGAAGAGATACCTTTGGATATCGTTTACGAGGATGACGATCTGGTCGTCGTCAACAAGCCCGCCGGTCTTGTCGTGCATCCTGCACCCGGCAGCCCAAGCGGTACGTTGGTCAATGGTTTGCTGCACCATTTCGGAGGATCGTTGTCCGGCATCGGCGGTGAAAAGCGGCCCGGTATTGTGCATCGGATCGACAAAGACACATCCGGTCTTTTGGTTGTTGCCAAATCCGACCGGGCGCATCAGGGGCTCGCTGCGCAGTTCGAAGCCCACAGCGTCGAGCGCCGCTATTTGGCGCTCTGTCATGGTGTGCCGAGCCCGGCTGATCCGCGGCTGCGCGGCCAGCGCGGCGTGAGTTTCGAGGGCCAGATTGTCAAGATTACGACGGGGCTGGCCCGCCATCGGACAGATCGCCAGCGCCAAGCTGTGTACTTTGACGGTGGGCGCCATGCAGTTACGCGCGTTGCAACGGTTGCCGACTACGGCTCGCTTTCGCTTGTCAGCGCCCGGCTAGAGACGGGCCGCACGCACCAGATCAGGGTCCATATGGCTCATATCGGTCACGCCCTGGTTGGCGATCAGACCTATGGCGGCCGCCGATTGGTGTCGGCAAAGACCTATGGCGCCGACCTGGCTGACCGGATCAACCTGTTTCCGAGGCAGGCGCTGCATGCTGAAACCCTTGGTTTCATCCATCCTGCACATGACGAGCGCCTAACATTTGCAGCCCCGCTGCCGGATGATGTGTCGGAACTGCTATCGTTGCTCCGCGCGATCGCACCAGACGCCTCGGGCCGCTA
The DNA here is from genome assembly GCA_039183205.1 of Pseudomonadota bacterium. Classification (GTDB taxonomy): domain Bacteria; phylum Pseudomonadota; class Alphaproteobacteria; order Rhodobacterales; family Rhodobacteraceae; genus HKCCE3408. The sequence continues at coordinate 141,298 of JBCDBR010000003.1, read as the reverse complement.
AGGCGCATTTCTGGGGCCGCATGCACGAAACGTGCGCGTTTTGGGGTCAATCGTGCGCGAGGGTCAATTGAAATGTGCGCAATTGCACGTGATATTTACGATTTGGTAATTGCCGTGCGCGAAAGCTAAGAGTAGTTTACTGAACGATTTAGTTCAGAGTTGCCCTTGACGTGAGGGCATTGCGTACCCACATGGAAGTTAATCGCGTTTACATTAGGATCCGAACAGGGGGTCGAATAATATGAGCACATACGCAAACCTTCCCGCCCCATCGCCAGAGCAGGGCCTTAACCGGTATCTACAGGAAATCCGGAAGTTTCCGATGTTAGAGCCGGAAGAGGAATACATGTTGGCCAAGCGTTGGGTCGAAGACCAAGACACGGGCGCTGCACATCAAATGGTGACATCGCACCTGAGACTGGCCGCGAAAATTGCCATGGGCTACCGCGGCTATGGATTGCCGCAGGCCGAGGTTATTTCCGAGGCGAATGTCGGCCTTATGCAAGCCGTAAAACGGTTCGATCCGGAAAAGGGCTTTCGCTTGGCAACTTATGCCATGTGGTGGATCCGCGCCTCGATCCAGGAATACATCCTGCGGTCGTGGAGCCTTGTTAAACTGGGTACCACCTCTGCGCAGAAGAAACTCTTTTTCAATCTGCGCAAGGCCAAGGCCCGGATTGGCGCGCTCGAAGAAGGCGATATGCGGCCCGAAAACGTCCAACGGATCGCCCATGATCTGGGTGTGACCGAAGCCGAAGTCATTTCTATGAACCGCCGGCTTTCGGGCGGCGATGCGTCGCTGAATGCGATGGTCGGCACCGAAGGCGACAGCGCTACGCAATGGCAGGATTGGCTTGAGGATGAAGACGCAAACCAAGCCGAGGACTACGCAGAAAAAGATGAAATGCAGCACCGCATGGCGTTGATGGAACGTGCGATGGAGGTTCTCAACGACCGCGAGCGCGATATTCTCACGCAGCGTCGCCTGAAGGATCAGCCTGTTACATTGGAAGATCTCTCCGGTGTTTACGATGTCAGCCGTGAGCGGATTCGTCAGATCGAAGTGCGTGCATTTGAAAAACTGCAAAAGCGCATGAAAGACCTGGCACGCGAAGACGGCTTGATGCCGGCATAACGCCTCCGCGCTAAAGAACGAAAAAAGGCCCCACATACGTCGTTGGGGCCTTTTTTCGTACAGGCCTCGAATGACCACTGGAGACAACCGGCACAGGACCCAACGACCAACGGTCTTGCATCGGCCGGGACGGCAGCCCAGGCTAGGTGCAATCTGGACGAAAGGGAGCGGGGCGGATGGCCAGTTATGTCAATTGGGGAATCCTCGGCGCGTCGAATTTTGCGCTGAACACGATGGGCCCCGCGATAAACGAGGCGCGGCGTGGCCGTCTTGCCGCTGTCGCCAGCCGAGAGCCCGAGAAAGCCACGCCATTCGCCGATCTCGCGCCAGGCGTCGCGATCCATGACAGCTATGAGGCATTGCTCGACGATGCTGACATCGACGCGATCTATATTCCATTGCCCAATGCGCTCCATGTGCATTGGTCGATCTTGGCCGCCGAAGCCGGCAAAGCGGTTCTGTGCGAAAAACCGATTGCGATGGAAGAAGAAGACTTCGAACGGCTCATTGCCGCCCGCGAAGCCACCGGGCATCTGATCGCCGAGGCCTATATGCCAGTGCACCATCCGCAATGGGTGCGCGCACGCAATATGATCCAATCTGGCGATTTGGGCGATCTGCACACGGTTACGGCGGCCTTCACATATGGACTGTTCGATCCGGCCAATGTACGCAACTCTGCCGAGCTGGGCGGTGGGGCCTTGCGCGACATTGGCGTCTACCCGATCGGGACCTTTCGATTTGCAACCGGGATGGAGCCTGCCCCAACGCATGTCGATATCGTGCGCGAAAGCGGTGTTGACGCCTCTACATGGGTCATGTCGCAATCCGGCGATACGCGGTTTCAGTTCCATGTCGCGATGCGCACGACCAAGCGCCAAGACATGATCTTTGAAGGGACAAAAGGCTGGCTGCGCCTGCCAGTGCCCTATAATGCAGAGGTTCAAGGCGAGGCGCGGCTGGAATTGCGGTATGCCGATGGCGCCGAAGAGGTCATCCGCTATCCGCAAACGCGCCAATATGTGAACCAGGTCGAGGCGTTTAATGCGCAATTGCTTGACGGCGTTCCCTTTGCTTGCCCGCTTGAATTTTCGCGGGGCACGCAGGCGGTGATCGATCGCGTCTTTGCGATGGACTAACCGCGCCGGTATCGATGGATTGAACCAAAAAAGGGGGGCGACCCATGACGAGCCCAGACAGCGACAATATTGATGGCCGATTGCACGGCGAACAGCCGGATCCGGGGCCGGCAGATCCGCTTGGGCGCCGTGTGCTCCACATGGTTTTGGTGGCAATCCTGCTTTATTTCGCGCAGACGATCCTGTCGGTCATAACCATCGTGCAACTTGTCATATTGTTGGTCGATAATCGCAAACCAAATGCGCGTTTGGCTGATTTTGGGACCGATTTGGGGATCTGGATCGCCAAGGCGGCGCGCTTTCAGACCGCTGCATCCGATGTCAAACCATGGCCTTGGACGGAGCTCGATTGATCGCGAGCGATGCTTGTCAGTCTCGCGTCACGTGCGTATCTTTGCGCCAAATACTAATTGAGCGGGGGCAGTCGGATGGCGGAGCCGATTACAGAAGTAACCATCGTTGGCGGCGGTACGGCGGGATGGCTGGCCGCGTTACTGCTTCAGTCAATGGTCTGCGATCCCAAAAAGCCCGACCGGCCGATCAAGATCACCCTGATTGAGTCGCCGAATATCAACAGCGTCGGCGTGGGGGAAGCGACCGTTCCAGGCATGCCCCGCACCCTGCGCCAAGCTGGCATCTCCGAAAAAGCGTTCTTTAAGGCCTGCAATGCGTCGTTCAAACTCGGCGTTTTGTTTAACGATTGGAATGTCGACGAAAAGGGCAAGCCTTTTAGCTTCATGAATCCGTTTCAGGATGTGCCGAATATCTCCGGCCGCGAAGCGGGATTTTACATGCTGCGTTACGGTGCGGATGGGCGCGACTTTTCCCAGGTCTTTTCGCCGGCTTTGGACCTTTTCAAGGCCAGTAAGGGCCCACGACCTCTTGGCCGGAAGGAATTCGACCCCACGGTTGGCTTCGCGTATCACTTAGATGCAGGCGCCTTTGCCAAGATGCTAAGCGAGGCCTGCGTCAAGCGGGGCGCAAATCATGTGCGCGATGACGTAGTGGACGTCGAACAGGACGAAAGGGGATATATTTCTGCTCTGCAACTGGCCGAAGGTGGCCGCCGTCCGGTTCAACTTGTGCTGGATTGCACAGGGTTTCGGGGCCTGATCATCAACAAAGTGCTCGAAGAGCCGTTTATTTCCTATTCCAAACATCTGGCCAATGACCGTGCTTTGGCCGTGCAACTGCCGCATCCGCCGGGCGGTAAGATCCCGTCTGCGACACAATCCACGGCGCTTGGCGCGGGGTGGGTCTGGCGCGTACCGCTTTATCATCGCGTCGGCACCGGATATGTCTTTTCGTCGGCCCACCGCACCGATGAGGAGGCCAAGGCCGAGTTTCTCCAACATCTCGGCCCACAAGGCGAAGGCGCAGAGCCTCGGGTGATCCCGATGCGTATCGGTCGGACTGCACGTGCCTGGGTCAAAAACTGTGTGGCGGTGGGGTTGTCGAGTGGGTTCATCGAACCGTTGGAATCCACCGCCATCCACACCATCGACACAACGGTGCGTTGGCTGGCTAATTTCTTTCCCGATCAAAGTTTTGCCGATCCATTGCGGGATCGGTTTAACAAGCTGACCACCGCGCTTTATGATGAGATCTTGGATTTCATCGTCGTACATTACGCACTCGGTAACCGGACGGACGATCCCTACTGGATCGATGCGCGAAATCTGGAGCTCCCCGATCGTCTGGCAGAAAATCTGGCGCTTTGGCGTCACAATCTGCCGACGCATTATGACTTGGATTTCGACAGTTTCACCTCGCCCAGCATCTACCAGGTGGTCATGCTTGGAAAGCGGGTCTACGACATGGGTTTCGGCGCACCCGAGATGGTTCAAAACATGACCCTAAATCGCCGGGCCTGGAACGAGGTATTGAAAAACTCAAAGCGGAATATCGGCCAAATGGTGAAGACGTTTCCGGACCACAGGACGCTGCTGACAGAGCTGCGCGGTGAGTTGCAGCCCGCTGAGCGACAACCGGCATTCTCTGGGTTTGGCCAGCAAGCCACCGTGCCGTTGCCAGGTGCCAAAAAGGTGCCGGTCAAGGTGCCGGAATTTGTGCCCTCGGAAAAGGACTCGGCGCTGCTTTAGCCTGGCTCCGCGCATACACGCGGCGCGGTGTCCTTAAAACTCGAGATCAATCCGCGGCACTTTGCCCTGACGGGCAATGATCGCGACGTATTTCCGCCAAGTTGCAATGATTGCTGAGCCCCAGCACTTGGTTTGGGGCGGTATATGGGCACGCGGCAAGACGACATCCCGACATCGGTAACAAAGGGTTGGATTAACCTCGTGGGTCTTGCCGCGACATTCCTGGCGTTGGTCTGGCTCTGTTTGCAGGCCGGTCAGGTCTCAGCGTTTTGGGGCGCCCTTGTACTGATGGCAGCCTACGCTTTGCCGATTGCGGTGTTGGAACTTGCGGTGCATCGGGTGCAGACCCGCCCGAGCACCGAGCTGAACCCATGGCGATCAAACCCCTACAATCTCAAGCGCAGCCTGACGAAGTTTCTGGGATTGACGGTGATGGTGCTGGCGGTTGTCTCGGCACATGCGGTGTTCCGGTTCTATCCGGTCGAGGACTTATTGCCCGCCTTGCGGGTTTTGGTTGCGGGCGCGCCGCTTCTTTGTGTGATGGCGATAGCCTATATACTTTGGGTCGATGCACGCATGGTACAGCCGAAAGACGGATATTGGCAGATCGGGGCGTGGTTAACCGCGCAAACGACGCGGCGTGAGGTTGCCGATTTGCGGCATTTCACCTTGGGTTGGGTGATCAAGGGCTTCTTCCTGCCGATCATGTTCTTTTACCTGATTAGCGCGCTCGCGGGAACTGCGCCCCTCGGGACATGGTTTGCCGGAGATATCGTGACCATCGCGCGGCGGATGATGCTGATTGCCATCATCTTGGAATTAGTCGTGGTCTGCGTCGGCTATACGCTGACGTTGCGGCTCTTTGATGCCCATATCCGATCGACAAATCCCGTCCTTTGGGGCTGGCTGGTTACGCTGATTTGCTACGCGCCGTTTAACGGGGTTGTCACGGGCCAGATCTTCGATCGCGATACCGGCGTGCCGTGGTTTGAAACGATTGAGAGCTACCCGCTCTTGGCAGGTCCATGGTTGGCCGTGATGCTGTTGAGTTTTGCGGTTTGGGTATGGGCCACCGCGTCCTTCGGTTTGCGCTGGTCTAACCTGACCAATCGCGGCGTGATCACCTGTGGCCCCTATCGATGGATGAAGCACCCCGATTATCTGTCGAAAACGATCTTCTTTTGGCTGACATCGATGCCGATTTTGGCAGATGTTCCGATCTTTACCCAAATCGCCGCGACGTGCGGGATGTGCGTTGTCACGGTAATCTATTTTGCCCGTGCACGGGCCGAGGAACGCCATATGTCCGAAGATCCAGATTATGTGCGTTACGCGCTGGCCCTGAACGATACCGGCCTTTTTGCACCGCTTTTTCGGCTAATCCCCGCGCTTGGATACCGCCCACCGGACGGTGCGCCGGGTTCAGGTTCCGCGCGCCTGCCCGCGGCCGGTGTCACGGCGCAGTAATAGGACTGGACGTGCCCCGCCCCGGCTAATCCTCCATGGCCTCGAGCTGGTCGATAAAGCCAGAGATCATCGAAAGCCCCTTATCCCAAAACGCGGGATCGGAGGCGTCGAGACCGAACGGCGCCAAGAGATCCTTGTGATGCTTTGACCCGCCTGCGGCGAGCATCTCAAAGTACTTTTCTTGAAAGCTAGGGTCGCCTTCTTCGTAGACCGCATAAAGCGCGTTCACCAGGCCGTCGCCGAACGCATAGGCATAGACGTAGAAGGGAGAATGCACGAAGTGCGGAATGTAGGCCCAGAAGGTTTCGTACCCGTCCATGAAGGTAAAGGCGGGTCCAAGGCTTTCGCCCTGCACGCTCATCCATAATTCGCCGATCTGGTCCGGGGTAAGCTCGCCCTCGGCGCGGGCGGCATGCAATTTGCACTCGAAATCGTAAAAGGCAATCTGGCGGACAACCGTGTTGATCATATCCTCGACCTTGCCGGCCAGCAGGACTTTGCGCTCGGCGGTATCGGTCGCGTGGTCGAGCAATCGGCGGAAGGTCAGCATCTCGCCAAAGACCGAGGCCGTCTCGGCCAGGGTAAGTGGCGTATTCGACAGCATCTCTCCTTGCCCGGCGGCCAGCCTTTGATGCACGCCATGGCCAAGCTCATGCGCCAGCGTCATCACATCCCGCGGCTTGCCCAGGTAATTCAACATCACATAGGGATGCACATCGGTCACCGTCGGGTGAGCAAAGGCCCCGGGCGCTTTGCCCTCGGTCACCCCTGCATCGATCCAGCCTTCGGTAAAAAACGGCTCCGCCAAGTCGGCCATGCGGGGGTCGAATGCAGCATAGGCCTGCGTGACGGTGTCGCGCGCCTCGTCCCAACCGACCAGCCGGTCGCTTTCCATCGGCAGCGGCGCGTTGCGATCCCAAACCTCCATTTTCTCAAGACCCAGCCACTTCGCCTTGAGGCTGTAATAGCGGTGGCTGAGGCGCGGATAGGCGGCGGTGACCGCGTTTTTTAGCGCTTCGACCACTTCGGGTTCGACATGATTGGCAAGATGGCGCGATGCTTGTGGGCTTGGCAGGTTGCGCCACCGGTCCTCGATCGACTTTTCTTTGGCCAAAGTGTTGTGAACCCTGGCAAAAAGCGGCAGGCGCGATGCGAATGTCTTGGCCAAAGCGCGCGCTCCGGTTTCGCGGGCGGCCCTGTCTTGCTCGGTCAGTAAGTTCAGCGTGGCCTCAATTGCAAGCGGCTCGCCATCGACGTCAAATTCGAGACCCGCAACGGTTTCGTCGAAGAGTTTGTTCCAGGCAGAGGCCCCGACAGCGGATTGTTCGTGCAGAAATTGTTCGAGCTCGTCGGATAGCTGGTACGGCTTCATTGCGCGCAGTCGGTCCAGAGCGGGCCGGTAGCGGGCAAGATCGCTATTCTCGGCCATCAGGGAAGTGTAGGCGTCGTCGTCCAATCGATTAAATTCGAGGCTGAAGAAGACCAATGGTGTCGTCGCCGATGTGATCCGATCTTGCGCGTCTGAGAGCGCCTTGCCACGCGCGGCATCTGTGGTCTTTTGGTAATAACGCAGCCCGGCATACGACATGACCCGCCCGGCCTTGCCCTCGATGGCCTCGTGCCGCTGAATGCAGGTCAACATCTCTCCCGCCGAAAGGGTCGCAAGTTTGCCCTGGTAGTCGGCCGCAAAGGCCGCGCATTCGCCGTCGAGCCAATCGAGATCGGCGGAGTATTCCGCGGCATCTGGCGCTTTGTAGAGATCACTTAGATCCCAAACTGGCAAATCCCCCAATTCCCGCGCACCTGTCGGTTCGGCATCATAGAAGGGGCGGATGGCGTTTTTGTGGGTCATGGCACACTCTTGGTCATTCGGGGCTGCGACCACATAGGGGCGGCTGGGGGAGAATTTCAATCCGCATCTTGGCAAAAGCGCGTCGGCGGATTGTTGCGATACCGCTCTAATACATAGTCGTTTTGTGTAAAAATGAGCAATAATGAACCCGGGTAAACACGGAAGGATCGCGCAATGAAAATTCTATCTGCTGTTCTCTTGGCGGGCTTTTTGCCGTTTCTGGCCGGATGTCCAATGGGAACCAACGAGTTCGAAGTCGCGCCCGTCGAAGAGGACAATTGCAGCGGCGCTTACTGCTGAGACGACTAGAGTTCTATTCCGTCGCCGCCGTCGGCATCGGTGTCGTTTTCCCAAGGCGGTGCATCGGGGCTGCGGCGAATAATGATATCGCCATTTGGCAGCCGTTCGGGCATTTCGTAGACGGTAATGTCGTCGATCATGTCGCCAAGGCTGCGCAGAAATGGCAGCATCTCTTCTTCGAGGAAGGGCTGCATTTCATCCAAAAGTGGGTCCATCTCTTCGCGCAACCCTTCGAGGATTATTTGCGCGCCTTCGCCAAAGAGGTCTAACCCGTCACGGAACGGGGTTTCACCCTCGTCAGAAAGCGCGGGTGTGGCCAGTGTGAACGCCACGGCATAGATTGCGATGTGTTTCATGGGCGTTAGGTAACCTGTCGCGGCGGATTTGTTAAGAGATCGCGGCGAGATCGAGCGTCACCGGGAAATGGTCCGACGCGGTCAACAGCGCCGCACGCAGCGCAGGATCGCCCCAGCATTCCGGATCATCGAATGGATGCCAAATGCGCCAGGTGCTTTGAGATGTGTGTAGCGATGGGCTGACCATGATGTAGTCAAGAAGGGCCGAAAGGTAGCGCTTGGCATCGCGGTTGAAGAACCGCGCGGTTGAGGGTTGTGCCGACAGCCGGCTTTGCAGTGCAAGGGCAGCATGGGGGTCGTAGAGCCGGTTTTGCGAGCTCTCGGTGGTGCCCAGCACGATTTCCACGCCTGACCGCCCAAAGAGCGCCTCGTATTCATCAAGACCCGGGCCATCGTTGAAATCGCCCAAAACGATGAGCGGATCGCCCGCATCGAGCTGTGCGATCACGCGGTGACGGAGCCAGATGCATTGCGCCAACTGCTTTCGCCGATTGGCGATCGCCACGCGCATCACCGCGTCCCGGCCTTTCGCGCCATGCGGTGCCTTTGATTTTGCGTGAACACCGATCAAACGCATGCGGCCAAGTGGCGTGACAAGCTCGGCCTCCAACGGGGGTTTTGACCAACGTACGACATCTTTTTCGGCGTCGATGTCCAAATCGATTTGAAATTCCTGGTCAAAGCGCGGCGCGGTTGCGGTGCCATTGCCCTGCGGATCGTGGCGTGCGGCGATGACATCAGGATCATAAAGCAAGATGATTTCTTGCTGCGTGTGATTTGCGAAACCGATGAGCGCCTTGCGTGCGCGCAATCCGGTATCCTGCGCGAAACGTTCCAGCGCTGCGACGCCGTCACGGGTTCGGGACGTGTCGGGGGCCTCAATGACCAAGATTGCATCGGCATCAAGCCGGGTGAACACCAAACGTAGGGCAGCCAATTGCGCGGCACGGGTCACGTTGTGGCGCGCTGACCAGGTCTGGTCGTCCAACATGTCGCCGGTATCGCTGAAAAGGTTCGTGAACCACTCGACGTTGTAGGTTGCGATCCGCATCAGCTCGGGCGCAGGTCGTCTTCGATCCGGGCCCAGGCACGGTTGATCAAGGTCAGGCGGGCTTCGGCCATCTGGACGGCCTCGGCCGGCAGGCCGCGCCCGATCGCACGGTCCGGATGGTTTTCGCGCACAAGGTTGCGCCACAGGACCCGAATCTCATCGAACGTCATATCGGGATGCGCGCCCAGCACATCGTAGGGGTCAGGCTCCGCGCCCGGAACGTGCCGCGCGCGGAGACGTTCGAACTGTGCAGCGGGTATTCCGAAAATGTCCGCAACCTGTGCCAAAAACGCGTCTTCTGATGGATGGTACTGGCCGTCAGCGCAGGCGATGTAGAACAGTCCTTCGATCAGGTCGACGAGCACGTTGCTATCTTCGTCGAACATCCGCGCGATCCGGCGCGCATAATCTTCGTAGCCGGCGACATCTTCACGTGCGAGGTTGAACACCTGCGCGGCCGCCTTTTCATCCTCTTCGGCAATATGAAAGACCTGCCGCACGGCCATCACCTCGTCCCGGGTCACAAGCCCATCCGCCTTGGCCATTTTTGCGCTTAGCGCAATCACTGCGATGGTAAAGGCCACGGACCGTTCCGGCGGACTACGCAAACGATCAAAAACCGCTGCCAGGCCTTCGCCATTGGCTAGGGCCGAGAGCGCTTCGGTTATTCGGGACCAGACCGACATAATGGGAGTTTACCCGACCGTGGGCATGGGGGTCAGAGGAATTTTTGCATCAGCACCAAATCATGCCAGCGATTAAATTTCCAACCGGCCTCCGCAATGCGTCCGACCGTTTGAAAGCCAAGCGCGCTGTGAAAGGCAATGGCGGCGCGGTTTTCGCCCGAAAGGCCAGCGATAAGGCAGTGAAGGCCTGCACCGCTGGCATGCGTCTCGACCGCATCCATCAGCAACCGACCGAGACCTTTGCCAGTGTGTTCCGGCGAGAGGTAGATCGAATGCTCGGCTGTCTTGGCATAGCCCGGCCCTGGGCGAAACGGGCCGTAGCTGGCAAATCCGGTGCGCTCTTTGGCGATCCAAACGGGTTGGCTCTTTATCAAGGCTTCGATGTCGGCCACGTATTTCGGCTTGGTTGTGAACGTTGCAACACTGTCGCGAATTGCGGTGTTCCAGATATCCGCAATCGCGGGTGCATCATCGATGCGGGCAGGCCGGATCATAGACGGACAGGGCCGTTCGGCGTGTCGAATTCAGCGCTTAAATGCGGTGCGGCGCTGCGGCGGATGGACAGCCGCCCATCGGTGATCATCCCAGACAACGCGGCGCGGAGGGCCTCGGTATCGGGCGTATGCAGGACAAGGCGCAAAAGCCGTACCCCACGGTCGGGCAATCGCGGCGCAGGATGGGCCGCTCCTTGCCATTCGATCAGCGCGGGGAACAGACCGTCAAATGGCAGCTTGCCATCACGCGGCACGGCCATGCGCCAGCGGAAATCGCCGCGAGCCAGCGCCCAGGGGACGCCGATGCCGCTTGGGGCCGCGGCGCAGGCTGCATCGAGATTGCCGCTGCGGGCGATCCAGTTGGTCAAGCGCGTCTCGCCTGTGAAATTATCCAGATCGAACCAGCGTGGTTGGGACGGAGCCTGCGCACCGGGCTCAATGGCAATCACTTCCAAATAGGTTTCGGCGCCCAGGGACAATAGGCGGTTATGCGTGCCCATCTCAGCGTGGTTTCCGCCGGGCTCAAGCGGCACGCCAAGTACCGCCTCAATCGCGTCAGCGCCAGCTTTGAGGTCAAGGGTCGAAACGGCCAAGTGGTCGAGCGTCAGCATAGGCATCTCATTAGTAAATTCCCGGTACCAGCGGAAGAGGTGGCGCGGTTGAGCGCGCCGGCAAAACATCGTCCGGACCTGAACGGGGTGACGGGGTCCAAGCCCGTGGTGAAAACCGCTTGCAGCCCGGCTGGCCCCGCGATTGTCTGTCGCCATGGCACGCTCGTTTGATCCAGATCGTCTTTTGCACCAGCCGTTAATGGTGATGCTGGGCACCCGCTGCGCGGCTGGTCCGCGCATCGCACCGATGTGGTTTTTGTGGGAGGATGGCGCGCTTTGGATGCCGTCCGATCACGGCGCGTCGAGCGTGGCGCGGTTGCAGCATGATCGGATGGTCGCGGCCGAAATTGTCGACTTCGATGCCCAGGCCGGGGTTCTTCTGCATCTGGGTCTGCGCGGGCGAGCGGAGGTCGGCGCGATGGAACAGGATCGATTCCGCCGGCTCTTGGCCAAATATCTCGGACCGCGGAGCGGTGACTGGAACCCATGGTTCATCGAAAACGTAGCTCGGATCGAGGATCCCGATGGCTGCTTTATTCGACTGATCCCGGACAGCGTATTTACCAACAACGCGTCGTTCTTTCGCACAGGTCCTAAGGTTTTGACGCCATGATCAGAGATAAAGGCGCCTTACGCAAAGCGGCTTTTGCGGCGCGAAAGCAGGCCTACGGAGAGGATCACAACGCCGCGCTGACAGCGGCGTTGATCGCCGAGATCGGCACCACCCGGGACGAGGTGATCGCGGGTTATATGCCCATTCGGACCGAGGCCGATCCAAGACCCGCCATGGGGCGCTTGAGCGCGTCGAACACCGTGTGCGTGCCGGTTATTGATACTGCGGGGCAGCCGCTGTTGTTTCGCGCGTGGACCGAAAACACAGAGATGATCGAAGGTCCGTTTGGCGCGCAGGTGCCTGCACATGGTGCATGGTGTCAGCCGCGTATTCTGATCGTGCCGCTTGTGGCCTTTGATCGCCAATTCAACCGCCTGGGCTATGGCGGTGGATTTTACGACCGCACGCTGGAGATGCTGCGTGCCCGCGGTCCGGTGCGCGCTGTTGGATTGGCCTTTTCCGCCCAGGAACTGCCCGATCTGCCCACCGAAGCGACGGACCAACCGCTTGACGCGGTGATCACCGAGCGTGGCACCCTTGCCCGGCGGGATCGAACCGCCTAAGGCGATACGGATGCGGATCCTGTTTTTGGGCGATATCATGGGCCGGGCCGGGCGGAGCGCGCTAGCAGAGCGGCTGCCGGCCTTGCGTGCTGCATATGCGCTCGATTTTGTCATCGCCAATGGGGAAAACGCGACATCCGGCAACGGGATCTCAGAGGCACACGCCAAGGCCGTTCTGTCGTCTGGGGTTGATTGTATTACGCTTGGCGATCATGCGTTTGATCAGCGCGACATGATCGGCTTTATCGGGCAGGAGCCGCGGATCGTGCGGCCGCTGAATTATGCCAAGAGCGCACCGGGTATCGGGGCCTGCGTTTTCACCGCACTAGGTGGGCGCAAGGTTTTGGTCGCCCAGGTGCTGGGTCAAGTTTTTATGAAACGCACCTTCGCCGATCCATTTGCCGCGATTGAACAGGTGCTAAAGGCGCATCCCTTGGGCGGGTCCGTTGCTGCCATCATCATCGACATGCATTGCGAGGCGACATCGGAAAAAATGGCGATGGGCCATTATTGCGACGGCCGGGCGAGCTTAGTTGTTGGCACGCATACCCATGTGCCGACCGCCGATACGATGATCTTGCCTGGCGGGACTGGATACCAGACCGATGCGGGCATGTGTGGCGATTACAATTCGGTCATTGGCATGGACAAAGCCGAGCCCATGCGCCGTTTCGTTACCGGCATGGCGAAAGAGCGCTTTCAGCCCGCGCCGGGGGAGGCGACGCTGGCTGGCGTTATCGTGGAAACCGACGATGAGACCGGGCTTGCGCGGAGCCTTTCGCCTGTACGCCTCGGTGGCGTCTTGACCGAAACCGCGTCATGACGATCGTGCCGGCAAATGTCCAAACTGGCCTTATGGCGCCCTCTCAATGCCGCAGGTGCGCGTAATGGATACCGGCAGCGCACGCCTTTTTCCCGTTCTTGGCCTTGTCACGGTGGGGGCCGTGTGGGGCACGACCATGCCGTTGACCAAGATCGCAGTGAGCGCGGGACACGCGCCGCTTGGGCTGATTTTTTGGCAATTTGTTATCGGAGCCATCGTGCTGTCGATCGTGACGTATCTGCGTGGCCGTCCGCTATCGCGAAAACCGGTACATCTTGGCCTTTATGCGATGATCGCGCTTTTGGGGACGATCCTGCCGAACACGGCGAGCTATACTGCGGCAGAGCATTTGCCGGCCGGCATCATGTCGGTCGTTGTGGCGCTTGTCCCAATTCTGGCCTTTCCGGTGGCCATCATGTTGGGCAATGACCGGTTTTCAGGCCTGCGGTTTCTTGGCCTTCTTATGGGGTTCGGCGCGATTTTCCTGATCGCGTTGCCGGAAACCAGCTTGCCGGATCGGGCCATGGTCGCTTGGTTGCCGCTCGCCCTGGTGGCGCCGTTTTTTTATGCCATTGAAGGCAACGTCGTGGCCAAGTTCGGCACCTTCGGGCTCGACCCGGTTCAAGTTCTGGCAGGCGCATCGATTTTAGGCGCGGTTGTGGTTTTTCCGCTGACATTGGGCACAGGTTCCTTTGTCGATCCGCGACCCAGCTGGACCATTGCGGAATGGGCGATCTTGGGCATCGGCGTGGCCCATGCGGTGGCGTATTCCGGTTATGTATGGCTGGTGGGGCGCGCGGGCGCGGTGTTTGCCGCCCAGGTGTCCTATTTGGTCACCGCGTTTGGCATTTTTTGGTCTTGGCTCATCCTGGCCGAGATCCAATCGCCGTGGGTCTGGGCCGCGGTGTGTGTGATGTTTGTCGGCTTGACGCTCGTGCAACCGCGTCATCCACGGCCCATGACCGAAGCGGCGGGCTGAGCCGGTGGTGTCGCTTGGTCTCTCCGAAGCGGCGTCCGCTTATCTCACGATTGCCGTGGTCTTGGCGATGTTTGCGCTGTTTCTACGTGAGGCCTATCCCACAGAGGTTGTCGCTATTGGCGGCGCGGCATTGCTCCTTCTGCTTGGTCTTTTGCCTTATGACGCGGCCCTTTCGGTATTTTCCAATCCAGCGCCATGGACGATCGCGGCGATGTTTGTCGTCATGGGGGCCTTGGTGCGAACCGGCGCGCTTGATCAACTCACGCGGCTGGCCGAGCAAAACGTGGCGCAACATCCAAGACGCGCGATGATCGGACTTTTGGTGATCGTTGCAATTGCCTCGGCATTTATGAACAACACGCCCATTGTCGTGGTGATGATACCGGTCTTTGTGCAGATCGCACAGACGGCCGGTCGACCCGTCTCGCGCCTATTGATGCCGTTGTCTTACGTAGCGATCATGGGCGGTACGCTGACGCTGATCGGCACGTCGACCAATCTTTTGGTCGATGGGGTTGCCCGTGGGGCCGGTTTGGCACCGTTCACCATCTTTGAGATTACCCCGATTGGCCTTGTCGTCGTGGCTTGGGGCTTTGTCTATCTGTGGGTCTTTGGTCGGCGCATCCTGCCGGAACGGGTGTCGATGGCCGCGTTGCTGTCTGGCGGCCGGAGCCGGGCAAAGTTCTTCACCGAATTGGCGGTTCCCGAAGGGTCGGATCTGATTGGGCAACATGCCGTCGAGGTTGATCTCTTTCGCCGCCAAGGGGTGCGGCTGATCGATGTTCTGCGTGGCGATGCGTCGTTACGGCGCGACATGGCAAAGGTCGTCTTGCAAGAAGGCGACCGCGTCGTTCTACGCACAGAGATGGCCGAGGTTTTGGGATTGCAGCAAAACCGCCAACTCAAAACGCTCGACAAGCTGTCTTCGGTCGCGACGACCACGGTGGAGGTGCTGATCACGCCGGGTGCACGTTTGGTCGGCCGATCGCTTGGTGCGCTGAGGCTAAGGCGGCGCTACGGCGTCTACCCGCTGGCGGTGCATCGACGGAATGAAAACATCGGCCATCAATTGGATGACCTCGTCGTGCAGATCGGTGATACGCTGCTTTTGGAAGGCGACCCGCAAGACATCGAAAGACTGGCGGCGGATATGGGGCTTGTCGATGTGTCCGAACCAAAGGAGCGCGCCTACAGGCGAGGCAAGGCGCCGATCGCGATTGCGGCTATGGGGGGGATCGTCGTGCTGGCCGCATTCGACCTGGCGCCGATCCTTCTGTTGGCCGTTTTGGCCGTGGCGCTCGTTCTCTTGACACGCTGCATCGATGCTGAGGAAGCTTTTGGTTTTATCGATGGACGCCTGCTGGCGCTGATCTTTGCGATGCTGGCGGTCGGCGCAGCTCTGCAAGAAACCGGAGCCGTGGCGCTCATCGTTGGCCGTGCCGCCGGCGGATTGCACGACGTGCCGCCATGGATTCTGGTTTGGGTCGTCTACTTTCTGACCAGCCTCTTCACGGAACTTGTGTCCAACAATGCAATTGCCGTGATCATGACGCCAATCGCGATTGGCCTTGCTGAGGCAACGGGGGTGGATGCGCGACCGCTTGTCGTCGCGGTCATGATTGCGGCCTCGGCTTGCTTTGCAACACCGATCGGCTATCAAACCAATATGCTGGTCTACGGCCCGGGCGGCTATAAGTTCACCGATTTCATGCGGGTTGGCATTCCACTCAACCTGTCGTTGGGGGTGGTCGTATGCCTTGCCATCCCAATGATTTGGCCCCTTTAGGAGAACCGGATGAACCGATTTCTCGGCGCCATGCGCTATCTGATCCTCTTGGCCGTGTTCGGCGCGCTGATCGCTGCGGCCACGATCTTACTTTATGGGTTTTTGGAGACGCTCCAGCTGACCTGGACCACGATCCAAAGCGGCGAGGTGTCGCGCACCGGCGCCAAGGCGCTGGTCATCGAATTCATCGAAATTGTGGATCTGTTTTTGCTGGGAACGGTGTTTCTGATCATCAGCGTCGGCCTTTACGAGTTGTTCATTGACGACAATCTGGATCTGCCAGCCTGGCTTGAGATCAAGACGATTGACGATCTCAAGAGTAAGCTTATCGGGGTTGTTGTCGTCGTCCTGGGTGTCTTGTTTCTGGGCCAAGTTGTCAGCTGGGACGGGGAGCGGGATTTGCTGGGCTACGGCGTCGCGGTTGCCCTGGTCATTGGCGCGCTGACCTATTTCCTCGGGCTGAAGTTAAGTGCGAAGGCCAAGGCGACCGAAGATGCGAAAACCAAGCAAGACTAAAGCGGCCAGACCAACAAAATCGCCGGCACGGAGACCGCGACGATGAGGACCTCAAGCGGGAGACCCATCCGCCAATAATCGCCAAATCCGTAGCCGCCAGGACCCAGAATCAGCGTGTTGTTTTTATGGCCGATGGGGGTCAGGAACGCAGCCGAGGCGGCGACGGCAACCGCCATCAAAAACGGATCGGCCGAGACCTGTAGGCTGGCGGCCATTTGGATACCCACAGGCGCGGCGACAATCGTCGTGGCGGTGTTGTTCAAAATGTCGCTCAGCGTCATGGTCACGACCATCAAGACTGTCAGGATCGCCCAGGCCGGCAGCCCGCCAGTGAGACCAATGAGCCCCGCGGCTATCAGCTCTGTCCCGCCAGAGGTTTCCAGCGCTGATCCAAGTGGGATCATGGAGCCAAGCAAAACGACCACCGGCCATTCGATATGCGTGTAGATCTCTGCCAGCGGCAGAATGCGCGCCAAAATATAGCCCACAACGACGAGCCCGAGCGCGATGGGCAGATCAACAAGCCCAAATGCGGCCAGCACGACCGCGGCGGCGAAAAGCGCAATTGCGACCAACGTCTTGCCATCTTGCGTCACCGCAAGCCCGCGATCGGCCAGCGGCAAAACACCGAGCCAATCAACCACTTCATCGGCCGCATCCGCAGGCGCCAGAAGCAGCACAATGTCGCCGGGTTCGACGATCTCTCGACGGAGCCGCGATGTAATGCGACGATCCGATCGCGCAATTCCAAGAATGACCGACCGCTTACGCCAGCCAAGGCCAATCGCCTGTGCTGACCGCCCGGCGATGCGCGCGGTTTCAGGCACTGCAACCTCAATCAACACAGCGTCATCGCCCATATCCGCGGCCACGGGATTATCGCTGCCAACGATGTCGAGGCCCATCGAAGTCCTGAATTCGTCAAGTGCGCTTGGGTCCGCCTCTAAAAGAAGGACATCGCCCGCATGCAGGTTCACGTTGCGCCGGGCGCCAAAGCGCCGTTTGCCCTCCCGCAACAGGCCAATAACGCTGACCCCGGTCTTTTCCGCAGGCTCCAGCAGATCGCGAAGCTTCGTGCCGATCAGGCGGTGGTTGGGCGGCAAGGTCAGTTCGGCCATATACGGTGCCAGCGCGGCCATCGGATCGCTGCCGACGCCGCTGTCGCGCGCCGGGATCAGCCGCCAGCCGACCAGCGCAACAAACGCCAACCCCACAATGGCCGCCGCACCGCCAACGGGCGCAAAATCGAACATCCGAAACGGCTCGCCGAACGCGTCCTGGCGGATTGTGGATATGATGATATTGGGCGGTGTTCCGATCAGCGTGACCATTCCGCCAAGGATGGTCGCAAAGCTCAGCGGCATCAGGGACAACCCTGGGCTTCGCCCCGCTTTGCGCGCCGTCGCGATATCCACCGGCATCAACAGTGCCAACGCGGCGACGTTGTTCATGAAGGCGGACAGGACGCCGCCGATCCCGCCCATGATGGCGATATGCGCACCCAGGCCGCGGGACGCATCAACAAGCGTTCGCGTGATCAAGAACACGGCGCCCGAACGCACCAGACCGGCCGAAACCACCAAGACCAAGGCCACCACCAGTGTCGCCGGATGACCAAACCCAGAAAAGGCACTTTCTGCGGGCACGACGCCTAAGACGACCGCGACCAAAAGGGCCGCGAAGGCCACAAGGTCGTATCGGAAGCGGCCCCACAAAAGCAGGCCAAAGACGATCCCAAAGAGCGTGAAAAGAATGATCTGGTCCTGCGTCACCTGATCAGTGTAGCAAACACAGATCACAGACGGGAGATCGCATTGATCCGGGACTGGAAAAACCCCAAGGCGGGCCATCTGCCGGTCTTGGACGGTCGCCGCATTGCCTGGTGGTGCTGGGGAAATCCGCTTGCGCCAACATTGCTGTTGCTGCACGGAGGCCCGGGCGGTGGCATTTCGCCCGGATTACGCGCCACTTTTGACCCTGAGGCATGGCAGATCGTGGCTATGGATCAACGCGGGTCAGGCCAATCAGAGCCACATGCCGGGCGCGATCTGTCGGCGCTTGACGCCAATACGACCGAGGATCTGATCGTGGATGCGGAGCGACTGCGTACGCGGCTTGGAGTTGAAAACTGGGCCCTTTTCGGTGGGTCTTGGGGCGCGAGCTTGGCGCAAGCTTATGCCCATGCACATCGGAGTGTCATACGGGGCATGGTCTTGGTTGGCGTCACGCAATCCCGCGCGACCGAGATTGACTGGCTTTATGGCGATCTGCGCCACCTTTTGCCCGAGGCATTCGCGGCGTTTCAAGCCGGTGCGCCGGGTGCCGCGCCCGGCCGGCCATTGGTGGCGGCCTATCGCGATTTGCTTCGGTCGCCTGAAACCGCGCAAACGGCGGCAGATCGCTGGTGTGCGTGGGAGGCCGCGGCCATCGCCGCCGATCCGCGGCATCAGCCCGGTTCGCGATGGCAGGACGCGGTGTTTCGGTTGGGCTTTGCGCGGATTGTGACCCACTATTTTGCGCAAGGGGCCTGGCTTCGCGTGCCTTTGGACACATGCGCCGCGGATTTGGGCGACTTGCCTGGAGAATTGGTCCATTCCCGGCTCGACCTCTCTGCGCCGTTGACCACGGCTTGGGAGCTGTCCCGCGCCTGGCCCGGCGCGCATCTGACAATCCTCCAAGGGGGCCTGCATTCCGCAGCAGAAGGCGCCATGCAGCAAGCCACGCGCGATGCCGCGCAGCGTTTGCGGGATCGGCTGCGCTAGCGCGTCCGCAGCTGTGGTCCTTAGACGAAAGCGGCTGTGGGGCCGGGTCGGTCGGCGGCAAGTTCCAAGGCGTCCTTAAGTTCGATCGATCGATCAAAGAGCGCCCGCCCGACGATCGCGCCAGAGATGTCGGGGACGTATTTCAGCCGCGCGAGATCGTCGAGCGAGCGGGACAGGCCGCGTGCAATCACCGGGGCGCTGGCATAGCCGGCAAGTTCGGTCACCAGACCGAGTGAGGCATCGGTAACCGTCAGCTTCGCATCGATATCGGTGATGATGATTGCGGCCAGCGGGTCCTCGGCAAAGGCAGAGATGAAATCGCGTGGGTCGATCGATGCCGGGGTGCGCCACCCTTCAACCATCAATTTGCCCTGCCAGACATCGACCGCAATACAGATCTGATCGGGAAACATCTTGGCGGCCTGTTTGACGATATCGGGCGATGTTGCCGCAAGCGTGCCGACGACGATACGGCCCGCGCCCAAATCGATCCATTCCGCGATTGTGTCATACGACCGAAACCCGCCGCCCAATTGTATCGGCGCACCGGCCCGCAGGATGATATCAAGCAGGATTTCTCGGTGGCCGCCGTTTTCGGCAACTCCGTCAAAATCCGTCACATGGATCCATTCCGCCCCGGCGCTGGCGAAATCTTGCGCGCGCGCGACCGGGTCGACATGCCAAATCTGGGGCTCTTCGAGGCGGCCGCGGAAAAGGCTCACACAGCGGCCGTTTTGCAATTCAATCGTGGGGTAAATGATCATCTTGTTAGCCTAGCACAGGTTGTCGGGATTATCGAAACGTCCAATCGGCGGGTCGGGGATGCGGTCCGATCCTGGCGGGGTCGCTGGGCGCCGCGCGACGGTCCTTTCGAAGCTGCTTGGGTTCGGCGCCGGCTTGTGGCGTGCCGCGTGAGGTCTTATAACCCGCGCGATCCATCGATCCACCAAGAGCGAGGCAGCCATGGCCGGACATTCCAAATGGGCCAATATCCAGCACCGCAAGGGTCGCCAGGACGCCGCGCGGTCGAAGCTGTTTTCAAAGCTTGCCAAAGAGATCACCGTCGCCGCCAAAATGGGCGATCCGGACCCCGACAAAAACCCCCGCCTGCGCCTGGCCGTGAAGGAGGCAAAGGGCCAATCGGTGCCGAAGGATGTGATCGACCGCGCGATCAAAAAATCCCAAGGCGGAGATGGCGAGAATTACGAAGAAATCCGCTATGAAGGCTATGGGCCCAATGGCGTGGCGGTGATTGTCGAGGCCATGACAGACAACCGCAATCGGACCGCCTCGACGGTGCGATCGACCTTCGGAAAACATGGCGGAAATCTGGGCGAAACAGGGTCTGTGGCGTTCATGTTCGACCGCAAAGGTCAGGTGAGTTATCCGCCCGACATTGCCGATGCCGACACCGTTATGATGGCCGCGATTGAGGCGGGCGCTGAGGATGTTGAAAGCTCCGATGATGGGCATGTCATCTGGTGCGCGGATACCGATCTCAATGATGTCTCGACGGCTTTGGAGGCGGATTTGGGCGAAAGCGAAAGCACGAAATTGGTTTGGCGGCCATCGACCACGACGGAGCTGGGTCTGGAGGATGCGCAAAAGCTCATGAAGCTGATCGATGCGCTGGAAGACGATGACGATGTGCAAACCGTCACCGCGAATTTCGAGATTTCCGATGCGGTGATGGCGCAGCTTTCGGCCTGATATATTTGCGCTTTGTAAATCCGTGCCCGGGACGGTGAACGTCTTGCCGCGCCTCGGGTTTTGGCCAATTCGGCCCGTATAGACCCGGTATAGATCCGGTATAGATCGGGTATATACGCGATTTTCGCACATTGGGGCGCGGAAACAGGGTTAACGGTGCGGTGGCTCGGCCCGCAGGGGCATCGAGCCCCTATGGCCCGACAGCCCGTTCCGGGCTGGCCTCCGGCGGGAGTATTTTGGCGGATATGGAAGCGGCGGTGGCGTGTGGTTTGACGTCTGTAAGACCCATGCTTGCCTTTGGTAAGACTTAAAGCCAATCCAGGATCAAGATCATGCGTCTGCCGCACTTATCCGCCAAGGAGTACATGACCCGAGATTTACTGCGTGCTGGCCGTGAGCTCTATGGGTTGGAGTTGGTCAAAAGCAGCGGCGGTGCGCTCAAGCGCGGGACGATCTCTGTCACGCTCGGGCGGATGGCCGAGACGGGCTATGTAACCTCGCGCCAGCAAAGGGATGTGGATGCCTCCGGCATGCCGCGGCGGATCTATAAGATCAGGGGCGAAGGCGCGCGGGTGCTGGGCGCGGTGGATGCGGCGCGGGCGGCAATGGATGGATGCGTGGCGGATGTTTGACACGGATTTGACGGATGCTCCGCCGAAGGTCGCAGAGATATTGGAGGCGCATGGCGCGTACCGGCGCGCATTACTCCATGGCCAATCGGACGACGTCGCTTTGGCGTATAACGATCTCTGGCGTGTTGGACAGGCGCTTGTGTCATCCGGGTTTGCGGTCGAGTTTGATCCAAACCAAGTGACGGTCGCCGGCGACGGCGCGCATTATGCGCGGCGATTTGGCGGGAGGTTCATGGTTTCTGATGCGAATGCCGCCCCACAGCCGCGCATTGACGCGTCACATGCCCCGGGCCGGATGACGGATCAAGCGCTTCGCTTCCTCTTCCCGAAAGCGAGCTATCACAGGGTCTTTGCCCAAGCCATCGCGGATATGCGGTTGGAGCATGCCGAGGCGCGGACGGCGCCGATTTTTCAAAGCCCCCATTGGATCAAAGCCCACCAGCGATGGATCATCTTGCGTGACCAGTTTCGACTGGCGGTCACAGCGGTATTTTATATGCAGACCTCTGCTTTGAAGCGGCTGTTAGAGATGTGGCGTCTGCCGTAAGCGGCGATCTTTTCCAAGAACGCATGCCCAGATGATCCGATTAGCGCGAAACCGCCGCCAGCGTGTCTTGGACTGCGGCAAAGAATTCGGCGACGTGACGGCCATCGGCAATGGCATGGTGCACCTCGACCGTCATCGCCATGTCAAAGCCCTCCGCGGTTTTGCTGAACTTTCCCCAGCCGATCCGCGGGATCGGATCGTCCGCATCCGGCATCGCATTTGTAAGCGCGGTATAATCGAGCCATGGCAGGCATGACAGATAGGCCATATCGAGACGTGTGCTGTTGGGGCTGAGCGTGCGCCCGGCCGCGGCCTGCGCGAGCTGGTCTTTGGCGGCGGCATCGAAGGCGGGAAAGTCCGGCATCCAGGTGAGATACGCATAGCCAAAGGTGCCGTCCTCGCGGGGCACCGTCATCGACAGATCGACGCGGTCGAAGGCGATCACATCCTCGCCTTTAAACCGCACCCGCAGCGCATCGACACGATCAAAGCCGGCGCCGATGGCATAAAGGCAGGCGCGATAGGGTGATATGCCCGCGGGCTTTGCCCGAAGGAGCAACCCCGTGACATCGAGGCGCGCGGTCACCGCGAAATGCGGCCGCTCAAAGCTGCGGAAAAACCGGAACTGATCCGTGCGCGGCCAAGTCGAAAGATCGATGGGATGTCCGTCCATGGCCGGACCATAAGGTCATTTGGGCGGCGATGCGATAGCACAGCACAGCAAAGCGCAGTGCGTAGGTAAACGAAGCGACGGCAAAAGAAGCGGCACCGGTATCTAGAGCTTCCGCGCAGAACCGGTTAGCACGATGCGATGGTGGACATTGCAGCAGATGGATTTGCCCTTGGGCTTTCTTTGATCCTGGCGATCGGGTCGCAGAACGCCTTTGTTCTGCGTCAAGGGTTGCGGCGCAGCCATGTGCTGGCCGTGGTCCTGACCTGTGCGATATCGGATGCGATGCTGATCGCAATTGGCGTGACATCCTTTACTAAGATCGCCGACATGCTGCCTTGGATATCGCCGGTACTTTTGGTCGGTGGCGCGGCGTTTTTGATCGTCTATGGCGCGATTGCGTTTCGATCCGCCGTTCGGGGCGGCAATGCATTGCTGAGCGCGGAGGGTGTGTCGGACGCATTTTGGCCGACCATCGTGACATGTCTCTTGCTGACATGGGCAAACCCGCATGTCTATCTCGATACGGTCGTGCTTCTTGGGTCGGTCGCATCGAGATATGGCCCGGACGCCGTCTGGTTTGGCGCCGGAGCGGTGCTATCGTCATTCGTATTTTTCTTTTCCTTGGGCTTTGGCGCGCGGGTCTTGGCCCCCTTTTTTGCCCGGCCCGCGGCTTGGCGCGTGCTCGACCTTGGTGTCGCGCTCGTGATGTGGGCGATCGCGGCCAAGCTGCTGCTGGAGATATGGGCCTTGTGGCGCTAGCGCCGATCGGGTTGAAAGAGCGCCATGCCAACCGACGCGTATAGAGGCCCTGTCTGGGGTGTGATTTGGATGCTGGTGACCGGCCTGTGTTTCGTCGCGGTTACAGCCTTGGTCAAATTCGTTGGCGATGATGTGCCACCCGCGCAATCGGCGTTTCTGCGCTACATCTTTGGCCTCGTCTTTCTGATCCCGATGATCCCGGCGCTGCGGCGAGCGCAGTTCACGCGCCGGTCGCTGATGCTGTTTTCGGCCCGAGGGGTGGCCCACACGCTGGGCGTGATCTTGTGGTTCTATGCGATGACGCAGATCCCTTTGGCTGAGGTGACCGCGATGAATTACCTCAACCCGGTCTATGTGACCGTGCTTGCCGCGCTCGTTTTGGGCGAGCGTTTGGCGCTGCGGCGCATCTTGGCCATCGTGCTGGCCCTGATCGGTGCGATGATCATCCTCCGGCCGGGGCTGCGAGAATTGAACACCGGGCACCTTGCCATGCTCGTCACCGCGCTGGCCTTTGCGGTTGGCTATTTGTTAACGAAAATTCTTGCAGATGAAACGGAGCCTGCCGTGATTGTCGCCATGCTCTCAGTCACAGTGACAATCGGGCTGACGCCGTTTGCGCTGCTTGATTGGGTCTGGCCCGCGCGTGAGGATCTGTTTCTCTTGGCCGGTGTTGCGGTCTTTGCAACTGCGGGTCACTACACCATGACCTTGGCCTTTCGGGCGGCGCCGATCACGGTCACACAGCCGGTTGCCTTTGTTCAGCTTGTTTGGGCGACGCTTCTGGGATTGCTCGTCTTCGCTGAGCCCGTGGACGCTTGGGTGATCGTCGGAGGTGCCTTGATCATGGGCGCTGTGTCTTACATGACTTGGCGCGAGTCCGTCATAAATCGCAGGCTTGTGACCCCAGCCGTGCACGAAACCAAAGGCTAAACGATAGACGTTAATCGCCTTCGATTTAGGCAACTCCTATCGCAGATGCCCATTCCTGACTCTTCAACGTCGAAGCCAGTGCGAAAAGCGGCACGCGCAGATTGCGCACCGCGCCGATAAGACAAACCTTCATCGGATGGAGGACCCAATATGAATATTGGTGCGCTGATTTTTGTCGGTCTCGGATCGATCGCGGAATGTTCGGAGATCGACCGGCAGGCGTGGAACGCCGCTTTTCGGGCCCATGGCATGCGTTGGGACTGGTCGTGGGACGCCTATGCCGAACTGATGCGCCCCGGGGGCGATCGCCAGCTGGCCGCCCGATATGCCGCGTTCGTCGGCGCAGAGGTTGATGCAGAAAAACTCGACGCGGCACATATCCGCAGTTTTGCGGCGCGCATGAATGGCGAGATGCCCGTGCGCAATGGCGTAGCAGAACTTTTGCGCTGGGCGGCGCGTCGGAAACTCTCGCTGGCACTTGTCTCGCGCGCGGCGCCTGCCGTGGCGCATGCCGTTTTGTCGGCCACGGCGCGGACGCGTGCAGGTATTGAATTTGATGCCATCGTGACGCGCGACCATGTCGACCGCCTTGCGCCCCATCCAGACGGCGTGCTGCTGGCGCAGCAGCAGCTTGGCGTCCCGCCACAATCCTGTGTGGCCATCGCGGACACGCCCGCAGGTGCCGCCGCCGCCCTGGATGCAGGACTTGCGACCTGCGCCTTTCCCGGGCTTCTTGCAGAAGATCAAGTCTTCCCCGAAGGCGTCGTGACGCTCGGCTCCATGGCGCTGAATGACGTCATGGCAGCGCTTGGTCTTTCTGCCCAGACGGCAGCGGAATAGACGGCGTCAATGGGCCCCGCGCGAGGCGGGATCGCCTAGGACGACGTCCGTGATGCAGGCCGAAGTTGAACAGCGCGCGCTAAGCGTTGTCTGTCTCGAAATGGTTTTGCAAGCGCTCAAAGAACTCGTCGGCAATGCGTCGTGCCGCGCCGTCGATCAAGCGCGATCCCAATTGTGCCAATTTGCCGCCGACGCTGGCATCAACCTCATAGCTGAGGCTCGTCCCGCCGTCGTCGGTATCGGCCAGCTGCACAAAGGCAGCACCTTTAGCAAAGCCCGCAACCCCGCCTTTGCCTTCGCCAGCAATTCGGTAGCTTTCGCCTTCGACCACATCCGACAGGGACACCGCGCCTTTGAAGGTTGCTTTGACCGGGCCGATCTTTTGCTTGACCGTCGCGGCAAAGCCGTCTTCTGGCGATCCGGTCAGTTCTTGGCAGCCGGGGATGCATGCACAGAGGATCTCCGCCGAGTTTAGCGCTGCCCAAACCTCTGACCGAGGTGCCGCGATATCGCGGGTTGCCGATAGTTCCATGAAATTCTCCCTTTCCCGAGATCCTAACCGCGCCGTCGGTGTCGTCAATATTCGATCTTGTCGGGCGAGGTGCCCAGACGATGGGGATCCATCCTAAATTGGCCCATGACGGATGGCACCGAGCTTTGGACGCGGCTTGCGCGGTTGCGAACCGGGCAAAACGTGCACACGCATTGCTCGGCGGTGTGGGCGGCTGACCGGGAGACGTTCAGGAGAGCAGATCGCGCCGATTTGGTGTGCCTTGCATCCAAACGAAACCGAAAATCGCCACCGATGCGCCCGGGCCTTGCACCGCCGAAGAGGTTACGCGTCGATAGTGCCGTCATCGGCCATGATTGCGATGTCAAAACCGGTATACGCAAAGCAGCGGAGCAAGGATCGACAGGCCCGCGCACCGCCGCTAGGGTCGCGGCGCGACAAGGGAGATGCTCATGAGCTACGACAGCGACAACGTGTTTGCGAAAATCCTACGCGGCGATCTGCCGTCAGAACGGGTCTACGACGACGAGCACACGTTGTGCTTTATGGACATCATGCCGCGCGCGGATGGCCATTGCCTGATCATCCCGCGGACTGCCGCGCGCAATTTCCTGGATGCATCGCCGGCGCAATTGGCGGCCTGTATGGCGACATCGCAACGCGTGGCCAAGGCGGCGATGGTGGCCTTCGAAGCCGATGGCATCACGTTGCAGCAATATAACGAAGCCGCCGGGGGGCAAGAGGTTTTCCACCTGCATTTCCATGTTCTGCCGCGCCATTCGGGGGTTCCGCTTCGGCCGCCTGGGAAAATGGAAGACGCCGATGTGATCCGCGCCAATGCCGAAAAGCTGCGCGCCGCTTTGGCGGTGGATTAACGGTCATTTCGACAGCCCACAGGACCACGGTTTGCCTGTGGATTGTTTGTTCGACGGACCGTAGATGTTCGAATTTGACTAAAAATTTCCGCTTTGCTCGTGGATTCGATGGGAATTGTTCGAATTGGGACAGATCCTTAGGCGGTCGTATCTGTGACCTGGCTCTCACGGCGCATGGTATAGACAATCGCTAGGATGCTCATCGCGGAGGTGACCAGCATAATCAGGATGAGCGGAATGGCCCCCGTGCCCGGCGTCAGAATGGAGCCTGCAAAGGCCGACAACATCGCGCCGCCTCCGATCATGATCGCGCCGCCCAAGCCGGATGCGGTGCCGGCCAAATGCGGCCGCACCGACAAGGTGCCGGATATGGCATTGGGCATGACCAGCCCGTTTCCAAGCCCGACAAAAACCATGAAGGCGAAGAACATGTAGACATTGCCGATGCCGGTTAAGAACACCAAAAGCGCCGCAGCCATGCCGCCGGTCGACGTCAAGCCGCCCCAAAGGATCATGCGGTTGATGCCGAACCGCCGACTGTAGCGGCCAGAGATGCCGTTGCCGACCGCATAGCCGACCGCCGGCGCGCCGAACAGGTACCCGAAGGCTTGGCTGGACAATCCAAAGACTTCGGAGCCGACATAGGGCGCGCCACCGAGATAGGCAAAGAAAGCGCCGGATGCGAAGGCCGCGGCCATTGCATAGCCCCAAAATCGGCGGGCCGTGAAGAGCTCCGGATAATCGGCAAATTGCGCGCTAAAGCTTGTTGAGGTTGTGCGTGCGGTTTCCCCAAGATCGGCCCAGATGAGCCACAAGACCACTGCGCCCAAGGCAAATAGCAAAACGAAATTGGCCTGCCAGCCAAAGGCCGCATCAAGCTCTCCACCGATCATCGGGCCGATCATGGGCACGACGGCCATGCCCATCGTGACATAGCCGATCATGCTGGCCGCTTCTTCTTGGTCGAACATGTCGCGGATCACGGCGCGGCCCAAAACCAGACCCGACGCTACCGCCGCTTGGAGCATCCGGAACGCCAAAAAAACCTCAATGGTCGGTGCGAACAGGCAGCCCAGCGTTGCCAGGAGGAAAATCGAGAACGACCAAACCAAAACGATGCGTCTGCCATAGCGATCCGAGATGGGACCGAGGAAAATCTGCATCACCGCATTCATCGCCAAATAAAGGGCGACGGACAGTTGGACGAGCCGGTAATCGGCTTCGAAATACGCCGTCATTCCCGGCAGCGATGGCAAAAAGACGTTCATCGACAGCGCGCCGAGGCCTGTCAGTACGATCAAGGTAAAAACATGAGGCGCTGTCGTCCGATCCAAAAACCGGGCGGGCGAAGATGTGGACATGCGCGCAGCTTTAGGTCCCTCGGGCGGGGATGTCTATGTGCGCCCATGCACAACGCTCTAGCAGCGTCGCTTCGCAACGCCGCGGCCTCGTTTGCAAAGATGTTTGCAAATTTGCGCCTTTCGCCTATCCCCACCGCATCGCTTGGCCTAATTTGCCGGGCGAGAAGCGGAGGGACGCGATGAACGACATTTTGGCCGAGTTGGAACAGCGCCGGCACGAGGCCCGCCTGGGCGGCGGTGAAAAACGGATCGATGCCCAGCATGCCAAAGGCAAGCTGACGGCGCGCGAGCGGATCGATCTGCTCCTCGACGAGGACAGTTTCGAAGAATACGACATGTTTATCACCCACCGGTGCACCGATTTCGGCATGGAAAAGTCCAAGCCGCGCGGCGATGGGGTCGTGACCGGATGGGGCACGATTAACGGTCGGGTCGTCTACGTCTTCGCGCAGGATTTCACGGTGCTGGGCGGATCGGTCAGCGAAACGCATGCCATGAAGATCGTGAAGATCATGGATATGGCGATGCAAAACGGCGCGCCGGTGATCGGGATCAACGATAGTGGCGGTGCCCGTATCCAAGAAGGCGTGTCGAGCCTGGCCGCGTACGGAGAGATCTTTCAGCGCAATATCATGGCTTCAGGTGTTGTGCCGCAGATCAGCTTGATCATGGGCCCCTGCGCCGGCGGCGCGGTGTATTCGCCCGCGATGACCGATTTCATCTTCATGGTCAAAGACAGCTCCTACATGTTCGTCACGGGACCCGATGTCGTGAAAACCGTGACCAACGAGGTTGTTACAGCCGAGGAATTGGGCGGGGCGGGCACGCATTCCAAAAAAAGCTCGGTCGCGGATGCGGCTTTCGAAAACGACGTGGAAGCGCTGGCGGAGACGCGGCGTTTGATCGACTTCCTGCCGCTCTCGAACCGGGAAAAACCCCCGATACGGCCGGTCTTCGATGATCCCAACCGGATTGAGATGAGCCTTGATACGCTCATCCCGGACAATCCCAACCAACCCTACGACATGAAAGAGCTGATCCTGAAGATCGCCGATGAGGGCGATTTTTATGAGATCCAGCGCGATTTTGCCGGCAATATCATCACCGGGTTTATCCGGCTCGAGGGGCAGACGATCGGCGTTGTGGCCAACCAACCGATGGTCTTGGCCGGCGTGCTTGATATCGATAGCGGGCGGAAAGCTGCGCGGTTTGTGCGCTTTTGTGACGCCTTTGAAATCCCGATCCTGACCTTGGTCGATGTGCCGGGTTTTCTGCCCGGCACGGGTCAGGAATATGGCGGTGTGATCAAGCACGGCGCGAAGCTCTTGTTTGCTTATGGGGAGGCGACGGTGCCGAAGGTCACGGTGATCACCCGCAAAGCCTATGGCGGCGCCTATGTGGTGATGAGTTCTAAGCATATGGGCGGCGACGTGAACTATGCCTGGCCGACCTCCGAAGTGGCGGTGATGGGCGCAAAAGGCGCGGTGGAGATCCTCTACCGGTCCGAACTGAGCGATGCCGAAAAGATCGCCGAGCGCACAGCCGCCTATGAGGACCGCTTTGCCAACCCGTTCGTGGCCGCCGAGCGGGGCTTTATCGACGAGGTCATCCAGCCCCACTCCACCCGCCGCCGCGTCGCCCGCGCCTTTGCGATGCTACGCAAGAAAAAGGGACAAATGCCCTGGAAAAAGCACGACAATATTCCGTTGTGAGTTGGGTCGATGCCTGAGTATTCGTCTAACCAAGAAATCGAGCGCTACAGAGCTGCGTCGGAAGAAGGCAACAAGTTCGCTGTGGTGTTTTCAGGTGCACCATTTCTGTCGATTTTTGCTTTCGCGTCGGTTTCTTTTGGTGACACGGAGTGGCTTACAGTTTGGCTGATTTGCATCTCTGCGGTCTGCCTTTTCGCAACGCTTTTGTATAGTTTGGTACGGCTGGTCCAGCTTAATCGCTGTCGCGCAGTCGTATTGAGCAACGTCGCTTTGGAAATCGAATTTCCTATTGAAATCAGAAGACCGCTGGCCTGGATGAGCAGAAAACCGGCATTCGCTCTATCGTTGGGGGTTGCTTGCATCCTGTTAGCTTTTTTTGTCGACGTTTCGGCGATGGACAACGGTGTCGCAAGTGGCTGATCCCCTCTTCCATATGATCCCTGGCGGGCCGCGGCCTGTGGCGCCGTTTAGTCATGCCGTCGAGGCCGATGGCTGGGTGTTTCTGACCGGGCAGATGCCGACCGATCCGGCCGCGCCCGATGCGCCGCTGCCCGACGGGATCGCGGCGCAGACGCGCCAAGTGATGGCCAATCTCAAGCTTGTGCTTGCCGGGCTTGAGCTCAATCTGACCCATATCGTCCAGGTGCGCGCCTATCTGACCGCGTTTGAGCGCGACTATGCCGCGTTTAACGAGACCTACAGTGCCTTTTTCGCACCCGACAAGCTGCCTGCGCGCACAACCATTGGGGTAACGGCGCTTGCCGTCGGCGCCTTGGTCGAGATTGATCTGATCGCGCGGCGGCCATGATCAAGCACCGTGGTTTCCCCTCTCGTCTGCCCGGGACAGACCACCAATTCACGATCCGGCGTGAAAACAAGGCCGGGGCCACGCCGTTGAAACAGCGAGAACGGCATGCCGACCGCCGACCGGCCGATCGGCGCGCAGATGCCGCCTTTTTGGAGGCGATTTGGCAACTCTTTGGAGATGCGCCGTTTGCGCGGGGCAATCTGGATGCCGGGCGCCTTTCTTGGCTGCTGGGACGGGAAATTGTTCCGGCAGATGAACCGTTTGACCCAGAAAGCTACGACGCGCTGCTCCGAATCGACGAAGCCCGCGCGCGGGCCAGCTTTCCCGACGCCTTCACCGGTGAGGGATTTTGGAGGGATCCTGGCCGATGACACGCCGAATTTTGGCGGATTACCGCCAATTGATTGTGCATTTCAAAAACTTGTCCTTTTGGCGAGGCGTTCCTTGTGCCATATTCAACCCACCGGCGACTGTCCCCAGCAGTTACACAGCCGGCTTTGACAAGACGTGTTACCCTTCCCCTAAGGGGCGATCTACCGATACCATCGAGAGATCGCCCTTTTTTATTGCGGTTTTGCGACATCTCCGCCGCGCGCTGGTGCGGGCGCGGCGGCGCGGCGCGCATGGGGCTTTCTTGCGAATCGATGGCCTGGTACACTCCGACCTACGACGAGGCAAATCGAGACAGGAACACGCAAAATGCGGGCCAAACAAAAACTTACCATTGCAATCATCTTGTGCACGGCGCTTGCCGCATGCACCGGATCGGATATCGAACGTGCCGGGCTGGGTGGCGCGCTGGGCGGCGTTGCCATGCTGGCCCTTAGCGGGCCAATTGCCGCGGGCGCTTTGGTCGGCGTCGGCGCCGGCGCGCTCTGCGATGATTTGGGACCCTGCTGACCGGCGCGCGTCCCAGGTCCAGGTTAACCAACGAAAATGGACCGGCGGGGTGCACCCCGACCGGGCCAACGGGTGTTTTTTGGTGTGCGCAATCAGCGCATCGGGGGAGCGGATATGATCAAGAAAATCCTGATTGCCAATCGTGGCGAAATAGCCTGCCGGGTGATCAAGACAGCGCGTCGGATGGGCATAGCCACGGTGGCCGTCTATTCCGATGCCGATGCGCGCGCCTTGCATGTTCAAATGGCCGACGAGGCCATCCATATCGGGCCCGCGCCGGCGGCCGAAAGCTATATCGTGATCGACAAGGTGATGGCGGCCATCCGGCAAAGCGGTGCCGATGCGGTGCATCCCGGATATGGCTTTCTGTCGGAAAACAGAGCCTTTGCAGAGGCGTTGGAGGCCGCAGGCGTGGCCTTTATCGGCCCGCCGGCCAAAGCCATCGAAGCGATGGGCGACAAGATCACCTCAAAGAAGATTGCCGCCGAAGCCGGCGTGAGCACCGTGCCGGGTTATATGGGGCTGATCGCGGATGCTGATGAGGCCGCAAAGATAGCGGGCGAGATCGGCTATCCGGTGATGATCAAGGCCAGCGCCGGCGGCGGTGGCAAGGGGATGCGCATCGCTTGGGACGAAACCGAGGCGCGCGAGGGGTTTCAATCGTCCAAGAACGAAGCGGCAGCGAGTTTTGGGGATGACCGGATTTTCATCGAGAAATTCGTCACCCAACCGCGCCATATTGAAATTCAGGTTCTCGGAGATCGGCATGGGACCTGCCTTTATCTGGGTGAGCGAGAATGTTCGATCCAGCGGCGCAACCAAAAGGTGATCGAAGAAGCACCATCGCCGTTCTTGGATGCCGAAACCCGGGCCGCAATGGGCACGCAAGCGGTCGCGCTGGCAAAGGCCGTTGGCTATACCAGCGCCGGCACGGTGGAGTTTATCGTCGATGGCGCCCGCAAATTCTATTTCCTGGAAATGAATACGCGGCTGCAAGTCGAACATCCGGTGACCGAGTTGATCACGGGCGTGGATCTGGTCGAACAGATGATCCGGGTGGCGGCTGGCGAAAAACTCGCATTCGCCCAAGACGATATCGCGCTCAAGGGCTGGGCCATGGAAAGCCGGCTTTATGCTGAGGATCCCTATCGCAATTTCCTGCCGTCGATCGGACGTCTGACGCGGTACCGCCCACCGACAGAGACGCCGGATTATGCGCCAGGCCTGCGACCGTCCGCCCCGGTCGTGCGCAACGATACCGGCGTCTACGAAGGCGGTGAGATTTCGATGTATTACGACCCAATGATCGCCAAGCTATGCACATGGGGCGAGACACGCGCGGCGGCGATTGATGGCATGCTCCACGCGCTTGACGGCTTTGAGGTGGAGGGGATTGGGCACAATTTGCCGTTTCTATCGGCGGTCATGGCGCATCCAAAATTTGTCGCAGGCGACATGACGACCGCCTTTATCGCGGAGGAATATCCCGAAGGTTTCCAAGGGGTTGATTTGGAAGATGCCACGCTCGACGCCATCGCACGTGCAGCGGCCTCGATGATGGCTCTGCGGCGACGGCGCGAATGGCAGGTCTCTGGCAAGTTCCGCGATATCGACGCGGTGCCCGACCGGTTTGCGGTGCAGATCGGCGAATTTGAGGCCGTGATTGCGGTGGGGCCGTATTCCCAGGCAGATCACGGCAGCGCCCCGACAACGCGCCTGGACAGCGCGCCGCAAGTGCCGCGTCCGACACTGGTCGATTGGCGGCCCGGGGACATGCTGGCCCCGGTGCGATTTGGCCAGGACGCGGCTGCCGCGCCGGATATTGTTCTAAAGGTCGAGCCCCGCAGCGAGGGCTTTCGCATCCGGTATCGTGGCGCCGATTTGGATGTGAAGACGCGGTCCCTGCGTGCGGCGGAACTGGCCGCGCGCATGCCGGAAAAGCTCCCCCCGGATACATCCAAATATCTGCTCTGCCCGATGCCCGGGCTGGTCGTGAAGATCGACGTTGCAGCCGGCCAGGAGGTCCAGGAGGGTCAGGCGCTGGCCACGGTCGAAGCGATGAAGATGGAAAACATCTTGCGCGCCGAAAAGAAGGGCGTGGTGGCGTCGGTCAAGGCTACCCCCGGCGACAGCCTTGCCGTCGATGATATCATCTTGGAGTTCGAGTGAGCAGGCGCGCGGAGATAGCTTTCGAACGCGACGCGACCGCCGATCTGACAGCGCACTGCGCGCGGGATCAGCCGCCGGTCCGCAATTCTTCCTGGCGGATGGAGAAATTATCGATACGCCGGGTGATTTCGCGCACGTCGCGCGGCGAGGGGCTGCGAAAGCCGACGGCGCCGTCTTTGGTCAGCACCACAAGCGCGAAACCCCGCGGGCGCAGTTCTGTCCGGATGGCAGAACCGGCATCGGGGTCGGTGTCGAAGATGATGACCGCATCGCGGTCCAAAAGCGGGCCTGAGCGTTCTTCGAGCAGTGCCATTTGTTCCTGGAACCGGGGATCGGCTGCTGTGTCGGCGAACACAATGATCGGCCGATTAAGCCAGAGAAAGTCATTCAAATTTGTTTCAGTTGCATCGCGCGGCGCGAGCGGATCGACGGCCTCTTGCGGCAATTCCGTCGTCGACTCACTGGCCGTTGCAATGTCTTGCGATATCGCGCTTTGCCCGGTGCAGAGCCCCAAGATTACAGCAAAAATCGCTCGTTTGGTTTGCGTCATTTCACCTCCGCTCCGGCCAGATATAGGCACCATGCCAGCGATTGCGAAGCCTTTCGTGTGCCGAACCCCGCTGCGCAGCAAAATCGCTGCAATTTACCGCGCCTTTACCGCAAGTCCCGACAACCGCCGCCAGAACAGATCGGCGCGGAGAGCTTTGTTGGATGTGACCTTGCATTTCGGTGCGCACCGGACGGCGACGACGACCTTTCAGCGCATGATCGGCCAAAGCCGGGGGGGGCTGGCGGCCAAAGGTTACGCCTATTGGGGGCCGAAGCGGACGCGGTCGGATCTCTTCGAAGGCCTGATCGGCCCCGCACGGCCCGCGCTGTCCTGGGTCAATCGTCGCCAGCCGCATGTCTCGCGCCGCGTGACCGACGCGCTCGACGGGCTCGCCGCGGACGGTACGCGCCAATTGCTGGTCAGCGAAGAAAACATGG
This sequence comes from Pseudomonadota bacterium, assembly GCA_039183205.1. Classification (GTDB taxonomy): domain Bacteria; phylum Pseudomonadota; class Alphaproteobacteria; order Rhodobacterales; family Rhodobacteraceae; genus HKCCE3408. The sequence continues at coordinate 106,649 of JBCDBR010000003.1, read as the reverse complement.
TGGGCACATTGCGCCACACCTTGTCGCATCGCTGCCTTTATCCCGACGCCGGCGGCCGGGCCCGCCGTTTGGCGGGCACCTTTGGCCCGCATTGCCGGCAACTGGCCTTTGGCATTCGATCCTACGATGCCTGGTGGGCCTCAGCCGTGGCGTTTTGCGTCGCGCGGTCGGGCCCGGTCCCTTCGGCGCAGCTTTCGGCGGCATTGGTCGATCAGCCACGGCGCTGGCGCCATGTCATCACCGAATTGGCCGCGACCTTTCCAGACGCCCGCATCTGCGTATGGACGCATGAAATGATGTCGGCCCGGCCAGAAGTGCTGGCCCGCGCCCTGTTGGGTCCGGACCTGCCGCGTCTGTCGGGGCGGCGCGATTGGCACAATGCCGCCCCAACACCGGCCGCATTGCGGAGCCATTTGGCCGATATGGGCCAATCGAGCGAAGGTGTGATAGAACAGACGGGCCGGTTCATGCCCTTTAATGCCAGCCAGCGCCGGGCGCTTCAGGCGCAATATGCCGAAGACATCGCCTGGCTGAGATCGGGCGCGGATGGACAGGCGATCTATATCGACGACCTGGGCGAAGCTCCGGGCGCGACAGGACCAGGAAGAGGACAAGCCAATGAAGGATACGCCCAAAACCGACGCCTGGCGTGATCTCGCCCAGGCTGAACTCAAAGGCCGCGACCCGTCAGATCTGACCTGGCAGACGTTGGAAGGTATTGCCGTCAAACCGCTTTATACCGAGGCGGACCTGGATGGCTTGGACCATCTCGGCAGCATCCCCGGACAGGCCCCGTTCACGCGCGGCGTGAAGGCTACGATGTATGCCGGGCGCCCCTGGACGATCCGCCAATATGCCGGGTTTTCCACGGCAGAGGCGTCGAACGCGTTCTATCGCAAGGCGTTAGCCGCCGGACAACAAGGCGTGTCGGTCGCCTTCGATCTGGCCACGCATCGCGGCTATGACAGCGACCATCCGCGCGTTTTGGGCGATGTTGGTAAGGCTGGCGTCGCCATCGACAGCGTCGAGGATATGAAGATTCTCTTTGACGGCATTCCGCTGGACAAGGTCTCGGTGTCGATGACCATGAATGGCGCGGTCATCCCGGTTTTGGCGAGCTTTATTGTTGCCGGCGAGGAACAGGGCGTCGACCGGGCGCAGCTTTCCGGCACAATCCAGAACGACATCCTCAAAGAGTTCATGGTGCGCAACACCTATGTCTATCCGCCGGAGCCATCGATGCGGATCGTGTCCGATATCATTGCCTATACCGCCGAAGAGATGCCGAAATTCAATTCGATCTCGATCTCTGGCTATCACATGCAAGAGGCCGGCGCGAACCTGGTTCAGGAACTGGGCTTTACCTTGGCTGATGGCCGCGAATATGTCCGCGCGGCGATCGCCCGCGGCATGGATGTCGATCAATTCGCGGGGCGGCTGAGCTTCTTTTTCGCCATCGGCATGAACTTTTTCATGGAAGCGGCAAAATTGCGGGCTGCACGGCTTTTGTGGTCGCGCATTATGGATGAATTTGAACCCAAGAACCCCAGATCGCGGATGCTGCGCACCCATTGCCAGACCTCTGGCGTCAGTTTGCAGGAACAGGACCCCTATAACAATGTGGTTCGAACCGCCTATGAGGCGATGAGCGCTGTTTTGGGCGGCACGCAATCGCTGCATACCAATGCGCTGGATGAGGCGATTGCGCTTCCGACGGAATTTGCCGCCCGCATTGCCCGCAATACGCAGCTTGTTTTGCAAGAGGAAACCGGCGTGACCCAGGTCGTCGATCCTTTGGCCGGGTCTTACTACGTCGAAGCTCTGACCGCGGAATTGGCGGAAAAAGCCTGGGACCTGATCGAAGAGGTCGAGGCGATGGGCGGGATGACCAAGGCCGTTGGCAGCGGAATGCCCAAACTTCGCATCGAAGAAAGCGCGGCGCGGCGGCAGGCAATGATCGACCGCGGTAGCGAGGTGATCGTTGGCGTGAACAAGTACCGCAAGGAGAACGAAGACCCGATCGACATCCTGGAGATCGATAACGAGGCCGTCCGCGACGCGCAGGTTGCCCGGCTCGCCGCGATCCGCAAAACCCGGGATGACGCGGCCTGCAACGCCGCGCTGGACAACCTTGAAACGGTGGCGGCGGGGGGCGGGAATTTACTGGCCGCGGCGGTTGAAGCCGCCCGCGCACGGGCCTCGGTCGGGGAAATTTCGATGGCCATGGAGACGGTATTCGGCCGCCACCGCGCGGAAGTCAAAACGCTCGCCGGCGTCTACGGCGCCGCCTATGACGGCGATCCGGGCTTTAACGCGATCCAAAGCGATGTCGAAGCCTTCGCCGCGGCGGAAGGTCGGCGCCCCCGAATGCTGGTTGTGAAGATGGGCCAGGATGGCCATGACCGGGGCGCCAAAGTCATCGCGACGGCCTTTGCCGATATCGGCTTTGACGTGGATGTCGGCCCGCTGTTTCAAACCCCCGAAGAAGCCGCGCAGGACGCGATCGACAATGACGTGCATGTGGTCGGCATTTCGTCCCAAGCGGCGGGGCATAAGACCCTAGCGCCGAAACTGATCGCCGCGCTTGAGGCGGCCGGAGCCGGAGAGATCATCGTCATTTGCGGCGGTGTGATCCCGCAACAAGACTACGATTTCCTCACCAAGGCCGGGGTGAAGGCAATCTTTGGCCCCGGAACGAATATTCCCGACGCGGCCCGCGACATATTGCGACTGATCCGTGCGGCGCAAAGCTAAGGGTCGTTTGCGACCAAGGCCGATCGCGGCGTGGCACGCAGGGCGTGAGGCCGGATGCGGGTTTTGGCTGTGAGCCTGCAATTGACCCCTATTGCCGGCGCCGGGCCACTTTATGCGCCCAAAGTCGCAGGCGACATGCCGTGCGTCATGATTTTGCACGGCTCGGAAGGGCCTGGGTCGGGATGGTCGCATCGCTTTGCCGCGATTTTGGCCGCACATGGTGTTGCGGCCTTGCCATTTGCATACGGCACGGGAGATGTCTGGGGCGCGGGGACAATCCACGAGGTCGATATCACCGCGATCTTGGATGCCGCGCGGGCCCTGCGCGCGACGCCCGGGATTGCGACGCTCGATCTGTTTGGCTGGTCGCGCGGTGGCGAATTGGCGATGCATCTTGGTGCCATTGGCGGCGGCGATTTGCCGTTCCGCAGGATCGCCGCGCATGCGCCAGCCGATCACTGCATTCCCGCCTTCGACGTGGCCGAGATGCGCGCCGGTCATCCGCGCGAGGCGGGCCAGGCGCGCGCCTGGGTTTGGCCTGGCAATGACGTCGCGCTTACCCCCGGCCGGGCCATCGACATCCAGCTTTTCCCGCGGCCCGTCTTTCTGTCGGTCGGCACCGCCGATGAGGTTTGGGATCATCAAATGACGCTAAACCTGGCCAAGAGATTGGACGCGGCGGGCAATCCACCCGATCTTTTTGTGGCTGAGGGCCAAGGCCATGCATTCGATTTCGAGACCGAGCCGCAGCTTTGGGCCCGACTTTTGGCGTTTTTCACACGCGCTTGAATGCCGCCGCTTGCTGGGGCATCAAAGGCAAATGGCTCTCCCGGTTCGGCAGCAAATCATCTATTGGAGCATCGCGGCTGCGGTCTTTTTGGCCCTGTTGTGGTATTTAGGCGATGTTGTGTTGCCGTTCATTATCGGCGGCGCCTTGGCCTATTTCTTCGATCCCGTGGCGGACCGCTTGGAACGGATGGGACTGTCCCGGCTTTGGGCTGCGATTGTCATTTGCCTGGCGGCTATTCTGATCCTCGTATTGGTCTCGGTCGTTGTTTTTCCACTACTGATTTCGCAAACGGTTGAACTCGTGCGCCAAGCGCCAGAGATTTTTCAGAGCATCCAATCCTATCTCAACCAACGCTTCCCCGATGCGATGGCCGAAGGTTCGCCCTTGCGGCAGTCGATCGCGTCGATCGGCGATTCGATCCAGGCGCGGGGGGATGAGCTTTTGAGCCGGGTGCTGAACTCCGCCTTGGGCGTGGTGAACGTGCTTGTTTTTATGATCGTGGTGCCGGTGGTCTTTTTCTACCTCTTGAAGGATTGGGACCGTATGGTCGCTGAGATCGATACGCTGTTGCCGCGCGATCATGCGCCTGTCATCCGCGATCTGGCCGGTCAGATCGATCAGACATTGGCAAGCTTTGTCCGTGGGCAGGGGACGGTCTGCCTGATCCTGGGCACGTTTTATGCGATTGCGCTGATGTTGATGGGGCTGAATTTCGGCATTCTCGTGGGTTTCATCGCCGGTCTTTTGACGTTCATTCCGTATTTGGGCGCGCTGATCGGTGGCGCGCTGGCCGTGGGCCTTGCGCTGTTCCAGTTCTGGGGCGATTGGCTTTGGATCGTGGCGATTTACGCCGTTTTCCAGTTTGGCCAGTTTGTCGAGGGCAATATCCTGACGCCGAACCTCGTGGGCTCGTCGGTGGGCTTGCATCCGGTCTGGTTGATCTTTGCGCTGTCGGCCTTTGGTGCCGTCTTTGGCCTTGTCGGGTTTTTGGTGGCCGTGCCCGTTGCCGCGATGATCGGCGTGTTGATCCGCTATGCAATTGCGCGCTACCGCGAGGGGCTGCTGTATCGCGGGGTCGAAGGCGCGTCGGAGGATGCCGACGAGGCATGAGCCGTCAATTGACATTCGACTTGCCCCACAGGCCGGCCATGGGTCGGGACGATTTTTTTGTCTCAAGCGCCAATCAAACGGCCTTGGCGGGTATTGAGCAATGGGCCGAATGGCCGCTGTCCAAGATGGTTCTCATCGGCCCGGAAGGGGCGGGAAAGACCCATCTGGTGCATGTTTGGGCAGCCAAAAGCGGCGCAGAGATCGCGCCGGCACAGGCGCTTGAAACGGGGTGGCGCCGCTATCGCGAGGCGCCGGCCCTTGCGATCGAAGACGCGGATACCATCGCGGGAAACCGCGCGGCCGAAGAGGCGTTGTTTCATTTGCACAATGGCTTTGCTGAACGCCAGGCGCCGCTTTTGCTGACCGCGCGCAACCCGCCATCGCTGTGGCAGATCACGCTGCCGGATTTGGCCAGCCGCATGGCGCAGACCGGGTTGCTGCGCATGGACCTGCCCGATGATGCGCTGTTGTTGGCGGTGATGGTGAAGCTTTCGCTGGATGTGGGCCTGTCGGTGCCGCCATCGACGCTGAGCTATGCGGTGCGGCGGATCGAACGGTCCTTTACGGCCGCAGCCGCCTTTATCGCCGCCCTTGATGCGGTGGCGCTTGCAGAACAGCGCGCGCCGAGCCGCGAGCTTGCAAAAAAAGTGCTTTCCACCTCGGAGGAGTTATAAGTGTCGCAATTCAGACATGTATCTCCGTTAGGCGGTCGCTGATGACGCAGCCCAATTTTCTAACCGATGTCTATCCAACACCGGTCGATCTGGCCGATGAGGACATCTCAGGACCGCGGCGGTTCTTCAACCGGGAAACCTCTTGGTTGGCGTTTAACTGGCGCGTATTGGAGGAGGCCGCCAACCCGCGCGTGCCGGTGTTAGAGCGGGTCCGTTTCGTGTCGATTTCCGCGGGCAATTTGGATGAGTTTTACACCGTCCGGGTGGCGGGCCTGCGCAACCTTGCCGAGGAAGGCAACACCAACCCATCTCATGATGGCCGGACGGCAGCGGTGCAGCTAAAGCTCATCAATGCCGATGCGCATAAGCTGATGGCGGCCCAGCAATCGGCGTGGCAGACGCTCAAAACCGAGATAGATGCGGCGGGCCTGCACATCTTGACCCGCCAGGGGCTGAGCGATGAGGACCGGGCGCATTTAGAGAGCTATTTTCTAACCCAAGTCTTCCCCGTCTTGTCGCCCTTGGCGATCGATCCTGCCCACCCTTTTCCGTTCATTGCCAATGAAGGTCTGTCGCTTGCTTTGCAGATGGAACGCCAAAGCGATGGCCGTCTGTTGCAGGCGCTGTTGCCGATCCCGGGCCAGATCGAGCGATTTATTCGCCTACCGGCCGATGAGGGGACGGCGCGGTTCTTGCCGCTTGAGGAATTGCTTTTGATGTATGTCGGGGAGTTATTCCCGGGCTATCGGTTGGTCGGCTCCTGCACCTTCCGCGTCTTGCGCGATAGCGATCTGGAGGTCGAGGAAGAGGCCGAAGATTTGGTGCGGGAATTTGAAACCGCGCTAAAGCGGCGCCGCCGCGGCGAGGTCGTGCGGCTTCAAATCTCGGTCGGTGCGCCGGACGATCTGAGGGCCGAGATTGTCGAGGAACTTGGCGTTGAGGGCGATGAGATCGTCGAGGTGTCCGGCATGGTCGGCCTTGTGAGCCTCAAAGAGTTGGTCGTTGATAATCGCCCCGATCTGCTATGGCCTGCCTTCAGCCCGCGCGTGCCGGAACGCGTGCAAGACCACGAAGGAAACATGTTCTCTGCGATCCGGCAGAAGGACATGTTGCTGCACCATCCCTATGAGACCTTTGACATGGTCATCCGGTTTCTACAGCAGGCCGCCCAAGACCCCTATGTCGTGGCGATCAAACAGACGCTTTATCGCACGTCAAATGAAAGCCCCATCGTTGATGCGCTGTGTGAGGCGGCGGAAAACGGCAAATCCGTCACCGCCTTGGTTGAGCTAAAGGCCCGGTTTGACGAGGCCGCCAACATTCGCCAATCGCGCAAGTTGGAACGGTCTGGCGCACATGTGATCTACGGGTTCATCAATTACAAAACGCACGCCAAAATCAGCACCGTCGTCCGGCGCGAAGGGTCGCGTTTGGTAACCTATACGCATTTTGGCACCGGCAATTACCACCCGATCACGGCAAAGATATATACCGACCTTAGTCTTTTCACGACCGATGCCGCACTTGGCCGTGACGCCACCAAGGTGTTCAATTATGTCGGCGGATATGCGGAACCTGCGACGTTGGAAAACCTCGCCATCTCGCCGATGACGCTGAAAGCGCGGATCATTGAAAACCTCGAAGCGGAGACCGAACATGCCCGTGCAGGCCGGCCGGCGGCTGTTTGGGCGAAGATGAACAGCCTGATCGAGCCCGATGTGATCGACGCGCTTTATGCTGCAAGCCAGGCCGGGGTGAAGATCGACCTTGTGATCCGCGGCATCTGTGGATTGCGGCCTGGCATTGCCGGTTTGTCCGAAAACATTCGCGTCAAATCCGTGGTCGGCCGGTTTCTCGAGCATTCGCGGATCGTGTGCTATGGCAACGGTCACGGTCTGCCCTCAAAGCAGGCGCGCGTCTTTATCTCTTCCGCCGATTGGATGGGGCGCAATCTCAACCGACGGGTCGAAACCTTGGTGGAATGCAAAAATCCGACCGTAAAGGCGCAAATTGTGGAACAAATCATGTCCGCGAATTTGCGCGATGAGGCGCAATCCTGGGTGCTGAATTCCGATGGATCGTTCTCCCGCCCCGATCTCAGCCAGATTGAATCGCCGTTTAACTGCCACCGGTTTTTTATGGAAAATCCATCGCTGTCGGGACGCGGTTCGGCCGGCGCGGCCGATGTGCCCGAGCTGACCCACGACCAAGACGAAGTTCAGGGGATAAAGATCATCCGTTGACGTGGTGCGGCGCCTTTGCCACCAAAGGTCTGGGATGACGGGAGACATATCAGACATGGTTGCTGACGACGAACAGGCCGAACGCGCCTTGTTCGGGTTTCCGTTATTCGATGGGCCGGATGCACGGGCGCTTAGCCGGGTGGGGGTCATCGATATCGGGTCAAATTCGGTCCGCTTGGTTGTCTTCGACGGCGCCGCCCGAAGTCCGGCATATTACTTCAACGAAAAGCTTCTTTGCGGCTTGGGCGAGGGCATTGCCGATACGGGCCATTTGAACGCCCGTGGGCGGAAACGCGCGGTGGCAGAGCTCAAACGGTTTGCCGCCTTAGCGCGCGGTATGGGCGTATCGCCCTTGGTCACCGTCGCTACGGCTGCGGTGCGCGATGCCGCCGACGGCGCCGATTTCCAAAACGAGGTGGCGGTTGAGGCCGGTCTCAAAATGGCGGTCATCAGCGGCGGCGAAGAAGCGCGGCTATCGGCGCAAGGGGTGCTTTTGGGCTGGCCCGGGGCCAAGGGTTTGGTCTGCGACATTGGCGGGTCGTCCCTGGAACTGGCGGAGTTGAACGGCGACGGGCGTATCGGGCGTTGCCGAACCTCCGATTTGGGGCCATTGAAGCTGATGGGGCTGTCCGACGACGTCGAGACGATCCGTGCCCATATCGACGCCCGCGTGGCGGCCTTAAAAGAAGAGTTTCCCGAAAAACCGGACCGGCTTTTCCTGGTGGGCGGGTCCTGGCGGGCGATTGCGCGCATCGACATGGAGCGCACGGGCTATCCCCTAAAGGTGCTCCATGAATATCGGATGAGCCCCGAGGCCGTCGCAAACACGATTGATTATATCAAGGCCAGCGATATCAGCACTTTGCGAGCGCAGACCGGCACGTCGGAGGCGCGGATGCGGCTTGTCCCGTTGGCCACCGAGGTCCTTGGCCGGTTGATCGCTGCGATCGGTCCTAGGGAGGTTGCGATTTCTGCTTACGGGATCCGCGAAGGACTGCTTTATGAGCAAATGAGCGACGGGCTGCGCCGTCGCGACCCGTTGATCGAGGCGGCGCGTCATGCTGAGCGGGCCAATGCGCGCATGCCAGGATTTGGCGAAAAGCTGTGGAAGTTCGTGGCGCCGCTTTATCCGGACGCTAAGGCCGCGGAAATCCGGGTGATGCGCGCGGCCTGCCTGTTGCACGACGTCAGCTGGCGCGCCCATCCAGATTACCGCGCCGAGGTCTGTTTCGACAATGCGACCCGCGCCAATTTGGGCGGGCTGACCCATGAAGAGCGGGTGTTTTTGGGCCTAGCACTGCTGCACCGCTATAAATCCTCTCGTCAGGGTACAAACTTTGCCCCGCTTTTGAGCCTGCTGAGCGATGCGCGCGCCAAACAGGCCGAAATCCTGGGCCGCGCGATGCGCTTTGGCGCGATGTTTGCGGTTCAAGATCCGAACGAGCATGGCGCGCTCACGTTTGATCCTGCCGCCTCTGAAGTGACACTGACGTTGACGACGTCGGATGGTCAGGCGCTCTTTGGCGAAGTATCGGCGGCGCGTTTCAAGGCGCTGGCCACGGCCATGGGCGCGCGCACGGCGCTCCACAACCAATGACGGCGCATTTTACGTTGGTCCGGGCGTCAATTGGCTCCTCCCCGGCGACCGAGTTTGCACAGCCGCTTGAGCCCCCGTGCGCAATCGCCTAGACCGATCCGACAGTTTTGCCATGGGGGTCCCAATGCGATTGTCCCGCTATTTCCTGCCCGTCTTGAAAGAGACGCCCGCTGACGCCCAGATCGTCAGTCATCGCTACATGTTGCGGGCGGGCATGATCAAACAAGCCAGTGCGGGCATCTATTCGTGGCTCCCGCTTGGATACAAAGTGCTTCGGCGCATCGAACAGATTGTGCATGAAGAACAGGTGCGCGCCGGGCATATCCCGCTGTTGATGCCGACGGTTCAGTCAGCCGATCTTTGGCGCGAAAGCGGCCGGTATGACGTCTATGGCGAAGAGATGTTGCGCATCCGCGACCGCCATGACCGCGACATGCTTTACGGTCCAACCAATGAAGAACTGATCACCGATATCTTCCGATCTTACGTGAGTTCCTACAAGGACTTGCCGCTGACGCTTTACCATATCCAATGGAAATTCCGCGACGAACGCCGGCCGCGGTTCGGCGTCATGCGCGGTCGAGAGTTCTTTATGAAGGACGGGTATAATTTCGATCTGACCAAGGAGGCCGCGCTTCATGCGTATAACCGGCATCTGGTCAGTTATCTGCGCACCTATGAACGGATGGGGCTGCAAGCGATCCCGATGCGCGCCGATTCCGGCCCGATCGGTGGCGACGATACCCATGAATTCCTCGTTCTTGCCGAAACCGGCGAGAGCGAGGTGTTTTACGACAGCGCCATCACGGACCTTAAATTTGGCGACCGCGAGATCGATTACGAGGATGCCGCCCAATGCCAATCGATCCTGGAGGAATTCACCTCGCGCTACGCGCGGACCGATGAAACCCATGATCCGGCCGTTTTTGCCGATGTCCCGAGCGATCGTCAAAGGCAGGCCCGCGGCATCGAGGTTGGGCAGATTTTCTACTTCGGCACCAAGTATTCCGATGCGATGGGCGCGTCGGTGCAAGGCCCCGATGGGTCGAGCGTGCCCGTCCATATGGGCAGCCACGGTATCGGCGTCAGCAGATTGGCCGGCGCGATCATCGAGGCCAGCCATGATGAAAACGGGATCATTTGGCCCGAAGGCGTGACGCCCTTCCATGCCGGGATTGTGAACTTGCGCCAAGGCGATGCGGCGACCGATGCGGCTTGCGCCGAGATCCATGCAGGTCTGATCGCGCGGGGACTGGAGCCACTTTACGACGACCGCGATGAACGGGCTGGGGCCAAGTTTGCCACGATGGACCTGATCGGATTGCCGTGGCGTGTGACGGTCGGGCCGCGCGGGTTGAAAAACGGGGTGGTTGAATTGACCAGCCGCCGCACCGGAGACAGCGAAGAGATGAGCGCCGCGGCGGCTGTTGACCGCTTGGCGCAGATATACGCGGCGCACTAGCGACAAGGCCCAATCCCACGCGCCGTGTCGCGTTAATCGCTGGCTCGCAACGCCCGCCGCTGTCATGGTCGTCCCATTGATCGAAGGGATTGGAGGGCTGATCATGGCAACGCCGCAAGAAAATACAGAGATCCTGAAAACTGCGATCGCGTCCTGGCATGCATGCAAGGGCGGCGATTATGGCTGCTGGTTGGATGTCACGTCCGAGGATATGGTGCTGCGCTCACTTGCGCAGGGCGAACACGGGCTCGATTTCACGCGCAAAGCACAGACGCGCGACGATTTTCTTCGGTATATGGACGGGCTAACCAGCTCGCACGAAATGAATTTCTACCGTGCCGATAGCTTCGTCGCCGAGCGTGATATGGTGGTGGCCATCGGAGCGACGTCCTGGACGACGAAAGCAACCGGCAAGGTCTTCGATACGCCTTACGTTCTGGTCGCGCGCTTTGCCGATAAAAAGATCGTGGAGCTGTCGGAATATTACGACACCGCGCAGGTTGCTGCCACGTTGGTGTGAGCGTCGGGCGATCAACTTGACCCTTGCGCGCAAAACCCGCAAGGCTGCCGTAATCGAGCAAGGCAGTTGACCAATGAGACCACGCACCGCGCCCTTTTCAAGGTTCGAGTTCCTTATCGCGTGGCGGTATTTGCGGGCGCGCCGCGCCGAAGGCGGTGTGTCCACGATGACGTGGATCAGCTTTATCGGCATATCCTTGGCGGTGATGGCCTTGATCGCGACACTCGCCGTCCGGTCGGGGTTTCGATATGAGTTTGTCGGCACGATCCTTGGTGCAAACCCGCATATCTCCGTCGAGGCATCCCCGCGCGTCAACGAGGCCGGCCAGATCCTGCGGACGCTTGACGCCTTTGGCGAAATCGCTGCGGACTTGGCGGCGGTGGACGGCGTCATTCAGGCTGTGCCCGTCATCCGTGGCCAGGTTTTGACAACGCATCAGGGCCGCAATGCCTTTGCTCAAGTCATTGGAATTGAGACCGAGGATTTGGCCCAGGTGCCGCTGGTCGCCGAACCGGAGATCGCACAGGGCGATCTTGCCCGGCTCGATGAGGGGGTGGCTATCGGCTACCAGATCGCGCGCAATTTGGGCCTGACGGTGGGCGAGACGATCCGGATCATTTCTCCGGAAGGCGCGCGCACCCCGTTCGGCACCAGCCCGCGTGTCTCAACCTACGAAATTGTCTACATTTTCCGGGTCGGACGCTACGATATCGACAATACGCGGATCTATATGCCGTTCGCGGAAGCCCAGAGCTATTTTAACCGCGACGGCGTCGCCGATGCGATCGAAGTGACGGTCGATAACCCCGAAGAGGTCAATGCCTACCAGTTGCCGCTTCTGTCCGCGACAGAAGCACCGATTGTGCTTTGGACATGGCGCGACAGCTCCGGCGCGTTTTTGCAAGCGCTCCAGATGGAGGACAACATCATGTTCGTGATCTTGTCCGTTTTGGTGATGATCGCAACGATGAACATCGTCTCTGGCCTGATCATGTTGGTCAAGAACAAGTCCGCCGATATTGGCATCCTGCGAACCATGGGCTTGTCAGAGGCGTCGATCCTGCGCGTCTTTTTCATCTGTGGATCATCGATCGGCGTGGCCGGAACGACCATGGGTGTGGCACTCGGCTGCGCGTTTGCAATCTGGATCGATCCGATCTTTTCGGTCGTCAATTGGGTGGCCGGCGGCGGTGTGTGGGATCCGTCGATCCGCTTTATCTCTGCCCTGCCGGCGCGACTGGAATGGGGTGATGTGCTGTCGGCTGTGACCTTGTCGCTTGGACTTTCGTTTTTGGTGACGATTTTCCCGGCCCGCCGTGCGGCGCGGCTCAACCCGGTAGAGGCGTTGCGCTATGAGTGAGCCGGTCTTGCGGCTCACCGGCGTTGAAAAGCGTTATAATTTCGGTCAGCCAAACGAGGTTGTCGTGCTTCGCGGAACCGCGCTGGAGGTCCATGCCGGCGAGGTCGTGGCGCTTGTTGCGCCCTCAGGCGCCGGAAAATCCACGCTTTTACACATCGCGGGATTGCTCGATACCGCTGATGGCGGCCATGTCGCGGTTGCGGGGCAAGACCTCACATTGGCGCCGGACCGGCTGCGCACGGCCGCGCGGCGGGACCTGATCGGCTTTGTCTATCAGTTCCACCATTTGCTTCCGGAATTCACGGCGCTGGAAAACATCGTCTTGCCGCAACTGGCCGCGGGCCGCACAGCAAGCGAAGCGGAGACGCATGGCGCGGCGCTTTTGGCCTCGGTTGGACTGGCCGAACGGGCGGGGCATCGCCCGGCGGCGCTGTCCGGCGGCGAACAGCAACGGGCCGCGATTTGCCGGGCCTTGGCAAATCAGCCGGCACTTTTGTTGGCCGACGAGCCGACGGGCAATCTCGATCCAGCGACGTCTGATTTGGTGTTTTCGGCGCTGATGGCGTTGGTGCGGGATCAAGGCCTTGCGGCATTGATTGCCACGCATAACCTAGAGCTGGCGGGTCGGATGGACCGGACCCTGCGTTTGGAAAACGGCGTGTTGGAGCCTGCCTAGCGGCTATTGCGCGTCAAACCAGGCAATCACCTTGGCCAGGGCAGGGCCGCGTTTGTCCGGCGCCTCCATCAACACTTCGTGTTCGGCGCCGTCGATCATCAACAGCTCTCCGCCCGGCCAGGTGGACATCCGCCGCCGCGCCACCGGCACTACCACAATCTTCTCCTCTGTTCCGATAAGGTTGAGCGCAGGTTTGGGCGGCGCTGGCATCTCCATCAAGGCGGCGGTTTCTGCCAGCGCCTCGGTCAACCAGCGGATCGACGGCCCCCCCAAAGCGAGGTCGGGATAGGTCTGTGTCTGGTTCTCCATGTACAAAAACTGCTCCCGGTCGGTGGTCAGGCGGTTATCCGAGAAATCCATCGGCTTGGCCGGACCGGTCGACGGCGCAAAACGGCGGTCGATCCGCAAAGGGCGCGCCGCAAACTGTAAAAACCGTGCAAATATCCGGCTGATCGGCGACATCGCAATGCCCCACATCGGCGCGGTAAAGGCGACGCCGGAGACGTCCAGGCCATCATAGAGCGCGCGCAGCCCGATCGCGCCGCCCATCGAATGGGCCAGCAAATGCCAAGGTTTGGGCGCCTCTTCCATGTCGGCCAGGGCCGCTTTCAGCGCTGCGACATCTTGCTGGTACTCCGCAAAGCTTTCGACATAGCCGATGTCGCGCTGTGGCAAGGGGCGATCCGACAAGCCCTGGCCGCGCCAATCAATGGTGATCATTGCAAGGCCTGCAGCGGCGAAATCCTCCGCCAGGCGCCCATATTTTTCGATGTATTCCGTGCGGCCCGGAAACATCAAAACCGTGCCTTTTGCATCGCTTAGCGGCCAAATTGCCATGCGAATTCTTGTGCCGTCATCGCAGCTTAGCCAGTAGGCCCGACCGCCTTGCGGGCCGAGCGCAACATCGTCATAGAGCGGTGCAGGGTCCAACGTCACCGCACCGCTGCTCAGCCCAGGGCCGAGCCAAGTTTCATCGCCATTCCCATATCCCCGTCAACTTTGAGCCGCCCGCCCATGAAGGCTGCGGTGGGGTTCAGATCACCCGCCAAGATCTCTTGGAACGTATCGGCATCGGCCATCAGGGCGACATCCGCCTCTTCTTCCTCAGGCGCCGCGCGAACGCCAGAGCCGTCAATGACCAAGGCGCCTTCGCCTTCGATCACAAACTTGGCAACGCCGTCAAAGCCGTCACTCATCTTGTCGCTCAGCATCGCTATTGCGGTTTCGATCACGCTGGACATCACAACCATCTCCCGAAATTGCGTCTGTCATTTACCTGGAATGAACGCGCGACGCTGTTATGTTTGAACCTATGAGAGTTTTAAACTTAGCATACAAGCTCGCCGTAGCGGCAGTCTTTGCAATTTATGCCACGAGCGGGCTTGCGCAATCAAACGATGCACAAGCGGACCGTTTGCAAGCATTGCTGGACCGATTGGCTGATCCTGAAACCGGCAACTGGGAACTTGTCGAACAAGAAATTGTGCAGCGTTGGTCGATTTCGGGCTCCGCGACCGCAGATTTGCTGCTTAATCGCGGACTTGCGGCACTTGATGCCGGCGATAGCGCTGCGGCGATTTCCCATCTGACGGCCTTGGTCGATCATGCGCCGGAATTTGCCGAAGGCTGGAGTTTACGAGCGACCGCCTATTTCCGCGCCGGTTTGTTCGGCCCGTCGATCTACGACATCCAAATGGTTTTGGCGCTGAACCCGCAGCACTTTGGCGCGATGATCGGTCTGGGCATCATGCTGGAAGAAATGGGCGAAGAGGCCCGCGCGCTTGAAGCGTTTCGCGCTGCACGCGCTATACATCCCCACCGACCCGACGTAGAAGGAGCCATTGCGCGACTTGAGGCCGCGTTAGAAGGGCAGGCGCTTTAGAGCCGAGGCTGTGCCCGATCAGGCAAAAGGGGCTGGCGGCCAGGATGCAAAGCCAGGCACGTATCGCGGCCGTTTTGGGCCCGACGAATACCGGAAAAACGCATTACGCGATCGAACGAATGCTCGCGCATCGCACGGGCATTATCGGCTTGCCGCTGAGGCTTTTGGCGCGCGAGGTCTACGACCGCATCGTGGCGTTGCGCGGGCCTTCGGTTGTGGCTTTGGTCACGGGCGAGGAACGGATCGTGCCGGAGCGCACGCAATATTGGGTCTGCACGGTGGAGGCGATGCCCACTGGTCTTGGCTGCGACTTTCTTGCAATCGATGAGGTTCAGCTTTGCGCCGATCCCGAACGCGGGCATGTCTTCACCGACCGTTTGCTGCATGCACGCGGGCAGCACGAAACGATGTTTCTGGGCGCTGACACGATGCGCGGCGCGATCGCCGCCTTGGTTCCAAAGGTCGTTTTCCACAAGCAAGACAGATTGTCGGAACTGACCTATACAGGTTCGAAAAAGATAAGCAGACTGCCGTCAAGATCGGCTATCGTGGCCTTCTCGATCGAAAATGTGTATGCCATCGCGGAGCTCTTGCGCCGACAGCAGGGCGGTGCGGCGGTTGTGATGGGTGCGCTGTCCCCGCGCAGCCGAAACGCCCAAGTGCAGATGTATCAAGCCGGCGACGTGGACACCTTGGTGGCGACCGACGCCATTGGCATGGGGCTCAATCTTGATATCCGACATGTCGCCTTTGCCGGTCTGCGGAAGTTTGACGGGCGGCGCATGCGCGGGCTCCAACCCGATGAGCTGGCGCAAATTGCTGGCCGCGCGGGGCGGCACAAGGTGGCCGGAACGTTTGGTGTGACCGCGGAGGCGTCCGCGCTTGAGGATGATGTCGTGGAGGCGATCACGCAGCACCGGTTCGCGCCCGTCCGGCGCTTGCATTGGCGCAATTCCGATTTGGATTTCGGCGCGGTGCCGCGGCTGATCGCGTCGCTGGAAACCGGCACCGATAATGCCTGGCTCACCCGCGCCCGAGAAGCCGACGACCTCATGGCGCTCAAAGCAATTGGCCGTGATCCGGAGATCGAAGGCAAGGTGCGATCAGCACCGGCGGTGCGGCTTTTGTGGGACGTCTGCCGGGTGCCGGATTTTCGCGGGATCAGCCATGCCGAACATGCCAGCCTCTTGCGGCAGATTTTCGAGTTTCTGCATGATCAGGACCGCATTCCTGACGATTGGATGGCCGCACAGATCCGTCGGATTGACCGGACCGACGGAGATCTCGATACGTTGTCAAAGCGTCTGGCCTATATCCGGACCTGGACATATGCGGCGCAACGCAAGGGATGGCTTGACGATGAAAGCCATTGGCGCGAGACGACGCGTGCCGTAGAAGACCGGCTGTCAGATGCGCTCCACGGTGCGCTGACCCAAAGATTTGTCGATCGGCGCACCAGTGTCTTGATGCGCCGGTTGAAGCAGAAGGAGAGCCTCGTGGCAGAGGTGAAGGATAATGGCGATGTCGAGGTCGAGGGCCAGTTTGTTGGCCGGCTCGAAGGGTTTCGGTTTCGCCAAGATGCCAGCGCAAACCCAGATGAGGCCAAAACGTTGCGTCAGGCCGCCTTGGCCGCGCTCGGCCCGGAATTGCACCTGCGCGCAGATCGTTTCTACAACGCCCCCGACCCGGAGTTCGATTTCACCGAGCAAGGCGGTTTGATGTGGGGCGACCAAGCGATCGGCAAACTGGTGTCGGGCCCAGACCCGCTGAAACCGCTGGTCGAGGCCTTCGTCGATGACGAAGCCGGGCCGCAGGTCATTGAAAAGGTCAGCCGCCGCTTGCAGCACTTCATCGACCGCAAGATTGCCGCACTTTATGAGCCGATGCTGGCGATGCAGCGTGATGAAGCGGTGACCGGTCTGGCCCGCGGGTTTGCCTTCCGCCTGGTCGAAGCGTTCGGAATTATCCCCCGATCCGACGTGGTCAGCGATGTCAAAGAGCTGGATCAAGAAGCCCGCGGTTTGTTGCGCAAACATGGTGTGCGTTTCGGCCAATACACGATCTTCATGCCCGCGCTTTTGAAGCCGGCACCAACGCGGTTGCGTCTGGTTTTGTGGTCGCTCGCCCAGAACTTGTCCGAATTTCCCGAAAGCCCGCCGCCTGGCTTGGTCACAATCCCGGCCGACGACGCGGCCAGCGCTGGATATTATGCGATGTCGGGGTACCGCCGCGCCGGCGCGCGCGCGATCCGCATCGATATGCTGGAGCGCCTGGCGGATATGCTGCGCGGCCAGGATAGCCGGGCTGGCTTTGAGGCCACGCCGGACATGTTATCCATTTGCGGAATGACATTGGAACAATTCGCGGACCTGATGGGAGGCTTGGGATTTCGCGCCGAACGCGGGGAACGCGAAAAGCAACGCGCCGTCGCAGCCGCGCCAGAGCCTGGCATGCAGGCTGAGGTTAAGGCCAAGGTTGAAGACGACGCCGGCTCCCCCGAGGCCGCGTCCGCCGGCACCGTGGAAGGCGCGCCGATTGTGCCCGCAGCGGATGCGCAATCCGAATCAGTGCCCGAGCCCGAGCCCGCGCCCGAACCGGTGCCTGAGAGCGAGCCGACGCCGGAGCCGGAGACAGAGGTTTTTTACGTCTTCACCTGGGCCCAGCGCCGCAGACATCATGGTGCCAAGTCGGGCGATGACACACAGCAAAGCCGCAACAAAAAGCCGCGGGGTCAGGGGAAACCCAAAGGTAAGCCCGGCGGCGGCAAAGCGCGCGACCGGGGCCCGAAGCAGTACACGGCCAAGCCCGATCGGAAGGATAAAATCGACCCCGACAACCCGTTTGCCCAAGCGCTTGCGGCGCTGAAGGATAAATCCTGAACGATCAACAGACCCGGATCCGGTTGGACAAATGGCTGTGGCATGCGCGGTTCTTTAAAACCCGCACGCTTGCTTCGCGGATCGTCACGGAGGGTCGCGTACGGGTCAATGGCGACCGTGTGTCAAAGCCCAGCACGGCGGTCGGTCCGAGCGATACGCTCACATTTGCGTGGGGACAACATGTCCGGGTCGTGCGCATCGTTGCGATCGGTGCACGTCGCGGGCCTGCTCCGGAGGCCCAGGCGCTTTACGAGGATTTGACGGAGCAAACGCCCGCGTCCCCACAACGCACCGGGCCCAGGCCGACAAAGCGCGACCGGCGCAGCTTGAACCTATTGCGTAAATCCGATTTGTCCGAGTGACGGCGGCGCGACACCAAAGGCGCTTGCATCCACCCGGTACCTCGCTTAGCTCAATCCCCGATGACCGTCTGAGGACCCGCATGACCTACGTCGTGACCGAGAATTGCATCGCCTGCAAATACACGGATTGTGTCGAGGTTTGCCCCGTGGATTGCTTCTATGAAGGCGAAAACGCACTGGTCATCCATCCGGATGAATGCATTGATTGCGGGGTCTGCGAGCCTGAATGCCCGGCCGACGCGATCCGACCGGATACAGAGCCGGGGATGGAAGAATGGGTGGAATTTAACCGAAAATGGTCCGAGGTTTGGCCGGTTATCGTGACCAGAAAGGACCCGCTGCCCACAGCCGAAGAGATGGACGGCAAAGAGGGTAAAATGGCCCTGTTCTCAGAAGAGCCGGGCGAGGGCGGTTAAGCGATTCGGCGCGCTTTGGGCAGGCTGATCAAGATTTGCGCGGGTTAATGTGTTCAGAATAATACAGTTTTTCCCGCGGACGGCGGGGCAGGCTTTGAAATTGCGCAATTTTGTGTTATCTATACCTACCGCGTAACTGTGTGGAAAACCGCCTGGCAGGCCCTGGTGCCCGTGCCAATATTGAATCACCGAAAACACCTGTTGTGGGAAGCTTGCTTTCCTCGGGTGTTTTTTCGCCTGACGAACAGGCGCCAGAAGGATGTCGACAAAGATGAGTAAAGCCCGGAAATCGCAGGAATTCAGCCCTAACGATTTTGTGGTCTATCCTGCCCATGGTGTTGGGCGGATTATTTCAATCGAAGAACAAGAGATTGCCGGCCTCACGCTTGAGCTGTTCGTAATTTCTTTCGAGAAAGACAAGATGACGCTGCGCGTGCCGACGGCCAAAGCAACTGAGGTCGGCATGCGCCCGCTGTCGAATCCCGATGTCGTCTCAAAGGCGCTCGATACGCTCAAGGGCAAGGCCCGTGTGAAGCGCGCCATGTGGTCGCGCCGCGCCCAGGAATACGAACAGAAGATCAATTCCGGCGATCTGATTTCCATCGCGGAGGTCGTGCGCGACCTGCACCGCGCCGACGATCAGCGGGAACAAAGCTATTCTGAGCGGCAGCTTTACGAGGCTGCGTTGGAGCGGCTGACCCGGGAATTGGCCGCCGTCAATGATATGGACGAAGCCGGCGCCCAGGCGCGCGTGGATGAGGTACTAATGGCCCGCGCGGCCTAAGCACGGCTCTGTTATCCGATATCAAACCGTCGTGCGGTGCGCCGCGCGGCGGTTTTTGATTTTTAAAAACAACGATCTAAGCCAGTTCGCGAGGTTTCGCCGATTTTGCACGGCGCCCTTGCGATTGGTTGGTTTCCCGTCATCCTCTGTGCAGCTGACGTCGCTCGAGTCGAAAGGACATCTCATGACGAAAACATTCATCGCCGCCGCCTTGGTTTCGGTCACTGCTCTGGCAGGCTGCCAATTGACGCCGCAGCAGCAGCAGGCTGGTGCGACTTTAGGAGGCTTGGCCGCAGGTCTTTTGGTCGCGGGCGCCTTTGACGCCAATACGGAGCTGACCATTCTGGCTGCGGCCGCAGGTGCTGTTGCTGGACAGCTTTTGTACCAAGATAGTCAATCCGGGGATTGTGCCTATGCCGATGGCTCGGGCGGCTACCGGATCGCGCCCTGTCCCTAAGGCTTAGGTTGCGGCGATAAGCGCCGCGGTTTCGGCAAGGAGGCAACCGGCGCCTAGAATGTCGCCGGTATGCCCGCCAATTTTGCTGCGCGCTTGCCACCCGATCCATGCGATCGCGGCCCCGGCAGCCAGCCAGCAGATGGCCGGCAGACCACAAAGGATCGTGACCGGGATGCTGAGCGCAATGGCCGCGACCAGGGCAATGCCGCTTGGTTGACCTGCGGCATGGGCAAGCCCGTCGTGACGTGCGGGCCGCAGAACGGACATCAGCGCGCCTGTGCCCGCGCGGGCAACTGCGGCTGCGCCGACCAGCGCAATCCAGGCACCGGCTTCGGCCAGGGCGACCAGGGCTGCAAACCGCAGAAGCGTGATTAGGAGAAGCGCCAGTACCCCATAAGCACCGATCCGGCTGTCGCGCATGATCTCTAACCGTCTGTCTCGGCTCGGCCCGCCCCAAAGCCCATCGGACGTGTCGGCAAGCCCGTCCTCATGCATCCCACCGGTTGCCAGGGCCATCGCGATCAGTGCCGTCGCCGCGGCAACCATCGCCGGAAGGCCCACAGCCATAGCCAGCGCGCCTGCGCCTGCGCCAAGGCCACCGACGACACAGCCGACCAGAGGCCATGCCCAAACCGTTTGTCCCATGCCCGACGGAACGATGGCACGTTTCGGCAACGGCAATCGGCTCAGCAACCCAAAGGCGAGGATCAGATCCCCGATAAGGCGCGTCATGGACAAAACCCCTCTGGCAGCGCGGTCTTGGTTTGGGTAAACACCAGACCTGGTGCCACTTCAACTTACTGTTCTGCCATGATTTCCGACATTGATGCGCTTGTGACCCAGCTTCGTGCGGCTGCGGGGCCGGATGAGACCGCACGCGCCGCGGCCGAGGCGCGCAACGCGGTACTGACAAAGCCACCCGGTGCGCTTGGTCGGTTGGAAGAGATTGCGGTCTGGTACGCGGGGTGGCGCGGCGACCCGCGTGCTCGGATCATGCAGCCGCACGTCTTGGTTTTTGCCGGGAACCACGGGGTGACGGCCCAAGGCGTCAGCGCCTTTCCGTCCGAGGTCACCGCGCAAATGGTGGCCAATTTTAATACCGGCGGGGCCGCGATCAATGCTCTGGCAGAGACCTTGGGCGCTGCGTTTTCCGTTCATCCCTTGGCGTTAGACCGGCCGACAGTGGATTTTACACAAGGGCCCGCCATGTCTGCCGCCGAGTGTATCGAGGCAATTAACCTGGGCTGGCGCGCGGTGGATCACAGCGCAGACATCTTGGTGATCGGCGAAATGGGCATCGGCAATACGACATCGGCGGCGGCCATCGCCTGTGCCCTCTACGGCGGCGCGCCGGCGGAATGGACAGGTCGCGGCACTGGTGTCGATGACGCCGGATTGGCGCGCAAAACGGCCGCCGTCGCTGCCGGCTTGGCCGCCAACCCCGGCGCGGTCGGGGCGCCGTTTGCGGCGTTAGAGATGCTGGGCGGGCGCGAGATTGCCGCCATGGTTGGCGCGATGGCCGCGGCACGCGTCGCGCGCATACCTGTCGTCTTAGACGGCTTCATCGCGTCTTCGGCCGCCGCCGTTTTGGCGCGCGGCGTTCCCGGCGCAACGCACCACCTGATCGCCGGTCACCTGTCGGCCGAAGGCGGCCACCAAAAGCTGCTCGATGCGCTTGGCTTGCAGCCGATTTTGTCCCTGGGTCTGCGCTTGGGCGAAGGGTCGGGTGCGGCCTTGGCGCTTGGGATCATCAAAGCGGCGGTCGCGTGCCATTCCGGCATGGCCACGTTCGACGAAGCGGCGGTTGCCTCAGGCGCCTGAGCCAGGATGTGTGCGCAAACCGCCACGCCGACGGGAGGGTTGACCCGAGAGCGCTGCCGCATCGCCGCGCCGCGGTCTGCCGGTCGTTTCCTCTAGCGGCTCGTCCAGTTGCGTGACCAAGGCTGTTTCGAGGTTTGCATTGATTTCCCGGGCGCGGGCCATGTATTCAGCGTTTTGTTCGATGGGGATGCCGGGTTTCCAGAGCTTGGCAAGATCGCGCAGATTGGTCCGGTCGTGGTGGTAAAAGGCGGCTTCGAGTTCATGCGCCTCGTACTCGGTCAGCCCCATATCCTCCAGCACGTAGCGCCCGGCCCGAAGTGAGCTGTCAAACATCTCGCGCACGATATGATCGGCGCCCGCGTCGAATAATTCATAGACATGCAAACGGTCATGGGCCCGTGCCGTGATCGAGACATCCGGCCGTTCTTGCCGGGCAAATTTCACCAACTGCACCGCTGCGTCGCGATCGTCGATGGCCACGACAAAGACCTTTGCCTGTTCCAATCCCGCAGCATGCAGCAATTCGGGGCGGGTTGGGTCGCCAAAATAGGCGCGATACCCAAATTCTCGCATCAGCCGAATGGTCTTGATGTCGGCATCGAGCAACACCGTGCGCAGACCCGATGCCGAAACCATGCGGTGCACGACCTGACCAAAACGGCCCAAGCCCGCGATGATCACTGGGGCGGTGCTGTCAATCGGTTCCTCGTCGGGCGCTGCGTCGCCTTCGTCCTTTAGCCGCGCCGATATAAAATCATAGAGGATGAAAAACAGCGGCGTCAGCAACATCGAGAGTGCGACAACCAATAACAGCCGCTCGCCGATTACCACTGGGACGGCGTTGACTTGCAGGGCAAACGAGATCAGCACAAAGCCAAATTCACCGGCCTGCGCGAGCCCGAGGGTAAAGAGCCACAGGTCCCGCCCGCGCAGCCGGAGCGCATAGCCAATGGCGCATAATATCAGGCCTTTGACCAGCATCAGGGCCAGGGTCCAACTGACGACGACACCGACATTTCGGCCCAAGAAGCTGAAGTTGATGCCGGCCCCGACCGTGATGAAGAATAGACCTAACAGGAGGCCCTTGAACGGCTCCACATTGGCTTCGAGCTCATGTTTGAATTCAGAATTCGCCAGCACCACGCCGGCGATAAAGGCGCCCAATGCGGGCGACAGGCCCACCACGATCATCGTGTAGGCAATGCCCGCGACGATCACGAGCGCAAAGGCTGTGTACATTTCCCGCAAGCGGGCCAGATGCACAAACCGGAACATGTACCGAAATGCGTAGTGGCCGATGAGGATGATGGCGACGACGGCGCCAAGCGTCACGATGGTTTGGCCCCAGCCGGGAAGGCTGTCAAAGAAGGTTGGCGTGTGATGATGGACGTCGACGTCTTCGGTGCTGCTGCTGATAGAGCCATCGCTGTTGAAGCTCATGGTGCTTGGCATCGCCAAAAGCGGCACGAGAGCCAGCATCGGGATCACCGCGATATCTTGCGTCAGCAAAACCGAGAACGCCGACCGACCACCATTGGTATTCATCAGTTTTTTTTCGTTGAGCGTTTGCAAGACGATCGCGGTGGAGCTGAGCGCCAGGATCATCCCGGCCGTCAGCGCGATGCGCCAATCATAGCCCAAAGCGACAGCGCCGCCGGCAATGGCCGCCAAAGACAGGATGACCTGGAGCCCGCCAAACCCAACAAGTTTGTGGCGCAAATCCCATAGCGCCCTTGGGTCGAGTTCCAACCCGATGAGAAACAGCATCAACACAACGCCGAATTCGGCAAAATGCTGCAAATCTTCGGTTTCAGCGCCCACTAGGCCCAAAACCGGTCCGATCATGATCCCCGCGATCAGGTATCCCAGCACCGATCCCAATCCGAGCCGCACCGAAAGGGGGACGGCGATAACCATGGCGACGAGGTAAATCGTGGCTTGGAGAAGGAAGCTTTCCAATCGGGGCCTTTCAGACGGGCAGCGGAGCGTCGGGTTTCATTTGGTCCATGACAATTTGGCTTTGTACGCGCGAAACCGCGGGATGGGGCAACAGTACGCTGTGAATGAGCGCGTGTAACGCCCCCAGATCCGCGCACCACACCCGAAGCAGATAATCCGCCTCTCCGGTCATTGTGAACGCGGCGGTAATCTCTGGCTGGGCGCGCACGAGGCGGTGAAATGCCTCGGCCTGTTTTGGATCGTGACTGGCCAAGCTCACCTGCACGAAGGCTTGCACAGCAAGGCCGAGCCGTGCGGCATCGACGATCGCGCGGGCGCCGGTGAGGTACCCGGTCTCCTCAAGGCGTTGGCGCCTGCGACCGGCTTGGCTTGCCGACAAGTTGATCCGTGCGCCAAGTTCCTGTGCTGTCAGCAGCGCATCGCTTTGCAGCGCATCGATCAATCGACGGTCGGTTTTATCAAGCATGCGGATTTTATGCAACATTTTGGTATTTGAGGCAATAAATCCGCACAAAATCCATCAATATAACGGTTCTTTGCGCGGAAGTCGCGCCACAAATGCGCTATATTTGTTACGAAACAGCTAGCTGGAGATATGTGATGGGCCCTTTCCCGCATGATGCGCCGCGCGCCACAATCAGCGATAACAATCCTGCCGGTACCGACGGGTTCGAATTCGTGGAATTTGCCCATCCGGAGCCGCAGGTTCTACGTGAGCTGTTTGGTCGTATGGGCTATGCGCATGTCGCCACGCACAAGCACAAGGCTGTCGAGCTTTGGAAACAAGGGGACATCACCTATGTTCTGAACGCCGAACCGGGGAGTTTCGCCGCCCGTTTTGTCGAGGCGCACGGGCCCTGTGCCCCGTCAATGGCATGGCGCGTCGTCGATGCACAGCATGCCTTCGATTACGCCGTATCGAAGGGCGCAGAGCCTTACGAGGGTGCAGACAAAACGCTCGATTGGCCCGCGATCAAAGGGATCGGCGGCAGCCTCATTTATTTCACAGACCAGTATTTTGACGCCTCGCCCTATAATGCCGAGTTTAACTGGCATTCGCCGGCCCATCCGGAGGGCGTTGGTTTTTATTATCTCGATCACCTCACGCATAATGTCTTCAAGGGCAATATGGACGTCTGGTTCCGCTTTTATGGCGATCTCTTTAACTTCAAGGAAATCAGGTTTTTCGACATTGAGGGTAAGTATACGGGCCTGTTGTCGCGCGCGCTGACATCGCCCTGTGGCCGCATCCGCATCCCGATTAACGAAGATCGCGGAGAGACCGGGCAGATCGTGAACTATCTCAAAAAATACAATGGCGAAGGCATCCAGCACATCGCCGTCGGGGCGCATAATATCTATGATGCGGTGGATGCGATCTCGGATAAGGGCGTCCAATTCATGCCAGGCCCGCCGGACACGTATTATGATCTGTCAAAGACCCGCGTCGAAGGCCATGAAGAGCCGCTGGAGCGTATGAAAAAACACGGCATCCTCATTGACGGCGAGGGTGTTGTCGATGGCGGTGAGACGAAAATCCTGTTGCAGATATTCTCCAAGACGGTCATCGGTCCGATCTTTTTCGAGTTCATCGAACGGAAGGGTGATGACGGCTTTGGTGAGGGAAATTTCAAGGCGCTTTTTGAATCCATTGAGGCCGAAGAAGCCGCACAGGGCGCGTATGGGGATGTCGCAGCGGCAGAGTGAGACGCTAAGAGCTCACGGCCTGCCGCACCACGCCGTGAAAGTTCGGGAAATTCACCATCCGTGACCACAGAAAGTCGCCGTATATGAATGGCTCCGCCCCGCTTGAAGGATCAAGTGGAGACAGCACCGCATCGACCGCCGGTTCAAAGAAAAACGGCACAGAAATGCGTTCCGACGGCCCGGCCAGGACGCGATGCTTGGTGGCCTTGATCCGTCCGTCGGACCAATCGCCCAGCATCTGCCCAAAATTTACCACCAAGCCATCTGGCGCGGGTGGGATATCGACCCACGTCCCATCGGTCATCTCGGCTTGCAACCCGCCAATTCCATCCTGCCACAGCAGCGTGATAAAGCCCGAATCCGTATGCGGAAGCGTCATGAGCACTCTATCCGGCTCACCCAAAAGCCGCCGGCGCGGGGCAACATCGCGCAGATCCATCTCTGGATAGCGAAACAGGCGCAGTGTTGAGATGCCGCGGCCAAAGAGGTCGTCGGCCAGGGCCGGATCGGCGCCGAGCGTGCGAAAAAGGGCGCTGGCGATCGCAAAGCCCAGCTGCGACATCTGCTTGTGGTATTGGCCGGCAGCCTCCGCCCAGCCTGGCAGATCGGGTAGCGGTGTTGGCTCTGTCAATGGATCGCGGCCATCGCCGGCGCGGGTGGCATCGGCAACGTCGGGACCCAAATCGATCCCTTCAAGCAGCGCATCCTTCTCCGGCTCCGGCAGGAAGTATCCGCGATAAACGTTGCGGTGCGTGGGGTCGTATTTGTGTCGTAGGAGCGGGCGTTTGATATGCTCCGGCGCATCGAATAGGCGCATCAGGATCTCGCGGGGGGCGCCGGTGTTGCACGCGGCATCAACCCCGCTCAGCGTGAAAAACCCCGTATCCGTTGCGGCGTCCAGAATTGCCCCATCGGCCGAGCCGGACAGGACGGAGCGGACAGGGATCTCAGGTATCACGGCGGCAATCCTTCTGATGCGGTTGTGAGCCTACCACGGCGCCGGCGCCCTTGTCGCGCCAGCTTATGGGGTCAAGCCGAAACAGGCTTGCCAATTTGCTGCGGCTGTTGAAACTGCCTCAGATCGTTCCGAGGGAGGGTCCGATGAAACGCTCAGAAATCAACGCCATCATGGCAGAGGCGCATGAGATGATTGCCGCCCATGGCTTTGTGTTGCCGCCTTTTGCGGCGTGGAGCCCCGAAGAGATGCAAGAGCACAAGGCGGCTGCGGCGGCGCTCATTTCCGGCCGCTGCGGCTGGGACATAACGGATTACGGCGCGGGCCGGTACGATGAGATGGGGCTTTTTCTGTTCACGTTGCGCAACGGCCGGCTTGCGGATCTACAGCGCGGCGGCGGCATGTGCTATGCTGAAAAGCTGCTGATTTCCAAGAAAGATCAGCTGAGCCCGATGCATAGCCACTACATCAAGGCCGAAGATATCATCAATCGCGGCGGGGCCACATTGGCCATCGAGCTCTTCGGTTCGGCGGAGGATGGCGCGTTTGACGAAACGGCCGGAGGGACGGTCATGTGCGACGGCATCGAACGCCGCTTTGCCGCAGGTGAGGTGCTCAAACTGGCGCCTGGCGAAAGTGTGACGCTCATGCCGGGCGACTGGCACGCCTTTTGGGGCGAGGGCGGCGATGTCCTGATCGGCGAAGTGTCCACCGTCAATGACGACGAAACCGATAATTGGTTTCGCGAACCGATCGGACGGTTCGCCGCGATTGAGGAAGACGAGCCGCCCACGCATCTCTTGGTCTCCGATTACGATCGATGGCTTAGCTGACCGGACGGGCGGGCTTTGGTCCGCGGCAGCGCGGCTTGGCGAGCGGCCCGGGCCTGCCCGGGCTCGAGCCGGGCCGCCGCCCGGCTCAAGGGCCAGTTTTATAAAGCTCGCCAGCCGATATCGCGTCGGCAAAACCCATCCGGCCAATCGAGACGATCAACCATCTTGTAGGCGCGCGCATGCGCCTCTGTCAGGCTTGCGCCACGGGCCGTGACGTTCAGAACCCGTCCGCCCTCGGCCCGCCAGCTGCCTTCGACCCGCGCGGTTCCGGCGTGAAACACCATGTGCTGCGTGTCCGCTGCCGCTTGCTCAAGGCCGCCGATTACGCTGCCTTTCCGATAGGAACCGGGATAGCCCTTGGCCGCCATGACCACCGTCAATGCGTAATCATCGGCCCAGTTCACCGACATCTCGTCCAACCGACCCTCCGCCGCGGCGAGCAAAAGGTCGAGCACTTGCCCACCCAGCCGCATCATCAAGACCTGGCATTCCGGATCGCCGAAGCGCACGTTGTATTCGACTAGGCGCGGTCTGCCCGCATCGATCATCAAGCCGGCATAAAGCACGCCGCGATAGGGCGTACCGCGCCTGGCCATCTCCGCCAAGGTTGGGCGGATAATCTCGCTGAGCGCGGTCTCGGCGACAGCATCGGTCAAAACCGGCGCCGGCGAATAGGCCCCCATGCCTCCGGTATTGGGTCCGGTATCGCCCTCGCCGACGCGCTTGTGATCTTGCGCGGTGCCGATCGGGCAGGCGGTCTCACCGTCGCAGAGGACGAAAAAAGACGCCTCCTCCCCGGTCATAAAATCTTCGATCACAACCGCCGCCCCGGCCGGGCCAAAGGCGCCGCCAAACATCTCATCGATGGCCGCATGTGCGGCGTCGAGGGTTTCGGCGACCACGACCCCCTTACCGGCGGCCAACCCATCGGCCTTCACCACAATCGGCGCGCCTTTCTGGCTGACATATTCATGCGCGTCTTTTGCTTCGGTAAACCGCGCCCATGCCGCAGTTGGCGCGCCGGAGGCATCGCAAATCTCTTTGGTGAAGGCCTTTGATGCCTCCAATTGCGCGGCCGCGCCGGACGGGCCGAAAGCCAGAATATTGGCTGCGGCCAAGGCGTCCGCGACCCCGGCGGCCAACGGCGCCTCGGGGCCGATGATCACGAAATCGATCGCGGCATCGGCGGCAAAGTCGACGACCGCGGCGGGATCGGTTATTTCTAAATCGGCGCAGGTTGCGATTTGTGCGATCCCGGCATTACCCGGTGCGACAATTAACTTGTCGCATTTTGGGTTTTGTAGAACCGCCCAAGCCAATGCATGCTCGCGCCCGCCCGCACCCAAGATCAGAATATTCATGCCAAATCCCCCGCCGGACATGCGCTTTGGGCATTGTCTATCCGCCCGCCCGATCCGGGACAACCAAGGCCATGCGAAATCCGAGCTCTTACCGCGGCACGCGTCTGTCCGGCGAGAAAACGCGCACGGCTCGGGTGTTGCTGGCATCTTGTGGACGCCGTGCAGGCTGATAGCTTGGCGGCATGGACCTGTTAGACGATAGCACGCCTTCGAATGCGCCCGAATTTTCGGTCTCCGAACTGACCGGGTCGATTAAACGCACGCTGGAAGGGGCCTTCGGGCGCGTCCGCGTGCGCGGTGAATTGGGCCGCGTCATGCGCGCCCGGTCCGGGCATTATTATTATGATCTTAAGGACGACAAGAACGTCATTTCCTGCACGACCTGGAAGGGTCAGGTCGCGGGTTTGGGGATCGAGCCCGAAGAAGGCCTGGAGGTCATTGTCACCGGCCGATTGTCCACCTATGGGCCGCAGTCACGCTACAATCTCAATGTCGATGCCATGGAGGTTGCCGGCGAAGGCGCCTTGATGGCGATGCTGGAAAAGCGCCGCAAGGCCTTGGCGGCCGAAGGGCTGTTTGATGCCGCGCGCAAGCGCTCGCTGCCCTATCTTCCGAACGTCATTGGGGTGGTCACGTCGCCGTCCGGCGCGGTGATCCGGGACATCCTGCACCGGTTGCGCGACCGCTTTCCCCGGACGGTTTTGATTTGGCCCGTGGCTGTCCAGGGCCAAGGCAGCGCCCAGCAAGTCGCCCGTGCCATTCGCGGATTTAACGATCTGCCAGACCATGGCGGAGCGATCGCGCGACCCGATCTTATCATCGTGGCGCGCGGTGGTGGCAGCCTGGAGGACCTGTGGGGTTTCAATGAAGAGATCGTGGTTCGTGCCGCGGCCGATAGTGCTATTCCGCTGATTTCGGCTGTGGGGCATGAAACCGATACGACGCTGATCGATCATGCTGCGGACCGGCGCGCGCCGACACCAACCGCGGCGGCTGAAATAGCCGTGCCTGTGCGCGCCGAATTGCTCAGTTGGGTCACCGCACAAGCCGGGCATCTAACCCGCGCCATCACCGGTGCCACCGGTCTCAGGCGTCAACGGCTCGATGATCTGGCGCGCGCGCTGCCCCGGCGGGAGGCGCTTTTTGACACCGCGCGCCAGCGGCTGGATCGGCAGGCCGATGCGCTTGGGCCGGCGCTCCTGCGCAATGTGCAGATCAAGCGACAAATCGCGCGAGACGTAAGCGCGGCATTGCGACCAGTGCTTGACCGCCGCCTTGCTCAGGCGCGGGTGCGGCTCAGCCGGACAAGCGGCCAATTGTCTGTCGGCCGCATCGCGGAGAGGTTGGCCGCGCAGCGCCAGGCCTTGGCGCGCGTGGATTTGGCACGTGGCATCCGACGCGGCATCGAGACACGCCAAACACAGCTGAGCGCGGCTGCGCGACTGCTGCAATCCTTGGGATATGAAGAAACGCTGAAACGTGGTTATGCCGTCATCCGCGCGGACCAAAAGATCGTGACATCGGCGGAGAAGGCCAAAATCGCCGCGCGGCTTGAGATCCAATTCGCAGATGGCCGCGTTACACTTGGCCCAAATGCACCTGGCAAACGGTCGCCGTCGAGGCCGGATAAGCCCGGGCAGGGCGATCTCTTCGATGCCTAGTCTTCGATTGCCGCATCGCCTTTGAGCATCGCCCAATGCTCTTGCACGGAGGGCAACGCGATCAGCACCATGCCAAAGATGATGAAGGCCAAGAGGCAGGCCGGCAACCATATCAGCGACAAGAGCAATCCGATCCCGCCCATGAGTCTGTTGGCAATCCGATGTCCTAAAACCCGGCCCAGCCACAGGTAAAAGAAACGTCCACCGTCCAGCGGTTGGATCGGAAGGATCGTGAAGATACCGATGAAGAGGTTGATAAACGCGAAGATGCGCAGCCAATGGGCGATCTCGCCATCTGGCAGCAAGGTCAGGATTAGATTTGCGCCGGCCCATAGTGCAAAGCTCGTCAGCGGGCCGGTTATGGCGATCAGCTCTTCTTGTTTGGTCGTGCCGCGCGCATGCAGGGTTCGACCGCCGGCGCCGGATAGAACCACGCCATCCAGCCGCAGGCCGTGCAGTTGCACCATCCAAGCCCGGGCCATTTCCCGCAGGTGAAGCGAAAACACGATCGTCAGAAATATCGCGAGATCGTACAGGAATGCCGCGGCGCCGCCCACCAGGTGAACCATGACAAAGCCCAAAAGCAAGAGCGACGCACCGATTTCAACATGTATGCCGGTTTGCGTTTCCGCCTGAAAAATCACGAAGTCCTGGCGCAACATTTAAGACCTCATTAAAGAACTCCCCCGCTCTTAAGGGTTAAGCCTGGAAAATGGCGAAATTCGAGCCGAGCCGCGGCGAAGCTGTGGATCTTCGCCGTGTTGCGCAAAGTTTTCCGCAATTTTGCCCGAATTGGGATCAGCGTCCGCGGATGCGTGGATCAAGCGCATCGCGAAGCCCGTCGCCAATGTAATTGACGCTGAGCACAGTCAAAGAGATTGCAAGACCCGGCCAAATGACGCGCTCAGGATTGCGCTGAAGCCATTCGGTGGCGTCAAAAAGGAGCCGGCCCCAAGTGGGGAAATCCGATGGAAAGCCCAGGCCCAGAAAGCTAAGCGCCGATTCGGTGATGATCGCGTTGGCGATCCCGAGCGTTGCAGACACCATAATCGGTGACATCACATTGGGCAGAATGTGGCGCAAAATCATCTGGTGCGATGGCGTGCCGATTGATTTCGCGGCGAGCACGAATTCGCGTTCTTTCAGCGCCAGCACGTCACCGCGCACGACCCGCGCGGTTTGCATCCAAGAGGTGACCCCGATCACCACGACGATCAGAACAAAGATCCCGCCCTCGGGCCCAAATGACGCGCGCAGCTGATCCCGGAAAAGCATGATGATGACCAGCAGAAGCGGCAAAAGCGGTAGCGCGAGGAAAAGATCGGTCAGCCGCATCAATGGGCCGTCGAGCCGGCGGAAATAGCCCGCCGTAACGCCAATAAGCGTGCCAAGCACCAAGGCCAAAAGCATCGCCGTCAGGCCCACAGCGATGGATGTCTGCCCGCCCATCATCATCCGGGCCAAGGTGTCGCGTCCCAACTGATCTGCGCCCAAGGGATGTGCCCAGGAGGGGCCAGTATTGCGCGCGCGGACATCAATGAATGCCGGATCAAGCGTCCAGATCAGCGGGCCGATCGTCACAAAAAGCAGCGCGAAGATGAAAAACCCAAGCCCAAAGAGCGCGCCTTTGTGCGTTTTGAACTGATCCCATACATCCCACCATTGGTTGCGCGGCGGTTTGACATGTTCGGCTTCGGTGACCTTGGGGTCTGGCGCAGTGGCATCAGTCATAGCGGATCCTCGGGTCAAGGACGCCGTAGAGTACATCGGCGATGAGGTTAAAGAGCACGATCAAGATAGCGAAGATGAAGCTGACGGTTTGCACCACTGGCACATCGCCGCTTTGGATGGCAATGATCAAAAGCTGCCCGATCCCGTTCACCTTGAAGACCTGCTCTGTGATGATCGCCCCGCCAAAGACGGCCGGCACGTTGAGCGCGATCACCGTGACCACCGGGATCATTGAATTGCGCAGCACGTGTTTGAGAACAACCGTTTGTTCGCTCATGCCCTTGGCGCGTGCGGTACGGACGTAATCCTGGCTGAGATTGTCCAGCATCGAGGCGCGCATGAACCGGCTGATCTGGCTGGCGTTGAACAGCCCCAGCACCATGACGGGCATGATGATCTGTTTGAGCTGGACGATGAAGCTATCCCAGTCGGTGACCTCATGGGTCGTGTCGTAGACGCTTGGGAACCACCCCAAATTCACCGCGAAAATGACGATGAAAAGAACGCCGGTGAAGAAGGTCGGGACAGAAAAGCCCAGCATCGAGATAAAGGTGCCGACTTGGTCGAACACCGAATATTGCTTGTAGGCCGACACGATCCCGAGCGGCACAGCAATGATGATCCCAACGATGTAGCTCGTGCCGACAACCCAGAGCGTCTGCGGCATGCGCTGCACGATGAGGTCCATAACCGGGCTGCGGGTCTGGTAGCTAATGATCCGCGCCCCATCATCGGGCGCGATGGACCAGCCGGTGGATGCCTCAAGCAGATGAAGCGGCTCGTCCCAAACCATCAGTTTCAGCCATTTGAAATACTGCAAAAAGACCGGATCGTTCACGCCCAGGCTTTCGCGGATTTGTTCGCGCACTTCGGGCGGAATGGTCAGGGGAAGCCCGGCCGTCGGATCGGACGGGCTAAGTTTGACGATCAAGAAAATGATGAAACTGATGAACAGAAGCGTCGGGATCGCAAGGATCAAACGGCGGATCGTGTAGGTCAGCATACGCGCGGCGCCTCAGCTCAGCAGTTTGCGGAAAGGTCGGAACGAAGATGTGGGCCCGCCATCACAGCGGGCCCACGAAATGCGTTATTCTGGCATCCGGTACCAATCCATGATGTTCCAGATCTCGCTGTCCCAGTCGGACATCATGATGCCGCCGAGGCTGTTGGCATGGGCCGACACGCCGCCACGGTGGATGAGCGGAATGATCGAGTAGCTTTGTACAATCATGTCGTTCATCTCACGCGCGATGCGGCCGCGTTCTTCGAGATCCGCAGTTGTTGCGAATTCATCGATCATCGCGTCATAGGCCTCGTCGCAGAAGCGTTGAATGTTGGAACCCTGCCACTGCGTGTCGGGGCCCGGCCATTCAGAACACGCCCAGTTGGCCATATAGGCCTGCGGGTCAACACCGGAGAAGTTGTTGGTGTACATCTCAACGTCGGCATAGAACTTTTGGAACGTGTCCGGAGAGGCCGGATCGCCACCAAAGAAGACCGACGCGTCGATGTTGCGCAGCTCCGTGTCGATGCCGATTTCCGCCCACCATTGCTTGACCAGCGCTTGCGTGTCCTGACGCACGGCGTTGGTTGAGGTCTGGTAAAGAACGCTGATCGGCGTGCCTTCGTATTCGCGAATGCCGTCGCCATCGGTATCGACGATGCCAGCCTCATCCAACAAGGCGTTTGCGCCGGCGATATCCTGCACGAGACATCCGTCATTGGCGGTCGAGGCATAAAGATCAGGCGCGGGCAGCACGTTGCATGTTGGTTGACCACCGGCCCCATAACCAATTTCCACAAGCAATGCACGGTCGATTGCCATGGACATCGCCTGACCGATGACCGGGTTGGCCAAGAACGGGTGCGGGCCGGCATCTGCGGTCGAGCGCACATCTCCGAGGGCTGGATCGGGGTTCAGCTGGTTGAGGTGCAACCGCTCCACGCTGGTTCCGAAGGCAGTCACAACCGTGCCAAGACCGTTCGCTTCCATCTCGGCAAGGATGGTCGGGTCGATCTGGAGGTTCCAGGCATAGTCGAACTCGCCCGTTTCCAGCACCGAGCGCGCCGCGGCGGCGGCATCGCCACCACCTTTGAACGTCACCGATGCAAAGTAGGGACGGTCGGGGAAGCGGAAGTTATCATTGGCGACAAGCTCAATGACGTCGTTCGGACGGAATTCGGTCACCACAAACGGGCCGGTGCCGATCGGGCCGAAATTCGCGTCTGTGCATTCCGGTGCGCGCGCACCGATGCATTCAGAAAATTGGGCTGCCTGGAGAATCGGGCTCTCGGAGCCGACGAAGGCCGTGTAAGGGAACGGGGTGGGCTGATCGAAGTTAATCGTCAGCGTCAGATCATCGACCGCTTCAACGCTGGTGACACCGTCAAAGTAGCTCGACTGGGCGCAACCCATGTCCGGATGCGTACAATATTCCCAGGTAAACACAGCATCTGCGGCGGTGAAGGCGGTGCCATCGGACCAAAGGATGCCATCCTGCAAGGTCCAGGTGATCGAGGTCAGATCCTCCGCCACGCCGCCATTTTCGATCGTCGGGATATCCGCGGCAAGCCAGGGGACCATCGTGCCTGTCTGGTCGAACCGCGCAAGGCTTTCGAGAACCATTGAGGCCGATTCCACCTCTTTCGTACCACCCGAGAGAAACGGGTTAAGCGTCGAAGGGGCTTGCCAATAGATAATGTTTAGATGGCCTGAGCCGCCTCGCGTCAGATGCGCGTCGGCGACAGCGGCCATAGGGGCGAGCGCAAACACCGCCCCAATAAGACCAAGTTTCATTTTCATGTATCTTCCTCTCCATGTTGGATGGCTTGCATGAGCCTTTCGCGTGCTCCGGCATTTATGACTGCCACAGTGACGTGGCCGCCAAATGCTGTGCAACGCAAATCACGGGGTTGGCCCCCACTCCGGCATCACACGCCTAGATTCACCAAAAAGCAAGCCCGATGCCGCGGCGTCACGCGTAATATTTGGGCAGTTGCAGCATTTGACAGCGCTTTCTCGGCGCCATAGCGTTGTCTCGCCGCCACCTTGAGGATTGCCCATGCTCGATCATCCCGTCGTCGACGTCCGAAACCTGCGCGTGGAATTTCAAACCAAAGGTGGCAAAGTGGTGGGCGTCGAAGACGTGTCGTTCCAAGTCGGCGCCGGCGAGACGGTTTGTATTGTGGGTGAGTCGGGCTCGGGAAAGTCCGTTTCGTCTCTGTCGATCATGCGGCTGGTGGAATTCGGCGGCGGAACGATCGCGAACGGAGCGCTTGAATTCGAGCGCAAAGATGGCGAACGCATTGATCTAAGCCGCGCCGCCGATGGCACGATGCGCGACATGCGCGGCAATGAAATCGGCATGATTTTCCAAGAGCCGATGACCGCGCTTAATCCGGTCTTCACCATCGAACAGCAGCTTACGGAAGGGCTTAGGCGACATCGCGGCATGTCGCGCGCGGATGCGACTGCCCGCGCTCTCGATCTGCTCAAGCAGGTTCGGATACCCGAACCCGCGCGCCGGCTGAAGCAATATCCGCACGAGCTTTCCGGGGGTATGCGACAGCGGGTCGTAATCGCGATGGCACTGGCCTGCGAGCCGCGCATGCTGATCGCCGATGAGCCGACAACCGCGCTTGATGTGACAATCCAGGCTGAGATTCTGGCCCTGATCAACCGCCTCAAAAGCGAGACCGGCGCCAGCGTGATGTTCATCACGCATGATATGGCGGTTGTGGCGCAAATCGCTGACCGTGTCGTGGTCATGTTCCGCGGCAACAAAGTCGAAGAAGGCCCGGTCGAACAGATCTTCCACAACCCACAACATGAATACACCAAGGCTTTGCTGGCGGCGGTGCCCAAACTTGGCGAAATGCGCGGCAAGGCCCTGCCGGAGCCGATGAAGCTTTTTGGCCGCGATAGCGCGGAGCCGGAACCAATCGCTGGAACGGAAGACACGCTGTTGTCGGTTGAAAATCTGACAACCCGGTTTCCAGTCAAAGGCGGGCTGATGCGCCGCGTATTGGCCAATGTGCACGCGGTTGAGGACCTTTCGTTTTCCGTTAATGCCGGACGCACGCTGAGCTTGGTGGGCGAATCCGGTTGCGGGAAATCCACCGCCGGACGTTCGATCCTGCGGTTGGTCGAGCCGATATCTGGCCGGGTGGAACTTGATCACAAAGATATCATGGCGCTCAGCCAACGCGATCTGCGCCGCGCGCGCCAAGACATGCAGATGGTTTTTCAAGACCCGTTTGCATCGCTTAACCCGCAAATGCAGCTCGGCGCACAAGTTGCAGAGCCGATGTCGAATTTCGATCTGTTCCCAGGTTCGGAACGGACCGACCGGGTCGCGATGCTCTTTGACCGCGTGCAGTTGCCGCGCAGTTTCATGAGCCGCTATCCGCACGAGCTTTCGGGTGGGCAGCGTCAGCGTGTGGCGATTGCCCGAGCCTTGGCGCTGAACCCGAAATTGATCATCGCGGACGAAGCAGTCTCGGCGCTGGATGTGTCCGTGCAAGCCGAAGTCTTGAACCTGATGATGGAATTGCAGGCTGAATTGGGCCTCAGCTATCTGTTCATTAGCCACGACATGGCCGTGGTCGAACGGGTCAGCCACAATGTGGGCGTGATGTATTTGGGACGGTTGGTCGAAATCGGGCCCAGAGCCAGCGTATTCGAAAACCCCAGCCATCCCTATACTCAGGCGCTGCTAAAGGCGGTGCCGGTGGCCGATCCAAGCCAGCGCATGCTGGAAAAAGACCTAAATTTCAAACCCATCGCCTCGCCTGTCCATCCGGTCGGCTATTCGCCTGAGCCGTCGGAATACCGCGAGGTTGGGCCAGACCACCGCGTGCTGATTACAGATTGCGGATACTGAACATGGCGGCACTTTCTGCGCGGGAACTGCTTGATCGTCTCGTCAGTTTTCCAACCGTCAGCCGGGACAGCAATTTGCCTCTGATCGATTGGGTCGAAGGATATCTGGGCGAATTTGGCGTGACCTGCCACCGCGACTATAACGAAGACGGCACCAAGGCGTCGTTGTTCGCGCATATTGGGCCTGAGATTGAAGGCGGTGTGATCCTGTCAGGCCATGTCGATGTGGTCCCCATTGACGGCCAGGACTGGAGCTTTGATCCGTTCACCGTGACGGAACGTGACGGCAAGCTTTACGGCCGAGGGACCTGCGATATGAAAGGGTTCGATGCGCTCGCCCTTTCTGCGGTCGGGCCAGCCATCGAACGCGGCCTGAAGCGCCCTTTGCAGATATGCCTCACACGCGACGAAGAGGTTGGTTGCGTCGGGGCGCCACCGATGATCGCGGCGATGCAGGGTGTTGTTCCGAAAGCGGCCCTTGCAATCGTGGGGGAGCCCACCAGCATGCAAATCGTGACCGGCCATAAAGGCGGGGTCGGGTTTGACGTCCATGTCCGCGGCTACGAAGTGCATTCCTCGCTTCAGCATCTTGGCGTCTCTGCGATCATGGAAGGTGCCAAACTGATTGACTGGGCTAACCGCGTGAACGCGAAAAACGCAGCCGCCGCCGGTCCGGATGTGGATTTTGTGCCGCCCTACACCACCTTGCATGTGGGCATGATCGAAGGCGGCACGGCACACAACATCACGGCCAAGGATTGTCATTTCAAATTGGGCGCCCGCTGCGTGCCGGATGAGTCCAATGCCCAATGGGCCGAAGAGATCACAGCCGAGGCCGCGCGCCTGACCGAACAGATGCAAAAGATCCATCCCGACACCGGCATCGATCTGATGCCGCAATGGGATTTACCGGGGCTGGCGCCAGAAACCGATGGTGCGGCAGAGGCCTTGGCGCGGCGTTTATCCGGTGCAAATGGCACGGCGGTGGTGAGTTTTGGCACGGAGGCTGGTCAGTTCCAAGACGGGGGCTATTCTGCTGTTGTGTGCGGACCTGGTTCGATCGATCAAGCGCATCAGGCCGACGAATACATCACAATCGAACAATTCCGGCAGGGCGGTGCCTTTATCGACCGGTTGCTCGACCATCTTTGCGAAGGATGACCATATGCCCGTGAAAAATCGCCTTGCGGAGCTGCATTCGGAAATCACCGAATGGCGCCGCACGATTCACGAAAACCCCGAAACACTTTACGACTTGCCGAAGACGACAGCGCTGGTTGAGGCAAAGCTGCGCGAGTTTGGCGTGGACGAGGTTGTACCCGGGATCGGGCGGACCGGGATTGTCGGCATCATTCGCGGCAAAACCGACACGAAAGGGCGCTGCATTGGTTTGCGGGCCGATATGGATGCCTTGCCGATGACGGAACGGACCGGGCTGCCCTATGCCTCCAAGACAGATGGCAAAATGCATGCCTGCGGGCATGACGGTCACACCGCCATGCTGCTCGGGACGGCCAAATACCTGACAGAAACGCGGAACTTTGACGGCGCGGTCGCCGTTATCTTCCAACCGGCCGAAGAAGGCGGCGCGGGCGGCCAAGCCATGGTGCAAGACGGCATGATGGACAGGTTCGGCATCAACGAGGTTTACGGCATGCATAACGAGCCGGGTTTGCCCATCGGAGAATTTGGCGTCGCGCCCGGACCGATCATGGCTGCTGCGGACGAGTTCGAGGTCTTTATTCGCGGCACCGGCGGTCATGCCGCGCGCCCGCAATTTGCCATTGATCCAGTCCCGGCCGCAGCGGCGTGCGTTTTGGCATTGCAGACCATTGTCAGCCGGTCGAGCGACCCGCTTGAGGCGTTGGTGATTTCCACCTGTGTCATGCAAACACAGAGCGAGGCGACAAATGTGATCGACGAACAAGTCCGACTGGCGGGGACCGTTCGCACGTTGAACGAAGACGTTCGCGACCTGGCCGAGACGCGCA
Source organism: Pseudomonadota bacterium (assembly GCA_039183205.1). Taxonomy (GTDB): domain Bacteria; phylum Pseudomonadota; class Alphaproteobacteria; order Rhodobacterales; family Rhodobacteraceae; genus HKCCE3408. The sequence continues at coordinate 67,782 of JBCDBR010000003.1, read as the reverse complement.
TCCGCGAGGTTCTGGAGGCCACCGCCAAAGCCTATCGTTGCACGGCAGAATTGACCTATGAGCGGGGCTACCCGGTCACGGTGAACCACGACGAAAACGCGGTCATTGCGCGAGACATCGCGGAAACGGTTGCTGGAACCGGCAAAGTGCGTTTTGGCCGCCCGCCTGTCATGGGGGCCGAGGATTTTAGCTATATGCTGAACGAACGGCCGGGCGCGTTTGTCAATGTCGGCAATGGCGACACTGCGCGCGTGCATCACCCCGAATACAATTTCAACGATGATGCGATCCCCTATGGCACATCGTTTTTCGCTGAATTGGTTGAACGCCGAATGCCGGCTGCGTAAGGAACGAACATGCCTATCAAAAACCGCTTTGCCGAGCTTTTGCCGGAGATCACAGCATGGCGCCGGGATTTCCACGAAAACCCCGAAATCCTGTTTGAAACCCATAGAACGTCTGCCATCGTTGCGGAAAAGCTGAAAGCGTTCGGCTGCGATGAAATTGTCACGGGTTTGGGCCGCACAGGCGTGGTTGGGATCATCAACGGCAAGTCAAATGGCTCAGGCCGGACAATTGGTTTGCGCGCCGATATGGATGCGTTGCCGATCCACGAAGAAACCGGCGTCGCGCATGCCTCAAAGACGGCCGGTGCGATGCATGCCTGCGGTCATGACGGTCACACAGCCATGCTGTTGGGGGCGGCGAAATACCTCGCCGAGACGCGCAATTTCGACGGCCGCGTCGCGGTCATCTTCCAACCGGCCGAAGAAGGCGGCGGGGGAGGGCGCGAAATGGTTGATGATGGCATGATGGATCGTTTTGCCATCGAGGAAGTCTACGGCATGCATAACTGGCCCGGCCGGCCCGTTGGTTCGTTCTCGATCCGGCCTGGGGCGTTTTTCGCGGCAACGGATGTGTTTGACATAACGGTGACAGGCGTTGGCGGTCACGCGGCCAAGCCGCAAGAGACGGTCGATCCCACGGTGATGGCCTCGCATCTGGTTCTCGCCCTTCAAACAATCGCAAGCCGGAACGCGGATCCGATCAAAGAGCTTGTGGTGTCGGTCACCTCGTTTGAAACCAGTTCAAAGGCGTTCAACGTGATCCCGGCCTCGGTTCATTTGCGCGGCACGGTGCGGACGTTGGATGCAGAGATACACGATTTAGCCGAGGCACGGATCAAGGCGATCGCGGCTGGAATTGCCGCTACGTTCGCTGGAGAGATCGAGGTTGCCTACCAACGAAACTACCCGGTGATGTCCAATTCGGAGGATCAAACGACCTTTGCAGCCGAGGTGGCAAAGGCCGTCGCGGGCGATTGCGATGAGGCGCCACAGGTCATGGGCGGTGAGGACTTTGCGTTCATGCTAAATGCGCGACCGGGCGCCTATATCCTGGTTGGCAACGGCGACACCGCAAACGTGCATCACCCGAAATATGACTTCAATGACGAAGCCATTCCTGCCGGTTGTTCCTGGTGGGCAGAGATCGTGGAGCGGCGTCTGCCTGCGGCCTAGGGGCCGCGCGCGCCAGGGCAACGAAGTGGTCAAGGGGCTAGCCGCCAGTATGGCTCATATGGCGGCTCATCTGCCCATCGACGCGTTGGCGCGAATATTCAAAATCGTGGCCCTTGGGTTTGTGCGCTATGGCCCGACGGATCGCGTCTACCAGCGGTGCATCGTCGTGCGATTGGCGCAACGGCGCGCGCAGGTCGACCATGTCTTCTTGACCCAAACACATATAAAGTTGGCCCGTGCATGTCAGTCGAACGCGGTTGCAGCTTTCGCAGAAATTATGCGTCAGTGGCGTGATAAAGCCAATCGTCTGCCCGGTTTCTTCGATGCGCACATAGCGCGCCGGTCCGCCGGTCCGCATCGCCAAATCCGAAAGCGTGAAACGATCGGCCAATTGGCGGCGCAAGTCTTTGAGTGACCAATATTGATCAAGCCTGTCTTCATTGCCCAGATCGCCCATCGGCATGACTTCGATGAATGTCAGATCCATCCCGCGGCTGGCGCACCAGGATTGCAGATCAAACAATTCGTCCTCGTTGACGCCCTTTAACGCCACGGCGTTGAGTTTCACGCGCAGTCCCGCCGCTTGCGCCGCGTCTATGCCGGCCAGAACTTGCGGCAGGCGGCCCCAACGCGTGATCTTGGCGAATTTCTCTGCATCCAGCGTATCCAGCGACACGTTGACCCTTCGGATGCCGATCTCTGCAAGGTCCTGCGCGTAACGCGCAAGCTGGCTGCCATTTGTGGTCAGCGTGAGTTCCTCAAGCGCGCCGCTGTCCAAATGCCGACTGATGGAGCGGAAGAAGGTCATGATGTCCTTGCGCACCAAAGGCTCTCCGCCGGTAATGCGCAATTTGCGGACGCCCAGACCAATGAAGGTGCTGCACATCCGATCCAGTTCCTCCAGGCTCAGCAGTTCCCGTTTCGGCAGGAAGGTCATGTTTTCCGACATGCAATAGACGCAGCGAAAATCGCAGCGGTCGGTGACCGACACCCGAAGATACGTGATCGGTCTGGCAAATGGATCGATAAGCGGCGCGTCTCCCATGCGCTTGATGTAAATCTGCCATTCGCCGCTGGCAAGGACGGTGAACGTTGAAGGTCGATCACATTGCGCTTACGCTTCCTGCATGATGCGGCTTGTCTCTATCTCTTTGCTTCTGGTTTTGACGGGTTGTGGCCTGCAATTGCCGCAATTCGGTGGACGGGCCGGCCCGCCCTTGCCCACGTCGACAGTGCAGGTTGCCGGCGAAGACACGCCGCGCCCGGCTGTGCGCCCGGTAGACGACGCAGCGGCGACACCCCAATCGGAAGTGCCTGGCACAACCTTGGCCACGCTCGGCGATGCCTCCGTGGCCGGGCTTTGGTTGGAAACGCCATTGGTTGATGTGCCGGGCCCGGGGCGCGTGACGACATCGGATGGCACCAGCCTGGATCTGCAATTGATCCCATCGGGCGGCGTTGACGGTGCCGGCAGCCGATTGTCCCTGGCCGCGATGCAGGCCCTCGGCTTGCCGCTGACCGCGATCGCAGAGCTTTCGGTCGATATTCTGTAGCCAATGCGGCCGGCTATTCCATCGAATCGCGAATACGCCGCACGATCAGCCAGACCAGCCCCACCACCGGGGCAGTGACCAGCGCCGTCAATCCAACCTGCGAGATCGCGAACGCCTCGGCGACCGGCGCCAGAAGGTAGACGGCCAAATTCACGCCGTAATAGCTGATGGCGACGACCGACAAACCTTCGACCGTCTTTTGCAGCCGAAGCTGAAGGTCCGCCCGGCGATCCATGCTTTCCAAAAGCGCCTGGTTTTGAGCCGAGCGGTCGACATCGACACGGGTACGCAAAAGATCACCTGCCCGGATGGCTCGATCCGTGAGCGATTGAACGCGCCGTTCCGTTGCTTTGACAGTCCGCATCGCCGGATCAAACCGGCGCATCATGAATTCCGCAAATGTTTGGCGGCCAAAAAATCGTTCTTCCCGCAGCACCGCAATCCGTTGGTTTACAATGGCCTCGTATGCCCGTGTCGCGGCAAATCGGAACGCCGCTTTGGCCATCATGTTTTCCAGTTCAGCCGCCGTGCTGAGCAGTTTTGTCAGCGTCTTGTCGGGATGTGCGACATCGGCTGTCATCTCCGCCGAGATACGGTTTAGGGCTTCGTCGATCGGTCCCAAATCGGCGCTGATTTCCCGCGCGCGGGGCAGCGCAAGCATAGACATCGCCTTGTAAGTTTCGATCTCACAGAGCCGCTGCACAACGCGGCCCAACCGTCGCTCGCCCGTATCGGGATGCGCGAAAATGGCAAAGTGCAGATGCCCCGAACTCGCAATACGAAAATCACCTGCGATGATTGCGCTTTGATCGAGCACGTGGCTGGCGGCAAGGCTTTCGGGGACAAACCATGTGCCGAGGTCGTCGCGAATAGCCTCCGGGTCATCGGGTGCTGCATCGATGCGGATATGTGCCGACGTGATGCACACACCCGGGGCCTTTGCGAGCCAATCGTCGGGAAAGACCTCCCATATCTCAGGGTCGAAGGCACGCGCGCCAGCCCCACTGACAAAGACGGTATAGGTCACAAATTCGGTGTGCTGCTCCCACTTCAGGAAGTATCGACCGATATCGCCTGAATAATGCGTGGCATCAGGTTGCGGATGCGCCGCCCCATACCGGTCCAATAGTGCCAAAAGATGGTCCCGGTCTAACGATCTGTCGCGCTTGGCGGCATCCTTTTCCTGTTTGACCGCGATGTAGGCGACCTGGCCCGGGCATTGCATGACCGGGAATGGCCGGGCGTGTAATTCGTTGGCCAGGCGAAAGCGCAGCGGGTGATCTGCAATCGGCATGGGGTCTCCGTTCGGACGGCAATTCCGCAGTGCGAGCAGATGGCACAAAAATCTTAAAAGTCAACGAAATGAGGGGTTTGGATGTATGCCATGGTGTGCCGTTACACCTGACCGCCCGCGATCTCGATGGTTTGGCCATTGATACTTCGGGCTGCATCGCTGCAAAGCCAAAGGGCCGCGCCAGCGACCTCATCGACCGCCAGCATGCGCTTGTGGCGATTGGCGGAGGCGAGTTTGGCGCGCGCCTCATCGCTGCTGATGCCGCGGGCTTCGGCCATTTGTGCAGCGTTGCGGGTGACGATGGGTGTTTCGACATAGCCCGGGCAAATCGCGTTGAACGTCACCGGCCCTCCCATGAACTCTTCGGACATCGCCCGCACCAAGCCGATCACGCCGTGTTTGGATGCGGTATAGGCGGGGGCGTATTTCAGGCCGCGGATCCCCGCGATTGAGGCGATTGCGATCATGCGCCCCCATTCGCCAGGCGGCAGTGTCGCCAAGGCCGCTTGCAAGGTTAGAAACACGCCATCGAGGTTCGTGGCCATGGTTCTGCGCCAATGAGACAATGTTTCTTGCGCGAACGGGGCGGGCTCTGCGATGCCAGCATTTGCGACACAGATGCAGATCGGGCCGCGCGCTTGGGCCGCATCCGCGATCGTTCCCCGAACCGAGGTTTCATCGGCCACATCCATCGCCATGGGATGCAGACCGTGTTGGCCCGAAGCAGCGTCTGCCAAGCGCGTGCCATTGCGCCCAGTGATCGTAACGGTCGCGCCTCGCGCGGCAAGGGATGTTGCGATCGCCAATCCGATACCGGTGCCGCCACCTGTGACCAATGCGTGCCGGCCGTGCAAGTCGGTCATTGCCGTCTCCTCGTTGAAATTTTTGGTTGCAGTGCCAGTTCGTTGTGAAACATTACGTCGGTTGCTAAACCGGCACGGCTGACTCGCCAAGAGGGGGACTGAGATTGAAAATCGGCACGCCGAAAGAGATCGAACCGGGTGAGGCCCGCGTGGCGATGACGCCCGACAGCGCGGCGCAACTCCAGAAGCTTGGATTTGAATGCGCGATTGAGAAGGGCGCCGGCCTGGCCGCCGGATTTACCGATGCCGCCTATCAGGCCGCGGGCGTCGAGGTGATCGGCACGGCCGCTGCATTGACCAAAGCGGTCGATATCCTTGCCAAGGTCCGCCCGCCAACGGACGCCGAGGCCAAGCGTCTGCGTGACGGCCAATTGCTGATCTCGTTCTTCTACCCTGGCCAGAACGAAGCGCTGATGGAGCTGGCGAAATCCAAAGGTGCCAATGTCATCGCGATGGATATGGTGCCGCGGATCAGCCGCGCGCAAAAGATGGATGCGCTCAGTTCCATGGCCAATATCGCTGGCTACCGCGCTGTGATCGAGGCTGGCAACAATTTCGGACGTTTCTTTACGGGCCAGGTGACGGCGGCCGGCAAAGTCCCCCCGGCGAAAGTGCTGGTTATTGGCGCGGGCGTGGCCGGGCTTGCCGCGATCGGCACAGCGACATCGCTCGGCGCGATCACCTACGCCTTCGACGTCCGGCCCGAAGTGGCCGAACAGATTGAATCGATGGGCGCCGAGTTCGTGTTCCTCGAATTCGAAGAAAGTTCGCAAGACAGCGCCGCCACGGGCGGATATGCCGCGCCGTCCAGCCCGGAATTCCGCGAAAAGCAGCTGGAAAAATTCCGCGCGCTTGCCCCTGACATCGACATCGTGATCACAACCGCGCTGATCCCTGGGCGTGATGCGCCGGTCCTGTGGACCAAAGACATGGTCGAAATGATGAAACCCGGCTCGGTGATCGTGGATTTGGCCGCCGAACGCGGCGGCAATTGCGAATTGACCGTCAAAGACGAACGCATTGTGAGCAGCAATGGCGTGGTGATCGTTGGCTATACCGATTTTCCCAGCCGAATGGCGACGCAATCCTCAACGCTGTACGCCACGAATATCCGCCACATGATGACCGACCTGACGCCTGAGAAGGACGGCAAGGTCAATCACAACATGGAAGACGATGTGATCCGCGGCGCGACGGCGGTTTTCGGGTCTGAAATCACCTTCCCGCCGCCGCCACCGAAGGTCGCGGCAATCGCGGCGGCGCCGAAGAAAGAGGCCCCGCGCGAGCTGACACCGGAGGAAAAGCGCGCACAGGAGGTTTCGGAGTTCAAAGCTCAGACAAGAAACCAAGTAACCCTGATTGCGATCGGCGCGGCGGCGGTGCTCGCTGTGGGTCTGATCGCACCGGCAAGCTTTATGCAGCATTTCATTGTGTTCGTGCTCTCGGTCTTTATCGGCTTCCAAGTGATCTGGAACGTCGCCCACTCGCTCCACACCCCGTTGATGGCGGTCACAAATGCAATCTCGTCGATCATCATTCTCGGCGCACTGATGCAGATCGGTTCAAGCTCCGCGTTGATCACCGTGCTCGCAGCGCTCGGCATCTTTATGGCCGCGGTGAATATCTTCGGTGGCTTCCTCGTGACACGGCGCATGCTCGCCATGTTCCAAAAATCTTGAGCGGGCAGGGGTAGACGACATGGATTTCGGATTCACCATTGCGGCCTATGCGGTCGCGGGCGTGCTCTTCATTCTGTCGCTCGGCGGTCTGTCGGGTCAGGAAAGTGCCAAACGGGCCGTCTGGTACGGCATCGTCGGGATGGCGATTGCGGTTTTGGCGACGCTGATCGGCCCCGGCTCTGGCCTTTGGGCGATGTCGCTGATCTTGATCGCGGCGGGGGCTGCGGTCGGGTACCAGTTGGCGACCCGGGTGCAGATGACGCAGATGCCCGAACTTGTGGCGATCATGCATTCGCTTGTGGGGCTTGCTGCGGTCTTCGTGGGCCTCAACGCCCATATCGAGATCGGCCGCGTCGCGTCGGAATTTTTCACAGCGGGTCTGCCGTTCCCGCAACCCGAAGGCCCGCTTTCATCCGAGGCCTACACATTGCTGGGGACGCTTTCGAATTTCGGAGAGCTGATCGGCAAGAAGACGGCCGTGGAGATCGGTATCCTGCGGGTTGAGCTGGTGCTTGGCATTTGGATCGGGGCTGTGACCTTTACCGGCTCGGTCGTGGCCTACGGAAAACTCTCGGGCAATTCCAGCCTGTTGCCGTTCAAGATCGACACAGCGGCCAAGCAATTGCCGGGCGGTCACACGCTGAACGCGGTGGCGGCAGCGGCCTCCGTGATCTTGCTGTTTTTGTATTTGGCCGGCGCCGGAACCTGGGCGCTGTTGCTGCTCGCGCTATTGGGGTTTTTTATCGGCTACCACCTGATCATGGGGATCGGCGGGGCCGATATGCCGGTCGTGGTTTCGATGCTCAACAGCTATTCTGGCTGGGCTGCGGCAGCGATCGGGTTTTCGCTTGGCAATGACCTTCTGATTGTTGTGGGCGCGCTGGTGGGCTCCTCCGGCGCGATTCTCAGCTACATCATGTGCAAGGCCATGAACCGCAGCTTCGTCATCGTCATTTTGGGCGGCTTTGGCGGTGCAGCTGGCGAGCAAATGGCGGTCGAAGGCGAACAGGTGGCCATTGATACTGATGGCGTTGCCGCCGCGCTCAACGATGCAGATAGCATCATCATCATTCCCGGCTATGGCATGGCTGTGGCGCAGGCACAGCAATCGGTCAGCGAGCTTGTGCGCAAGATGCGCGCGGCGGGCAAAGAGGTGCGCTTTGCCATCCATCCCGTGGCCGGGCGCCTTCCGGGTCACATGAATGTGCTTTTGGCGGAGGCAAAAGTCCCCTACGACATCGTGCTGGAGATGGAAGAAATCAACGACGACTTCCCGGATACGGACGTCTCGATCGTGATCGGCTCGAACGACATCGTGAACCCGGCCGCGCAGGATGACCCCAACAGCCCAATTGCCGGCATGCCGGTATTGGAGGTTTGGAAATCCAAGCAGTGCTTTGTGCTAAAGCGCGGTCAGGGAACCGGGTATTCGGGTATCGAAAATCCGCTTTTCTACAAGGAGAATACGCGGATGTATTACGGTGACGCAAAATCGTCGATCGATGCGCTTCTGCCTAAACTGGGCGATTGAGGGCCATCGGACGGGCCCGACTGGACAGGCGCGCATGTGGCGTTACGTCTGTCCCATTGATGGGAGACATCCTATGCGCATCGTTGCGGCCTGCCTGTCCATGTCGATGCTGACCTTGCCGGCGCAGGGCGACATTTACGTCCGCTTCTACGAAGGCGCGCCGAAAGATCGGTTTGAGTTCGCCCTTGAGGATCAATGCGCGACCGGTCCGGTGACATTGCGATTGGATTTGGCCGGCTCGCCCGCAGGTCTGGTTTTCGATGTCACCGCCGCAGGCGCGGGCGTTGCGGTGTTTCAACCGGTCGAGCTTGTCGCCGGCGCCGCACGTGTTTCGGGCATCAGCGCCGTGCAGGACGGCGATACCGGCATCAGCCTTGAATTGACCGAGATGGTCCCAGGCGATGTGATCGCCTTCACCGTTGATATCGATGACACGCTTGGTGCGCGCAGTATCACGGTGTCTGGCGCTGAGATCTCGGGTGCTTCGGCCCACGCAACGGTTGCGGGTCAGACGCATTCGGCTGTTTTTGGCGCGGATGCAACCGCCGTGATCCGTTATAATGGCTGCCTGTCCTAGTCGAATTGCGGCGCGCGTGACGCTGCCAGTTTTGCAGCTTAACGCGGCACGGCCGTGAACACGCCGGCGCATCTGATCCTTGGCGCCGCCATCTGCGCCCGTCCGCCGCGAAAGGGTATTCTTGCCGCCGCTATTTTGGGTGGTTTGGCGCCCGATCTGTCGCTTTATCTGCTGGCCGGCTTTGCACTCTTTGTGCAGCAAATACCACCGCAGATTGTCTTTGATGAGCTATACTTTTCAGAGCTTTGGCAGGCGGTCTTTGCCGTCGATAATTCCTTTTTTGTTTGGGGCGGTTTGATCTTGCTTGCCGCGTGGCGTCAATGGCCGCTGCTTTTGGCCTTTGCCGCCGCAGGCTTTTTGCATATTGCGTTGGATTTTCCCTTGCACCACGACGACGGGCGGCCACATTTCTGGCCGCTTACGGGCTGGGTCTTCGAAAGCCCGATTAGCTATTGGGACATACGTCGCGGCGCACAAGTCATAGCACCACTTGAGGGCGCGCTATGCGCGTTTGCGACGATTGCGTTGTGGCGCCGGTTTCCAAGCATCTTGGCGCGGGCTGGCTTCACCGCTTTGCTGTTGCTGGAGCTATGGGTGATCCGCGGCTGGTACCTTTTCGCGGGATAGCTTGGCCGCGGATCAAACCCGAAAGTCGTGTGCTATTTCGTCAGGATCAGCTTTCCGGCGCGGGTGATCCGCAGGGTATAAATCTGGCCATCAAGCACGATCATCGCACAGCCGTCTTCGCCGGTCAGCGTACGCGCGTCATGCGACGGACGGTTGGTTGTCAGCGTCAGGACAGTTTCAGGCGTTTGGGCGTTCATAGCTTCCTCCGGCTTTATGTCGTAAACCTGAGTGAAAAACTAAGATAAGTCAATCCCGACTTTTTCACTCAAGATACGGCCCTGCGCCGCGGGGCGCACCTGTAACTCAGCGATGCGGGCACGAAGCTCAGATCGGATGGGGCCAGGACGCGGTTCATCTTGGAGTGTCGTAAACCAATGCTCAGGTGGGTCTTTCCCGGCGCGCGCATGATGCCATTCGAGCGCCCGGAGCACGAACTGGCCGTCTTGCGTTACCGGTTGAGAGACATCGCGGCCGTTCAAAATGCCCCAAAGACCAGCCCAGAGCCGGCCCACCGACCACGGATTATATCCGCCACCGCCCAAAACCAGGAGCCGGTCACAGCCAAGCGCCAAAATCGCGCGCAGCACGTTCCAATGGGCGTTGTTCGACAGCGCCAGGCGGCTTAGCGGGTCCTCGGTCACCGCATCCGCGCCGCATTGCAGGATGATCGCCTCGGGTTCATGCGCGGCGATGGCCGGAATGAGCAATCCGTCGCGGATCTCGGCCATCTCGCTATCGTTTAGCTCTTTTGGGACGGGCAGGTTGAGGGCATTTCCGCCGGCATCGTCCTGCAACAACCCGGTAAACGGCCAACGCCGTTCCTCGTGCACCGAGATCAACAACACATCCCTGTCGCCGGCAAAGGCATGTTCGACACCGTCCCCGTGATGGGCGTCGATATCCAAATAGGCCATGCGCATGACGCCAGCGGCCCGCAAGGACAGCATCGCCAGGACCGGGTCGTTGAGATAACAAAACCCCGCCGCGCGATCCGGCATGCCGTGATGCGTGCCGCCGCTAGGATGATAGACAATTCCTCCATCGGCCAGATGTGCCCCCGACATGAGCGAGGCGCCGGCTGAGGTTGCCGGACGGCGGAACATCTCTGGATAGATAGGGTTCGACACAGTGCCAAGCCCGTGCCGCTTTCGCACCGCTTCTGAAACGAATTGATCGCGTTCTGCGCGTTCCAGGGCTGCAATATAGTCCGGTGTATGCCAGGCTCGCAGCGCTTTGGGCTTTGCCCGTGGACTGTTCTGAAATTGGCTGGCCGGCAGCCAGCCCAAGGCGCGCGTCAGATCCATGACGGTCGAGACCCGTGGCACGCGCAGCGGATGGCGATCGCCGTAGCTCGAACCGCGATAGATCTCAGCGCCGAACATAAGCGGAAATGAGGCGGATTTTTTCACATCGCAATGATAATTGCGCGGGCCGACCGGGCAAGAGTTTCAAAACAGTGCGATCGTATCGCTTGATGCCCGCGCCCCATTCCGGCATCACATGGCGACCCCAAGAAGCAACTCGGACATGGACGGCCCGATGGGACGCCAGCAAATCAAAGACGTGCCAAACAAGGTTAAATCTGCCCGAAAGTTAGAGACGCGCGTGCAGTTTGCGGCCTTGTGTTATCGTCGGCGCAAATCTGGGCTCGAGGTTCTGTTGCTAACCTCGCGCGATACGGGGCGTTGGATCATTCCAAAAGGATGGCCAATCAATGGTCGGAGCCCTGCGGAAACGGCGGCCCAAGAGGCCTGGGAGGAAGGCGGCGTCAAGGGCAAGATGCGTGATGTGTGCCTTGGGCTCTATTCCTATGAAAAGTCATTCGAACGCGGCAACGACCTGCCGGTCGCGGTCGCCGTGTTCCCGATCGAAGTTGCGCGTCTTTCGGACCGCTACCCCGAGGCAGGCGCCCGGAAACGGCGCTGGTTTACGCCCAAAAAGGCCGCGGCACGGGTTAAAGAGACGGGTTTGAAGCAAATCATCCGTAGTTTTGACCCCGCACGTTTGCGGTAAATCGGCGCGCGTTCGCTGCGAACCCTTGATCGTGAGGGCAGAGCCGATAGGTGTAGGGCATGATCCGATATGCCCTTACATGCTCTGAAGGCCACGCATTCGACAGCTGGTTCCAATCCTCAAGCGCTTTCGACGCATTGGCGGAGCGTGGGTTGGTGGCCTGCGCCGTTTGCGGCACGACCCAGGTTTCGAAATCCTTGATGGCGCCTAAGATCACGGCCAAGAAACCGGCCGCGCCCAACCAGGATAACGCCGAAACAGGGGCGCGCCCGATGGCCGCGGGTCCGCTGTCAGGGCAAACATCTGAAATAGCGCAGAAGCTTGCAGAGTTACGCAAGCACGTCGAGGAAAACTCCACCTATGTGGGCCGTGATTTCGCCGACGAAGCGCGCAAAATGCATCTTGGAGAGGTGCCGGAGCGTCAGATACATGGTGAGGCGACCGCCAATCAGGCGCGCGATCTTATCGACGATGGCGTTCCAGTCTTGCCGTTGCCGGGCGTTCCGAGATCGCAAACCAATTAACCGGTCGCTTGTCGGTCGGCTACGGTCGGACGAAGAGCCCGGCCTGTGCGTTAGGCCGCCCGCAGTACGCTCAACCCCGCATAGGCAAAGACCGAAAGCGTTCCAGCCGCGGAATAGGCTGCGATAGCGCCCAAAAGCCCGAACCCCATGCTGATCGCCCCGATCAAGACCACGATACCCACCAATGTTCCCCACGTCAGATGCGCCAACACCATAACCACCTCCTCTATTCCCGAACGCTGGTGCCGGTCTAACCCAATCGAAATCTTGGTGCGCCGTCTCTTAGGGATCGGACGTCGCGCGTTGGTATTGCACCCCTATGCCTTCGGATAGGCGATGGACCTTGCGATCGCGCGCAAGAACCGCGATGTGCGTAGCATCTGTTTGTTTTACAGCGAGCTGCGAATGCCACGTCTGACGCGCCAAGGCCAGGCTCCGAAACCGGGGATTGTGCATATTGGGCCCGGCGCCTTTTTTCGCGCCCATCAAGCCGTCTATACGGAGGTTGCGATGGCCCAGAATGGCGGCGAATGGGGCATCGTTGCGGTAAGCTTGCAAAGTCCGCGCGCTGCCCGCCAGCTTGTGCCGCAAGGCGGGGTCTATACGGCCGTCGAATTGCAGCCAAAGTCGCGTCGAAGACGGCGGATCGGCGCCGTCGTGGACTGTCTTGTCGCCTCAGAGGCACCGGCGCGTGTCCTTCGGGCGATTGCTGATCCGGCCATCCGAGTGGTGACCCTGACCGTGACGGAGAAAGGCTATGCCTATGATCCCACAACTGGCGGTGCCGACCGCAACCAGACCGATATCGCCCATGACATCGCCCATCCGGATGCACCGCGTTCGGCAGCGGGCTTCATCGTGGCGGGTCTGGCCCAAAGATGCCGGGACGGTGCCGGCCCGGTGACCATTTTAAGCTGCGATAACCTCGCCGAAAATGGACGTATCACAGCCGCGGTCGTGTCGGATTTGGCCGCTGCAACCCGGCCTGATCTTTTGCCTTGGATTGCCGCGAATGTGCGGTTCCCGTCCTCTATGGTGGATCGGATCACACCGGCCACAACGCCCCAAGACTTGGCGCGGCTTGAGGCTGAAACGGGCGTTCATGATGCCGCGGCCGTGGTGCATGAACCGTTCAGCCAGTGGGTGATCGAAGATAATTTTGCCGCTGAACGTCCAACTTGGGAGGATGCCGGCGCGCAGATCGTTGCAGACGTCGCGCCGTTCGAAAAGATGAAGTTGCGCTGTTTGAATGGCACCCATTCAGCACTGGCCTATTTGGGTTATCTTGCCGGCCATCGGTTGATTTCCGACGCCGTGGCCGACCCGATCTTTGCCGCCTTTTGCGACCGGCTTTGGTCGGATGAGATTGTGCCGACGGTACCAGCCCCCGTAGACACGGATTTGGCGCTTTATTGCAAGACGTTGATGGAGCGCTATCGCAACCCGTCGATACAGCATCGCACTTGGCAGATTGCGATGGATGGCAGTCTCAAACTGCCGCCGCGCATCGTCGCGCCGTTGCTCGAAAATCTGCAAAACGGGGGCAAGATCCGCGGCCTCTGCCTCGTGATTGCCGGGTGGGTCCGTTATGTCGGGGGCACCGACCTGAGCGGCGCGGACATCGATGTGCGCGACCCGCGAGCAGCGGAGTTACGCGCAGCGTTCAAGGCAGCGGGCAGCGATACCGACCGAGTGGCGGCCGTGCTGAACGCGGCTTTTGTGATGCCCTCGAATTCCCCTAAGGTCATCGCTGAGATCGCGGCCGCCTACACAACCATCTCAGAGAACGGCGCGCGTGCGGCCGTTCAGCGCTATTTGAGGTCCTGATGACAAACATTGCCTGCTGGTCCGGTCCTCGAAACCTGTCGACCGCCATGATGTACGCCTTTGGCGCGCGCCGCGATTGCGCTGTCTTGGATGAACCCTTTTACGCGGCCTATCTGGCGGCAACCGGATTGGACCATCCTATGTCGGCGGAGATTATCGCGGCGGGTCAGACCGACCCCAAGATCGTCGCAGCGGCCTGTGGCACCCAACCTACATCGACCGCGCATTGCTACCAGAAACACATGTGCCACCACATGATCGAGGCGTTTGATCGGTCATGGTTCAGCCAGGTGCGCCATGTGTTCTTGATCCGTCATCCCGCCCGCGTCTTGGCAAGCTACGCCGCAAAAAGAGCCGCGCCGTCTTTGGCCGATATCGGATTTGTCCAGCAATGCGCGCTTTATGAGACGGTTGTGGCGGCGGGCTATCCGGCTGTGGTCATCGACAGCTATGACGTTCGGCAGGCGCCGGGGTCGATGCTGCGGGCGCTGTGTCAGGCGCTCGCGCTGACATTTGATCCTGCCATGCTGTCTTGGCCGCGCGGCGGTCACCCATCAGAGGGCATATGGGCTGCGCATTGGTACGATGGTGTGCACGCATCAACCGGGTTTGCCGGGCCGGAAGGCCCCTTGCCGGAGCTGTCTTCGACATTGTCGTCGGTCGCGGACGCTGCGATGCCATACTACACCAAACTGAAGAACGTTGCCTTGCGCTGACGGCGCACCAAACGGCCTCCATGCGCGTTTCATCGCACCGCCCGGGCTTGCCGCCCGAACGCATCCCCGCAACATCGCGTGCACTTTTGCGGCTCGGTTCAGGTCGAGAAGCGAAGTCAGCCACAATTCCCTGGATCGGGCCGCCTAGCTCGGCAGGGCCGGATGCGGCACCCTGTGCGCCGCCGCGTGGCCGCCCAGAAGCCCAGTCCGACATTCTGGCCGGTCGCCTCGACATTCAGCCAAATGTCGCGTGGCGCCATCGCGCTCATGTCCGGGCGCCCGTGCGGGTCTATGGCCTTTGATCCGCCCCAAGGTCTGCCGCGATCGGACCCGATGCACGCGTGGCGATCTTGGGTGCAAACCAATTCTTTCGCGCTGAAGCCCGCATTTCGCCGCTGAGCTCGCGCGAGAGTTTTCGAACATGGAAACACCACCCGGCCTGCGACGATTTTCGCCCATCTGGCGCGGTTTGAGTTTCCAGAACGGGACGCGTCCTGCGACCGGCGTGCGGGTCGCGCGTGTGCCCTTGGCGGCCGGTTCTCGCGGTGACACTGTGCCCACGACCTGACAGATTGGTTAGAACAGATCGGTGCCAAAGGCCGCGCCAGACGGCGCGTCAAGGTTGTCAGGGCGATGGTGGCGTCCGGCATCCCGGATCGACACCAGCGGGGGAGGGCGCGTTGCAGGCTCAGCACTTCATAGATCAGCTCCGCGTCTTGGCTGGGCTTGAGGACGCGCCTGCAACCGACCGTGTTCTGGCGGCGTTTCAATCTGTCCCGCGCGAGCGATTTGCCGGTCCCGGTCCGTGGCGACTGCGCTCCGCGCTTGCCGGGACGTCGCTTGATGTCTGGCAAACGCCAGATGCCGATCCGCGCTGGCTCTACCATTCTGTTTTGGTCGTGTTAGACGAGGAAAAGGGCATCAATATCGGCGACCCCGGACTTTGGGCGCGGTTGCTGGCACGGACTGACATACAGCCCGGCGCGCGGGTTTTGCAGGTGGGGGCAGGGGTCGGCTACTACACCGCGATCCTAAGCGCGCTGACCGGTCCCACCGGGCACGTTGTCGCCTATGAGGTTGAGGACACACTTGCTGTGCGTGCACAGGAAAACCTGACATCGTGGCCGAATGTCGACATTCGCAGCGGCAGTGCCGTGTCGGAACTGAGCGAGGATGACGTCTTTGACGTGGTGGTCGCTTTTGCCGGTGTGACCCATATACCGCCGCTCTGGCACCCGCATTTGGCGTCGGATGCGCGGCTCCTTTTGCCGTTGACCGGAGAGGATTGGTGGGGCGCGATGGTCTTGGCGCATTGTACTCAGGACGGTTTCGCGGCGGAAACACTGGGGCGTTGTGGGTTTTATCCCTGCACAGGTGCGCGGCAAGATGCCCTGGCCGCGCAGATTACCGCCCTTTTCGCCGATCCCAACCGGTTGAACGGGTGGCGCCTTCAGCTACCGCATGCAGGAAACGGAATGCGCTTGGCTGCATTGTGACGCTCAAAGGCAGAATGCCACGGAGCTCCGTCCAAGCGGTCGCCTCGCCAGGCCCGCTATGATGATCGGCGCTTGAGTTCGGAGAGTTTCGTTTCAAGCCAACGCCGTGATGGCGGATCGGTGCACAAATCAATCGCTCGTTGGTAGGCCTCGGCCGCCTCGGCAAGGCGCCCCAGATCGGCGAGGCAGGCGGCCCGTACGGCATAAGCTGGCTGGTAGGCGCTTGGCGCGTCAATCCGATCCAGCAAAGCCAAAGCGGCCGCGGGCCCGGCATCTTCGGCAATAACGGCTGCATGGGCGACCGCGGCACCGATGGTCGGAAAACCTTGCAACAATCCAGCATAAAGCTGTGACAACGCGCGCCAATCGGTCTGTCCCGTCTCGGCGCGCGCGGCATGTACGGCCTGGATCGCGGCCTCAAGTTGGAAACGCCCCATTCGGCCGAACGTCGAGGCGCGGCGCAGCGCGGCCCGTCCATATTCGACAAGGCGCTGATCCCACAGGTTGACATCTTGTTGCGGCACGGGAACCAGCATGCCGTCCTCCATCCGCGCGCCGCGCCGCGCCTCGATAAAACTCAGAAGTGCCACAAGCCCTAAGGCTTCGGGATCGTCAGGCGAGAGATCGGCAAGGATGGTGCTGAGAAAGAACGCCTCATGGCTAAGATCGCCACAGCCTTCCAGCCAATCGACGGCATATGCCCCGTAAACCGCTTCGAGCACAGCACCCATCCGGCTTGGATAGTCTTCGGGTTGGGGCAACTCAAACGGGATCCGGGCCGCCTTAACCTTGCGCTTTGCGCGCACCAGGCGCTGCGCCATAGCAGTCGGTGAGGCCATAAATGCCCGGGCGATTTCGTGTGCCTCCAGCCCCAATACGGTTTGCAGCATCAGCGGCGTGTGCAGGGTCGCGTCGATGGCGGGGTGGGCACAGACAAAGAGCAGCTGTAGCCGACGGTCGAGACCATCGTCAGGATCGGGGGCGGGGGCTGGCATATCGGGAACCTCGTCGGTGACGACCAAGCGGGTCGCCTTGCGCGCTTGGTCAATGCGTCTGTTCTTGGCAACCGCCAAAAGCCAGGCTTCAGGCCGGTCCGGAATGCCGCGGACAGGCCAGGTTTTCAGGGCTGCAACGAAGGCGTCGGACAAAGCGTCCTCGGCAGCCATGATGTCGCCCGACCGGCCAGCCAAAATCGCCAGCAGCTTGCCATAAGCGGCGCGGGCGACATCCTCCGCGCGCGCCGATACGGCGTTGTTGCTGATCACACGCTGTCCATGGCAGAGGCGCGGATCTCGACTTTTCCGGTCTTCGCCGCAGGGCATTTCTCCGCCCAGGCCAACGCGGCGTCGAGGTCCGGCACATCGATCGCGAAAAAGCCGCCCAAGGTTTCTTTGGTATCTGCGAAGGGGCCGTCTTGGATGCGTTTTTCACCGCTTTTAAGGCTTATGGTCGTGGCCGTGTCAGCTGGATGCAACCAATCGGTATCGACAAATACGCCGGCCTCTTGCAATGCGGCAATATAGGCGCCGTAGACCTCTTTTTCGCGAGCCCAATCCTCGGGCGTCATGTCGGCGAAATCGGCGGCGTCTGAATACAAAAGGAACGTGTAACGCATGGGAATTCTCCTTTCATTCGAATGATTAAGCGCTGGCGTGGCGCAGATTTTCAAGACCTTGCTCGACGGTTGGACCCATCATGCCATCCATGAACAGGCCAAAGACGCGGAAGATCGGGTTAAAGCCCATATCGCTGTGCACCCGCCAGGTAATCTCTGTCCCGTCCGCGACCGCGACGGCATGGATGGATTGTTGCGGTTGGCCCATGGCGCCCAGATCGATGCTGTAGACCACGGCAGTGGTGTTTATCTCGGTCACCGTCTGGCTGCCCCGGCCTTCCCGGCCGTCGAAACGGAACCCAGAACCGATGCCCGATGTTGGCCCAAAAAGCTCGATCGACAGGTCGGGATCGCGGGTGAGATATGGGTTGAACGTCTGGTATCCGGAATTGGATGCTGCCAGGGCTAAAACCGCCTCGGGGCTTGCTGGCAGAACGGCGCTGCGTTCAATGGTGACGTGGCGTGGCAAGGCAAAACTCGCGCATGCCGCGATGCCGAGGCTTGCGGCGATAAAGCTCAGGGTGGTTGTGAGGGTCATGATCGGAGCTCCTGTTCTTGGCACGGAGAGCGCAGAATTGCGTCTCCTCACCCCCTAAGACGCGTGCCATCGGGTCCAATCGACATCGCCGCAAAATTTTTTTGGCCAGCCGCAAAATCAGGTCGTGATGGCCGTTCATGGCGCTTAGACCCAGGATCGCAGGACAGATTGGACAAAACCCGATGGTTTGGCGCCGGGCCACCAGGTTTGGCCAGATCAAAGACGACCGTGCCGTGTTGAAAGCGCCCGTGCGCTGGCCCGGTCCGCGCGCATCCGCCGGTGCGAAGGTCGTAATTCCCTGGCGGGGCGTGATCGGATGGGCTGGGTGCGACGGTTAGGACAAAAGCCGGATCGCGTCTCGCCGTGAGGGTCCAGCGGCACGCTCCGGATTTCCAATCCTATTCACGCCCATCTTTGAGCCGGGACCGGCATGCCGCACCTCTACGATCTGGCGGCGGCCAATTGTCCGGACTTTTCGCGCGCGGCCGAGGGATTGAAGCCGCCGATTTGAGAGACTGCCAAAGCGCCCATGCGGTTGCCGTTTGCAAGCGCCGCCTCCGGGTCGGCACCGGTGAGCCACGCGCTGAGGAAACCGGCGTTAAAGGCATCGCCTGCTCCGGTAAGATCGCGCACCTTCGTGGGCTGAGCAGGCGCGGCGAAAACGGCGCCATTCTTGGCGTGGTATTCCGAGCCAGACGCCCCCAGTTTCATCACCGTGGCGCGCCGCGGCGCGGCCACGACGCCGTGGCGGGTCAGTTCTGCGTACTCGGCGGCATTGGGGAAAAACAAGTCCACGCGAGCGATTACATCGCCCACATCCCTGCGGCTAAACGCGGCACCATCCCAAGCGCAATCGAGTGAAATCGTCATGCCGGCCGCCCGGGCTTGGGCAATCAGTTTTGGGTGTTCAAGGGCGGTCGTCAGCTCGCCGATATGCAGGTGCTTAGCTTTCGGCAGTTTGGTAAGGTTCGGGATTGCAGCCCCGACGCGCCGGGTCAGAAACGCCCGATCACCATCCTGCGGATAGGCCACGGTTATTTGCGGTGCGTCGGCGGGGTGCGGGGCCGAGCAGAGCATCCCAATTCCGGCCGCGTTGATCTCCGTTTCCACAAACTGGTCAAACGGCGCGGCGGGTAGCGTCGCCACCAGCCTCGCCGCAATCCCCTGCTGCGACAGATAAGCGGCAGTGATAAAGGCACCGCCTCCGGCGCGCATATCCAGCGCCTCTGCAAAGACCTCGCGGCCTCCTGCCGGCGTCGCGTCCAGCCCGGTGAAAACCAGATCGCAATAGAGGCGGCCGGCACAGATGACGGCGTTGGGATGGGTCACGTCAAAGCCTCTCCGCTGGCGTGATCAAACAGGTGAATGCCCGTGGCCGAAAGGTTGAGCGCGATCTGGTCACCGGCCGAAGGCGGTGTCCGCCCCGGCGCTGTCGCGACGATTTCGGTGCCGCCGACATCAACGTAGATCAAGGTCTCGGAGCCTAATGGTTCAGCCACGGTGACCGTGCCGGACAAGGCCGCATCCCGACCGGGATGGCTTTGCAGATCCTCTGGCCGGACGCCCAGTGTCACGGGCCGACCTGCGCCCAATTGCCGGCCCTCAAACGGGACGGTGGCGCCATTCCAAAGCTTCAAACCGCCGTCTGTGGCTTGAGCGGAAAGAAGGTTCATTGCCGGTGCACCGATGAATTGCGCGACAAAGGTGTTTGCGGGCGAATGGTATACCTCTGACGGGGTGCCGATTTGCTGAATGTATCCGTCCTTCATAATCACAATACGGTCGGCCAGCGTCATCGCTTCGACCTGGTCATGGGTGACAAAGATCATCATCCGACCGACCCGATTGTGGAGCTTTTTGATCTCCAAACGCATTTGCGTCCGCAACTGCGCATCAAGATTGGATAGCGGTTCATCGAACAAAAAGACCGCCGGGTCCCGCACCATCGCCCGGCCAATGGCCACGCGTTGCCGCTGACCGCCGGACAGTTGCGCCGGCTTGCGGTCCAGCAGCTCCGACATGCCCAAAATGCCGGCCACCTCCTCGATCCGTTTTTCTTTGTCGACACGCCGCATCTTTGCAGTTTTGAGGCCAAAGCCGATGTTTCGCCGAACCGACATATGCGGGTAAATCGCGTAGTTCTGAAACACCATCGCGATGTTTCGCACTTTCGGTTCGAGATTGTTGACCACCTGGCCGCCGATTTCGATTGAGCCGGACGACACCTCTTCGAGGCCCGCGATCATCCGCAAGGTCGTGGATTTACCGCATCCCGACGGTCCGACCAAAACGATGAACTCGCCGGCTTTGACGTGAAGGTTAATGGCGTGCAGAACCTCCGCTTCGCCATATCGCTTCACCAAATCGCGCAAGATCAAGTCAGTCACGCTCGCTCTCCGACAATAGCGCCTCAAAGGCGGCTCTTCGTTCGTTGGCGGCTGTTTGGCGGCGTTGCCGCTGCGCGCGCTGTTCATCGACAATCTGCGCAACAGCTGCGGTGTAACCGCTAAGCGCATCGTCCAAAACTTGCGGCGCAGGTCCGCCATACCGATCCCGTCGGGCAACAAAGCTTCGTGGGTCGACCGCGTCCTGAAAGCCTGCTTCGTCGAGCGTGGTTTTACGTCCGGCGATGTCCGAAAACGCCGCTGCGAAGTCAGGGTATCCCGCCCGCAAGGCGGAACTGCGCGATATCACCGCCCGCGCCGTGGCGGCGGCAATCTCATGGGCCTGCCGAAAGCTCAAACGCTCCGTTCGCACCATGGTGTCTGCAAGTTCGGTGATGGTGATACAGGCCGCATCGGTTGTGCGCGCCACACGGTCTGCATTGATTGTGCATGCGGGCAAAAAAGCCGCCAACAGGTCAAGAACGCGGTTGGCGTTTTCGAACGCGCCAAAGCCTGCCTGTTGGACCTCGCCTTCACTGTCGTTCATATCCGTGAACGGGGTGTTGTGGATTGTCGCGATCACTGCCTCGGCCCGGCCCGCGGCCATCGAGGCAAGATGGCGCATATGCTCAACGGGCACGGGGTTTCGCTTTTGCGGCATGATCGAGGAGATCTGCACCAAGCTGCGCGGCACATGCAGTTGGCCAACCTCGAAGGCGGACCAAAACGCCATGTCTTGCACCACGCGGCCTAAATGCAGCATCGGAAGCTTCAAGGCGGAATAGAGCCCGGTGATGTAATCAACCGACGCGATAGAGCCATATGCATTTTGCTTGGGCGCAGCAAAACCCAGCAGTGCCGCCATCCGCGCGCGGTCGATAGCAAACCCGCTTGTTGTGATCGCTGCGGCGCCCATCGGGCACAATTCAAGCGCTTCGGATGCCGACCCAAACCGGCGCATATCCGACACGAGTACTTCGATCACAGCGGCAAGGTAGTGGCCAAAGGTCGTCGGTTGCGCAGGCTGACCATGGGTATAGGCCACAATCAAGGTTTCACGTTCGTCCCGGGCCTTCGCGATCAGTGCCTGGGTCAAAGCGATCATCCGACCAAAGGTGGCGTCGGCGCGATCGCGCAGCGCCATCTTGAACAAGGTATGGTCCATATCATTGCGTGAGCGCGCGGTATGAAGCGCTCCGCCCAAATCGCCCAGCCGTCGCTTTAGATCGGCCTCGACGACGAAAAAGTAATCCTCGTATTCGCCAGTATATTCGAGGGCATCGATGTCGGTTTCCGCGGCGATTGCCTTGAGCGCGTGGGCAATCTTGGTGCCGTCCGCGCGCGACAGGATACCGGTTTCAACCAGCATCACCAAATGCGCCTCGTTGATCGCAGTCATATGCGCGGCGAAATGGGTTTTCACCCCATCAAAAAGCGGAGCTAGCACGGTGTCGCGGTAGGTGGGATCGGGAAAACTTGAATGATCCGTCATCGCACCTTACCCCTTCAATCCCGCCATCACGACGCCGCGGATAATGAAGCGCTGGAAGATCAGGAAAAAGATCAAGGTCGGAATGGTCGAGATCGCCGCGCCGGTCATGATCAGCTCCCACTGGACGTCGGCTTCATCCCCGAATGAGGCCAGGCCCACAGGCAGGGTATAAAGCGCTGTATCCGTGGTCACGATGAGCGGCCACAAAAATGCAGTCCAATTTCCCAGGAAGACAAAGATCGCCAGCGCCGCGAGCGCCGGTTTAACCATCGGCATCGCAACCTGCCACCAGATTTGGAATTCATTCAAACCGTCAATCCGAGCCGCTTCGAGGAAATCATCCGGAACCGTTTCGAAAAACTGCTTCATCAAGAACACGCCAAACGCGGTCATCAGCCCCGGGAACATGATGCCCCAATAGCTGTCGAGCCAGCCCAGGCTTTGGCTCATCAGATACCATGGGATGACCAGCATCTCGGTCGGGATCATCAGCGTCGAAAGGATCGCAATGAACACGATATAGCGGCCGCGGAAAGTAAATTTGCACAGCGTGTACCCCACCAACGCATCGAAAAAGAGGTTCGAGATCGTGGTAATGGTGGCGATGATTAGGGAATTGATAAACCAGCTGAAAAACCGGCCATCCTCCAAAACCCGCGCATAATTCTGCAAATGCGGCTCTTCGGGGATGAGGCTGAGTTCGTAAACCTCGAACGGCCATTTCAGAGACGTGGAGATCATGTAGGCGATCGGCATGACCATCAACACGCCGCCGATGAACAAAAGCGTCCACCGGATCAGCTGTGCCCAATCCCGTTTCGGCGCGGGGCCTTGGCTGCGTAGCAAGGTCTCAGACGAGGCGCGGATCGCAAGATCGTCGGTCGCGGCCATCGTTACCTATCCCTCAAAAGGCGCAGTTGGATTAGGCTGACGATCAGGAGGATCACAAAGAGCACCACGGTCTGCGCCGCGGCATAGCCCATGTCAAAACTGTCAAACGCGGTTTGGTAAATCATCAAAACCAGCGGCTTTGTTGAATTCAATGGCCCGCCCGGATCGTTCGTCGTCATGTTGAAGACATGGTCGAAGATGCGCAAAAACCCGATGGAGCTGAGCACCACGATAAAAACGATCGTTGGCCGCAAGAGCGGCAAGGTGATTTCCCACAGGATCGTCCAGCTCGAAACGCCGTCAATCCGCGCGGCCTCGTAAAAGGTGCGGGGAATGGCGCGCAGCCCTGCCATAAACACAATAATCTGAAAGCCCAAACCGGCCCAAACCGCGGGGGCAAGAATGGCTGGCAACGCATTTGTCGTAGAGCCCAAGAATTCGATCTGCGGAATGCCGATTGAGGCGAGCATGTTGTTGATCAATCCAATCGGCACGTCTTGGTAAAACCAGCGCCAAACCCACGCCATGGCCACCGCGCTGGTCATGAAGGGCAAAAAATAAAGCGCGCGGATCATGCCATGCATGAACCGAACCTGGTCGAGGTGATAAGCGATAACGAAAGAGATCACCAAACTGATGGGGGTGCCCAAAAATAGATACATGAATGTGTTGCGGAAGACTTGCCAAAAGACCGGATCGCCAATGAGCTTTCCGTAGTTTTCCCAGCCCGCCCAGGTGCGGTCTTCAAGAAGGTTCCAGTCTTGGAAGGACAACACAATCGCATTGCCGGTCGGGTAGAATCGAATGCCGACGTAAAAGACGATCGGGACCGCCAGAAATGCCCAGGCCCAAAGCGTGCGCTTTTGGCGAATGCTGAGGCGGTGATAGGCCCGTGTGACCGCGTTGCCGCTCTGCATCGGCGCTGTGGCGCGCGATGAAAGGGAATGGTCGCTTGGCATCGGGGCGCGGTCCTTATGCGGGTCGCTTGTTCTTTTTCACACCCAGGCGCCGGAAAGCGCCTAGGTGATCGATCAAAAACGCTGGATCAGTCGCTGTAATACTCATCCAGAATTTCTTGCTCCGCTTCTGCGGCAATGCTCAGGCTCTCCGCAGCACTTTGGCCCTCGATTTGGACCCGGGCGACCATGTCGACCATCTGCTGACGTTGTGCGCTTTCATCGGCAAAGAGCGTCGTGTTGGCGTATTCAAGGCCCCTGATGAACGGTCCGAAGACCGGGTCATTGGCGTTTTCCTCGGTCAAGCCGACGGCTTGGCGCGCGGGCAATTCACCAACCACTTCAAGCCATATCTCCATCGCTTCGGGCGAGGTGATGTACTGCATAAACCGAACAGAGGCCTCGTATTCGGGGCCTTCTTCGGCGCTGGTTGTAATCGCGTTCACCCAGTAGGACGAATAATTTGACTGTGTCCCGTCAGGCCCAGCCGGCAATTCCGTCACGCCCCATTGAAGACCACCGGTGCCGTTGAGCGCACCGATCCGGAACGAGCCGTCGATATGCATGCCCGCACGTCCGGCGCGGAACGCGGCTTGCGGTTCATCCATGAACCCAGATTGGCTCACCCCGGCTTCCTCAAGGCCCAGATAAAAATCCAGCGCGGCGCGACCGGCCTCTGTGTCAAAATTGACCGTTTGATAATTGTCCATATACGGCTCGCCGCCGAATTGACGGACCAAAACTTCACGGAACCAATGGTGGTCTTGTGCCGTCATGCCCGTCGTGATGCCAACCTGGGTGATGTTGCCGGCATTGTCGCGTTCGGTCAGCGCGGCGGCGACCTCCATCAACTCGTCCAGCGTTGTCGGCGGGCTTTCGATGCCGGCGCGCTCAAAGAGGCGTTCGTTGTAAAACAGCGCGAGCGAGCGAACCGCCGTGGGCAAGGCGTAATATTGGCCGTCGCGCTCCATCGCGCTGACCATGGGGAAGAATTCCGCCTCGATCATCTCGGTTGGGAAATCGTCCGCCGGCAGCGGTTGGATCAAGCCGGCCTCGATATAATCGTTGAGCCAACCATAGAACAACTGGACCACATCCGGACCCTCACCCGCCGGGATCGCCACGGCTGTCCTTGTGCGGTAATCGGCATAAGGAAAATGGGTCATCGTGACGTTGATGTCAGGATTTTCCGCCTCAAAATTCTCGATCAGCACGTCCATTGCATCGACGCGCGCCTCGAAGAAGTACTGCCAATATTCGATTTCAATCTGCTGTGCCTGTGCTGCCCCTGTCACGGCAGTGCACAGCAAAGCCGCAGCGGATGTTGCGGTCAAAGCTTTACGGGTCATTCTCAGCATTCCGGCGCTCCCTGTTGATTAGGCCTCACGTCCAATGTGGCCTTTATACTGCGCGAAGGTTAGGTCAATCACATTGAGTATTCAAGCCAGTTGAGTTAATGCCTGACCATGTCGGAACGCAACGCAACCCCAGGCTCAAACGCCGAACGCAGCCGCGCCTATAATCGCGGCTTGGTGCTTGAACATATACGCCAAGAAGGGTCCGCCGGCCGGGCAGAGATCGCGCGCGTATCCGGGCTGAGCACCCAAGCTGTCAGCAATATCATCGCCGAATTGGTCAATGAGGGTTGGCTCTACGAGGCCGGCCGACGTGCGGGTCAACGCGGCTTGCCGGCGGTGACCTATGCGATCAAAGCTGATGCGGCAACCGCGCTCGGTCTTGAAATTCGGCCTGGCACGTTGCTCAGCGCCCTTATTGATCTCCAGGGACAGGTCTTGTTCTCAGAGCGTCGGGCCTTGGAAAGTGCAGCGCCGGATCGCGTAATTGATCTGGCCAAAGTTGTGATGGAGCGCGCGGTTTCAAATGCGCAAGCCGATCGCGGACGCTTAATTGGCGCGGGCGTGGTTATGCCAGGCCCGTTTGGACAAACCGGCCTGTCTGGCCGGGCGAACGATCTGCCGGGCTGGGGCGATATTGACGCGGCTGGCGTGCTGTCGGCGGGGCTCGATGTGCCGGTGACAGTCGAAAACGATGCGAATGCCGCGGCGATTGCAGAACGCGTGTCTGGCGTGGCGCAAGGCCGCTCGACCTTTGCCTATTTGTACTTCGGAACCGGATTGGGTTTGGGCATGGTTGTCGATGGCAAAATTTATCGCGGCGCACGTGGCAATGCCGGTGAGATCGGACATATCCCTGTGCCTTTTGGCGATGCGACGATCGCGCTCGAAGACATCGTCAGCCGGATTGCCTTGACACGCACCCTGACCGATGCCGGCATGCCATCAGACACAATCGAAGACCTAGAACAAGCCTACCGCATGCGGGCGCCGGCCTACGAGGCCTGGCTGGATCGAGCCCGCGCAGCGCTTGGGCATGCGGCTTTGGTGATTGAGAACCTCTACGACCCCGAAACGATTGTACTGGGCGGGGCGATGCCGGCGCCAATCCTCGCGGAACTGGCAGATACCGTACCGCTGGCGGCAAGCTCAATCGCCAATCGGCAGAGCCGGACAGTGCCGCGGATCGTCCCGGGCACGGCAGGCCGAATGACCGCGACTGTTGGCGCCGCCGCCCTTGTCGTGAATGCCTTTTTGTCACCGCGGCTTTCGATTTTGGCCTGATCACGCCAATCCGGAGGATGGAAAACCCGATGCCGAATGCAATTCAGTCGCGGCTTTTGGCCGATGCGAACGCGCCGTGGGTGGCGCTGATTTGGCGGGCGATGGCGTGTCTGAAATCCAGCGTCAGTTTCTTAAATGCGGGGGCGCATCCGGATGATGAAACCAGTGGCATGCTTGCGTCACTATGGCTGCGCGATGGCGTGAATCTCGCCTATGCCTGTTCGACCCGAGGAGAGGGCGGGCAAAACGATATCGGCACCGAAACAGGCACAGTTCTCGGCACCTTGCGCACCGCCGAGATGGAGGCCGCAGCCGCCGCACTCGATATGCGGCTTTATTGGCATAGCCAACGCACCGATGATGCCATCACAGATTTCGGGTTCTCCAAATCTGGCGACGAGACCATGCATAAGTGGGGCAAAGACCGGCTTATGCGCCGGTTTGTTGAGATCGTCCGCGCAGAACGGCCTGATATTCTCTGTCCGACATTTCTGGATATTCCTGGCCAGCATGGTCATCACCGGGCCATGACGGCCGCGGCGCATGAAGTGATCGGGCGTGCGGCCGACCCATCCTATGACCCTGACGGCGCCGCACCTTGGCAGGTCGCAAAGCTGTACCTGCCAGCTTGGTCGGGGGCAGGGGGGGCGTATGACGATGAATTGCCCCCGCCGCCGGCAACGATTTCGGTGCCGGGGAAGGGGGCCGATCCGGTCTTGGGCGCCAGCTATGCGCGGATCGGGGAATACGCGCGGCAATTCCATCGCAGCCAGGGCATGGGGCGGTGGGTGCCGCCGGATGCAGAGCACGATTGGCCGCTGCATCTGGCGGCTTCGACGGTGGGGGCCGACAGCCATGCGATCACCGATAACTTGCCAGCCGATCTGAGCGATATCGGCTGCCACGCTGCGGCCCGCGCGGTGGGCGATTGCCTGAGCGCTTTTCCCGATGGCCAGGCCATGATGCGCCCCGCCGCAGCCGCGCTTGCAGCGCTGAGGCATGCCGATGTCGCGCCGGAACATGCCCATCGCGTCGCACGGAAATCGGCGCAACTATCGCGCATTCTGTACCTCTGCTTACAAATCGACGCCCGTGCCTTTGCAGACCAGACGCCCGTCTCGCCCGGCCAAACGCTCGACGTGGTGATCGAGACGAGGCCCTGCGCGCGGGCGGTCGTGGCGGCCAAGCTAATTGCTGGCGATGGCCAAACCGCTTCGGAAAGAGGGCTGACGATTGCGCCCGAGGCCCCCCCATCAGACCCCTATCCCGACAGCTTTGACCCCCTTGCCCCGCGCGCGCCGTGCCTCGCGGTAGAAATGGCGATTGACGGCATCACGGCCGCGATAAATCGGCCGCTGGAGCCCCCCATTTTGGTTCGTCCCGCCAACCAAGCGCGGTTGTCTGAGACTGCGGCAATCGTAAACCTCGCCACCCAGAACCGGACGGTTTCGATAAACGTAACGGAGCTTTCACCCGGAAAAGCTGCATTCGCCTTGCCCGAGGGCTGGCGGCAAAGCTGGTCTGGCGGCCAGGTTGCCATCACCGTCCCTGATGCGGCCGATCCCGGCCTGTTTGCACTCGATCTCAGGATTGATGGGGAGGCGGCGGCGACGACGCACCTTGTGGAGCATGGCCATATCGCAGCGCGTTTACACCACGCGTCGGCCAGACTGCATGTGCGGCTGGCGCATGTGACGCCGCCTGAAGCCCGTATCGGCTATGTCGGCGCCGGTAATGATCGCGTGGCCGATTGGCTCAGCGCTGCGGGTTTTGCGATTGAGCCGCTGCAAGATGCCGACCTATTGGGCGATGCGCCGTTCGATAGATTTGACACCATTTTGGTTGGCGTCTTTGCCTACCGGTTCCGCGCCCAGCTTGCCGCAGCCATCCGTCCGCTTAACGCATGGGTTCGCGCCGGCGGAAACCTCGTTACACTGTACCACAGACCCTGGGACAATTGGGACCCCAGCCGTGTGCCGCCCGACAGGTTGGAGATCGGTCAGCCGTCGCTGAGATGGCGCATCACCGATGAGGATGCGGAGGTCACAGTGCTGGAGCCGGCGCATCCTGTTTTTGCCGTGCCGAATAAGATCGGTCCCGCCGATTGGGAGGGGTGGCAAAAGGAACGCGGCTTATATTTTGCGAAATCCTGGTCGCCGGCCTATACGCCGGTGCTGCGGATGGCCGATCCAGGCGAGGCGCCGCTTGATGGGGCGTTACTCATCGGCCGGATCGGGGCCGGGCGTCATGCCCATGTCGCCCTAAATCTGCATCACCAGGTGGCCCAATTGGTGCCGGGCGCCTACCGGCTCTTTTCCAACCTTCTCCAGC
The DNA here is from genome assembly GCA_039183205.1 of Pseudomonadota bacterium. Taxonomy (GTDB): domain Bacteria; phylum Pseudomonadota; class Alphaproteobacteria; order Rhodobacterales; family Rhodobacteraceae; genus HKCCE3408. The sequence continues at coordinate 38,716 of JBCDBR010000003.1, read as the reverse complement.
CTTCCAACGCGTGATGACTGGCGCGCCAACGCGGGTCCGCAATCCCGCGGATAATTTACAAGGCGCGCTTTGGCTGATCGCGGATATGGCTTTGAATATCTGGGCTCTCAGCATCGTGAAGGCATTCGGCGCCGATTATCCCGCAGCGCAGCTTGTCTTTTTGCGGGCCAGTATTGGATTTTTGGTCCTTACGCCGTGGCTTTGGCGGGACCGATCTGCCTTTGCCACGATCGAAAATGCTGGGCTCCACCTGCTGCGCGTAGGGCTATCGGCGGTGACGTTGGCCGCCTCATTTTATGCCATCTCTCGGCTGTCCTTTGCGCTCTTCTCGGCGATCAATTTCACCCGACCGATCTTGTTGATGATTTTTGCGGCACTTTTGCTGCGTGAACCCATCGGCCCGGTGCGATGGGTCGTGGCAGGCATTGGACTGATGGGGGCCGTCATCGCCGCAGCTCCGGCCACTTTGGACGTCAATTCAGGCCTGGCGAGCCAGTGTTTCGCCGTTGTGACCGGCACGCTCGCTGTCATCTTGACGCGGCGGCTGAAGGGGACGCCAACGATTGTGATGATGGTGTTTTACGCCGCCGGCTTGGCGCTTTTATCGGCGCCGCTTGCAATTGCCACCTGGCAACCCATTCCGCGCGATGAGCTTTGGCTGCTGCTCTGCATCGGCCTGTTTGCTCAACTGGCACAGTTTTGCTTTCTGCATGCCCATTGGCGCGGCGATGCCGGGGTTTTGGGCCCCGTCTCTTACGCGTCCTTGGTCCTGTCGGCTACTGCTGGCTATGTGTTTTTCGCGGAAATACCGACGCCGAACCTGCTGTTGGGCGCCGTTTTGATCGTTCTGTCTTGTCTTTGGTTGGCGCGCCCGGATGGCCGATGAGCCAGGCAAATTGGGTACGGGCCATTTGGCCTTGCCTGCCGGAGCCAAACGAAGCCAACCGGCGAAAATTCCCGAACGTTTTGGGTCGCGAGAGATGCTGGATGGTTATCCCAGCACGTAAGCGCTTCGGTCCCATAGCAGGCGGCGTTACGTTTCAAATCTGAGATAGTGCTAGTATGTAACTTCCCATAAGGAAGCGCAGGAAGAGACCCGATGCCCGTCGCAACCACAATTCTGAACGGCTTTCTTGGTGCGGGTAAGACCACGTTGATGCAAAGCCTCTTGATGCAGGCACGAGACATGCAAAACGTCACGCCGGGCGTCATCGTCAACGAAATGAGCATGCTTGATGTCGATGGGTCCGTTCTCGACACCAGCGAGGTCATCTCGCGCCGGAGCCCACATTTCGCGTCCATCCCTGGAAAGAGCATCAGCAGCAAAGAGGGGCTGCCATTATTCCGCGAAGCCGTTCACAAAGTTCTTGCCGACGGCAACGTCACCCATCTGCTCATTGAAACCTCCGGCAGCACCCATCCTTGGCCTTTGCTGGATACGATGCGACACATGCGAGAGCTGCGTTTGCACGGGTTTTTGTCGGTTGTGGACACGGTGGTGCTCCAGCAAGATCACGACCTTGGCCGCGCGATCCAACCGCTCGCCAGCGACAATCTAAAATCCGGGCGGCGGGGCATCGCAAACCTGTTGGCGGAGCAAGTGATGTTTGCAAACCGCGTGCTCCTTAGCAAATCTGACAAGGTTTCACGCGAAGTTTTGCAGCAGGTGGCAGACGCCATTCACCCGCTAAACCCACGGGCTGATATTCTTGCCATGCAATGGGGCAATCTCAGCCTTGCAAAGATACTTGGTATGCCGCTTTACGATTTCGAACGGGTCAAAGCGTTCGGCAGGGACTTGACCGCATGGGAGGCGGAGAACACCGCCGCGCCCATGGCGCAACCTCAGACCTATAAGATCGGAAATCGCGTGTTACGTGATCCGCGCCCGTTTCACCCGCAGCGGCTCTATGACGTTTATACCAAGGCCCTCGGAATCGGCATTTACCGTAGCAAGGGCTTTTTTTGGCTTCCTACACGCGACAATCTGATGCTGCTATGGAACCAGACGGGCGGCAGCGTGGGTTTAGAGATCGTCAACTACTGGAAAATCAGCGCGTTAGAAGATGACACACTGAACCTGTCGGACTGGGAAAAGGACGCGATGGGCGCCAAGCTCACCCAAGCGCATCCGGACTTTGGTGACCGGCGCTGTCAGTTAACTGTGATTGGGGATGAATTGGAGCTTGACGCGTTTGTTGACGTTTTGCGGACCTGCTTTTGCACCGAGAACGAGATCGCCGCTTGGAAAGCCGGCGCGGACTTCGCTGATCCTTGGCCAAAGAGCGTGGCCGCTTTGAAAGCACCCGGGGCCCGTTAGGACGCGAATTCCCTGGCGGCTTGTTCGAACCACGCCACGGTTTGTGCATGGTGCTGCGCGCCCCACCGATCAATAAACTTTTGCGTATGAAAGTCCTTTCGATCCTTCAGCGCTGAAAGCCGCTCTGCCACATAGTCTTCTGTTAACGGAATGTCGCATTTGACCGTAATGCAGTGTTTCCATTCTTCATAGCTCGTCGGAAGGAAGGACATCAGGCTCTCATAGCTTTGTTGCGATGCGGGCAAGCATAAGCTGCTTGAGCGCGGTTAAAAGCGGGATTTCGACAAGCATCCCAGACACAAGCACGGCCAGAATGAGCGGCTGATCGGGGATGGCGACCGCTGTGAGGGCGAGCATCAAGGGTGCGTTTCGCGCGGTCATCGTCATGGAGAGAAGTGCCTGCTTTGGGTAATCAAGACGGCCCAGCCGGCTCAGGCCTTCCCCAACCAGGACCGTCGCGATGAAGAAGAGACAAACCGCCGCTGCCACAAGGGCAAACATATTCAGGTTCAGCGCGAGCATCCCGCTATATGTCGCGAAAATCTGTACGATAAGTGCGGCAAGCACGAAGGGGATGCATCGATTGGTCCAAGAAGTGACCCGGTCGAACCCGTGACGGGGGACAAATCTCTCCAACGCAAATCGCAGTGTTTGGGCCGCCAAGAGTGGCACTATGAACCATTGCAGCAGGATCTGCGGCATTGCTGCAAAATCAATCAGCCCTGTGTCTTTGGCTAGGAGCCACAACCAAACCGGAAACAGCAAAATCTGCGTGACAATGTTGATCGGGATGAGCGCTGCGCCCAATTCAGTGTCGCCTTTCGCCATTCGAGTGAAGCCGAGAAACCAATCTGTGCAAGGGGCCAAGAAATAGATCATCAACCCGACAAACAGGAGCGGTTCGCGAGCCAGGAAGAGATTTGCAATTCCCAAGCCAATGACGGGTATGATCAAGAAGTTTGCGCTCCAGGCTATAACGAGAAACCTGAAATTTCCGAAGGCTTTAAAGATCGCTCCGAGACGCAGTTCGAAAAAAAGCAGGAAGATCATCGTGAGCAGCGTGGCGTCGATACCCGCCGAAAACGTCTCGGCTGCCGCGGGCGCCAAAAGGCCGATGACGGCCCCCAAGGCGATTGCCCCGATAAACAGCGCCGCGGTGGCGAACGGTGCAGGATCGTCGACGTTTTCTTTTGGCAAAACAGGGTCTTGAACGCTCATGCAATCACGCGAGCCCCATAGTCAGCACAAGCATTTGTCTTCGTCGCAACAGGCCAGATCGTCGAGCAGCATGTTGTTGTCGTAATACAGTTCCAAAACGTCCGTATCGAGACCCATGCGCGCCGCAATGGTCCGGGCCACAACCGCGAAGCGTTGGCGAAATTTGTAGATAAAGCAGAACAGGTGACCTTGGTGGGAAACCTCCGGCCCGACAAGAAAGAGGCCAGGCGTGGCGGTGGATTCGTCATGCGCTGTCAACAGCGGCATGCCATCCGCGCCATAGTCGAACCAGTCTGACACCAGCTTTGTTCCGCCGACAAATCCCGTGGCCAGAATAGGAGGCCCATCCGAAAGCCACGAACGGCCGTCGGCGGCCAAGATGTGAACACCATCTCCTTCCTTCTCCAGCCCGATCACGTCGGCGTCGGGCTCTAGGGTGATGGACAGGCATTTACGGAACGTATCGAGGCGTTGTTGGGTGTAGGGCGACAGGCTGCGGCTGGGGTCTTTATCCCCATCGAGCCAAGGTGCGCCGCGGTCAAGAACGATGACGTCCTTGCCTTTTTGCGCAAGGCCAATGGCGGCATCAATCCCGCTTTCATAACCGCCAATGACATAGACTTCATCCTCCGTGATATCATCCCAGCTTTGGACCTTGCCGTAATGTCGTCCAAGCTCCGAACCGAGGACGCCTGCGTCGCTCGGTGCATCAAAATGGCCACAAGCCCAAATCACGAAATCAGCGGTTAACGTGCCCCGGCTCGTTTGCATCTGGAACGCGTTGTCGATTGGCTCGACCGAGAGGACATCCACGCTGCATTGCACGTTTACACCAAAGATTTCAGCTGCTTGCCTGAGGTATTCTGCGTAAGCGCGCCCGCTTGGATGCTCGCTGCGCAAGGACCAACCGGGGGAACTGTCAAAGCTGATTGCGTTGAGATCGGTAACGCCAAAGACATTGCCCGGGAAAGACGGGGTCAGGAGCCGGGTTTCAGCCGGCCAGTTAAGAAAACTCTGACCGATCTGTCCGCGCTCAAGACACCAGACATCGGGAATTTGCAGGTCGCGCAGCACCCGCGCAACGCCGAGCCCTGCCGGTCCAGCACCAACAATTGCCACGCGCAGATGTTCTGGAAACCCTAAATCGGCGTCAAAAATCATTGAGCGGCCTGTCCTGTTAATGTGTTCGGCTAGGTCAAACCCGGGCGTTAAGCGCGAAACTGGCGATACGCAACGCTCCGCGCTTCGTGCACCGTGGCACCCGATATGTTATATTATAACGCAACATTCAAGCCTGTTGCTTTTCAGATGATCTGGGCCGCTCGGGGCACGGCGTTCATTGAGAATTCCGGCCATCCTGTTTCGCGTCATGCGGCCCCAATGTGATTGCGCATGCAGCCCATTTGAGGGTTTTTCGGTCACCGGGTTCCTTACTTTGAAGTGGGCTTTACGGGTGGCGCGGAGGCGAAATCATCCACAGAGCTGATGTCAGTAAATGCAACAATGGCTGTGCCCCTATTCTACTGTTTCCAATTTACGAACCTCGTTTGAGCGGATTGCGACCCCCTGGGTGTTCATGGGCGTTTTTGGGCGGCGGAACCCGAAGGTCTTGGTTTTCTGCATGCTCAATTTTGCCGAATTTGCGGCGCGGTGGGGCAATCGACACCGAGTTTCGCGCGGGTTTTCGAGCCCGAAGCCGCCTTGCCCACGGACAGTCGTCAAAGACCTATCCGCCCGCAAGACGGCGCCGCCTAAATCGGTGCTGCGTTGGCAGATTTTCGACGGGCCGTTTTCGCGGTCCTGCCGACCTCAGGCCAGCACCCCGTCTGCACCTAGCCGCGTCCTCCCGCCCAGATAGGGATGAAGGGCCTCCGGTAGGGTGACCGATCCGTCCTCCTCTTGGCCGTTCTCCAAAACGGCGATCAGGCAACGGCCGACCGCGAGCCCGGAGCCGTTGAGCGTATGGACGAATTCTGGCTTGCCGCCGGCTTTCGGTTTGAACCGCGCATTCATCCGCCGGGCCTGGAAATCGCCGCAGGTCGAACAGGAACTGATCTCACGGTAGGTGTTCTGCCCCGGCAGCCAGACCTCGATGTCATGCGTGCGCCGGGCGCCAAAGCCCATATCGCCGGTCGACAGCACCATCGTGCGATAGGGCAAGCCCAGACGGTCGAGCACGGCCTCGGCACAGCCAGTCATCCGCTCAAGCTCCGCATCCGACGCGTCGGGATGGGTGATCGAGACCATCTCGACCTTTTCGAACTGATGTTGGCGCAACATCCCGGCGGTATCGCGGCCCGCGCTGCCGGCCTCGGACCGGAAACACAAGCTGTGGGCAGTGTAGCGGCGGGGCAGGTCATCTTCGTCAAGCACATGGCCCGCAACGATATTTGTCAGGCTCACCTCTGAGGTCGGGATGAGCCACCAGCCGTTGGTGGTTTGGTAGCTGTCCTCGGCGAATTTGGGCAATTGACCAGTGCCGTACATAATCTCGTCGCGCACCAGGACCGGGGCGTTGACCTCTGCCAGGCCGTGCTCAAGTATATGCAAATCCAGCATAAACTGCGCCAGCGCCCGGTGAAGCCGCGCCACGCCGCCATGCAACAGCACAAAGCGCGCGCCAGAAAGCTTGGCCGCCGTTTCGAAATCCATCCCGGCTTGCGTCGCGGCAAGCTGGTAATGTTCCTTCGGCGCGAAGGCGAAATTGCGCGGGCTGCCCGTACGGCGCAGCTCGACATTGGCGTCTTCATCCGCGCCTTCGGGCACATCGCTGCGGGGCAGGTTGGGCAGGCCTTCGAGACGTGCCGTAAGCTCGCTATCCTTGGCCTTCGCCTCCTCCTCCAGCCGGGCGATTTCGTCTTTCTTTTCAGCAACTAAAGCGCGGAGCCGGTCGAACTCAGCATCATTGCCCCGGGCCTTGGCCTGGCCCACATCCTTGGAGGCGGCATTGCGCGCGGCCTGGGCCTCTTCGGCCTTGCTGATGGCGGCCCGGCGGGCGGCATCGATGGCCAGAATGTCCGCCGAGGATGCCGAAACCCCACGCGTCGCCAAGGCCGCATCAAAGGCGGCGGGATTGTCGCGGATCATGCGAATGTCATGCATGGAACGTCCCTCCGTTTGGGGTTTCAAGATCAGTGGCGGCGGTATGGGGGATTTTCGGCGCGATGGCCAGAGCGAGATAGATTGGCAAGATATTGACGCGCCAAGGCAAGGGTTAACGCCCGCAAAACAAGGGGTTTCAGGCCAAAAACGGGCGTATAGAAATGGTATAGATCGGGTATATATCGGGTATATACGCGATTTCGAGAGAGTGGGGCCCGGATTTTGCGGTTAACGGTGCGCTGGTGCGGAGCGCGGCGCCCGGCGCGGAGCCAACCCAAAGGCGCCGCGCCATCCGCCGCCCGGCAGGCGATTTGGCACTTTCCAAATCTGCCGAGAGGGGACGGGCCGCCCGGACGGTCTGTCGATTATGTCGATCTTGTTGCGTCGTTTCGGAGGCGTCCGGGGTTGTGGGATTACATGATCTGAACGGAGGTCGGATCGACAGCCCCCCACCCGTCGATCGCGCGGCGCCCGGCGAGGACGGGCGAGACACTCCCCGTCCTACGGATCAATCTGAACCTTCCATTCCTTTGGGAAATCTTCGAGCCCATCCTGAAAGGCGCGCCAGGCGCGAAGGTAATCGTCCCCGACGAGCCCTTCGCCTTCGGTGAACATATCCTGCAAATACGGCTGCACCTGTGCCAAAGTGATATCATCGACGGATCTCAGCGCCGCACCGCGAAGCGTAGCGGCGCTGAGATCCGTGTCTTCCGACATCCGCGCCCAAGCGAGGTCCGCCCCCTGCATCTCTGCCCCAAGGAGGTCCGCCCCCTGCATCCGCGCATGGCCAAGGTTCGCCCCCTGCATCCGCGCATTGCCAAGGTTCGCCCCCTGCATCTGCGCCCCAACGAGGGTCGCCCCCTGCATCTCCGCCCCAGCGAGGGTCGCCCCCTGCATCCGCGCCCCAACGAGGGTCGCCCCCTGCATCTCCGCCTGAAAGAGAACCGCCCCCTGCATCTCCGCATCGCGGAGGTCCGCCCCCTGCATCTCCGCATCGCGGAGGTCCGCCCCCTGCATTTCCGCCTGAAAGAGAACCGCCGTCTGCATCCCCGCCTCGCGGACGTCCGCCTTCTGCATCCCCGCCCGAAACAGGTTCGCACGCTGCATCTGCGCCCCGCGGAGCAGGGCTTGTTCAAAGTTCAGGTTTGAAAGCGTCATGGCTTGCAGGTTCGCGCCGGACAGGTCGATGTCGCCGGGGGAAAGCGTCAGGTCGGGTTGCATTTCGCCCAAGGCTTTGACCGCGCTTTCCATGTCGGAGCGTTCGACTTTGAGCCCCTGTGCCCAATCGAAGAGCGCCTTCGGGTCCGCGTCTTCGGGCGGCGTTTTGGGCGGGACTTCGCGCGAAAGCTCCCTCACATAGACGCTGAGCATGCGGGCGATGCGCCCGGCTTCGCTGGGTCGTTCGCGTGCCAGACCGGACAGCGCGTCGATGGCGGCATTGCGGCGGGTAATGTCCGCCTCCCAGATATTGGCCCTGTCCTTGGTGATCTGCCGCATGGCGTGCAGGCCGTCGGTCGCGGCGTTGATCTTTTCGTTGAAATGGGCGCGTTCGGCGGTGTCGGTCTGGCGCCGTGTGAGCTCGGCGCGGTAAAGCGTCAGCGGCACGGCGACCGCAGCGCCGAGGGTCGCGGTGAGCGTCGCGAGCGTGATCAGCGTCAGACGGAAGAGCGTGCGTTCGGGCGTGCCGCCCGCGCCGGCCTCAACCGCGATGCCGGGAATGGACCAGATTGTATTGAGCAGCCCCACGGTCAGGGAGATCACGATCAACAGCCAGATGCCGCCGACAAGGCCGAACATCGGGTTCGGCCAGGTGCCGAGACCCAGTTCGTGTTTGCTGCTGGCAAGTGTGATGCGCGGGGTTGCGGCGGGTTCGGGCTGCGCGGCCCGTTTCGGCCAGCGCCCCAGCAGGATGCCGAGGCCGGTGATGACCGCGACCGTGGCCAGAAGCGCAAACAGGATGATCAGGTTCGTCGGCATTTCTCAAATCAGATCAACACAATCCTATCCCTGAGAGCTTATCGCAGCTTGCCGCTTCTTGCATAGCGCCCGCGCGGGCTTTAGATGACCTCGAAACGGCTGGCGCGGGGGCGCGCTGGGAAATGCTTGGGCGGCAGGGCCGACCGGGGCTGACAAGGGGAGAGGATGTCCATGGAAGGTAATGCGATCATGCAATTGATCCCATTCGTACTGATCTTTGCGATCATGTATTTCCTTCTGATCCGGCCGCAGCAAAAGCGCGTGAAGGAACATCAGGCGATGGTCGATGCGCTGCGCCGCGGCGACGAGGTGGTCACGCAGGGCGGGATGATCGGCAAGATCACCAAGGTCAAGGATGACGGTGAGATCGAGGTCGAGGTATCTCAGGGCGTGAAAGTGCGCGTGATCAAAGCGACGATCACGCAGGTTCGATCCAAAACCGAACCGGCCGAATCCGCGTAGAACATGCTTCAGATCTCGTTCGCCAACCGGCTGCTTATCGTTTTTGTCCTGGCGACGGGTCTGCTTTTGTCGATGCCGAACCTGTTTTACGACCGGGTGGAGCGGCATAACGATGCCGTGGCGGAGATCGACGCAACCGGTGTTGAAACCGAAGCGTTAATCAGCGCGCGCGATGGCTGGCCGAGCCTTTTGCCCTCTGGCCTGGTCAATCTGGGCCTCGATCTGCGCGGCGGGGCGCATTTGCTGGCCGAGGTGCATCTGACGGATGTCTATGACGCGCGGATGGAGAGCCTGTGGCCCGATGTGCGCGATGTGCTGCGCGAGGCGCGCGATCGCGTCGGGACGATCCGGCGCCAGGACGCGCCGCCCGGGCAATTGGTGGTGCAGATCTCGCGCCCCGAAGCGCTGAGCGAGGCGGTGAATTTGGTGCGGCAATTGGCCGAGCCGGTGGTGTCGTTCACCGGTGTGGGCGCGTCGACCTTGGATGTGACCGGCCAGGGCGACCGGGTGATTGTGGAGCTGAGCGATGCCGAGCGTCTGGCAACCGATGATCGCACGATGCAGCAATCGCTGGAGATCATCCGCCGGCGCGTCGATGAGGCGGGCACGCGGGAGCCCACGATCCAACGCCAAGGTGCCGATCGTATTCTGATCCAGGTGCCCGGGCTTGGCAGCGCGCAAGAGTTGCGCGATCTGATCGGGCAAACCGCGCGGTTGACGTTCAACCATGTCGCCGGCATCGCCAGCGGTTTGGAGGATCAGGCCGGTGCCACGGAATTCATCGCGCCCGCAATGGACGAAGACGGTCTAGCTTACCGGCTGGAGCGGGCCGAGGTCGTCTCGGGCGATGCGCTGACCGACGCGCAGCCGGGCTTTGACCAAAACGGCCGCCCCTCGGTCAATTTCCGCTTTAACACGGCCGGCGCGCGGGCCTTTTGCGAATATACCAGCGCCAATGTCGGCGCGCCCTTTGCCATCGTCTTGGATAACGAGGTGGTCTCTGCCCCGTCGATCAACGAAGCGATCTGCGGCGGGTCCGGTCAGATCACCGGGCAGTTCAACGTCCAAGACACGATCGATCTCGCGATCCTTCTGCGTGCAGGCGCCCTGCCGGCTGAGCTGACCTTTCTCCAAGAAAGCACCATCGGGCCGGAGCTTGGCGCCGACAGCATCGAAGCCGGCCGCATGGCTGCGATGGTCGCCTTTGCCGCGGTGCTGGTCTTTATGGGCCTAAGTTACGGCCTTTTCGGCCTGTTCGCCAATGTCGCGCTGATCTTGAATGTGGCAATGATCTTTGGCCTTTTGTCGTTGATCGGGGCGACCCTGACCTTGCCGGGGATTGCCGGCATCGTTTTGACCATTGGGATGGCGGTTGATGCCAATGTGCTGGTTTTTGAGCGCATCCGGGAGGAGCTTAAGACCGCAAAGGGCCCCGCGCGAGCAATCGAGATCGGCTATGAACGCGCGCTGAGTGCCATCATCGACGCCAACATCACCACCTTCATCACAGCGGCAATTCTGTGGGTGATGGGATCGGGCCCGGTGCGCGGGTTTGCCATCACGCTGGGGCTTGGCATTCTGACGTCGGTCTTCACCGCGATCTTTGTCACCCGGCTTTTCATCATTTGGTGGTTCGAACGTCGCCGCCCGCGGACGATTGAGGTGTAACGGATGCGACTGCGTCTTGTCCCATCGGAAACGAAAATCGACTTCTTCCGCTATGCGCGGGTGACGTTTGGGTTTTCCATCCTATTGGTCGTCTTCTCGCTGATCCTCGAAGCGGTCATCGGCTTGAATTTCGGCATCGATTTTCGCGGCGGCACGACGATCCGGACCCAGGCCGAAACGACCATCGATGTCGGAGATTACCGCGCCGCGATCTCACCGCTGGGCCTGGGCGATGTCACCATCACCGAAGTCCGAGACCCGACCTTTGGCCCAACCGAGAACGTGGCGCTCCTTGTGATCCAGGCGCAAGAAGGCGATGAGGCGGTCGCGACCGCCACCATTGACGAGGTCGAAGCCGCCTTGGTGGCGCTGGAGCCGACGCTTGTCTTCACCAGCGTCGAGTCGGTCGGCCCCACGGTCTCTGGCGAGCTGATCTGGAGCGCCATTTTGGCCATCGCTTTGGCCATCGGTGCGGTCTTGATCTATATTTGGCTGCGGTTTGAGTGGCAGTTCTCGCTTGGTGCGGTCGCGGCCTTGGCCCATGACGTCATCGTCACGGTCGGCGTTTTCAGCTTGCTTCAGATCCAGTTCGATCTGTCGATTATCGCGGCCCTTCTGACCATTGTCGGCTATTCGCTGAACGACACCGTGGTCGTCTTCGACCGGGTGCGGGAAAACCTCCGCAGGTTTAAGAAAAAGGCGCTAAGGGATGTGCTCAACCTGTCGATCAACGAAACGCTTAGCCGGACCTTGATGACCTCTGTCACCACGCTTTTGGCGCTCCTGTCGCTTTATATTCTGGGCGGCGATGTGATCCGTGGTTTTGTCTTTGCGATGATCTGGGGCGTGATCATCGGCACCTATTCGTCGATCTTCGTGGCCTCGAACGTTTTGTTGTTTCTGGGCGTCAAACGGGACTGGTCGAAGCCGGGCGAAGGGCCGTCCGGGACGCAATTCGCAAATATCGATGCCTGAGGCCGTTCTGGCGGCGCTATCGCTGCCGGGGACTGCTTGGGTCTTTGGGGTCACGCTGATCGCTGGGGTGGTCTACGGCTTTGCCGGGTTCGGCTCGGCCTTGATCTTTATGCCGGTTGCAACCCGGGTTTTGCCGCCAGAGGTCGCAATCGGGGCGTTTTCGCTGTCGGCGCTGGCAAGCCTCTTCACCGTTGTGCCAGGGGCCTGGTTGGTGGCCGACCGGCCGGCCGCGCTGCGCATGATCGCGGCGGCCATCATTGCTACGCCCTTGGGCGTTTGGCTGTTGCGGGTGGCCGAAACGGATGCCATTCGTCTCGCGATTTCTATTGTCGTCCTGGTCACCCTGGCCGCACTGATTGCGGGTTGGCGGTTTCGGATGCGCCCGGGCCGCATGGCGCAGGCCGGCGTCGGGCTGGCCTCTGGCGTAACCGGCGGGGCCACGGGGCTGAATGGTCCGGTTGTGATCCTGTTTAATTTCGGGGCCGGGCTGCCCGCGGCCCAAGTCCGCGCCAATACCGCGGTCTTTCTGACCATCTCATCACTGAGCTTCTTGCCGCAATTGTGGGTGCAAGGCATGTTGGGGCCGGCCACGGCGGTTTTGGGGCTTTTGCTGTTGCCGATCTACGGGCTTGGCACCTGGATTGGGGCCCGGGCCTTTCGGCCGGGCCGGGAGGCGATCTATCGCTGGATCGCCTATGCCATCATCGCCGCGGCCGGTTTCGTCGGCCTGCCAATCTGGGAGTGACAGATGCGCCTGAACGACGTCAGCTATGGGGATGGCACGCCGATTGACGGGTACGGGCCGTTGGGGTTTCGCATTGCCGGCACGCTCCATCCCGGTGCGGTCTTTGTCCGTCCGGGCGGTGTTGTCGCTTGGGGCGGCTATGACGATGCGGCCACGCTTTTGGCGGCGGCCGATGACATCGATGTGCTGCTCCTTGGGACCGGTGCGGAGATTGCGGCCATCCCCGATACGCTGCGTCGCCGTCTCGAAGATGCGGGGATCGGCGTCGAGATCATGGGCACCGGGCCCGCCTGCCGAACCTATAACGTGCTTTTGGGCGAGGGTCGCCGCATTGGCGCGGCCCTTTTGACCGTCTGACCCGCCGCATTGCCAGGCCCCACGATTAGGCTCATCCCCCGTTGCGGGGGTGCAGGGGGCGCGGCGCCCCCTGCGACGCGGCCGGCAGGCATCGCGCCTGCGACGGCGTCCTTTAGGGGGCCTGAGCGGGCGCGACCTCGCCCAGGATCATCACGCGCAATTCGCGCTCAAGCTTGCGGCGCATCGCATTGGCAAAATCGGCGTGATTGGCGGCATATTCCACAAAAGAGCCCGGGCCGCGAATGATCTCGGCTTCGTAATATTGCGCAATTTCGCGCTGCGCGCCGCCGATCGCCAGGCCGTTCACGGTCACCGCCTCCAGCGGGAAATGCGTATAGGCCGAGGCGGGTGGGAAGCCGTCATTGTTCTGCCCGTCGCCGGAGACATCAAGCGTTTGAAACAGGCAAGGCGGCGCGGTCGAAAACTGACCCGCGGCAAAGCCCAACGCATAGCCGATGGCGGTCGGAAAATCCGTCGACCGGCGCGCGCCCTGTCCGATCTGTTCCGCCGCGGCCAAAAGATCGGCCTCGGATCGGATCATCACCCAATCAACGAGCACCTCTTGCTGAAACCGGCCCGACCATTCAAAGACCGACAAGGCGACACTGCCGGGGCCGTCCAGAAATCCACGCTGCACCTCTGGCGCCAAGAGCGCCGAGATCAGGCCGGATTGTTGCAGCGCATATTCATCGGCATCGACCGAGGCGGACACGTCCAAGGCCAGCATCAAGGCCAGCCGACAAGTCTCCTCTTGCGCCGCGGCACCCTGGCCGAGACCCATCGCGATGGCGAATGCTGCTGCGAACCGCGTCACCAATGCCCCGTATTTCCCATCGAGGCCCAAGGTTCCGCCGGCGGCAAGGCATCGCCTGCCTGCAGCAATTCGATCGAGACGTTATCGGGTGAGCGTACAAATGCCATATGCCCATCGCGCGGCGGCCGGTTGATCGTCACGCCTGCATCCTGCAATTGGTGGCACAGGTCGTAGATATTATCGACGCTGTAGGCGAGATGGCCAAAATGCCGGCTATCGGATGGCAGGCCTGTATCCCCATCCCAATTGTAGGTCAGCTCCAATGGGCAGTCTTCCTGTCCCGGCGCGGCCATGAACACCAGCGTAAAGCGCCCGCCTTCGCTGTCCCTGCGCCGCGTTTCGCGCAACCCCAGCAGCTGGTAGAAGGCGACGGACGCCTCAAGATCCTTCACCCGGACCATCGTGTGCAAGTAGCGCAGTGCCATAACTCCCCCCGCATTTCAGTTGAACCTAACGCAGCCTAGCGGCTGTCACACCCTTTGGCTCTGTAAATTTCCCGTGGGCGCGGGACCGAGCACATCGCGAAACACAAGCGTCACGGTCACAAAACTCACGTATAAAAGAAGATACCAAGATCCCAGCATGTTCAAGCTCACCAGATCAAATGTGCCTTGGCCGGGATACGTCCATGTTTGCGTGAAGGTTCCGACATTTTCGGCGATCCAGACCAAAATGGCGGTGAGAAACGCAGCCAGCGGCAGCCGGATCCGCCGCGCGGCGCCGTCAACGTGCCAGGTCAGCCGCGTGCGCCAGAACATCACGAGCGTGGCCGCAAAAAGCCCAAGCCGAATATCGGGGAGATAGTGATGAGCGTAGAAATTGCCGTAGATCAGCCCGGCCAAAACCACACTCGCCCAAAACGGCGGATAGGGCGCGACGCGCATGGAAAAAATCCGCAGTGAGCGCGCGATATAGCTGCCGATGGCGGCATACATGAAGCCCGTGAACAACGGCACGCCGCCGATTTCCAGGATGCCGTCCTCGGGGTAATCCCACGCGCCTTGCGCAAGCTTGAAGACCTCCATCGCTGTGCCCATGGCATGGAAGATGGCGATCACCGCGGCCTCGCGCAGGGTTTCAAGCCGACACACAATCAGCGCCACTTGCGTGCCCACCGCAAAGATCACCAATGCATCATAGCGCGTCATCGGCGCCCAATCGGGATACCACAGCCGCGTGGCGATGATTGCGGTCAAGAGCAAGATACCAAAGAGCGCCGCAGAGGCCTGGGCGCTTAGAAAACGGAAAATCTTGTGGACAGCGCCATCAGCATCTTGCGGTTCAGTGTCGGAATGCGCCAAGATATAGTCCAGTTTGAGCCGGGATCGGGGCGTTTTCCCATGTCTTGGCCACACCGTCCAGAGCCGGGAGAGAGACCATGAATGCCGAAGCGAACACGCCCATGACCCCGGAGGAAGAGATCGAGGCCTTGCGTGCCACTTCGACGCCCACGCGCCGGGCCGTGGCACCGGGACTGGAGGCGCATCTTTACGCCATCAAACCGGTGCTCGACCACGGGTTCATCCGTGTCATCGATTACATGGGCGACGATGCGGCGATCGTGCAAGCCGCGCGCGTCAGCTATGGCGCGGGCACCAAAAAGGCGCGCGATGACAGCGGGCTCATCCGCTATCTCATGCGCCACTGGCACTCCACGCCGTTTGAGATGTGCGAGATCAAGCTGCATGTGAAGTTGCCGGTTTTCGTCGCGCGGCAATGGATCCGGCACCGCACGGCGAACGTCAACGAATATTCCGCGCGCTATTCGATCCTGGATCGCGAATTCTACATCCCCGAGCCCGACCAGCTTGCCGCGCAATCGACGGTGAACAACCAAGGCCGGGGCGCGGTGCTCGACGGCGCCGAGGCCGCGCGCGTGCTGGAGATGCTGAAGGCCGATGCCGCGCGATCCTATGACCATTACGAAGAGATGCTGAGCCAAGACGGCCAACAAGGTCTTGCCCGCGAGCTTGCGCGCATGAACCTGCCGGCCAATATCTACACCCAATGGTACTGGAAGACGGATCTGCACAACCTCTTCCACTTCCTGCGTCTGCGCGCCGATGCCCATGCCCAATACGAAATTCGCGTCTATGCCGAGGCAATCTGCGATGTGACCCGCGATTGGGTCCCGGCCGCGTATGCCGCATTTGAGGATTACCGCATGGGCGGAGCGACGATTTCAGCAAAAGGCGTGGAGGTGCTCCGCCGCATGCTGGCCGGCGAAGACGTAACGCAGGAGAATTCAGGCTTGTCGAAGGGGGAATGGCGGGAGTTTCGCGAGGTGTTTGGTTAGGCCATGGCGCGGGGCGCGCCCAAAAGACACCCCAACGGGCAAAAAAACGAAGGCCTGTGAAAACCTAATCCCGCGGCCATCAGCACCCGAAAGACGGGCGAGGACGGCATTTCGAAATCTCAGGCCCGGTTGCCCATGCAATTTTTCCATGTGTGAATACATCCAAGGCTCAGCATCAAATTCCAAAGTATCGCTACTTCGAAGAGGTGCTGAGTAGATTTGGCGCCGATGGCCTGGGACACATTCAGTATCCCGGTCTCGGTGCGGTCGCAGGTTAAAGGAAAATTCAGACAAGGAGTTATTTTGCGCCTCAAGGCCGCGGAGGGCAAACGTCCGAGGTAAATTGACGCGCGGGCTCGAACCGAAGACGCCGCGCATCATCGAGCTTATGCATGGTCCCGCGCTGCGCGGTTTTCACATTGCGGTCCCGTAGCGTCCCGAGCGCGCGAGGTTATTCGCGCTGCCAATCTTCCTCGATATAATGGATCGCTTCGCGCGGGATGATGAGCGTCGTGCGGCGGTCTGGCGAATTCCGGATGCGAAGCTTGATAAAATCGTCGCCCGTTTCAACAACGCTAGCGCTGAGACTGGTGACCGCCCCGCTGAGCCGGCCGGCATCAACCGCGCGTTTGAAAAAGAATTTATAGTGATAGCGCTGATCGTTCGTAACAATCTCATTAAACATGCCAAAGATCCTCCTGACGTCGAAACGTCAGCAAAGCGCAAGATCACCAATTGGGCAAGACCTTGGAAGACAGGCGTTTGGCGCGCGGCGCAATTGCCGGTGCGCCTGCGCGGTCAGTCGACCTTCACCAGTTCCACGGCACTTTGGCGGCCGTCGCGGCCTTCGCGCAATTCGAACTGCAATTTGGTGTTATCGGCCAATCCGGTCATTCCGGCGCGTTCAACGGCAGAAATATGAACGAAGACGTCTTTACCGCCATCGTCCGGCGCAATGAAGCCGTAGCCTTTGGTTGTGTTAAACCATTTCACGGTGCCAGTGGGCATGTCTTTAGTCTCTCACGTCGAGGGCCTTCTGGCCCGGTCTTCCGCCCGCGGTAGTGCGGCGGTGCGGTGGTCAGGCGTGCATCCGGATCTTGTCGTGCCTTCTTGAGAGCGCGGCTGGCCGTCTGGTATCACGAAACATGATGTTAGTCGAAAAGGTTGGTTTGGAAAGGCACAAATATTTGTGTTGCGTCGGACCGGCAGTGTTTCGGGCAAGGGGGAGAGTGCGGCGTGAATTCTCCGCCGAGTTGGGCAGCAATCCCCGCGTTGCGTGCTTATTTCATGGGCATTGTGGAAAAGGAGACCTCAATGCGAAACGCGGCGCTGACCTTGGGGATCATCGGCGGAATTGTCGGCATGATCGTCGGATTTTTCGCCTATGGCTATGTCGAAGTGACTGAGCATGTGGCCGGATTGGGCGGCGTCGATGACCCGCAGACCTGGCAAGCGGTCGCTGTGATCGCGCCGGTTTTGGCCATTGCCGGCGGGCCGATGGCGCGGGCGCTTTGGGGCGGGCTATTGTTGTTGATCTCAGCGGCCGGGATGTACCACGCCTTTGGCTTTAATCCCGGCACGATGTTCCCGATTGCGATGTGCGGCGCGGCGGGCGTTTTGGCGCTTGCCGCCGGCCGCCCCGATCAGGAAAAAGCGCATTTCTGAGCGCGAACAGGCCCATTAGGCGGCCAGGTCCGGCGGCGTGGCCTCTTGGGTAAGTCTGTGGATAAGATCCGCCACATCCATTACCTCGGTCTGTTTTTCGCCCAAACGGCGGACGGTTACGGTGCCTTTTTCAACCTCTTGCCGACCGATCGCCAAGATCACGGGAACCTTGGATAAGGAATGCTCACGGATCTTGAAGTTGATCTTTTCGTTGCGGATATCGGCCTCAGCTTGAAGGCCTGCTGCGCGCAGTTTTGCAGTGACATCTTGCACCATCTCGTCGCCCTCTGACACAATCGAGGCCACAACCACCTGACGCGGTGCAAGCCAAAAGGGCAGCTTACCGGCGTGTTGTTCGATCAAGATGCCCGTGAATCGCTCCAAAGAGCCAAAGAGCGCGCGGTGCAGCATCACGGGCGCTCGCTTTTCGCCTGAGGCCGCGACATAGGTGGAGTTGAAGCGCTCCGGCAGGTTGAAATCCACTTGCAGCGTGCCGCATTGCCAATCGCGCCCGATGGCGTCGCGTAAGACATATTCCAGTTTCGGCCCATAAAACGCACCTTCGCCTTCGAATATGGTGTAGGACATGGCCTCGGCATCGAGCATGTTTTGCAGGGCGCTCTCTGATTTATCCCAAACCTCATCGCTGCCGATCCGGTTCTCTGGTCGGGTCGAGAGTTTGACATGCACGTCTTCGAAGCCGCAATCGCGATAGATTGACAGGATCAGCTGGTTCACCTTCACACATTCATCGAAGAGCTGTTCGGGCGTGCAATAGATATGGGCGTCGTCTTGCGTAAAGCTGCGCACCCGCAACAGGCCGTGTAATGCGCCAGATGGCTCGTAGCGGTGAACTTTGCCGAATTCGCCGATTTTCAACGGCAGGTCGCGATAGCTTTTGATGCCCTGGTTATAGATTAACATGTGCCCGGGGCAGTTCATCGGCTTTAGCGCGTATTCGCGGTCATCCTGCGTCTCGGCGAGGAACATGTTCTCGCGGTAATTCTGCCAATGGCCTGAAATTTCCCATAGCGCTTTGTCCATGATGTCTGGCGAGTTTACCTCGACATAGCCGGCCGCCTCTTGGCGGCGACGCATATAGGCGATGAGAGATTGGAACATGCGCCATCCGGCGGGATGCCAAAAGACCGATCCGGGCGCGACCTCTTCGAAATGAAACAGGTTCATCTCTCGGCCCAAACGCCGATGATCGCGCTTTTCGGCCTCTTCAAGGAACTGAAGATGGCCTTTGAGCTCCTCTCGGTTGCGGAAGGCCACGCCGTAGATGCGCTGGAGCTGCGGGCGATTGCTGTCACCGCGCCAATAGGCGCCGGCGACACGCATCAGCTTGAAGCCATCGGCGGGAACTTGGCCGGTATGGGCGAAATGCGGGCCGCGACACAGATCTTGCCAATCGCCGTGCCAGTACATCCGCAGATCCTCACCGGCCGGGATCGCTTCGACCAATTCGACCTTAAACGGCTCTTTGGCCGATTTATAGTAATCGATGCAGGCATCGCGGGACCAGATTTCGGTGCGCACGGGATCCCGCAGGGCGATGATTTCACGCATCTTTTTTTCAATGATGCCGAGGTCTTCAGGCGTGAACGGTTCTGCCCGGTCAAAATCGTAGTAAAACCCGTTATCGATCACCGGCCCGATGGTCACTTTGACGTCGGGCCAAATCGATTGCACAGCGCGCGCCATGATATGGGCGCAGTCGTGGCGGATCAGTTCGAGCGCCTGCGCTTCGTCCTTGAGCGTGTGAATGGCAATCGCCGCATCGGCATTGATCGGCCATTGCAAATCCCAATGCGCGCCATCGACGGAGGCCGAAATTGCCGCCTTAGACAAAGACTTCGAAATCGAAGCCGCGATCTCGGCGGGGGTCACACCGGCCTCAAACGCGCGGGCATTGCCATCGGGGAAAGTCAGAGAGATTTGGGCCATCTTGGGCACCTCTTCGTCGGTTTGGCGCCTACGGAACGCCCGGTTGCGATATGTCGGAGGACACATCAGGGAGACATGGGGAAAAGTCAATCGTCCTGAGCCGTTTTTCCGCGGCGACATACCGGATCATCACAGGCCTTTGACAAAGCGCGGCCCGGGCGGGCAGGCTGCCGCCATTGATCTTTACCCCCGGTACGGCGACGCACACATGGCCGGTCATCTCATTCTCGTTGTTCATGGAATTGGTGAGCAGCGCCCCGGCGAAACGGTCGATGCCGTTGTGGCCGGCGCAATTGCCGATCACGAAAGATCGCAGCCGGACGTGCCACTGCGGATCGAAACGGACGTCCTGGATGTGCCGGAATATGCCTTTCCGCCGGAAGATGAGGACGCCGCGTCGCGGTCAGGACTGCCCCGGCAGATGCCGCATTTCCCGGTTCATCTTCGCCATGTCCGCCCGGTCGGGCAGCCTGCGGCCCCGCCAACAACGCTGGCCGATGTGTACTGGGCCGACATCTCTCCGGCGCCGGACGGACAGATCACCACCATCCTCGATTTGATCCGAACGCTGTTGAGCACGGGTTATCTGGCGCTGGAAAACGCCAAGGGTCTGGGAAGCGTCGCGTCGCACCTATGTGTCCTGCTGTTTTTCTGGGCTTTTTTTGCCGGCATGTCGGCGATCAACACCCATTTGGTCATCGGCGTAGTGATCCTGTTCCCGTTGCAGAGCTTTTTCAGCCTGGGCGCGTTGGACAATATCTGGCCGTTTCCGATTTATAACCCGGCAGGGCCGCAACAATTGGTGGTGATCAACGGGCTATGTACAGCGGGCCTTGGGCTTTTCATCAAGGTTCGCGGTGCAAAAACCCAATTGATGGCGCAATTTGCGCGCGGCTTGATGGCCGTTGGCATGATCACGGTGCTTTATGTCGGATGGAGGGCGATCGATCCTTCGGCGTTTCCATTGGCGTTGCCGCTGGCGATCCTGGCGCTTGGCTTTGGCGCGGGGCTTAACCGGGCAAGGGGTCGGTTCGGACTGCTTGGACGCGTCTTGATGGGCGGCGCCGCCGTGGTGATCTTACAGGCCATTTCGTTCGCCGTTTTCCCGTATCTCGCGTTTCAGGCGCCCGAGACGTTTTCGACCGTTGAGGTCGATCATCCGGCCGAATTGGATTACCTCATCGACTATATCGAGGTCATGATCCGTTTGATGGCGCTGTTTTGGATCCTCGCCCTTTTGCTGTGCGTGGTGGTCTATCTGTGCTGGGGCTTTGAGGCGATCTTTCGTCCGTTGGAGGCATTGGATGACGGCTCGGAAAAGCAACGCCGCATTTATGCGCCGATCTGCTCGGCGCTGATCCTGATCTGGATGGTCCTGGCCTCCTCCTTTTGGGTTTTGGTCGAATATTTGGTCCGCGGAGCCGGTGGGAGCGGCGCGGAGGCTGCAACACGACCGCTGAACGTTTTATTCGATGCGCAATTGTCCGAAGCGCTGGGCGGTATGACGATCGCGCTGATTTGGTTTTTCATCCTGATTGCGGTGACCGGGATATTCGCCATCATTCGCCACAATCTGCGCGATGTCTTGCATGAGCAGCGCTATTTTCGCGCCCGGCGGCTGCTGCTGAGCCTTTGGTTTCAATACACCTTTGCTTTTGCGTCCTTTTTCATTGCGCTGGTGGTGGCGCATTTGACGATTGTCGAGATTAGCCAGGGCACCATTGCCCATCCGATGATGACAAACGCCATCTGGATGTTGGCGCAATTCGAGGAAGCGGCCAGCGTCATGCTGTTGATCCTGGGGCTGTTCATTTACAACTTTTTTCGCCCGGTCAGTGGGATTTTGGGCATTGTGCGCGACATCACGGTCTATGCGACGACGACGCGGCGGGACGGATTCTTTGAAAACCGGCCTGAGATCTTCGCAAATCGGATGCGCATCGAACGCCGGCTAGAGCGGGTCTTGGGATTGTTGTGGCGGACGGGCGCATATGATCGGGTCACCATTGTGAGCCACTCGCTTGGCACGGTTGTGGCGACCCGGTGTTTGGAGCGTATCCTGGCCAGCGAGGCCGCGCCGCCACCGCAAGCGCCGCTTGATTTGCCGAAAACCATTGCGTTGATCACGATGGGATCGCCCGTGACGCATATCTATCGGCGTTATTTCCCGGTGCATTTTGAGATCGGGCCGGCGATGCTGAGCCCGCGCATCACCTGGACCAATATCTTTCGCAGCGACGATTTTGTCGGTACGCGAATATCCGGCCTGAACCGGACGTTGGCGAATTTCGTTGTGCCCGCCGCAGGGCATTCCGGCTATTTCACCGATGCTGAGGTTTGGGAGATTTTGCGCCTTGAGGCCAAGTTGACACTGGCCTAGCGGCAGCGCGGTGCCGGGCAGAGCCGCAGCTCTGCCCGACGGTCTTAGGCGTGCATGTCTTCGAGGTCGGAAAACCGCACCGTTTCACCGGTTTCGAGCCAGGTCTTGAGGCCCGCGAGCATGCGCGCCCAGCCATCGGCAATCCCCTCTTGGCCGTCGGGCAGATCGTAATGTTCGATCGTGAGCTGGCAAAAGGCGTCTTTGGGTTCGATCAGGTAGACATAGCGCGAGCTGGCCATATCGGGCCCTTCCCATGCGGGTTCGAACGTGGCCTCGATGCGGGTCTTGGGCTCCACCTTGGTCTCTGTGCACACAAGCATTAGCGCGTCATCCGGCGTGTAATAGATCACCCGATTCCCGTCCCGTTCGATGCGCGTGGCGATAAAATGGTAGGCCACTTCTTTGTCGACATCCGTGAGCGCATCCCACAGCGCATCTTGGCTACAGCGGATAAAGGTGTTCATCACGAAATCAGGTTTCATTGGTTGTCCTTCCAGGCGGTTTTTGAGGTCGAGTAGGCCCCGGGCCGTGGGGCCGACAAGCAGCGGCTCGATCCAGCGGTCGACCACGTCTTGCAGCGGCACAGCGTTGAGGAAGTGGTGTTTGAACCGCCCCGCCCGCCGTGTGGTGATCAGACCTGCATCTTCCAAGACGCCCAAATGCTTCATAACGCCAAAGCGCGTCATGTCGTGCTGGGCCTCAAGTTGGCTGAGTGTTTGCCCATCTTGCAGGCGCAAACTGTCAAGCAGGGCGCGCCGGGCGGGGTCGTTGAGAGCTTTGAAGATCTGGTCCATGAGAGACTTATATGTGATTCTATGGTCACGTGACAATAGGGTAACATAAAAAGAACCCATCAGCGTCGCTTGAATGCCAGCGCCGGGGCGGGCAAAAGGCGGTATGGCCGATGAATTTCTGACCACCCAAGCCGGTCGCCGGCTGGCCTATAATCGCACTGACGGGCGGGGGCCTTGGCTGGTGTTTTTGGGCGGATTCAAATCCGACAAAGACGGCACCAAGGCGCTGCATCTGGAAAGCTGGGCCACGGCGCAAGGCCGCCCCTTTCTGCGCTTCGATTATTCGGGTCATGGAGCAAGTTCGGGCACGTTCACCGATGGCACGATCGGGGATTGGGCCGCCGATGCGGAGGCCGCTATTGGCCACCTCACCGCCGGACCGCCGGTGCTCATCGGCTCCTCCATGGGGGGATGGATTGCGCTGTTGCTGGCCAAGCGGATGGACATTTCGGGCCTGGTCACGATCGCCGCCGCGCCCGATTTCACCGAAGATTCGATGTGGGCGGGTTTTACGGATGCGCAAAAGGCGCAATTGGCTGAGGTCGGGCAGATCGCCTTGCCGTCGGATTACGGCGAGGATTACATCATCACCCGCCGCCTGATCGAGGATGGCCGCGAGAATTTGGTTCTGCGCAGCGCCCTGCACATAGAAGCGCCGATTCGGATGCTGCAAGGCACGCAAGACGCCGATGTCGATATGTCGGTTGCCCTGCGGTTGCTAAATCATCTGGAGGGCGCGGACATTCGGCTGGATCTGGTAAAAGGCGCCGATCATCGCTTTTCCGATCCGCCCTGTCTCGACCTGATCGCGGCCCGGATCGACGAGGTGCTCGATGTCTAAGTTCTGGCTGATTGTGGCGCAGATTTTTTCGGCCGTGTTGGTCTTAATCGGGGCGGTGATCTTGTTTATGCCCTCCGAACGCGTGGAACGCGCGGGCCCGTTTACGGGCGATGTCACCGATCCAGAGGCTTACCTCGCCGCGCGCGAGGCGGCCATTGACGGGATCACGCCGGGCACCGGGGCGCGCATCATCTGGGCCGCAGAGCCGAATGAAACGACACCGGTCAGCATTTTGTATTTGCACGGGTTTTCCGCAACATCGGAAGAAATCAGGCCGGTGCCAGATGAGGTTGCGGCAGGGTTGGGCGCCAATTTGATCTTTGCCAGATTGACCGGCCATGGCCGCGACGGTGCCGCCTTGGCCGCCGCGACGGCGAGCGATTGGGTCGCCGATACGGCCGAGGCCTTGGCCATCGCGCGCGCGATCGGCGACGAGGTCATCGTGATCGGCGTATCGACCGGCGCGACCTTAGCAGCGATTGCCGCGACCGAAGCGGATATGGCCGAATCCATTGCCGGCATCGTCATGATGTCCCCCAACTTTTTGCTCGCCCATCCCGCCGGCATCGTTCTTGAAGCGCCGGGCGCGTCGGTCTTTTTGCCATGGATTGCCGGTGCGGAGCGTGAATTTGAGGCCCAAAACGCCGATCACCAGCGGTTTTGGACGCGGCGGTATCCCTCGGTCTCGGTTCTGTCGATGGCGGCGGTGATGCGGCATGCGCGGCGGCGCGACTACAGCGTCGTCGATATTCCGCTATTGCTGATCTACGCGCGTGAGGATCAGGTGGTGTCCGCAGAGGCCGCCGAAACGATTGCCGCGGAATGGGGCGGGCCCACAACCGTTGCGCTGCAAGACCTGCCCGCGACAGGCGTGGATGCTTTTGCCCATGTCATTGCCGGCGATATTCTCAGCCCGGCCATGACCGCGACAATCCGCGACCAAATTTTGTCTTGGGCCATGACGTTACGGCCATAGATTTACACAAGCAGCACCCCCGTTGTGGATTAAATTGGGGATTGTTCACGGCTGTGGACGGGTCCGGTTCCGCAAGGGCAGGCCGCACGCGCGCGCTGAGCGCTGTGGACAACTTCGATCAGCCCACCGCCGTGAGCGGGCGTTTGGGCGTGTCGCAATTGGCATCAATGAAGTCCAAGACCAGCGGACGGATATTGTTGCGCCAACTTTTGCCGGCAAAGATCCCGTAATGTCCGGCACTTGGCTCCAGATAGCTGGCTTTTTTCGCATCCGGCAATCCGGTCAGCAGATCGAGCGCCGCCACACATTGCCCCGGGGCCGAAATATCGTCCTTGCCACCTTCCACGGTTTTCACGGCCACGCGCGTGATGTTTCCGATATCCACAGGCTTGCCGTCGACGACAAACGCGTTTTTCGCAATCTCCCGCTTCTTGAAGATGCGCTCGACCGTAGAGAGGTAAAACTCTGCCGTCATGTCCATCACGGCAAGATATTCGTCGTAGAATTTATTGTGCTTGTCGTGATCGTTGGCCTCGCCTTTGGCGACGGCCAGGATCTGGTTGATAAAGGCCTTGTTATGGGTTTCCGCGTTCATTGCCATAAAGCTCGCAAGCTGTTGCAGCCCGGGATAGACCATGCGGCCCGCGCCGGCATATTTAAAGCCCACCCGTTGCAACACATAGCCTTCGAGCTGACCCATAGTGACCCTATGGCCAAAATCGGTGACGTCGGTAGCGGCGGCGTCTGGATCAATCGGACCGCCGATCAGCGTCAGGGTTCGAGGCTCTGCGGCGGGGTCTTCCTCGGCCAGATAGGCCGTGGCGGCCAGCGCAAGCGGCGCCGGCTGACAGACCGCGATCACATGTGTATCGGGGCCCATTTCCCGCAAGAAATCAACGAGGTAGAGCGTGTAGTCTTCGATGTCGAATTTGCCCTTCGAAACCGGGATGTCGCGGGCATTGTGCCAATCGGTGATATAGACGTCGCAATCGGGCAAAAGGCTGACCACCGTCGAGCGCAAGAGCGTCGCATAATGCCCCGACATCGGCGCAACCAGCAAAACCTTTCGCCCCGTCGGCGCGCGTCCCTGAACCGCAAAGCGGATCAGGTCGCCGAACGGCTTGGCGACAACGGTTTCCACGCTGACAGTGTGATCACGCCCATCGGCACCCGGAATGGAGGTGATCCCCCAGGATGGCTTGGCAACCATGCGCGCGAAACTGCGTTCGGTCACTTCGCCCCAGGCGGCGGTCAGTTGGATGGCGGGATTGGCCACCAGCCCCAATTGCGGAAAGGAACAGAGCGCACGGGCGGTCGATCCCATCCACTGGTTGGTCACACGCATCGATTCCATGAGGTCGTAGGTGAGAAGGTAGCGCATAGCAGAGCTCCACATTTACACGCCCCGCATCGCACAGGCCCGGGGCCAATCGTTGCTTTGCCTCCTCACCCAGGCTTAGCGTATGCTTGACATGCCGCATCTCGAGGAGGATTTCAAGTTATGTCCGGACCGGAAGAGGGGGAGACGGTCATGGCCGAGAACTTGGATCGGCTCAACACGAACCTTGCAAAGATCGAGGAATTGTCGCAACGCATGGTCGCTGCGCTGAGCGCGAAGGTTCCGTCCGATGCAGGTCTGGAGGGGCCGGGGTCAGACCTTTATATGAAGGCGGGCCTCGCCTATTGGCACGAAATGATGACCAACCCGGCGCGTCTGATGGAACATCAGGTGCAATATTGGGGTCAGACGCTGACGCATTTCATGGAAGCGCAGCAACAATTGGCCAAGGGTCAATTCAAAGCACCGGAGGATGACACGCCCCCCGATCGCCGGTTTTCGAATCCGATGTGGAAGACGCATCCCTATTTTAACTTCATCAAACAGCAATATCTGATTTCGGCCGATGCGATGCAGCGCGCGATTGCCGACCTGGACGGTCTGGATGCGCGCGACAAGCATCGGGTCGAGTTTTTTGCCCGGCAGATTATCGATCTGTTTGCGCCGACGAATTACCTCGCGACCAATCCCGATGCGTTAGAACGCGCGGTCGAAACCGATGGGATGAGCCTGGTACAAGGCATGGAAAACCTGGTGCGCGATATCGAAGCCAATCACGGCGCGTTGCTGCCGACACTGTCGGACCCGGATGCCTTTGAGTTGGGCAAGAACATTGCAACGGCAAAGGGTTCGGTGGTGTTTCGCAATGCGATCATGGAATTGATCCAGTTCGCGCCGACAACGGAAAAAGTGCATCGCACACCGCTGGTGGTGTTCCCGCCCTGGATCAACAAATTCTACATCCTTGACCTCAAGCCGCAGAATTCGTTGATCCAATGGATCGTCGGTCAGGGCTATACCTTGTTTGTCGTGAGCTGGCGCAACCCCGATGCCAGCTATGCCGATACCGGGCTCGAGGATTACGTCGAACAGGGCTATCTAGAGGCGATCCGTGTCGCACGCGACATCACCGGCGAGCGGCAGGTCAACGCCGTGGGCTACTGCATCGCCGGCACCACGCTGACCGCGACGCTTTCGCTTTTGAAGAAGCGGAAGGAAAAGCCGGTTAAATCCGCGACCTTTTTCACAACGCTCACGGATTTTGCCGAACAGGGCGAATTCACGCCATTTCTGGACGATGATTTCGTCGATGCCATTGAACGGCAGGTCAGCAGCGCAGGCATTTTGGATGCGGGCTTTATGACGCGGACCTTCAGTTTCCTGCGCGCCAATGACCTTGTTTATGGCCCTGCGGTGCGCAGTTACATGATGGGCGAGGCGCCACCGGCCTTTGATCTTTTGTACTGGAATGGCGACAGCACGAACCTGCCGGGAAAAATGGCTGTGCAATATCTGCGCGGCCTGTGCCAGGGCAATGAACTGGCGGAGGGCACGTTTGAGCTTTTGGGTGAGCGGCTATCGGTCCGGGACGTCAATGTGCCGGTCTGCGCAATTGCCTGCGAGACCGATCACATAGCGGCTTGGAAGGACAGCTTCCGCGGCGTTACGAAAATGGGCACGAAGGACAAGACGTTCATCCTGTCGCAGTCGGGACATATCGCCGGTATCGTGAACCCGCCGTCGAAGAACAAATACGGTCATTACACGCATGCCGACGTCAGCGGAGACGCCGATGACTGGCGCGACGCAGCAGCGTTTCATGAAGGATCGTGGTGGCCGCGTTGGGAGCTGTGGCTACGCAAGCGGTCTGGCGCGAAAGTGCCAGCGCGCATTCCGGGTGAGGCCGGCTTTCCCGCGCTTGCGGCGGCGCCCGGAACGTACGTGCATCTGACCGGGGCGGCGCCGTCCGACGAATAAAAACGACGCCTCTTTTCAATTTGCCTCTTGATTTTCTGCACCGCAGCATGCATGTACTTTGCACATGCAGCATATCCGCCGAAGCGGTAGAACCGAAGAGAGACGAACGATGGCAAAGCAATCCACCGATTTCACCAAATACATGTCCGACATGATGGCAAGCATGCCGATGGACATGTCCGCATTTAACGACGCCTTCAAAAGCCAGGCCGCCCTGGGCGAGAAGATGTCGAAAGTCGCTTTGGAAGCGGCTGAAAAATCCACCGAGATATCCTCGAAGTGGACGAAAGACACGTTGTCCAAAATTGGCGATGTGACCAAGGTTAAAGAAGAGCCGACCGATTATACCAAAGCCATGACCGATTTCGCATCGGCCTCGGCTGAGATGGCGGCAGAAACCATGGCAGCCTTTGCCGAAGTGGCAAAGAAAGTTCAGATGGAAACCGTTGAGTTGATGATGGCCGCTGGCAAAGAAGCCACCGAAGAAGCCACCGCAGCGGTCAAAAAAGCCACCAGCGAGGTGACAACGGCGGCCAAAAAAGCCACCGCAAAATAAGGTGACACGTCCGATCCGTCGGTGTCCTCCCCATCGACACGGATCATCGGGGCAGGCTTTCGGGCCTGCCCCTTCGTTTTGGCATGCCGCGCTGCGTGATTGCTTTTTCCGCGCAGCAGCGTAGGCTTAGCGGTACCGTTTCGTGCATGGGGAGGCGCGGCACATGTCCAGGGACGCAGAGACGCTGTTGATCAAGCGGTATGCCAGCCGCCGACTATATAATACCGACACATCAGATTATGTGACGCTAGAAGATATCGCGCGCTTTATACGCGACGGGCGGGATGTGAAGATCGTGGATCTGAAATCCGGTGACGATCTGACCCGGCAATACCTGCTGCAAATCATCGCCGAGCATGAGGCCAAGGGCGAAAACGTTCTGCCATTGGAGGTTCTGACAGACCTCGTGCGCAGCTATGCCACGCAAGCCAATAGCGTGGTGCCCGACTTTCTGGCGATGAGCTTTGAGATGCTCAAGCAGGGCCAATCGAAGATGCTGGAAAACATGACGGCGATGAACCCGATGTCGGCCATGCCGGGGTTTCAAGCGATGCGCGCCAATCAAGAGGCGTTCATGAATGCGATGACAGGTGGGCTTGCCACCAATTGGTCGTCCCCCACGCCCGAGGATGAGGACGAAGACGACGAAGAAACGCCCGAAGCGGAGTTGGATGAGATCAAACGTCAGCTCGCGGCGTTGCAGGACAAGCTATCGAAAATGTAACCGCACGGTGCGGAACAAGGCATCGTTTGGCTCTGAAGCTTTAGGTTTTCCAATATTTGGCCATTGGGCTGTCGTCAGCCAAACTCGGTGCGGATACGATCCACAGCCTCTTTCGACTTTTGCGAAAGCTCCCGAATTTGCGAGGCGATGACCGCAAATCCCTTGCCGGCATCGCCCGCGCGCGCAGCCTCGACCGAGGCGTTGATGGCGATGAAGTTGATGGTGCTGGAGAGTTGGTCGATTTGGCTGAGCGCACTTGAATCGACGTCCTTGGCACGTTTGGCCGCCGCCTTTTCATGCGCCATGACCTGATCAAAAAGCGCGCCCAGAAAGCCGCCGATTGTTGGCGTCATCTGCTCCGCGGCGATCCGAGCGATGTCAGAGACAGCCCGCGCCTCGCAGCTTTCGAGCGCGCCCGGCAGGTCCTGTTGCAGACGGGCCAGAACCGCCAGAACGGCGTCACGCTGTGCGCTAAGGTCTTGCGACATCGGCTCAGATGCGGCGGCCTCAAAGCTGTCGGGGAAGGTCGTTTCCAGATACGTGGAGGGCTCAGCGATCACATCCAACGGGTCGGTGCCGTCGCCTTTGCGACCCAAAACGGCATGCAAGAGCGTCGACAAAAGCCGCTGCGGCAGCGTCATGACCTTCGCTTCGGCCGTATTGGCGATGTCACGCGGGGTCGATGCCATGACCAAGTCCTTTGCGTCCAGAGGTGTGCACCGACTTAGGACGCAAAGGTTAATTCCATGCCAAGTCAGGTCCCGTAGAGCTGCGCCGGGCCCTTGACGTCTTCGGCCGCATCCAGCAGCGCCTTGATGACGAAGTCACAATCGCTCCGCGAGAGCCGCGCCGGAAGGCGGACATCGCAGGCGCGCATCAGCATCGCCCGGGTTTGCGGCAGATCGGGTTGATCGCCGGGGATGAACCGCCAGTTCCAATAGGCCCGTGCGTTATCGGCGGAGAGGCCGAAGACCTGCACCTTCACGCCGCGCGCCGCCGCGGCATCGGCAAAGGCCTTCGTCTCGGCGTCACTGGCAAAGCCATGGAGATTAAACTGGATGGAATCCGGCGCGCGCTCTTCCGGGCCGAGCGGGTCCGGCACGTGCAGCCAATCGCTGGTATTAAGCGCGGCTGCGACATAATCGTGATTTGTCCGGCCGTCGCGAACCCGCCGTGCAATTTCGGGAATTTGCGGCCGGATCACCGCCGCCGAAAGGTTCGACAGCCGCAAATTGTAGAGCGGCAATTCATTTTGCCAGCGCTGCATCGCCTGGGCAACGATGTCGTGCTTTTTCCACATATGTTCATAGGCGCCGGACATGATGATCGCGCGGGCGACCAGATCGGCATCGTCGGTGACAAGGATGCCGCCTTCGCCGGAATTTACGAGCTTGTAGGACTGGAAAGAAAAGCAGCCGATCTTACCGATCGTGCCGATTTTCTTGCCGCCCCAGGTCGTGCCCAAGGAATGCGCGGCATCTTCGATAACCGGAATGCCCGCAGCATCGCAGAGCGCCATGATCGCGTCCATGTCGGAGGTATGGCCGCGCATATGGCTGATGATAACCGCATCGGCCTGCGGCAGCTTGGCTTCGAAATCAGCCATGTCGATGCGGTAATTGTCGGCGCATTCGACCAAAACCGGCAGGCAATTTGCGTGCACGACCGCCGATGGTACCGCGGCAAAGGTAAAGGCCGGGATCAACACCTTTGCCCCAAAGGGCAGATCAAGCGCCCGCAAGGACAAAAAGAGCGCCGCGGAACAAGATGACACCGCAAGCGCGTATGTGGTGCCCATGAACGCCGCGAACTCACGCTCCAGCAACGTGACAGGGGCGTCCTGCGCTGCCGTGTAGCGAAACAGGTCGCCCGTTTCCATCAGGCGATCGATCTCCGCGCGTGCGGCTTCGGGGATGGCTTCGGCGTCGTAGACGTTGGGTGCGGGCGCCATAGTTTCACCTTTTTGAAATGTAGTCTTCCAGAAAACTTTATCAGGCGCCGCGCGTAAACGCCAGAGACCCGCAACGGAAATGGCGGTTTTCGGCGAATTTCTTCTGAATTTGTTGCCTAGATGCCCAATCGGTCGCGCAGGGCGAACCAGGTCATCGCCAGCGCCAAGATCGGCGCGCGCAGTCGCGTTCCCCCAGGAAATTCGGGCACCGGCAATGCCGCACATGTTGCCAGACCGCGGTCCTGGCCTAAAATCGCCTCCGCCAGGACGCGGCCCGCCATGCCCGATAGCGCAACGCCCTGGCCGGAAAATCCAGCCCCGGCAAGCACGTTTGGGCCAAGCCGTCCAATATAGGGCAACCGGCTGGGCGTAATGCCCAGAGCGCCGCCCCACACATATTCCACCTTTGTGCCGGCCAATTGCGGGAACATATCGATCATGCGCGCGACCAGCGCGGTTTCGATATCCTTCGGAAATCCCATGCCGTAGCTTTCGCGGCCGCCAAAGAGAAACCGACGATCCTGCGTGAAGCGAAAGTAATTCACGACAAATCGGCTATCGGCCACGGCGATATCGCGGGCCAGCACGTCCTGCCATAGCTCCGGTACCGGCTCGGTCGCGGCGATAAAGGAATTAATCGGCATCACACGCGCATTCACGCCCGGCGACAGGTTGGGCAAATACCCATTGCCGGCCAAGATCGCGTGATCTGCGGTCACAGCGCCCCGGGGGGTGATCAATCGCAGTGGCGCACCCGGCGCAATCGCGGTCACTTCGGTCCGTTCGAATAGGCTGGCGCCGATGTCTTCTGCGTCCTGCGCCAGCGCGCGGGCATAGGCCAACGGGTGTACATGCCCGCCATCGGGATCAAACGTGCCACCCTGGTAGCTGTCGCTGCGCACGAGGTCGCGGAACGCGGCGCGGTCCATCACGTCGATGGAATAGTCGTAATGCCGGGCCAGGTATTCGGCTTCGGCTTGCATCGCGTCGAGGTCGCGGGCGTGGTATTCGCAATGGGCGATGCCGGGGCGGTATTGCGTGTCGGGATGGGCGTTGCAGAAATCGCGCAGCTGCGATTTGCCGGTCTGGGCCAAATCCCACAGCGCATGCGCGCGGGTCTGGCCAAGCTTTGCCTCAAGCCAGGCCTGATCCTTGGTATAGCCGCGATGGACTTGCCCGCCATTGCGCCCGGACGCGCCAAAGCCAACCCGATGGGCGTCCAGCACGACGACCCGGCGCCCGGAAGCGGCCAAGATGCGGGCCGCCCAAAGACCGGTATAGCCCGCACCCACAATTGCGACATCGCAGGTCGTGTCGCCAGAAAGCGCCGGTCGCGGCGGTGCCGCCGGCAAACTTGCGACATACCAGGAATTCGGCAACTGGCCCGGCGCGTCGTTACGGTAGAGCGGGTTCATACGTTCATCAAAAGATGTTCGCGTTCCCACGGTGAAATGACTTGAAGAAAGGCGCTGTATTCCAGCCCTTTGACCGCATCGTAGAGTTGGCAGAACCGCGGGTTCAGCACCTCTTGCAGGGCCTGGTTGTCGCGCAGGAGTTGCAGTGCATCGCCAAGCCCGCGCGGAATGGCGTCATCTGCGGCATAGGCATCGCCTTTGGTCTCGGGGCTGGGTTCTTGCGCCTCAAGTAGCCCCAGATATCCGCAGGCCAAAGAGGCAGCGATACCGAGATAGGGATTACAATCCATGCCGGGCAGGCGGTTTTCGATCCGTCGGCCATCTGCATCGCTGACCGGAATACGAATGCCCGTCGTCCGGTTATCGCGACCCCATTCGAGATTAATCGGCGCGGCAAAATCCGGAACATAGCGGCGGTAACTGTTCACATAAGGCGCAATCAGGGCAATGGCCGAGGGCAAATGCCGCTGCAAGCCTGAGATGAAATGACCAAAAGCCGGGGTCGCCGCGGGCCCATCGGAAAAAATGTTGCGGCCATCGGCATCGATCACCGAATGGTGGATATGCATCGCCGAGCCCGGTTCGCCCTCGATGGGTTTTGCCATGAAAGTGGCATAGCAATCGTGCCGGAGGGCGGCTTCGCGAATGAGACGCTTGAAGTAGAAGATCTCATCGGCGAGGCGCACGGGGTCGCCATGCCGGAGGTTCAATTCGACCTGCCCCGCGCCGCCTTCTTGCAAGATGCCGTCGATCTCCAGGCCTTGGGCTTCGGCAAAGTCGTAGATATCGTCGATGACGGGGCCGTATTCGTCGACCGCACTCATGGAATAGGCCTGCCGAGCGGCCGCCCGCCTGCCCGACCGGCCCAGCGGCGGTTGGACCGCTTGTGCCGGATCGGTATTGGGGGCGACCAGGTAAAACTCCATCTCTGGGGCGACGATGGGCCGCCAACCGCGTGCCTCGTAAAGCGCCACAACGTGTTTGAGCACATTGCGCGGCGCGATCGGGACCGGATTGCCGGCCTGATCATCGATGTTGTGAACGACCTGAAGCGTCCAATCCGCAGTCCAAGGCGCCGGTGTCGCGGTGTCCCAGTCGGGCGTCAGGATAAGGTCCGGTTCGGTATAGTCATCGCCGTCGATTTCAGCCCAATCGCCTGTAATCGTCTGAAAGAAAATCGAATTCGGCAGGTAAAATCGTTCCTGCTTAGCAAACTTCAGCCCTGGCATGGCCTTGCCTCGGGCGATGCCTGCCAAATCGCCGATGATGCATTCCACCTCGTCAAGAACGCGCCCCTGAAGATAAAACTGAGCCGGTGCCGGTAGCTTTGCGATCAGGCCGTCAAATGCGCTCATACCGACACCTTTTGTTGCAGCACAGCGACGATCTCGGCTGTGATGGCGTCCCGGTCGGTGGGGTCCGAGAGATGGGCCTGCGCATGGGCGCGGTTGGCCGCGGGGACCTGTCCCGCACGGGTGTCGATTAGGATCTCCATATACTCCCGCTCAAATTCCGGATGGGCCTGGACCGACCAGGTGGTTTGGCCATAGCGCAAAGCTGCGAACGGGCAGGTGTCGTTGCTGGCCAGGACTTCGGCCTCGGGTGGAAGATCGACCACCTGGTCTTGGTGCCAGGCATTCAGCGCAATCTCTCGGCCGCGCATGTCATAGCGCTGCAAGCCCGTGTGCCACCCGCCGCGCCATTTTTCCACCCGCCCGCCAAGCGCCTGGGCAATGATCTGGTGGCCGAAACAGACGCCGACCAGGGGGCGTTTGGCGGCGTAAATGTCGCGCACCAAATCCTCCAGCGGCGCGATGAAGGGCAAATCCTCATAGACGCCATGCTTGGAACCGGTGACCAACCACGCATCGGCATCCGCGGCGCTATCGGGAAATTCCATATCCACGACAGACCAGGTCCGAAAGTCGAACCCATGGCCTGCCAGCATATCCCGGAACAAGTGATCCAGATCGCCGCGGCGGGCGCGATAGTCATCGGGCACATGGCCGCACATCAAAATGCCAACAAGCATGAACGTCCTACGTGAATTGTGACGGTCCATAGCTACGCCGCGCCCATCGCGGCGGCAAGCACCCGCTAGCGGATCAGGGTCGGGCGATATCGGATGCGGCGCACCGTTTCTTGCGGCATGTGCTGGTTGAGGCGGCGATTGGCCCAGCCGAACAGGCCGATGATGGTCAATGTGACGATCACAAAATAGACCGCGACGATGGGGTAGGGGATAAAGGGATTGAACGTCCGATCGGCGAAATACTGGGCGTAATAAAGCGCATCGCCCTTTTGCTGAAAGGCCGGGAAGGAGGAAAAGAAGACCAGCGTTGTGGCATGGAACAAAAAGATTGCCTCATTGGTATAGGCCGGCCAAGCCAGGCGCAGCATCGTCGGAAAAAGCACCCGGCGGAACCGGCTCCAACCGGTCAGCCCATAGGCATCGGCGGCCTCCAGATCGCCGCGCGGCACCGCGCGCAGTGCGCCGTAAAAAATCTCGCCGGCATAGGCGGAGGTGTTGAGAAACAGCACCAACAGCGCCCCGAGCCATGCGCGCGCGAACCAGCGCGTCTCTGCGGTGATCTCGACGATGCCGAAATTCAGCTCGACCCCGACCCTGGGCAGCAGGACAAAGGCCTCATAGGCCAAGAAGAACTGAATAAAGAGCGGCGAGCCGCGGAAGATGAAGATAAACCACGCCGCGGGTTTGCGCAGGATGGCGCGTTCGGCGTTTTTCCCCAAAGCGAGCGCCACGGCGAAGAAAAAGCCCAGGCCAAGGGCAAGCGCGCCGAAATAGACATTCCACAGCAAGCCCGATCCGATCAGAACGATTTGGTCGCAAAAGGTGATGTCGGACCGCGGCAGCAAGCGTTCGCCGATGCCGATGGATCGCAGGGCATAAAGCTGAAAGCTCTCCAGGCAGCTATTCATGCCTCCGCCCCGGCTTGGCTGGCCTGTCCGCGTGAAAACCGGCGCGTCAGACGGCCCAATACAAGTTCAGAGACACGCGTGAAGGACAGATAAAAAATCAGCAATCCCAGGAAATACCACAAGCGCCAATCGGGATGCGGATAGGCGTATTGCGAGGTGCGCGATCCGCCCAATTCGCGCGCCCAATAAACGACATCCTCAATCCCCAGCAAGAAAAGAAGCGGTGTCGCCTTGATCAAGATCAGCCAAATGTTGGACAAGCCCGGCAGGGCAAAAACCCACATTTGCGGCACTAAGACCCGCCAAAAGGCTTGCGCGCGGGTCATGCCATAGGCTTCGGCCGTTTCCATCTGTCCGCGCGGGACGGCGCGCATCGCACCATAGAGCACATTGGCGCAGAACGCGCCGAAGACAATGGCATAGGTGAACACGGCCAAAGCGAAGTTATAGCCTTCATGGACCCATTGCGGGGCGGTGCCCTGTGGCGTGCGGGCCGCGTCGCAGACGATGAAATTGGCCCCCTGGCGCACAGGATCGGTCCAATCCGGGCAACGGATCGTGTGAAAGACATATTCGATGCCTTGGTCGAGCACGATGACGAAAAACAGGAAAAAGGCGATGTCGGGAATGCCCCGCACCATCGAGGTGTAAAGCGCACCCAGCCAGCGCAGCGGCGCGATCTGTGCCCGCCGCGCCGCAGCTGCGGCAAAGCCAAAGGCCAGTGCCGTCGGGGCGGTCACCGCCAAGAGCGCGAAGACGGTCAAAAAAGACTGGTAGAACAGCATGTGCACCCCATTGCTGAGGTAACATGCAAACCAACGCGCGGTTTCGAGCGTGGCGGGGTCGTCGCAGAAGGCAAACATCGGGCGTGCCCTAAGGCCGGATATGGGGCCGGCGCGCAACCGGCCCCATGTGTAGATCAGTACGTTGCGGCGTCTTCGCCGAACCATTCCAGAATGAGCGCATTCAGCGTGCCGTCTTCTTTCATCGAGGTGATGGCCGCATCGAACGCTTCGCGCAGCTCGGCGTCGGTTTCGCGAATGCCCATGCCGACGCCGCCGCCAAGCTGAACCGGGTCGCCAACGATGGACAGATCAGCATCTTCGGCTGCAATCGGCAGCAGGTAATCGCCATCGGCGAATACCGCATCCGCCTCGCCGTTCCGGACGGCCGCGACGGTTTCGTCCGGCGTCGCGAATTCGATCAGAACGGCACCGGTTTCGGCAATGTAGCCCGCCTGGATCGTATTGATTTGGGCCGCGATCACGCCGCCTTCGAGATCGGCGTCATCGGACAGCGCCATAAACAAGGACGAGGCGGGCGGAATGTAGTTCTGCGTGAAATCGATCACTTCGTCGCGCTCATCCGTGATCGACATGCCGGCGATGATCGTGTCGTAATTGCCGGAGGTCAGGTTGGGGATGATGGAATCCCAATCATTGATGACCCATTCGCATGTCAGCTCCGCGCGGGCACATAGCTCATCACCCAACACGCGTTCAAACCCGTCGACATCACCATCGTCGTTGATAAAGTTATACGGAGGATAGGCGCCTTCGGTGCCCATCCGCACGACCGAATGCGCATCCGCAAAAGCGCCCCCGGCAAGCAGCGCCATACTGGCAGCAAGTGTAAGTTTTTTCATATTTTTCTCCCTGTTTGGAAATGGCTCAGGCGGCGGTTTCATGCCTGAGGAATTGGCGAAGACGGTCTGATTTGGGCGCGCCGAAAAGCTCTTGCGGCCGCCCCTGTTCTTCGATCCGGCCTTCATGCAGAAACACGACATGGGACGACACGTCGCGCGCCATTGCCATGTCATGCGTGACAAGGATCATGGTTCGACCTTCGGCGGCGAGTTCCTTGATGACGCGCACGACCTCTTGTTCCAGCTCCGGGTCGAGCGCCGAGGTCGGTTCGTCAAACAAAAGCGCGCGCGGCTCCATGCATAAGGCGCGCGCGATGGCGGCGCGCTGTTGTTGGCCGCCGGACAATTGCGCCGGCCACGCATCGCATTTGGTGCCGATGCCGACCTTGTCCAACAGCATGCGCGCCCGGTCTTCGACGACCTTCGGGTCTTGGCGTAGGACCGTGACCGGGGCTTCCATCACGTTTTGCAGGATGGTCATGTGTGACCAGAGGTTAAATTGTTGAAAGACCATCGAGAGGTTGGTGCGAATGCGGGTGACCTGGGCGGCATCGGACGGACGCCGATCCAAGCCCGATCCAACCCATTTGACCGCTTCGCCCTCAAACGCGATCTCGCCTGATTGGCTGAATTCCAAGAGATTGGCGCAGCGCAAAATCGTCGACTTTCCCGAGCCCGATGACCCGATAAGCGAGACGACATCGCCGGCCCGCGCGGTCAGATCGACGCCCCTGAGCACCTCTAACTCGCCGAAGCTCTTGTGAAGGCCCGTCACTCGGATCACCG
This sequence comes from Pseudomonadota bacterium, assembly GCA_039183205.1. Lineage (GTDB taxonomy): Bacteria > Pseudomonadota > Alphaproteobacteria > Rhodobacterales > Rhodobacteraceae > HKCCE3408. Next base: position 843 of record JBCDBR010000003.1, on the reverse strand, counting down.
GCGGTGCGTCTGCCATACCCATCCCTGCGCTTTTTCACATCTGATGCCAAATTTTCCGGCAGAGTCCATCCAAAGCGCCGCGTCGGCCGATGGAAATTCCGAAAAAGCGCACTGTAAATCAGCAACTGCCTAAGGTTCGGGCGGAATTGCCTGGTCCAAATAGCGCGCAGCCGGGAACTCGTGCACGCCAAAGAGGTTCAGCGCTAGCCGGTCCGCTTCGTCCAGCGCGTCAATCGCGCGACGCAGTGCTGTCTGATAGGCCGGAATGTCGGCGTCGCGGGCCGCGATGAACGGCAGCGCGGGGCTGTGGCTGCTGCGGCCCAAAACCACCAGGTCGCCGGCCCATGTGTCATAGGCCTGCATCAAGGCCCAGCTTTGCGCATCGAGCGCCGCCAGATCGGCGTGACCGGTCGACACAGCGCGCGCCGATGCCCGGTGCGCGCCGGTGATCACAACCGCGCCGTAGGCCAGGCCGGAGCGGTCGAGCCAAGCGCGGAAATGCGCCCAGCCGGATTGGCTTAACGGGTCATTGACCGCAAGGCGCGGCGCGGCTGGGATCTGCCCATCACGTCCGACGATGACACTGAAATAATGGCCGGGCGGGCAGTCGGCAAATTGGTGCACCGGCGCGCCGATCAGCGACACCTGCTCGCGCAGCCGGGCGCGATAGGGCAAGCTGCAGGTTTGCGAAAAGACCAGATCCGGCGCTGTCCACACATCCCAGACGTCAACGTCTCGGCTCAGCGTGTCGGGGGCGTCGATCCCAACCGCGCGGAGTTCATCGCGGATGGCGCACCATAACCTGTCGGTTGTTTCGGCAAGCTCTGGCCGGTCATACATCGG
>JBCDBR010000002.1:0-164727 GCA_039183205.1 Pseudomonadota bacterium | reverse complement strand
GAGTACATCCCGACGCCGGAACGCGCGATTGATCAGCCGTTTTTGATGCCGGTTGAGGATGTGTTCTCGATCTCCGGCCGCGGCACGGTTGTGACCGGCCGGGTGGAGCGCGGCGTGATCAATGTGGGCGACGAGATCGAGATCGTCGGCATCCGCGACACGCAGAAGACGACCTGCACGGGTGTTGAGATGTTCCGCAAGCTCCTCGATCGCGGTGAAGCGGGCGACAATATCGGCGCGCTTTTGCGCGGGATCGACCGGGATGGGGTGGAGCGTGGCCAGGTGCTGTGCAAGCCCGGCTCGGTGACGCCGCACACGAAGTTCGAGGCCGAGGCCTATATCCTGACCAAGGAAGAGGGTGGCCGGCACACGCCGTTTTTCGGCAATTACCGGCCGCAGTTTTACTTCCGCACGACGGATGTGACGGGCACGGTGCAGCTCAAAGAGGGCACCGAGATGGTGATGCCGGGCGATAATGTGAGCTTCTCGGTCGAGCTAATCGCACCGATCGCGATGGAAGACGGCCTCCGCTTCGCCATCCGCGAAGGCGGCCGAACCGTCGGCGCAGGCGTCGTCTCGAAAATCATCGAGTAGGGTCATCTCGAAAAGTGGGCGGACGTTGGTTCGCCCATTTTGCTCCGCCAAACGGTGGGGAAATTAATGCCAAGCACCGAAAAAATTGCTGTCGTTGCCCTCTGTGAGCCGGGTGAATTCGAGTGGCAAGCCGTTCTTTTGATGTCATCCGTCTTGGCATTTCTTCAAGACGAAATTCTCCCTCTGGTTTATTGCCGCCGGGCGCTTTTGCCACTAATCCATTCTCGGACCCGGGCATTTTTTGACGATCACGGCATTGCCTTTCATCCGATCGATCCGGACTTTAAGGAAAACTATCCAGAGGGTAACAAGCTTTATGCTTGTGCGATGCCGCGAGACGTAAGCCGCACATTGTTCTTAGACACCGACCTCATGGTCGTGCAACCCACGAATGCGCAAGAGATTTTTCGACCGGCCCATGTGTCAGGCCGTGTGACATCGGATTGGATGTGGGGCCGTACGGCCGATGCATGGCGTCCGGTTTACGCGGATTTCGGTCTTCGAGTGCCGCGCATGCGTCTGTTGCGCAAACGCGGCGAAGAAATGGCTCTTGTGCCGCTCAGCCTTAATGCAGGCGTGGTGGCGTTCGAAGACGCGAGGTTTGGGAAACTATGGCTCGAAACAGCACTGCGCATAGAAAGCGGGGGGCTCGTCGCGGACCCTTACCCGACCCTTGATCAGATCGCGCTGCCTATCGCGGCGGCGAGGGCGGAGATGCCACTGCATTTGCTTGATCCGATATGGAACGCGCCTGATCGCATGATGCAGCGCCGTCCGGGTGCCGTGAAGTTTTTTCACTACCGCCGCCTAAAATTTCTTTTGCCGAGCCCGGCGCAAGCGATCGCGAACGTCCTGATCCGGGAATTCACTGCGTTCGATAGCTTGGCGGAAATGGTTGCGTTTTATGAAGATCAGGGCGCCACTTCTCCGCTGGTAAAGTATTTCCCCGGCTAGTCTTTGTCTTGCGCGGATTCCGCTTGTCAGTGTTTTGCTTTGGCCTTATAGCGACGTCATCTAACCGGGTGCGCGAATGCGTGCCCTTTTTGGTTGGAAAAGACGCGATGAGGCTGTGCGACGAGCGTTCATCCTCCTCTCCGATCTAGGCCCTAACATGTAGGGTGATTTACAATGGCCATCCAAAGCCAGAATATCCGCATCCGTCTCAAGGCGTTCGATTACCGTGTGCTGGACGCCAGCACGCAGGAAATCGTGAACACGGCCAAGCGTACCGGTGCACAGGTCCGCGGTCCAATCCCGCTGCCGAACAAGATCGAGAAGTTCACCGTTCTGCGCGGCCCACATATCGACAAGAAATCCCGCGATCAGTGGGAGATCCGGACGCATAAGCGCCTATTGGATATTGTCGATCCGACACCGCAGACCGTGGATGCGTTGATGAAGCTCGACCTCGCTGCTGGCGTGGACGTGCAGATTTCGGTCTAGGGGAGGGCAGATCATGTTGCGCTCCGGCGTTATTGCAAAAAAGGTCGGGATGACCCGGCTTTTCATGGAGGACGGAAAGCAGATCCCTGTCACCGTGCTTCAACTCGACAAGCTTCAGGTGGTGGCACAGCGCACCGCCGATAAAGACGGCTATTCGGCCGTGCAACTTGGTGCCGGCACAGCCAAAGCCAAGCGGACTTCCGCCCCGATGCGCGGCCATTTCGCCGCCGCCAAGGTGGAGCCCAAGCGTAAGGTCGCGGAGTTCCGTGTGGACCCCGAAAACCTGATCGGCGTAGGCGAAGAAATCACTGCGGAGCATTATTTCGAAGGTCAATTCGTGGACGTGTCCGGCACATCCATCGGTAAAGGCTTTGCCGGTGCGATGAAGCGGCACAATTTCGGGGGTCTGCGCGCCAGTCACGGCGTGTCGATTAGCCACCGTAGCCACGGCTCGACCGGTCAATGTCAAGACCCCGGCCGCGTCTTCAAAGGTAAGAAGATGGCAGGCCATATGGGCGCAGCCAAGGTGACGACACAAAACCTTCAAGTCGTGCGGACCGACGCGGATCGCGGACTGATCATGATCAAGGGCGCCGTTCCTGGGTCGAAAGGCGGTTGGGTGACGATCAAGGATGCGGTCAAAAAGCCGTTCCCGGATAATGCACCACTGCCGGCCGCACTCCGCCAGGCAAATGTGCCTGCCGCAGAGCCGCAGGTTGAAGATGCCCAGGTTGAAGATGCCCCCGCTGAGGGAGGTGAGGAATAATGAAACTCGACGTCATCAAGCTGGACGGTAAGAAGGCGGGTTCGGTTGATCTCGGTGACGAGATCTTTGGGCTTGAGCCGCGTGCCGACATTTTGCACCGCATGGTGCGCTGGCAACGTGCGCGCCAACAGGCCGGCACCCACAAGGTAAAGACGCGGTCCGAGACCTCGTATTCGACCAAGAAGATCTATCGCCAGAAGGGAACCGGCGGCGCCCGCCACGGTGACCGCAACGCACCGATCTTTCGCAAGGGCGGCATCTACAAAGGACCGACCCCGCGCAGCCACGCACATGATCTGCCGAAGAAGTTCCGCAAATTGGGCCTGTGCCACGCGCTCAGCGCCAAGGCGGCGGCTGGCCAGTTGGTCATCCTCGACGAAGCCGTTGCGGCAGAGCCAAAGACCAAGGTTGTGGCCAAACAGGTGAAAGACCTCGGCTGGAAGCGCGCCCTTGTCATCGATGGGGCCGAGGTCAACGAGAACTTTGCCCGCGCCGCGCAGAACATCGAAGGTCTCGATGTGTTGCCGTCGATGGGTGCGAATGTCTATGACATCCTAAAACGTGACACTTTGGTGCTTACGAAGGCCGGTGTCGAAGCGCTGGAGGCGCGTTTGAGATGAGCGTGAAACCAGAACAATACGATGTGATCCGCAAGCCGATCATCACGGAAAAATCCACCATGGCATCAGAAAATGGCGCGGTGGTGTTCGAGGTGGCAATGGATGCGAACAAGCCCGCGATCAAGGACGCCGTTGAGGCGCTCTTTGGGGTCAAAGTGAAGGCCGTGAACACGACGATCACCAAAGGCAAAGTGAAGCGGTTCCGCGGACGCCTTGGCACCCGCAAAGACGTGAAAAAGGCCTATGTGACGCTTGAGGACGGCAATACGATCGACGTCTCAACCGGGCTTTGATCCGGCGGTTCTTGAACTTTTGGACGGCCCCTGCTGCGCAAGCGGCTGGGGCCGTTCCGCATCCGGGTGCAGCGGACGCTCTGGCGGATCTGAACGCAGCAATACCCGCGTTGAGCCGCGATCCGTATTTGACGCTTGCCGATCAATCGCTTGGCCTGATTTCGGTCTTTGATGATCTGAAATACGATCGGGCGGATGCTGATATGATGACGCCTCCGATGCGTCTGCACGCATTCAAGCGGTTAAAGCCGTTTGGATTTGCGCAAGTCTCAGGCGCAGTTCTGCGCCACGATCCTAGCGGTATTTCGGTCTTTCTGCCAAAGTCGCACGCGCTCGGGGCATCGCCGTTCGATATCACCCGCTACACGCCGAAAGGTCCGGATGATTTTTACCTGCTGACGCCGACGCAAACGGCCTGCCAATTTATCGATGCCTATCCGTTGGAGGATGCCGTCGAACGCATAAAAGAGCTCATCACCACGCAGCCGATTAACCTTTATCGCTTGCTCGATTATCTCGATAAATCGCCGCGCCATCGGGCTTTTGAGACGGCCATTGGACACCTGAAATTTGTGCAACGGGAAGCCGTCGCATCAGAACCGCTCTGCCGCCGCCGCGCGTTGGGGTAGCGACGCCATCTGTGCGGTGTAAACGGGCTTGACCGAACGCAGCTTGTGCCTGACGCTAAGCGTGGCGCAATCAGGGGTAAAATAGATGCGGCAGATCGTTTCGTTGATGTCCGGCTTAGCTTTTGTGGCGACGTCTGCTGCGGCGGAAGAGACCGACGTCGTTATTTATTCCGATGAGCAACCTTTTGTCGGGACTTTGAACGTCCCGGGCGCTGCCGAAGCTGCACCTGTCGTATTGCTGCTACATGGTTTTGGAAGCGGTCGTAACGAGCTGGCATCCGATGCCGTACCAGAGGGTGTTTATGCCCGCACTGCTGCCAGGTTGGCCGAGGCGGGATATGCAAGTCTTCGTGTTGCGTTTCGTGGGTCAGGCGAAAGCACGGCGGACTTAAGTTTTGCCGACACGACCTTTGAAAGCCAAATAGCCGATGCAGGCGCTGCGGTGGCCTATTTGCAAACGCTTTCCTCGGTCGACGCATCTGAGCTTTACGTGATCGGATGGAGCCAAGGGGGACTTGTCGCCTCGGCGCTTGCTGGGCGCTCAGGCGCAGTCGACGGGGTCGCATTGTGGAATGCTGTTGGGGACCCTCAGGCCACGTATGGCGCACTCTTTGGTGCCGACAGCGTAGTCGCAGCTATCGACGCATCGCCTGATGACTTGCTGACCATGACGACGCCATGGGGCGCTGAGTTTTTGCTGAAGGGCGCGTTTTTCGATGACGTTTCAGCTTTTGACCCAATTGCCGAGATCGCAAGTTATGACGGCCCACTTTTTGTCGCGTCGGGCGCTTCGGACACGCTTGTCCATCCAAGCGTCGCGGAGGCATTTTTGGGCAGCCATAACGGCGCGCAGGAGGCCTGGCATGCAGAGATGGACCACGTGTTCAATATTTTCGCCACGGATGAGACGTTGGAACAATTGATTGATGCTACAGTCGCGTTTTTCGACGATTAGCGATCCACTTTCTTGACGCCAATGGCATTCAATACTATCAGCACGCACAAGCGCGCCCCGGATTCGTCCGGGGCTTGGCTTTTGGTCCTCTAAGGACCACTCACACAGATCGCCGGGACCACTCGGCACGAAGCAAACGGAAGAGAGCAAGCATGGCACTCAAGTCGTACAAACCTACGACGCCTGGCCAGCGCGGGCTGGTGCTGATCGACCGTTCGGAGCTTTGGAAAGGCCGCCCGGTCAAATCCCTCACCGAGGGGTTGACCAAGAAGGCGGGCCGGAACAATACCGGACGGATCACGATGCGCCGCCGCGGCGGTGGGGCGAAACGCCTGTACCGGATCGTCGACTTCAAGCGCACCAAGCGCGACATAGAAGGCGTCGTTGACCGGATCGAATACGATCCGAACCGGACCGCCTTTATTGCCCTGATCACCTATTCGGATGGTGAGCAGGCCTATATCCTCGCCCCGCAGCGTCTGGCGGTTGGCGACAAGGTAATTGCCGCGGCCAAGGCAGACATCAAGCCCGGCAATGCAATGCCGTTTTCCGGCATGCCGATCGGGACAATCGTTCACAACATTGAGCTCAAGCCCGGGAAGGGTGGTCAAATCGCCCGCGCAGCTGGAACCTATGCACAATTTGTCGGCCGCGATGGCGGCTATGCGCAGATCCGGTTGAGTTCCGGTGAATTGCGCTTGGTCCGCCAAGAATGCGTGGCAACGGTTGGGGCCGTGTCGAACCCTGACAATTCCAACCAGAACCTGGGCAAGGCCGGCCGGTCGCGCCATTTGGGCAAGCGCCCTTCCGTGCGTGGCGTCGTGATGAACCCGGTCGATCACCCCCATGGCGGCGGCGAAGGCCGCACCTCCGGCGGGCGTCACCCGGTCAGCCCTTGGGGCGTGCCAACGAAAGGCAAACGCACCCGAAACAAGAACAAAGCGTCGTCGAAGCTCATTATCCGCTCGCGCCACGCGAAGAAGAAAGGGCGCTAATCGATGTCGCGTTCTGTTTGGAAAGGCCCATTTGTCGACAGCTATGTCCTCAAAAAGGCGGAAAAGTCCCGGGAATCCGGGCGCAACGAGGTTATTAAGATTTGGTCGCGCCGCTCGACCATTTTGCCGCAATTTGTGGGCCTTACGTTCGGAGTTTATAACGGCCACAAGCACGTGCCTGTGTTAGTCTCCGAAGATATGATCGGCCAGAAGTTCGGTGAATATTCCCCGACCCGCACGTATTACGGGCATGCCGCCGACAAAAAAGCCAAAAGGAAGTAAGCCATGGGCAAGGATAAAAATCCCCGCCGCGTGGCGGATAACGAGGCAATGGCCAAGACCCGAATGCTGCGGACCTCGCCGCAAAAGCTCAACCTAGTAGCGGCGTTGATCCGCGGTCAGAAGGTGGAAAAGGCGCTAAACGATTTGACGTTTTCGAAAAAGCGCATCGCGGGTGACGTGAAAAAGTGCCTGCAATCGGCGATCGCGAATGCCGAAAACAATCATGGGCTTGATGTTGATGAGCTTGTGGTTGCTGAGGCATGGGTTGGCAAAAACCTTGTCATGAAGCGCGGCCGTCCGCGGGCACGCGGCAGGTATGGTCGCATCCTAAAGCCGTTCTCGGAATTGACGATCAAAGTGCGCCAAATTGAGGAGCAAGCCTAATGGGACATAAAGTTAACCCGATCGGCATGCGCCTTCAGGTCAACCGGACCTGGGATAGCCGCTGGTACGCCGATACCAAGGATTACGGTGATCTTCTTCTTGAGGACATCAAGATCCGCGAATTCATTCAAGAAGAGGCCAAGCAGGCCGGCGTCTCGAAAGTCATTATCGAGCGGCCGCACCGAAAGTGCCGGGTAACGGTGCATACCGCCCGCCCCGGCGTTATCATCGGCAAAAAAGGCGCAGATATCGAAACCTTGCGTCGCAAATTGGCGGCAATGACAGACAGTGAGCTGCATCTCAATATTGTCGAGGTTCGCAAGCCCGAGCTTGATGCACAATTGGTCGCTGAGTCGATTGCGCAGCAATTAGAACGGCGTGTCTCGTTCCGTCGGGCCATGAAGCGGGCGGTCCAAAATGCGATGCGCATGGGCGCCTTGGGTATCCGCGTGAACGTGGCTGGCCGTTTGGGCGGTGCAGAGATTGCCCGGACCGAATGGTACCGCGAGGGCCGGGTGCCGCTGCATACGTTGCGGGCCGATATTGATTACGCGCGCGCTGAGGCCGAAACCCCGTATGGGATCATCGGCATCAAGACGTGGATCTTCAAAGGTGAGATCATGGAGCATGACCCGGCGGCACGTGACCGCCGTCAGCAAGAGCTTCAGGATGGTCCGGCCCCCCGTGGCGCTGGCGGCGGTGGCCGCCGTGACCGCGACCGGTAAGGAGTGACATAAGATGCTGCAACCGAAGCGCACAAAATTCCGCAAGATGCACAAAGGGCGCATCAAGGGCGATGCCAAGGGCGGATCGGATCTCAACTTTGGCACCTATGGCCTCAAAGCCTTGCAGCCTGAGCGCGTGACGGCGCGCCAGATCGAGGCAGCCCGACGGGCGATGACCCGCCACATGAAGCGGCAAGGTCGTGTGTGGATCCGGATCTTCCCCGATACGCCCGTGACCTCCAAACCCGTTGAGGTGCGGATGGGCAAAGGTAAGGGCTCGGTCGATTACTGGGCTTGCAAGGTCAAACCCGGCCGGATCATGTTCGAAATCGACGGCGTATCCGAGCCCATCGCCCGCGAGGCCCTACGTCTGGCGGCGATGAAGTTGCCGGTGAAGACCCGTACCGTCGTCCGTGAGGACTGGTAACAGGTCGCACGTGAGAACTGCAAAAATACAAGTGAAAAGGCAGGGTTTCCCTGCCTTTTCTTTGTTTGCGCAGGTGGCATGATGCGCGTATGGGCGACTTCCCGCTACATATCCTGGTTCTGCCACCATTGGCTGTAACCACATTGACCGTGCCTTTCCTGGCAGTTGTCTGGGGCGGTCGCGCGGTTGCAGGTTTTGTTGGGCTGGCGTTTGTTGCAATCCTTGGCTACCTCGTGTGGGGCTTCGGCTTCGGCGGTATCCGGGGCGGCACCGGCATGGAGGGCCTTGGCCTTTTCCTTTTTTCGATCTGGTGGGCGGTTGGCGCGCTCTGGTGCGGATTTTTTTATCTCGGCGTGGCGCTGTTGGGTGGATTGCCACGTCAGCGGACGTCGTAGCGGCGGCGTGCCACAGAGTGTTATCAAAAGTGGCTATTTGGGACGCAGCCATGGAGCACAGGTTTTTTTGGAACGGCCCGTTTAGCCAATGGTATCCTTGCCAGTTTGAGATTGACGGGGTTGCCTTCACCAGCGCGGAGCAAGCAATGATGCATTCCAAAGCGCAGCTGTTTGGGGATGCGCAGGCGGCCGAACGCATTATGGCCGCAACAGATCCAGGGCACCAGAAAGCTCTGGGCCGGACCGTGCGTGGGTTTTCCGAACGGGTTTGGCGAGCAAAACGCTATGACATCGTCTTGCGCAACAACACGGCGAAGTTTTCGCAAAACAGAGGGTTGCGCCGGAAGCTGTTTCAAACCGGCGAAGATATACTCGTTGAGGCCAGTCCAGTCGATACGGTTTGGGGCATCGGGTTGGATGCAGATGCCGCGGCACGAACCGATCCTGCCGATTGGCCAGGGGAAAACTTGCTTGGCAAGGCGTTAACCGAGGTCCGAGCGTTACTGTCGATAGACTTCGCAGACGAGGCCGCGCGCGGATTGCGGCTTCGGTAAACCGGCCCTCTGGTTTTGGTCGGACGCGGCCTCTCACGGCCCGTCGACGAATACGCCTATTGCTTCCTCAAGCTCTGTTTCTTCGTAGCGAAAGTGGGATCGGACGACCGCTTCGAGCTCTTCAAATACTGCACTCGTTGCGTCGAAATTGGCGTCTGACGGGGTCTTGATCAGGGTTGCGGCAGCCTCGGTAAGGCGCTCCAGATAGGCGTGGACCACCTTGTGCTCTGCGCGGAGCTTGGCAATGACGGCCTGGATGCCGACTGGCGCCTTGGCCTCAAGCTCTGGGAACAGGTGGTGTTCTTCGGCATCGTGGTGGAAGGTCAACACACGGCATTCCTGGCCGCAAAGCGTTCCAAAGGCTTGGTAATTCTGCATCATGTCGGCATCCAGAATGACCTGCATCAACCGGTCTGGTGGATCATCACCTGCGCGGATGCGTGCGATGATCATGGCGATGCGCGCAATATCTCGGAGGTGGGACCGGTGAATGGCGGCCAAGCTACGGCCGCGTGACCGCTGCGCCTCGGTCACATTTTCCAGTTTTGGGGCAAGCGGCCGGCGTGCTTCATCTAAGGAAACCGTGTCTACGGGCTGTTCTGACGGGGCTTGTTTCATGGCGGTGATGTCTGGTGCGATCCTCTTTCCGTCAAGGGGTCAGGGCTTGCGCATCCCATGCGCGTTGGTGCAAGACCTTACCGTGTGCGTCAATTTGAAGACGCCGAGGCCCGCAAACAAGCAAACAGCTTGCGAGCCGTAGCGCGGCGCAACTCCTAACGCCACGCGTAGTTAAAGCTGACGGAAATTCTGTCGTCCTCGGCCATATTCATGGGCACTTCGTGCCGCAGCCAGCTTTCCCAAAGCAGGACGTCGCCGACCTCTGGCGTCACATAGACGAAGGGCTGTAATTCCGGCGGCGCGTCTTTCCGGCGCGGCGGGGCCGCCATCATCATGGCGTGACGCGGGTCTTCGATTTTCAGGGCTGAACTGCCCTTGGGCATCGCAACGTAGGTCGTGCCGGAAATCACCGAATGCGGGTGGATGTGAGAGCCGTGGCTGCCGCCTTCCGGCAATATGTTGATCCAAATGTCCTCAAGTTCCAACGTTCTGCCATCAAGGTCGAGCGCAAGATCATCTGCAAAGGTTGCGACATGGCCATCCAAGGCCGCAACAAGATCCGCAAAAATCGGCATGCGCCACGGCAAATCGCTCAGAGATGCGTAGGACGTGTAACCCGGATAGCCGTTTGCCTCGCACCAATCTTGCCCGGCTGTGTCGTCCTCGGCGATGGAAAGGCAGGTATTTTCCAACTCTGTTGCGTCGATTCCGACGATGCGGTCTCGGTAGATGCAGGTCACAAAATGCGTCAAAATCTGCGCCATAGCCAAGCCTTAACGCAGAGCCCGGTCTTGAAAAAGCCCCCGCCCACACGGAAGGGGCCTTTCGCGTCGGACTTAGTCCATGTCGAAAATAAACCGCATGGAAACAGGGACCGCCCGCGTAATGCTGTCGAGCCCGGCCAGTTCCTGTAGCATGTCGATGCCGTCATCGATGCCAAGTTCGTCCGTGGCGATATAGACAAAATCGTTTGACGTCACCATCACCCTATCCTCGCCGAGACGGGCGACGAACAGATCCGCAGGATAGGAGCTTTCCACACCCAAAAGAGCGAGCGTGGCGTCGACAGTGATCATCATCGTGTCGCCGACGCCAAGTCCATCGAGCTCGGCTATGTCGATATCGGTCGAGATGGTGGCATTGGGACCGTTTCCGAACACATGTTCGACCATCCGTTCGTTGCGAATATCGATATACGTCTCAACCGATGTCAGCCCGATTTCGATGACGGTCGCCCCATCCGCGCCGACGGTTCCGGACAGATCGCCAAAGCTGTGAACTTCGCCGATATAGGTGTTTTTGACAGACCCGAAGGCCAAGTGAGAGCTGTCGCCATCAAGCGTCCAACCATCGGCTAAGGCCGGTGTCGTCAATGCAATTGCGCCAAGCGCGGCGAGCAGTGCTTTGGTCATGGTGTTCCTCCCTCAAAGCGGTTGTTGCGACGGATTTGCGCCGCATGCAGGGAGAACACGGCAGAAACCGATTTTATTCGTTGATGACCCGATGTTTTTGGACCATCCGCAGGATCGGTTCTTTTGGTGGACGGAAAATAGGGCTTGCGCCGCGACAATCATCGGCGTATCCCGCGCGCTCATTGATCTCCACCGGGAATCAGGGTGACCTTCGGGGCCCTCCGGTGATTGTTGCAAAGGAAGACCAGGCGATGGACGCCAGCGAATTGCGTGACCGCACGCCGGATCAGCTCCGTGAGGACCTGACCCAGCTTAAGAAAGAAGCTTTCAATCTTCGGTTTCAACAGGCGACCGGCCAGTTGGAGAATACAGCCCGCATGCGTGCGGTGAAGCGCGACGCCGCCCGCGTTTTGACGATCCTGAACGAAAAGGCGAAAGCTGCGACTGGGGAGGCTGAGTAATGCCAAAGCGTATTTTGCAAGGTGTCGTCACCTCCGACACCAACGCACAAACGGTCACGATTTCTGTTGAGCGGCGGTTCAAGCACCCGGTTCTGCAAAAGACGATCCGTAAGTCGAAGAAATATCGCGCCCATGACGAAAACAACGAATTCAAAATCGGTGAGACCGTGCGGATTCAGGAATGTGCGCCGAAGTCGAAATCGAAACGCTGGGAGGTGATTGAGCGCGTGTAAGCCTCGATCAAACCCGGTTTGAACGAAACCCTGGGCGCATGCCCAAAGGTCGGGAGAAACCAACATGATCCAGATGCAGACTAATCTGGATGTTGCTGACAATTCGGGCGCCCGAAAGGTTCAGTGCATCAAGGTGCTCGGTGGGTCCAAACGGAAATACGCAAGCGTTGGCGACATCATCGTGGTGTCGGTCAAAGAAGCCATTCCGCGCGGTCGTGTCAAAAAGGGCGATGTGCGCCGGGCGGTCGTTGTGCGGACGGCCAAAGAGGTGCGTCGCGACGATGGTACGGCGATCCGGTTTGACGGCAATGCCGCAGTGATCCTGAACAACAACAACGAACCCATAGGTACGCGTATCTTTGGGCCGGTGGTGCGCGAGCTTCGCGCGAAGAACTTCATGAAGATCATTTCGCTCGCGCCGGAGGTGCTGTGATGGCTGCCAAGCTCAAAAAGGGCGACAAGGTCGTCGTGCTGGCCGGTAAAGACAAAGGCAAAGAGGGCGAGATCGCCCAAGTGATGCCAAAAACCGGCAAAGCTGTGGTCGACGGGATCAACATGGCCGTTCGCCACACCAAGCAAACCCAAAACAGCCAAGGTGGCCGCCTACCGAAGGCTATGCCGATCGATCTGTCGAACCTGGCGCTGCTTGATAGCGATGGCAAGCCGACACGCGTCGGCTTCAAGTTTGACGATGACGGCAAAAAAGTGCGTTTCGCCAAGACCACGGGGGACGTGATCTAATGCTTGATACGGAAAATTATACCCCGCGCCTGAAAGCCCATTATCGCAACGCCATTCGTGCCGCGATGAAAGAGGAATTCGGCTATAGCAACGACATGATGATCCCGCGGCTTGACAAGATTGTCTTGAACATTGGCTGCGGTGCCGAAGCGGTACGCGATTCCAAAAAGGCGAAATCGGCGCAAGATGACCTGACCGCGATTGCCGGCCAAAAGGCCATCATTACCACGGCAAAGAAATCGATCGCTGGTTTCCGCGTCCGCGATGGCATGCCGATGGGCGCCAAGGTCACGCTGCGCGGCGATCGGATGTTTGAATTCTTGGATCGTTTGGTCACGATTGCCATGCCCCGCATCCGCGACTTCCGCGGTGTATCGGGCAAGAGCTTTGATGGCCGCGGCAACTATGCCCTGGGCATCAAAGAGCACATCGTTTTCCCCGAGATCAATTTCGACAAGGTCGATGAAGCTTGGGGATTGGATGTCGTTATTGCCACCACCGCGAAAACCGACGCGGAAGCCAAGGCGCTGTTGAAGGGTTTCAACATGCCCTTCAATAGCTGAAGCCGCGGGAGGAGAAAGTCTCATGGCAAAGAAATCCATGGTTGCGCGCGAAGTTAAACGCCAACGCTTGAACGATAAATACGCCGCAAAGCGCGCCGCGCTTAAGGAACAGATGAAGGATCAAGAGCTTCCGCTCGGCGATCGCGTGCGTCTGTCGATGAAGCTTGCAAAATTGCCGCGCAACAGCTCGCCCACCCGGCTGCACAATCGCTGCCAACTGACCGGTCGACCGAAGGCATATTATCGCAAACTGAAAATGTCGCGGATCAAGCTGCGTGATTTGGCCTCCGAAGGTCAAATCCCCGGCATGGTCAAGTCGAGCTGGTAAGGGAGGTCTAGGAGATGAATGATCCCTTAGGTGACATGTTGACCCGCATTCGCAATGCACAAATGCGCGGCAAGTCCACGGTTGAAACGCCCGCCTCTAAGCTGCGCGCTTGGGTTTTGGATGTACTCCAATCCGAAGGCTATATTCGCGGCTACGAAAAAACCGTCGGAAAGGACGGCCATCCGGCGATTGAAATCAGCCTGAAGTACTATGACGGCACGCCGGTTATTCGCGAACTAAAACGCGTATCGAAGCCTGGCCGTCGGGTCTATCTGGGCGCAACCGACATCCCGGCTGTTCGCCAGGGTCTGGGAGTTTCGATCGTCTCGACGTCGAAAGGCGTTATGTCTGATGCCAATGCTCGCCAGCACAATGTTGGTGGCGAAGTGCTCTGCACCGTATTCTAAGGAGAGGGCAATGTCGCGAATTGGTAAAAGACCGGTTGATCTGCCCTCGGGTGTCGAGGCGAAAATCACCGGCCAGACGATTGAGATCAAAGGGCCTAAGGGCACGCGGTCGTTCACGGCTACGGATGACGTGACGCTCGCCGTTGAAGACAATGCCGTCAGCGTCAGCCCGCGCGGCATGTCAAAGCGCGCGCGCCAGCAATGGGGCATGAGCCGAACAATGGTGCAAAACCTCGTCACCGGCGTCACCCAAGGTTTTAAGAAGGAACTTGAAATCCAGGGTGTTGGCTATCGGGCGCAGTTGCAGGGCAACACGCTGAAGCTTGCGCTCGGGCTGAGCCATGACGTCGATTTCAAGATCCCGGACGGCGTCACTGTGACCTGCCCAAAGCAGACCGAAATCGTGATCGAAGGGGCCGACCAACAGCTTGTTGGACAGGTCGCTGCGAATATCCGCGAATGGCGCAAACCGGAGCCCTATAAGGGTAAAGGCATCCGCTACAAAGACGAATACATCTTCCGCAAGGAAGGTAAGAGGTAAGGACGCACAAAGATGGCAAACAGCAAACGGGACCTGTTCCAAAAACGCCGTCTGCGCGTGCGGAACAAGATCAAGGCGATGGCCAATGGCCGCCCGCGTCTTTCGGTGCATCGCTCATCGAAAAATATCAGCGTTCAGGTAATCGATGACGTCCAAGGCGTCACACTTGCCTCCGCGTCGACCCTGGAAAAAGACCTGGGCCTTGTTGGCAAGAACAATGCCGCGGCGGCCGCGAAAATTGGCACGGTTGTCGCCGATAGAGCCAAGAAAGCCGGCGTGGAAGAGGTGTTCTTTGACCGCGGTGGGCTGCTGTTTCATGGACGCGTCAAGGCGCTTGCCGATGCAGCGCGCGAGGGCGGATTACGATTTTAAACGGTGCGGGCGGCTTTCGCGTCGCCCCGATGACCCGGGGGATCCATCCCACCAGGGTTGGCACAGATCAGCGCCCGAGGCGCGACACAGAAAGGATGCCGCATGGCAGAACGTGAAAACCGGGGGCGAGGCCGCCGTCGAGAACAAGAAGAAACCCCCGAATTTGCGGACCGGTTGGTCGCGATCAATCGGGTGTCAAAGACCGTCAAGGGCGGTAAGCGGTTTGGCTTTGCGGCCCTTGTCGTCGTCGGCGACCAACGCGGCCGCGTCGGGTTCGGAAAAGGTAAGGCCAAAGAAGTGCCCGAAGGCATCCGCAAAGCCACCGAACAGGCCAAGCGCGGCCTCATTCGCGTGCCTCTGAAAGAGGGACGCACATTGCATCATGACATCGAAGGCCGCCATGGCGCGGGTAAAGTGATCATGCGCACAGCCCCCGAAGGAACTGGGATCATTGCGGGTGGTCCGATGCGGGCTGTGTTCGAGATGCTTGGTATCAAGGATATCGTGGCAAAATCCACCGGCTCCCAAAACCCTTACAATATGATCCGCGCAACGATGGACGGGCTGCAAAAGATGCAAAGCCCGCGCCAAGTTGCCTCGCGTCGCGGCAAGAAAGTCTCTGACATATTGCCCAAACGTGACACGGCACCCGCCGAAGACGCCGCGCCGGCGACCGAGGAGGCCTGAAGATTATGGCAAAGACCATCATTGCAAAGCAAGTTGGCTCGCCAATTCGCCGTCCCCAAGAACAGCGTCAAACGCTGATCGGTCTGGGTCTGAACAAGATGCACAAAACGCGCGAGTTGGAAGACACGCCGTCCGTGCGCGGCATGGTGGCGAAGATCCCTCACCTCGTTGAGATCATCGAAGAGCGCGAATAAGAGATTCGGCCTAGTCTGTGAACGCCGCCCCGGGAAGCTGGGGCGCTTTTAATTTTCAGAATATCATCCTTTAATTTTTCGCTATTCTTAATTTATAGTAATGGGTATGCGCGCATCCTGGGATGGTGGGACTTAGGAAAACGGCTTTGAAACGACACGCGAATTTCCGATCGAATTCATTTTGGATACAATCCGTTTTGGCTTCGCCGCGTTGCGGGTTGAGGGCTTTACCGGCAAGTTCCGGCACGGATCAATATGATCCGTATTTGGAGTTGGGTAAAAAGTGCCGATAGTTTTTTCAACGTGCCTTGAGCGCGACATTCTTTATGCACATTGGAGCGGGCGGGTCGGTCTAGAGGAATTCCGGCAGAACTACTTCGACTACCTCGCCGATGCTTTTTATCGTCCGGGACGAACAGAGTTGGTCGATCTCACGGACTTTGAGGACTTCGACGGCGATTTCAACGCGATCAGGTCGGCCCTGGCCGTCGTCAACACCGCCGGTGAGGGACCAAAGAACCGAACGCGGACGGTTCTTCTGGCCCCACGAGAAAGCGTTTTTGGACTGGGCCGGATGTATCAGCAATTGGCAGAGATTGCCGGTGGCATTGAGGTTGAGCTCTACACGCAGGAAATCGAAGCATTACAGGCGCTTCTGCTGCCTTACAAAACAATTCCGGAGTTACTTGAAAAAGAAAAGTTCCAGCCGCACACGCAACGCGATGATGTCAAAGCGTCGTGCGAGTAACCTGCGAAAAGAAGCGTTCGGTTTCTTTCACGTTGCAAAGCTCAGTGCCTTCGGTGGTGACCGCCGATGCCGCAGCCGCCGTGCCCCAACAACATGCCGTAACAGGATCATCCCCACGCGTGATCGACAGTGCGAATGCGCCGATAAAGCTGTCCCCCGCGCCAACTTTCGATTTTGGCACGACCACAGGCGGACGCGTCAGACCGCGCCAATCGCCACAGTCAATCACGGTGCCCTGAGCACCGGCAGCAATCATTATGATTTTTGCCTTAGTTGTCGCCCGGAGCGTTGTCGCGAGGGCCGCAATCTCTTCGATGTCGACGAGGTTTGTCCGGGACAGTTCCCGCGCCTCAGCCAGATCCATGCGTAACACGTAAAGCTCGGCCGGTCTTTCGGCTGCATGCGCAAGCGCATCGCCGGATGTGTCGAGGATCATACGCCCGCCCCGCTCCGCGACCTGCGGTGCGAGGTCCAAGAAAAAGTCCTGGCCCATGCCAGGCGGCAAGGAACCAGAGGGGATCACCAAAGCGCCCGGCCGGATGGCGCTGATGATCGTGTCGCGCGCGGTTTTGCAATCGGCGCGTGTCCAATCCGGACCGGGCATCATAAAGCGATATTGCAGCCCTGTCGCGTTGTCGAAAACCGTCGTCGACTGGCGCGTGGGATGCGAGACACCAAGTGATTCCGGTTCAAGCTGCTCGTCGCGCAATAACCGAAGCAGCTCCTGACCGGTGGCGCCACCATAGGCAATGAGCGTGTGGCTCGTACCGCCGAGATTAGCAATTGCGCGGCTGACATTCACGCCGCCACCGCCTGGATGCACTTGCGGTGCCGTGCAGCGCAGCTTTTGGTCCGGGATCACGGCATGCGCTTCGGTGGAGAGATCAAGCGCGGGGTTCACGGTGATGGTCAGAATCTCGGTCATGCGCCATCGGTAGCGGTAACGGCATTGCGTGGGAAGATCCCGCAATCGGATTTCAGGGGAACATCGTGGCTCGGTCTTGATCCCGTATCCAGAGATCGGTATACGCCCCCGGTGGTCCGTGCGGGACCCAATCAAACATCAAGAAATGCCGCGTCTGCTCAACTCGCTTCGGGGGCAGTTCCGGCAAAGGAGAAGCGATATGAAACTCAATGAGCTTCGGGACAATCCCGGCGCATCGAAAAAGCGTACGCGCGTTGGCCGAGGCCCTGGGTCCGGCAAAGGCAAAACCGCCGGCCGCGGTATAAAGGGCCAGAAATCCCGGTCCGGCGTGGCAATCAATGCCTATGAGGGCGGTCAGATGCCGCTTTACCAGCGATTGCCGAAGCGCGGCTTCAATAAGCCAAACCGGAAGAAATTCGCGGTTGTAAATGTTGGCTTGATTGAAAAATTCGTCGAAGCTGGCAAGATCGACGGCAAAGCGGAAATCACGGAAGATACGCTGGTGGCAAGCGGATTGGTGCGCCGTAAGCTCGATGGAATTCGCGTTTTGGCCAAAGGTGACGTCAGTTCCAAACTGACCATCACCGTAACCGGTGCATCCAAAGCAGCTATTGCCGTCGTCGAAAACGCGGGTGGACGTCTGACAGTCGCCGCAAAACCCACGGCGGAATAGTTCGTGATTGGGCAAATCGCCCGCGTTGCCTTGTGGGCCGTGACCTCGCGGCCTACATCGTTAAGACCTTAAACTGATCCGCCCTGGTCCTCAGGGTTCGCGAGAGAGACGTTATGGCATCAGCAGCGGAGCAAATGGCCGCAAACATGAGCTGGAGCGCATTCGGTAAAGCGACCGAACTGCGCCAGCGCATCCTGTTCACGGTCGGCCTTCTGATCATCTATCGCATCGGCACTTATATCCCGGTGCCCGGGATTGATGGGGTGCAGCTCCAGCAATTTTTCGACGAAGCTGCCGCTGGGTTGGGCGGCGTGTTGAACATGTTCACCGGCGGCGCCCTGTCGCGCATGGGCGTTTTTGCATTGGGCATTATGCCGTACATCTCGGCCTCGATCATCGTGCAACTGATGTCGGCGATGGTGCCGTATTTCGAACAGCTGAAGAAAGAGGGTGAACAGGGTCGCAAAAAGCTGAACCAATACACCCGCTATGGCACGGTCGCCCTTGCGACATTTCAAGCCTATGGCATCGCGGTGTCTTTGGAATCGGGCGGGCTCGTCACCGATCCGGGATGGTTTTTCCGCGCTGCCTGCGTGATCACGCTGGTTGGTGGGACGATGTTCTTGATGTGGCTGGGTGAGCAGATCACCGCACGCGGGATCGGCAACGGTATCTCGTTGATCATCTTTGTCGGCATTATTGCAGAAATCCCTGCCGCGTTGGCGCAGTTCTTTGAGCAGGGCCAATCGGGTGCGCTGACCGCTGGTGCGACAATTGGGGTGATCGCGATGCTGCTGGGCACGCTGGTCTTCGTGGTTTTCATGGAACGATCGCTGCGAAAAATTCACATCCAATACCCACGCCGACAAGTGGGCATGAAAGTATATGATGGCGGGTCCAGCCATCTGCCGGTCAAGGTAAATCCCGCAGGTGTAATCCCAGCGATTTTTGCCTCGTCGCTTCTGCTCCTGCCGACGACGCTATCTACATTCTCGGCGGGCGGCGCGACGCAAGGTCCGGTCATGACGTGGCTGTTGGCGAATTTCGGCCCGGGCCAACCGCTTTACTTGCTGTTCTTCGCCGCCATGATCATCTTCTTCACTTATTTTTACACGCTGAATGTGTCCTTTAAGACCGACGATGTGGCGGACAACCTCAAGAACCAAAACGGGTTTATTCCAGGCATTCGGCCCGGCAAGCGCACCGCAGAATATCTCGAATATGTCGTGGTACGCGTGCTTGTTTTGGGTTCCGCATACCTGGCGCTTGTGTGTCTTTTGCCGGAGATTGTGCGGACCAATTTGGCGATTACGGCCTATTTCGGCGGTACGTCAATCCTCATCATTGTGTCCGTGGGTATGGACACCGTGCAGCAAATCCAGTCTCATCTACTCGCCCATCAATATGAGGGGCTTATTGAGAAGAGCCAGCTGCGCGGCCGAAAGAGCAAAACGCGCGGCGGTGGCGGACGGAAGGGACCGGCGCGTAGATGAATATCATTCTGCTTGGCCCGCCTGGTGCAGGAAAAGGCACCCAGGCGAGCCGCCTCGTCGATGAACGTGGCATGGTGCAGCTGTCAACCGGAGACATGTTGCGCGCGGCGAAAGACAGCGGCTCAGAAATGGGCAAACAAGTTGCCGCTGTTATGGCGCGCGGTGATTTGGTGACAGATGAGATTGTCATTGGCTTGATCGAAGAACGGCTCAGAGATGGTGGCGATACGCCCGGATTCATCTTTGACGGGTTTCCGCGCACATTGGCGCAGGCCGACGCGTTGGGCCTTTTGCTCTCTCGGCTCGGGCAGAGGATTGATGCAGTCATCGCGCTTGAGGTCAACGACGATACCTTGATAACGCGTGTCCTGAACCGTGCCGAAGAAGCCCGTGCTGCCGGTCAGCCCGTTCGAGCCGATGATAACGAGGACAGCCTGCGTATTCGGCTATTGGAATATTACAAAAAGACATCGCCGCTGATCGGCTACTACCATGCGAAAGGCGATCTTTTCTGGGTCCCGGGCTTGGGCGAGGTTGACGAGGTTGCCGCGGCGATCAGCAACGTCCTAGATACGAGTGTCTCCTGAGTTTTGTCGGGTCGTAACCGCGCTTTTCTGTGCGTAACGACGAAATCCGTTTGACGCAAATTCGGCAGGCCTTGACCTGTCGGTAACGAAGTCATAGGTACCGCCATCTCGAAAGAGAATCGCTTACTAGCCCGGGTTGTTCGCTCGGGCTGTGTGTTGTGAAAAAAGGGCCTGGCATCACGGGCTCGCAACGAAAGGAAGTCCATCTTGGCACGTATTGCAGGGGTGAATATCCCCACAGCGAAGCGCGTTCCGATCGCGCTCACGTACATCACAGGAATTGGTCACAGCTCCGCCGCTGAAATCTGCTCGGCCGTTGGCATTGACCCGTCGCGTCGCGTCAACGAATTGAGCGATAGCGAGGTCCTTCAGATCCGCGAACATATTGACGCCAACTTCACCGTTGAGGGCGATTTGCGCCGCGAGACGCAGATGAACATCAAACGTTTGATGGATTTGGGTTGCTATCGCGGTTTGCGCCATCGCCGGAACTTGCCGGTCCGCGGTCAGCGCACGCATACCAATGCGCGCACGCGAAAAGGGCCGGCAAAGCCCATCGCCGGCAAAAAGAAATAAAGGAGGGCATCAAGTATGGCACGTGATACCCGCCGCACGAAGCGCAAGGTTTCCAAAAACATCGCTGCCGGGGTGGCGCATGTGAATTCGTCGTTTAACAACACGAAAATTCTCATCTCTGACGTCCAAGGTAATGCAATTTCTTGGTCCTCTGCCGGAACAATGGGCTTTAAGGGCAGCCGAAAATCGACGCCGTATGCGGCGCAGATGGCCGCCGAGGATGCCGGTCGTAAAGCGCAGGAGCACGGCGTAAAGACGCTGGAAGTTGAAGTGCAGGGTCCGGGATCCGGCCGAGAAAGCGCCTTGCGGGCGCTGGCGGCGATCGGGTTTCAGATCACGTCCATTCGTGACGTGACGCCGATTGCGCATAACGGATGCCGGCCGCCGAAGCGTCGGCGCGTTTAGGGATTGTTATTCGGCGTCGGTTTCGCGTCTTGCGCGGACTGGGCGCAGTTTACCTCGAGGGTTGGCGGACCCGGATCGGCCGTCAACAAGCATGGAGGCCTACATGATCCACAAAAATTGGCAAGAACTGATCAAACCGACCCAATTGGGCGTGTCCCCCGGGCATGATCCGTCGCGCATCGCGACCGTCGTGGCCGAACCGTTGGAGCGCGGCTTTGGTCTGACGCTGGGCAATGCACTGCGCCGGGTGCTGCTCAGTTCACTACAAGGCGCTGCAATCACGTCGGTCCAGATCGACAATGTGTTGCACGAATTTTCCAGCGTCGCCGGCGTTCGCGAAGACGTGACCGATATCGTGCTGAACCTCAAAGGCGTCAGCTTGCGTATGGAAGTTGACGGACCCAAGCGGCTGTCGATCTCGGCCAAAGGTCCGCGTGTGGTCACCGCAGGCGATATCTCCGAAAGCGCCGGGATTGAGGTACTGAACCGCGACCATGTGGTTTGCCACCTTGATGACGGGGCAGACCTTTACATGGAACTCACCGTTAATACGGGGAAGGGCTATGTATCTGCTGACAAAAACCGGCCAGAGGATGCGCCGATTGGTCTGATCCCGATTGATGCGATCTATTCGCCCGTAAAAAAGGTGTCCTATCAGGTGCAGCCGACCCGGGAAGGTCAAGTGCTTGACTATGACAAGCTGACGTTGAAGTTGGAGACCGATGGGTCGGTCAGCCCGGACGATGCTGTTGCTTACGCCGCGCGCATTCTTCAAGATCAGTTGTCGATCTTTGTGAACTTCGACGAGCCAGAGAGCGCCACGCGTCAGGACGACGAAGATGAGCTGGAATTCAACCCGCTTCTGCTCAAGAAGGTCGACGAGTTGGAATTGTCTGTTCGGTCGGCCAATTGCCTGAAGAACGATAACATCGTCTATATAGGCGATTTAATTCAAAAAACCGAAGCAGAGATGCTGCGGACGCCGAATTTCGGCCGTAAATCCTTGAATGAGATCAAAGAAGTGCTGTCCGGCATGGGGCTACATCTTGGCATGGACGTGGTCGACTGGCCACCGGACAATATCGAAGAACTGGCGAAGAAATTCGAAGATAATTTCTAAACCAGAAACAATGCCCGCAATTGGCGGGGATTATTCGGGCAATTCGCCCCAAGGAGAGGGCCCCGGATCGCACGGGGCCCCAGACAAAGCATCAAAATACGGAGTTAAACATGCGACATGCCCGCGGCTACCGCCGCCTCAACCGCACGCACGAACACCGCAAGGCGCTGTTCGCGAATATGGCCGGCTCTCTGATTGAGCACGAGCAGATCAAGACGACGTTGCCCAAGGCAAAAGACCTTCGGCGCGTGGTGGAAAAGCTCATAACTCTCGGAAAGCGCGGAGATCTTCACGCCCGTCGCCAAGCAGCAGCGCAACTGAAACAAGATATGCATGTGGCAAAACTGTTTGACGTTCTGGGCCCGCGCTATGCCGATCGCCAGGGCGGCTACGTTCGCGTTTTGAAGGCGGGCTTTCGCTATGGCGACATGGCCCCGATGGCCATTATCGAATTCGTCGATCGCGATGTGGATGCCAAGGGCGCAGCAGATCGCGCCCGTATCGAGCAGGAAGAATCTGAATTCGAGTGATTATCAGAATTGATAAATTGGAATCCCCGCTTCGAGCGGGGATTTTTTTTGTGGCGTTGCAATAACGCACGCAAATCCAGCGCGTTCGGTTGACGCTACGGAAACCTCTCAGACCGTGGCCAAGGCGTAGATTTTCGAACACTTTGGCCTTAAATCAAAGAGTTAGTGGGGCGCGGTGTTCGACGTGGCTTCCGCTAGAATTGCGCAACGGAAACACTGTTTTCGGGGTTATTGGACTACCTGGATTATTGCATTCAAGTTAAGAGTTAATGGTTGACCTGGAGTGGGGCAGCATGTCTAAAAAGAAACGTCTTTTCGTTGTGTAAATGTCAAAGACACCGGCATTAGACCTTTTGTTACACGAATTATCCCTCCTGACGCCTGGGGGATATGCTGTGGGCCTTCATATTCGGTATGTGTCGCCGCTCATCGTGGTGAATACCTACCCGGCCAAGTGGCAAGAGGTATATACGGCAAAGGTCTACGGGCTCCGCGATCCAACGCTTGCCTGGGGTCTAAGCCATATAGGCGTCCGCCGGTGGAGTGAGATTGGTCTTCCAGACCCGTTTGGGATCCTGCAGGAGGCCGCGGAGTATGGTTTGGTATACGGTATGATCGGTTCTGTCGGCCCGCTCTCGTCCCGGACCATCGTGGGGGCAACGCGGGCTGATCGCGAATACGCTGAACAAGAGATGGAGGACATCTACAAAATCGTGCAACGGATGCACGAAGTCTCAGTCCCGCCGACTAAGCTTTCGCGAGCTCAAGTTGACGCGCTGAGATGTGTTGCGGACGGGGACCGACACGCTGCTGCAGCCGCCAAACTAGGCATATCCGAAAGCGCCTTTAAGGCGCGCCTTTCTTCGGCAAGGGAAAAGCTGATGGCCCGAACGACGGCCGAAGCGATCCAACGAGCAAAGGAGTACGGACTGCTTTAGGCGCTCAGACCTTAATCAGCGGCGCGCCCCCTTTCGACACGGGATGTCCAGGAATTTGTGCCGTGGGGGGCATGAGAGAGATGCAGTCTACGACTTTGTCGTTCGACAATATGCATATCCATGGCGATCTTTTCGCCAATATGCTGCGTGCGCGGCATCGGACGTTCATCGACCAAAAGTCGTGGGACTTGCCGAGCGTTGATGGCATGGAGTTCGATCAATACGACACGCCCCAAAGCCGTTGGATTGCCGTGCACGAACTTGGCAAGGTTCTGGCCGGTGTACGCCTGACGCCCACCACCGCGCGTTGCGGCATGTACAGCTATATGGTGCGCGACGCGCAGCGGGGTTTGCTAGAGACGATCCCAGAAAATCTTCTTTATGAAGAGGCGCCCATCGCACGCCATATTTGGGATGCGAGCCGGATTTTTGTGGCACGTGACGTGCCGGCATCTATGCGTCGCGCCGTGCAGGTCCGCTTGATCACCGAAATGGTCGCGGGCGCGCGCCATTTGGGTGCGACGAACCTGATGGGCCTGCTTCCCACGCCGATCCAACGTTTAGCAACCCGAGTGGGCTTGATCTTGGAGCCTGCCGGGCCGCTTTTGGATATCGAAGGCGTTGACCATCGCTGCTTCGTCATAAATCTTTCGACAAAGCTGCACTGATCAAACGGGGCCAAGTTGGCCGACCTCTTCGACAACGATGACCACGGTGCTGAAGTGACCGCGCCGCGACCGCTGGCGGACCGGATGCGCCCGACGGGATTGTCAGACGTGATCGGGCAAGATCACCTGTTGGGCCCGGATGGGTCATTGCGCTTGATGCTGGAGGCCGGGAGCTTGGGTTCCCTGATCCTATGGGGGCCGCCGGGGGTCGGGAAAACGACCATAGCACGGCTCTTGGCCGATGAAACCGATCTCTATTTCCATCAGATAAGCGCGATTTTTACCGGCGTGCCGGACCTGCGCAAAGTGTTTGATGCAGCCAAGCTGCGGCGCAAGTCGGGGCGCGGCACGCTCCTGTTTGTCGACGAGATCCATCGTTTCAACAAAGCGCAGCAAGACGGTTTTCTGCCGCATATGGAGGATGGCACGATCCTGTTGGTCGGCGCCACAACCGAAAATCCATCCTTTGAGCTCAACGCGGCGGTTCTAAGTCGGGCGCAAGTCGTGGTCCTCAATCGATTGGATGATGCTGCGCTGTCTGCGCTTTTGGCGCGGGCTGAGATGATTTTGGACCGTGCCTTGCCGCTCGATCCCGATGCTAGATCAGCTCTGATCGGCATGGCGGATGGAGATGGTCGGGCCCTTTTAAACCTAGCTGAACAGGTGTCTGCCTGGGATGTGGACGCGGACCTTGGCCGAGAGGCTCTGTCGGCACGATTGCAGCGGCGGGCATCGGTTTACGACAAATCCGGAGAGACGCACTACAACCTGATCTCAGCGCTGCACAAATCGGTGCGCGGCTCTGACCCGGACGCCGCGCTTTATTGGCTCGCGCGCATGCTCGAGGGCGGGGAAGACCCACGCTTTCTGGCGCGCCGGATCACACGGATGAGCGTCGAAGATGTCGGTCTTGCTGACCCACAGGCACAGCGGCTTTGTATCGATGCGTGGGAAACGTTCGAACGGCTCGGCAGCCCTGAAGGCGAATTGGCCCTTGCAGAGGCGGTGATCTACCTTGCCCTCGCGCCGAAATCCAATGCCGGCTACATGGCCTATAAAGCTGCGATGGGTGCTGCAAAACGATCCGGTTCAGCGCCGCCACCAAAGCACATTCTGAACGCGCCCACGCAGATGATGAAAGACCAAGGCTACGGTCAGGGCTACGCCTACGACCATGACGCCCAGGACGGTTTCTCGGGCCAGAATTACTTTCCCGACGGTATCGACCGCGAGGTCTTTTATGACCCGGTCGAACGCGGCTTTGAACGAGACCTGCGCAAGCGGGTCGAATACTTCAACCGCTTGCGCAACGATCGGTCTCGGAGTTGACAACGCGCGCGTAGGGACGCATGCCCCGCGCCATGTCCGCCTTGTTGCAAGTTGCCATCGGGGGCGCCGTCGGGGCCTCAGCCAGGTATCTCACTGGTCTATTGATGTTGCGTGCCTTTGGGCAAACACCGTTTCCCCTTGCCATCCTTTCCGTGAATGTCTTGGGTTCGTTTTTGATGGGCGTCTTTGTCGTGGCCGCATCGCATCGCGGTTTGACGCATCTGTCGCCGCTGGTCATGACCGGTTTGTTGGGCGGCTTCACGACGTTTTCGGCCTTTTCGCTGGAAACGGTGACGCTTTGGGAACGCGGTGCCACCGCGCAGGCAGCACTTTACGTTGTGGCCTCGGTTTGCCTTTCGGTTGCCGGCCTGGTTGCGGGGATCGCCGTGGCACGGGCGCTTTTTCCATGAGCGGGGTGCAGACCATCACGGTTGAGATGGGGGAAGGCGATCAGCGCCTCGACCGCTGGCTAAAGCGCCGCTTTCCAGAGCTTACGCAAGGCCGCATCGAAAAGGGCTGCCGCAAGGGCGAATTCCGGATCGATGGTGCGCGCGCGAAGCCCGCCTCGCGCGTTGCCGAGGGGCAAGCCGTGCGTATCCCGCCTATCGCCGAAGGCCAAAGCGTGCCGCCGTTCAAGCGGACAAAAATGCCGCCAAGCCAAGCCGATGTCGAAATGATGCAACGCGCCGTGCTCTATCGCGATGCGCATTTGATGGCGATCAACAAGCCGCCGGGATTGCCCAGCCAAGGCGGATCAAAGCAACTGCGCCACGTAGACGGATTGTCCGATGCGCTGCGCTTTGGCGGTGACAAACCGAAATTGGTGCATCGGTTGGACAAGGACACATCCGGGGTTTTGCTGCTTGCGCGCACGGCAGAGGCTGCGCGCGCCTTGGCGGCCGCCTTTCGGGCACGCGAGACCCGCAAGATTTACTGGGCCGCAGTGGCTGGAACCCCAAAGCCCGAGATCGGGACAATTCGCTACGGGTTGGTCAAGGCGGGTGGAGATGCGGAAAAAATGCGGACGCTCCATCCTGATCTTGTTGCCGAAACACGCGACGCCAAGCACGCCACGACCGACTACGCGACGCTGTCGATGCTGGGGACGCGTGCGGCGTGGATGGCCTTGGTGCCCGTCACCGGGCGCACACACCAGTTACGCGCGCATATCGCCGCCATTGGTAATCCGATCATTGGCGACGGCAAATATGGCGGGTCGAGCCAAGAAAACCTTGGGGATGGCTGGGGCGCCGGCATGGGCGGGTTGAGCCGGAAATTGCACCTTCATGCCCGGTCGCTGCGGATGACGCATCCGTTCACCGGGGCGCAGCTGACGTTAACGGCGCCCTTGCCGGACCACATGGCCCGCACATGGCAAATGTTTGAATGGCACCCCGACGATGTCCCGGCCGATCCTTTCGAAGACATGTCATGACTGAATGGGTCGCTAAACGCTTTTGGACCGATGTGGCAATTGTGCGCACAGAGGACGGGTTCCAGCTTTCCCTTGATGGGCGATCCGTCAAGACGCCGGGTCGGCGCGTTTTGACACTTCCGTCGCGTGCCATGGCGGCAGCGGCGGCGGCAGAATGGTCGGCTCAGACACAGACGATTGATCCCACCAAAATGCCCGTCACCCGGTCGGCGAATTCCGCAATCGACCAAACAGCGCCACAACGTGACGCGGTGATCGACATGCTTGCAGCTTACGGTGAGACCGATCTTTTGTGCCATCGTGCCGATCGCCCTGATGCACTGGTCGCGCGACAAGAAGCGGCTTGGGCTCCGCTGTTGCATTGGGTGGCGAAGCGACACCAAGCGCAGCTTAACGTGACGACCGGCATTTTGCCGACGGAACAACCGGCTGCGAGCCTCAGCCGGCTGCACGCGGCAATTGCAAGTTACGGTAATTTTGGCCTAACGGCTTTGCATGACCTCATCCAGCTGTCCGGATCGGTCGTCATTGGATTGGCGGTCGCCGAAGGGGAGGTAGAATCGGATACAGCCTGGGAGCTGAGCCGAATCGATGAGGACTGGCAAATCGAGCAATGGGGGCCCGACGAGGAGGCCGCTATGCGCGTTAAAACCCGCTATGATGCATTTTCCCATGCGGCTAAATTTGTCCAATGGTCCGGCACGGCCTGAGGCTTAACCCTTTGTGGTTGCGAGTGCCTGTGAAATAGGCAGCGTCGCGACGGTGCCGCATTTTGCGGCATACCGCATGGAATTCCATTTTGCTGGCCTTGACCAATGTGGATAGTTTTGCCCATTAAAGAGGCGGTGACGGGGGGAGTTCCCTCTACGCTATTCCAATGGCCGTAATTGGCCGAAAAAACCCGTCCTGAGGGGGCGGGCCACCAGGAAGAGGTAAAGAATGAAGAAATCCGTATTTTTAGGCGCGCTTGCCGCCACGGGGCTTTCGGCGGGATATGCAGCCGCGGATGGGCACGCCTCGGGCACGCTGGCCCAGGTGCTGGAACGTGGAACGCTACTTTGTGGTGTTTCGACCGGCCTCGTGGGCTTTGCCGCGCCGAACGCGTCGGGCGAATGGGAAGGTTTCGATGTCGGCGTTTGCCGCGCAGTTGCCGCCGCTGTGCTGGGCGATGCATCCGCTGTGGAATTCGTACCGACCACCGGGCAGACGCGCTTTACCGCGCTGGCATCCGGCGAAGTCGACATGCTGGCCCGGAACACGACGTGGACGTTCAGCCGCGATGTTGACCTTGCGTTCGAATTCGTTGGCGTGAACTACTATGATGGCCAAGGCTTCATGGTTCCCAGCGATCTCGGCGTTTCATCGGCTATGGAACTGGATGGCGCGACCGTTTGCATCCAGACCGGCACAACGACCGAATTGAACCTGGCTGACTTCTTCGCTTCGAACAACATGAGCTATGAGCCGGTTCCGATCGAGACCAATGCCGAAGCACAGCAGCAGTATCTCGCGGGCGCATGTGACGTCTACACCACTGACGCGTCTGGTCTTGCAGCAACCCGTGCGACGTTCGAAGATCCAGCGGCCCATGTGGTTCTCCCTGAGATCGTTTCGAAAGAGCCGCTCGGCCCGCTTGTGCGTCACGGCGACCACGAATGGGGTGACATCGTGCGTTGGACGCTCAATCTGCTGATTTCGGCTGAAGAGCTTGGCGTCACCTCCGCCAATGTGACGGAATTGGCCGGTGGGACCAACAATCCGGAGATCAACCGTATGTTGGGAACCGAGGGTGATCTTGGCGGCATGCTTGGCCTCGAAACCGACTGGGCCGTGGGCGTCCTTTCTTCGGTCGGCAATTACGGCGAATTGTTCGAAGGCAATATCGGTGAGGCAACACCGATCGGCCTCGCGCGCGGCCTGAACGCGCAGTGGACCGATGGCGGCCTGCTTTACAGCCCGCCGTTCCGGTAAAAATAACAAGGGCGCGAGGGAAACTTCGCGCCCTTCCTACATGATGCCGTAGGCAACGGGGCACTGCGGAAAAGCGAGGAGAAACCTCGCGAAAACTGACCTGACCTAGCCAATTAAGCGCCAAAGGGGGATCGTGCCATGGCCACGATGACGGAGCCGCAGGCATCTGGTTTTCGCCTGAGCCAGCTCATTTACGACACACGCTACCGGTCTCTGACGATCCAAGTCATTGCGTCCGCTCTGATCATGCTTGGGCTGGTCTTTTTAGCCAACAACGCGGTGCAAAACCTGCAAGCGTTGGGCAAGGATTTCGACTTTGGCTTTCTGGCTAGCCGTGCTGGTTACGATATCAACCAACGGCTCGTCGAATATAGCAACGATTCAACGCACGGGCGCGCCGCCCTGGTTGGCATCCTCAACACGCTGCTCGTGGCGTTTTTGGGCTGTATCCTCGCGACGATCTTGGGGGTGCTCGTTGGCGTCTTGCGACTTTCGAAGAACTGGATCGTGTCGCGTCTGATGTCGGTTTACGTCGAAGGGTTCCGGAATGTCCCTCTGCTGTTGTGGATCTTGGTGATCTTTGCGGTCATGACCGAAAGCATGCCTGCGCCGAGGGATTTCCGCGGCGATGACGCAGGCGCCTCAATGGTGTTGAGTGACAGCGTGGCGTTCACTAACCGCGGAGTTTACATTCCCAACGTGCTCTTTACCCGCTCGTTCGGCGGGAACGAAGTTGACGCCGAAACCGGCGCGAGGATCGCGGCCGCAACGTTTGCGGATTGGGCGTTGTTCCTGGTTGTGCTCGCTGCCGGGATTGCAGGGTCGGTCGCCATTGGCCGTTGGGCAAAAACGACGCAAGACCGAACAGGGATACGACCGCCAAGGGTATTTTGGATGCGACTTGGATCGATCGTAGTGCCGGCGGGGCTGGTGCTGATCATTCTTGGCGCTCAGCTTGATTACCCCGCGCTGCAAGGCTTCAACTTCTCTGGCGGCATCCACTTGCGCAATGCGCTCATCGCGCTGTGGCTGGCCCTGTCGCTTTATACCTCAGCCTTTATCGCCGAGATCGTGCGCGCGGGCATTATGTCGGTTTCGAAGGGACAGACCGAAGCATCATTCGCTCTGGGCCTCCGCCCGTCTTGGACGATGAACCTAGTGATCTTGCCGCAAGCGCTGCGCGTGATCATCCCACCGCTCATCTCGCAATTCCTGAACCTGACGAAAAACTCGTCGCTGGCCATCGCCGTTGGCTACATGGATGTCCGCTCGACCTTAGGCGGCATCACCATCAACCAGACCGGTCGAGAGCTCGAAGGCATGCTGCTCTTGGGCTGTTTCTACCTCATCACGTCGCTGACGATCTCTGCCTTGATGAACATCTACAACCAATCCGTTAAGCTGAAGGAGCGCTGATCATGGCCAACCACAGCAGCGCATTTGTCCGCACCGAAATGCTCCCAGAACAAGCGCCCCCGGCGCTTGAGACCGGCATCATTAAATGGCTGCGGGAAAACCTGTTCTCTTCTCCGGTGAATTCTATTCTGACGGTCGTGTCGCTGGTGGCGATCTATTTCGCCCTCTCGGGGTTTTTGCCCTGGGCGCTTTACGGCATCTGGGACGCGTCAAGCTTAAGCGAGTGCCGCGAAATCCGCGATCAGCTTTACGGCGTGCATGAAGGTCATGGCAGCGGTGTTGCGTGTTGGGCGGTCATCGCGGAGCGCTGGCCGCAGATCCTCTTTGGGTTCTACCCAAGCGATCTCTACTGGCGTCCGGTTTTGGCGCTGGTCGTCTTCTTTGCAGCAGTGGCACCGGTTCTCTATAGTTCGCTACCACGCCAGATGCTGTATCTGACCGCGGCGGCGCCGTTTCTGATCGTTTGGCTTCTTTGGGGCGGATCGATTTTTGGAGTGCTGTCCGCGGCGCTTGGTTTTGTGATCGGATGGGCCGCCTATAAGTTTGGCGAAGACGTCGTCGGCTCACTCGGAGCCACCGTCGCGGCGCTTGTTCTGCCGATTGTCTATTGGCTGTTTCTCGCTGGACCACTCGCCGGAGCGATCTCACCGGAAAACCCGATCCTGCGGCCTGTGGAATCTAATGATTTCGGCGGCTTCCTTATCGCGCTCGTCATCGGTATTTCCGGCATCACCTTATCGCTGCCTTTGGGCATCGCGCTGGCGCTTGGGCGCCAATCGGACCTGTTCATAATCAACAAGTTCAGCGTGTTTTTCATTGAGGTGTTCCGTGGTGTGCCGCTTATCGTGTGGCTTTTCACCGCCTCGCTGCTGTTGAACTACTTCCTGCCGCCGGGCACGAACTTCGATATACTTCTGCGGGTGATCATCCTCGTGACGCTGTTCTCGTCGGCCTACATCGCGGAGGTCATTCGTGGCGGTCTAGCGGCATTGCCAAGGGGGCAGTACGAGGGCGCAGATAGTCTGGGTCTGGATTACTGGCAATCCATGCAGCTGATCATTCTGCCGCAGGCGCTGAAAATCTCGATCCCTGGCATCGTGTCTACCTTCATTGGGCTTTTCAAAGACACCACCCTGGTCGTCTTCATCGGCCTTTTGGATCCGCTGAAGGGGCTGTCGGACGCCATCCGCGCGACAACCGCATGGAATGGGATTTACTGGGAACTCTTCATCTTCTCGGGCTTCCTGTTCTTCATCTTCTGCTACGGCATGAGCCGTTATTCGCAATATCTCGAGCGCAAGCTCGCCACTGATCATCGCTAGGGGGACCTGAAAATGTCAGACGCAGCAATCGTCGAAGATCGCGAGATTGACCGTTCGCAGATGAAGGTCTCGGATGAGATCGCCATTGAAATCCAGGGCATGAATAAGTGGTACGGTCAGTTCCACGTGCTCCGCGATATCAATCTGACCGTGAATCGGGGGGAACGTATCGTTATCTGCGGCCCGTCCGGGTCCGGTAAATCCACGCTCATCCGTTGCATCAACGCGCTTGAAGAACATCAGCAAGGCTCCATCACGGTCGATGGAACGCTCTTGTCGAGTGATCTCAAGAACATCGATAAAATACGATCCGAGGTTGGCATGTGCTTTCAGCATTTCAACCTATTCCCACATCTATCGATCCTGGAAAACTGCACGTTAGCCCCGATTTGGGTACGCAAGACGCCCAAGAAAGAAGCCGAAGAAACGGCGATGTACTTCTTGGAGAAGGTGAAAATTCCGGATCAGGCGCAAAAGTATCCGGGGCAGCTTTCGGGCGGGCAACAGCAACGTGTCGCGATCGCAAGATCGCTCTGCATGCGGCCGCGGATCATGCTTTTTGACGAGCCGACCTCCGCGCTCGACCCGGAGATGATCAAAGAGGTTTTGGATACGATGATCCAACTCGCCGAGGAAGGCATGACCATGTTGTGCGTGACCCATGAGATGGGCTTTGCCCGTCAGGTTGCAAACCGCGTGATTTTCATGGATGCGGGCCAAGTCGTCGAACAGAACGAGCCTGAAGAGTTCTTTACCAATCCCAAAAGCGACCGAACCAAACTTTTCCTAAGCCAAATCCTTGGCCATTAGGCCGCTAGGCTGAAGGTCTGCGTTGCGTCCCGCCCAATGGTGGGGCGTTTTCGTTTGATGCAGCGGCGCCGGTCGGATTGGGTGTATTCGCAATCGCCAAATGGCCGTATAGCGGCCTAAACCCAAATGCGGCGAGCCGCCAGCTTGTATTGTGCAGCCACGCTCTGAGCAGGCGGCCCTCGTTGGTGTCCGGCGGGCTCAGAATTCATGCGGCGTGACGAAGCCCAATACCTCGCCGCTGCGCCAGTCAATCTGGTGCCAATCTTGTTCTTGGAAACGTACAACGAGCGTACTGCCTGTCGGAATATCGTCAAAGCGATGTTTCGACGGGCGTTCGGCCACGATCTGTTGCATGAAAATGCCAATGCCGGGGTTGTGGCCAACAATGGCCCGTATTCCCACACGTGCTGCGCGTGCTACGTCGAGAATGTGGTTTGCGGACGCGTTGTAGAGTTCATCCTCAACGTATTCGGACGGTGTGCTGGGCAGTCTATCGCTGATTGCAGCCCAGGTTTGCCTTGTCCTCAACGCGCTTGAGACCGCAGCGTCGTCAGGCACAAACCCGTGATCGGCCAACCATTCGCCGATCCTCGGTGCATCCCGTTGGCCGCGCCCATTCAACGGGCGGGCATGATCGTCTACGCGGCGGCTCCAATCCGATTTTGCATGGCGGATCGCGATGAGTGTCCGACTCATGTATGGAAAATCCCCATGTGGTACGCCGATTGCGCCGGTAACCTGCCGTAAGACTGGCTGATTGGGCAGGCGCGTCGGACAGCGCAGCCGCCATTTAGGCAGGCCTTGCCTGCGGGCGCGTCGAGCCAGACATGGCAGCTGTCCAAGTCATAGCCCCGTCCGGTGAGCGCATCGGCTGGGCATGCGGTCACACACGGGGCATGGCAAGCTGCGCAAGGGGATGTATCGGGCGGCTTGGGCAGCGCAAAACGAATGGGCAGCGCAATCGCCCCGCGGTAGGACACCATCAGCCCCGCGACATCATGCACCAAAAGGCTAACCGGGCTTTGCCACGCGCGGCCCGTTCGGCGCGCCCAACTCACGAACGGCCGGTAGGGCGGACCGCCGAATGGAAAAAGTGCGATGCCGCCGAATTCCGCGGCGATCGCGCTGATGACCCGCGCTGACCACCGATCAATCGGGTCTGGCGATCCATCCGAAAATTCTGGGCTCGCAGTGACACGTGGCCAAAATCCCGGCTCTTTCGGCCCAAGCAGCACGAGCGTTTCGCAATCCTCGGGTGCCGCATCGGCAGGCTCGGGATGGAACGCCCCGAATATGTCCAATTGTTCGCCAGCGAGACGGGCCGAGAGTTCGGCTAGCGGCACAGCGAAACCATCCTTCATTGCGGCCCTGCCGCGTGTTCAAAGCCGCCTACGGCGTTCTGCGGTGCAAAAAGGGCATGGGCGCGCGGGGAATTCATTTTCGGATGATTGAGCCGGCGCCGTGATCTGTAAAGAGCTCAAGCAGGCACGCATGCGCGACCCGGCCGTCCAAGATCACCGCCGCCCGCACGCCGTTATCGACCGCTTTCAGGGCTGTTTCGGTTTTCGGGATCATGCCACCGGCAATCACACCGTCCTTGGTCATCTCTAGGACCTCCGCGGCGCTCAGATCGGTGAGGACTTGGCCATCGGGCCCCTTAACCCCTGCGACATCGGTCAATAAAAGAAGCCGGTCGGCATTGAGCTCAGCGGCGATCGCGCCTGCGGCCGTATCACCGTTTACATTGAAGGTTTCGCCGTGCCGACCCGCGCCGATCGGAGCAATCACCGGGATCATCTCGGCCTGGAATAATTGATGCAGCAAGGCGGGATCAATCTGCGAAGGCTCGCCGACATAACCCAAGGTTTCGTCCGCGGGATCGCAGATCATCAATCCCGCATCTTTGCCGGATAAGCCGACCGCTTTGCCACCTTCCGAGTTAATTGCTTGGACGATGCGTTTATTGACCTGCCCGGCCAGGACCATCTCAACAACGTCCATCGTCGCAGCATCGGTGATCCGTTTGCCGCCAGAGAATTCAGACGTGACGCCAAGGCGCCCCAGTAGGTCGTTAATCATCGGGCCGCCGCCGTGCACAACGACAGGGTTGACCCCGACAGTGCGCATGAACACGACGTCGCGGGCAAAGCTGGCCATACCTTCGTCCGAGCCCATCGCGTGGCCACCCAGCTTGATCACCACGATTGCGTCGTCGTACCGCGTCAAATAGGGCAGCGCCTCGTTGAGCGTGCGCGCCGTGGAATGACTTTCGTCCGTCATGTCAGTCTGGTTCTTCATGTCCAGCCCTTGTTACGGCAGCCCTGACGGGGTGAAAAGGGGTCGCGCTCGCTGGGTTCGCGCGCACCGTTCGCGCTCCGCCCCGCTGTTTTTGCCTAAGGTCATACGCACCGGTCCGCCGGGCCTTTAAGAAATGGCGGCGATTGCAGCGCGCAAAGCGGCGATACCGTCGCCCTTTTCCGCAGAGGTCAGGATCAATTCCGGATAGGCGGCGGGGTGTTTGGCCAAAGCGCTGCGCAATCCGTCCAGCATGCGGTCCCGATCCTTGGCCTTTACCTTGTCAGCCTTGGTCAGAACAGTTTGAAACGGCACGGCGGCCTTGTCGAGAAGGGTCAAAATCTCTGCGTCGGCAGGCTTTAGGCCATGGCGGCTGTCAACCAGCACGAAGGCGCGGCGCAACGTGGCGCGTCCTGCAAGGTAGCTTTTGAGCAAGGCCTGCCATTTCGCCACCACGGCTACGGGCGCCTTGGCGAACCCATAGCCCGGCAAATCCACCAAGTAGTGGCTTTGCGCCAGGGTGAAATAGTTGATTTCTTGTGTTCGTCCCGGCGTTGAAGAGGTGCGCGCCAAGGCGCGGCGTCCCGTCAGCGCATTGATCAGACTGGATTTTCCGACGTTCGACCGGCCCGCAAAACAGACCTCGACCCGGTCGTCAGGCGGCAGGCCGTCCATGGCCACGACACCTTTGAGAAAGTCGGCGCCGCCCGCGAAAAGGCGCCGACCGGCCTCAGCCTCGGCTGTGTCGGGTTCACAAGCAAGCGGGAAGGGCAGCGTCGTCATGCCAGACGGACAGTTGATCCGACTTCAACCTGACCGCGTCCCGCGGCTTTGACATAGACGCCGAAGTCTCGGTGGCCCCAGCCATCTTCGAGCGCCAAAAGCGTTGCCGCATCGGGCCGACCTGTCGCTGGGTTGGCTTCGGTTGCTCGGCAACGCGTGATCCGTTCAACCACGTCAAACTGCACGCCGCCCACAGAGAGCGACTTTCCGACAAGATCGAACTCCTCCCATGGGGCCCAGCCATCGACCCAGAAATTTCCCCGAAAGCGACGTGGATCGAGGTCTTGGCCCAGTTTTTGGCCAAGCGCGCGCAGTGAGGAGAGGTTGAGAACCGAGATTGAGGCGAAGGGCGCATCGCTCATCCCTTCGACCGGGGCGCGCACGAGCTCTGCCGGCGCGGGGCGGTTATCAGGGTAGATAGGCTTTAACCATTCGATGAGCCGTTCTCCGTCGCGCGCAGGGTCGACTAAGATGTCGGGTCGGTCAGGGTGCGACAATCGGATACGCGTGGTGGGCGAGCTGACCATGACCGTCCCGTCGCTTGGCCCCAGCGTCTGAGAGGCAAGCTCGACACGGGCCGATATTGCCATCAGCGATGGGCCCTTCGCGCCGCGCACGAAATTCCGACAGGCGCGCCAACCCGCACCCGCCTCGCCACCGTCTTGCAGCACGGCCCAGGCCCGATCAAGCGGCAGCGGGCGGTCCGGCGCAACACGTACTTTGTCCAGGCGCTCCGCCCCGATGGCCTTAATCGGATGACGCCATATCTGCGCGATATGGGCTGTCACTTCTCGCCCCGGCGGAAGCTCTGCCTGATATTGCCAAAAACATCCGGTTTGTGCCCATGGCTCCGCATGATCAGATATTGCTGTGCAAAGGTAAGCGTGTTGTTGGTGATCCAATAAACAAGAAGCCCGCTTGCAAAGCTGCCCAGCATGAACATGAACACCCATGGCAGCCAGGCAAAAATGGCCGCTTGGGTCGGATCCGGCGGCGCGGGATTCAGTTTTTGCTGAAGCCACATCGTGATGCCCAGCAAGAGCGGCAAGATCCCGATGAAAATAAGGGCCATGATCGATCCAGGTTCGGGCCCGTCAAACGGCAACAGACCAAACAAGTTCATGATCGATGACGTATCCGGCATCGAAAGATCGTTGAGCCAGCCGAAAAACGGCGCATGGCGCAATTCGATTGTGACAAAGATCACCTTGTAGAGCGAAAAGAAGATCGGGATCTGAAGCAGGATCGGCAGGCAGCCGGACGCTGGGTTCACCTTCTCTTTCTTGTAAAGCTCCATCATCCCTTCTTGGAGCTTTTGCCGGTCGTCGCCCGCGCGCTCGCGCAGTTTTTCCATCTCCGGCTGAAGTTCCTTCATCTTTGCCATCGAGACGTAGGACCGGAAGGCCAGTGGAAAGAGCACCGCCTTGATCAGTAAGGTCAGGCCGATGATCGACAAACCCATATTGCCGATGATCAGGTTAAGCTCGTGCAACAGCCAGAAAATAGGTTTGGTCAGGAAATAAAACCAACCCCAATCGATCGCGTCGATGAACCGTTCGATATTGTCTTCGTTTTGGTAAGCGCGGATGGCCTCCCATTCCTTGGCGCCGGAAAACAGATGGGTCGTGATCTCAGTCGTGGCCCCGGCGGCGGCGGTAAGCGTCGGCAACCGGGCTTCGGTTTGGTAGATATCGGCATCAGGGATGTAGCGTGTGACCGCGGTAAAGGGCTGACCGTCACCGGGGATAAGCGACGTCATCCAGTATTTGTCGGCAAACCCTATCCAGCCGTTCTCAGCGACCTCAACAAGTTCGGCCGGGCCCTGTTCGCGTGCGACCACTTCATAGTCGGGCATGTCGTCGTAGTTGATTTGCTCCAGCGTGCCGTCCGTGACCCGCACAACGCCTTCGTGGCTTATGAAGAAATTTTCTAAATAATCTGGAAGACCATGACGGGCGACAATGCCGTAGGGGGCCAGGCGGACATCTTCTGCGCCGGTATTCTCAACCGATTGTGTGATCGAAAACATGTAGTCTTCGTCAATCGCGATGGTTCGGCGAAAGATCAGGCCGGCGCCGTTATCCCAGACCAGCGTCACCGGGGCATCAGGGGTCAGGGTCGTTCCGGCCTCAATCTCCCATTCGGTATTTGCGTTGGGCACCGCGTCGAAGTCGAGCGCGCCACCTGGCGCCCAGCCATAAAGCGCGTAATACGCCGATGGTCCGCCGGCAGGCGACAATAGGGTGACATTTTCCGCACCCTCAGACAGGTCCTCTCGATAACCCAACAGCGCCAAATCGTCGATGCGACCGCCGACGAGGGAGATCGAGCCGGCCAATCGAGGCGTGTCGATGTCGATGCGCGGGCTATCTTCGAGTGCAGCTGTGCGGGTCGTTGCAGCATCGGCCAAAACAGGGGTTTCGGCCGCAGGCGGGGCAAGCGCGAGATCATTGCCGGTTGCAGGGGCAATCCCGGTCGTTTCAGTCGCCGTGGGCGGGGCTTCGGTGACCACCTCCGGTGGCGGGAAAACGGCAAACCAAACCATGATGAGGAGAAAGCTCAGCGCAGTCGCGATGATGAGATTTCTACTCTGTTCGTCCATGATACGGCAGACCCCCGACATTCGATCCTCGGCGTTCAACAGAACGGCGCCGGTGACGTCAAGGGTAAATGGCCTTGCCGCCCGCCGATAGCAAGGTCTGAAGGACTTCCCCGCCGGCCTGGACGCGGGATCGGCGGGCGGCGCAGGCCGTTATCCCGTCTTTCGACCCAAAAGTGGCGGCAATGACGCGCGTGACCGATGCGTTTCGATCCAAGCAAAGGTATCCTCAAAGGGCATCGGCCGTGAGATGCCAAAGCCCTGGACGTGCCCGCAGCCAAGCTGTGCGAGGATTGAGTGCTCTCCCGTGGTCTCAACGCCCTCAGCCAAGGTATCCACCTCCAGTTGCTGGGCCAGGGAAAGTATACCGGCAACCACGGATTGCTGCTCTGGATCGGTGTTTATGTCGGTGACGAAACTGCGGTCAATTTTGATGCGTTGAATGCGAAATCGGCGAATGTTCTGAATAGAAGCTTGTCCCGTGCCGAAATCGTCAAGATCAAGGTTGAATCCATGGCTGGCAAATTGATCGACATTGCGAAGAATGATGTCATCGTGCCCGCTGGCGGCAACACTTTCGAGAATTTCGACGGTCAATCGCGACGGATCAACGTCATACCGGTCAACCTCCCATTTGACGCGATCCGCGAGGTCGGGATCGCGCAATTCTACCGATGAGAAATTGACCGATACAGCCGGGATCTTGAGGCCTTTACGATCCCAGGCGGCCAATGCCGATAGTGCATCTTGCAACATCGCCTCGCTCAGGCGCGGCATGCAGCCGGCATTTTCAACCGCGTCAAGGAACAGGGCTGGCGCGAGCGTCCCCTTCGTTGGATGGTGCCAGCGGGCTAGGGCCTCAAACCCAGTGATTTCACCTGAATCGGTGCAGATCTGAGGCTGGAACCACGGTCGGATCTCGCCGTTTGAAAGGGCCCGGTCGACGTTGCGGGCAAGCTCGACGTCTCGGCCCATCCGTTCTCTGAGTTCGCGTGTGAAAATCTGGATCGTTCCCGGTCGTTTCCGCTGTGCTTCGGTGACCGCAGACTCGGCGGCTTGGGTCAGCTCCGGCAACGTCAGATCGCCGATGCAGGCAATGCCAACAGAGACGGTCACTAATGCCGCGCCGCCACCGACATGGATCGTCTCGTTTAACGCCTTAGAAATACGTCGGGCCAGCGCCGCAACGTCATCGGGGCGATTTGCGGGTTTGGGGGAGAGCACAAGGCCAAAGGTCCCGTCTTCGACGCGGACGAGCGTATCTTGGGACCGGACCGTCGAGCGAAGGCGTTCAGCTGTACGTCGTAGGATTTCGTCGCGCGCGTCAGCGCCCCATTTTCGGGCCAAACTGTCGTGGTCGTCGATACGAATAAACAAACAGGCGGTTGCCATTTTGCTGTTGGTGTCAGCAATA
This sequence comes from Pseudomonadota bacterium, assembly GCA_039183205.1. Classification (GTDB taxonomy): domain Bacteria; phylum Pseudomonadota; class Alphaproteobacteria; order Rhodobacterales; family Rhodobacteraceae; genus HKCCE3408. The sequence continues at coordinate 125,071 of JBCDBR010000002.1, read as the reverse complement.
CGCGCGATTGCAGCATCCATCGTGGCTCGTGTCGGAAGGCCCGTCGTGGCATCGGTGCTGATCACCGATGGTTGATCGTGCAGGGCCGGCACGCCACGAAACAGGATATCGAAAACCAAAAGGGCGGGCAGCACGATGCCGGTGATCTCCGCGATTGACCGGTCCCATATGGAGGCGGCCAAAACCGCCAAGGGCGGGAAAAAGACCAAAAGCTCAATCCGATAGGGAGAAAATCCAAGGCGTTTCGGAAGTCCTGTCAAAAACATGATCTGCCGGCGCAGCATCAGGCTGTTCTCCTATCGTTGTGCGATAGGGCTAAGCCAAACTAACTGACAGAATTTTAAAGTTGCATTGCCAACTAGTATAATTTTATCGGTTGTCGTGTTCCGCTGAAAGCGATTGGAAATCAAAGAGTTCGGTGTCCAACAGATGGGATGGGCGCGTGTTCATAAGGGCCGAGAACATCTTTTGACGCTGGCCCGGTCTCCGGCTTTCCCAGCCCGTGAGCATCGTTTTAATCGCTTGGCGCTGTAGGCCATCCTGACTGCCGCAAAGATCACACGGGATCACAGGGTATTGCATCGCCCGTGCAAAATCATCGCAATCTGCTTCGGCCAAATGCGCAAGCGGGCGAAGAACCAATAAATCACCGGCATCGTTTCGTAGCTTTGGTGGCATCGTTGCCAACTTACCGCCGTGAAAGAGGTTCAGAAAGAACGTCTCGAGTATGTCGTCGCGATGATGGCCCAACACTACAGCCGAACAGCCTTCCTCGCGCGCAATTCGGTAGAGATTACCGCGGCGTAGGCGGGAGCAGAGTGCACAATAGGTCCGGCCCTGCGGCACTTTGTCGACCACAATCGAATAGGTATCAGCGTATTCGATCCGGTGCGGCACCTCACGTTCGGAAAGAAAAGCGGGCAGCACCGTGGCCGGGAACCCCGGCTGGCCCTGATCGAGGTTGCAGGCGAGGATGTCGACCGGCAAAAGGCCGCGCCATTGCAGCTCGGTCAATGCAGCCAACAAGGTATAACTGTCCTTGCCGCCGGAGAGACATACAAGCCATCGCGCGCCGCGTTCGACCATGCCGTAACGGTCAATGGCCTCACGCGTTTCGCGGATGATGCGCTTGCGAAGCTTTTTGAACTCCGTCGTTCGAGGCGCACCACGAAAAAGGGGATGGATGTCGTCAGCGTCATCGAGCATGGGCAAGGGTTTACTTGCCCGTTTCCTCTGCGGCAATATCTCGGTTCAACGCATTTCTCTGAGATGGCTTTTGTAATGGATTTTATTGCAACCACACGTGCGGAAGACGCCAACGGTGATCTTGGTCCCAACCAGGGTGTGACTCGTTTTTTGACCTACCAGGATGCCGCGCGAAAACGGCTGTCGGACACCGACTGGGCCAGCGCCGTGCTGCGGGCCGCGGGATCGAACCCGGTTGTCATCCACGTCCACGGCTACAACCTCACGCATCAGGAGGCCTTGGTGCGTTTGCGGGACTTTGCAGCCGGGCTGCGCGCGGCCGAGTTCGCCGGGACGACCGTTGGGTTCGATTGGCCCGCGAATGGCGCGACGTTGGCTTACCGTAAGGACCGTGCCGACGCGCAAGCCATCGCCCCGGAATTGGTGCTGCGCGTTATCGGGGCGATTCCGGCGAAGGCCCAGATCAAGCGTTAGTACGGTAGGGTCAATTTCCTGTAAGTTAAGATGTATGTCGTTTCACCACAAACGCTTATGAGCAAAGCATTTAAACTGAGGTTACTTCAAAATGCCCGTTCCAGCCGAACCAGAAAGAGAGACAAGCGCAGACAACCCGTATGAGATCTTTAAGGAAAACCCCAATGTTCCGGTCAAGGATTTTAAGTATATTCAAGACTTATTGCTTGTCCGACGCGCAGAGGCCCCCACACGGGACGCAATGTCTAACAAGGTACGATTCATTGTTGATCGAGACTACACTGCTCTCTGGTCCGAAGAAGAAGTGACGGATCACGCCGAGGAGCAGACGCGTTGGCACAAGGTTGTCGTGCCGCGCGGCTACTACACCGACTTTGCCAGCGTGCCCAAGATTTTTCGCGGCATTGTCAGCCGAATAGGGCCGTGGGTCGAAGCTTCAGTCGTCCATGATTACCTTTGTGATGCTTGGAAGTGGGACGACAATGAAGAATGGGATTTTGCGCGGCGCCGATGGGCTGATCGGTTAATGGTCGTTGCCATGCGAAAGGCGGGTATCCGTTGGAGACTGCATCTTATATGCGCGGCAATCACCTTTTTTGCGTACTATCAATTGTTGCAAAATACCTTCGGCCTTGCGCCCCAATTTAGCCGGGACAAAAGCGACTATTTCGATCTCGAACTTATGGATCAGGACCCAAGGGAAGGCGGTCCTAGTTGAACCGGTTTGCTTAATCCGGCACGTTGTCGATACCCGAGCTGCCCCATGGGTGGCAGCGGGAGACGCGTTTGATCGTGAGCCAAATCCCTCTGATTCCACCGTGTTTTTCCAGTGCCTCCAGCGCATAGGCCGAGCAGGTCGGCTGGAAGCGGCAATTATGGCCGACAAAGGGGCTGAAGGTGGCTCGGTAGAGCTTGAATGGCAGCGACAAGACCCACGCCAGCGGCGTCATCGATGCAGTTTGAGAAGGGCCCGGTTCAGGTCCTTTATCAGCTCCGGCATCGGGCGGCTGACCGTCTGATCCGCGCGGCCGACAAGTACATAATCCCATCCTGCCTTTGCCTCCGTTCCCAAAACATCTCGGGCCAGTGCGCGCAGCCTGCGTTTGGCGCGGTTGCGTGTCACAGCATTGCCCACCTTCTTGGAGCAGGTAAAGCCGACCCGGACATGGTCGCTGCCATCCTTGCGGTCGCGCGCCTGAAGCAGAAAGCCCGGCTGGGGCGCGCGTGCGGCGCGCGCTGCAATCAGGAAATCGGCACGTTTGGTCAGGGTCTGCAACAAAAACACCCCCGCGCGGGTCTTTTCCGGCAGGGGTGCCTCAATGGCGTCCATGGCTCAGGTCCTCAGGCGCTCAGCGATTTCCGGCCGCGCGCCCGACGTGCGTTCAGCAGTTTCCGGCCTGCCTTTGTCGCCATGCGGGCACGGAACCCGTGCCGACGCTTGCGGACCAGGTTTGACGGTTGAAAGGTGCGTTTCGACATCTGTCTCGCTCCTGGCGGTGCGCGGCGCATCCGCGCATAGATTCTGATAGAGGTCGCGGCATAGACAGGCCCGCCAGATCTGTCAACAATTCAGCGTCCATTAATTGGATCGTGAGTGAAACAATTAACCGGCTGAATGTTACGAACACCGTCCTATCAGGCGATTTTCGTCACACCACATCAACGCCGCGTGATCGTGCGCGCATGGGCCTTTTTTCGGATCAAACTATCCGTCATGTCAGAGACTGGAGGTTTCGAATGTCAGATACACTCTCGCCAAAGCCTGCAACAGGACTTACGCGGCTGGTTCCGCTTGCCATCATTGCGCTCGGCGCAGTGGCGGGCTGGGTGTTTCTGGGCGAGCACTTAAGTTTCGAAGCCTTGGCCGAAAACCGAGACCGGCTTATCGCGTTTCGCGACGCCAACTACGCAGCCACGGTCGCCGTCTTCATGGTCATCTACATCTTGATTGTCGCGTTTTCCTTGCCGGGCGCGACCATTGCGACGCTCACAGGCGGGTTCCTGTTTGCGACTTTCCCCGGCACCCTCTTTAACGTGACGGCCGCCACACTTGGTGCCACCGCGATTTTTCTGGCCGCGCGCTGGGGCTTCGGCGCGCGCCTGAGCGCCCGTTTCGATGCCTCCGAAGGCGTCGTCCGACGTATCAAAGCCGGCATCGATGAAAATCAATGGTCGATGCTTTTTCTGATGCGCCTGGTACCGGCTGTGCCGTTTTTTGTGGCAAATATCTTGCCGTCCATTTTTGGCGTCACGCTCAGCCGGTTCGTGGTTTCGACATTTCTCGGGATTATCCCCGGAGGTATCGTCTATACCTCCGTCGGCGCGGGTTTGAGCGAGATATTCGAGCGCCGTGAGACGCCCGATCTCGGCATCATATTCGAGCCGAACATTCTTTTGCCGATCCTTGGGCTTTGCGCGCTTGCGGCGTTGCCTATTTTGCTCAAACTCATCCGCGGCAAGAAAGGCATCTAACATGACACGGATCGAGGCCGACATCTGCGTCATCGGCGCAGGGTCCGGAGGGCTGTCTGTTGCTTCAGGCGCTGTCCAGATGGGTGCCAAAGTGGTTTTACTTGAGGGCCACAAAATGGGTGGGGATTGCCTGAACTATGGCTGCGTACCCTCCAAAGCACTCTTGGCGGCAGGCCATAAAGCGTTCGATACCGGCACCGCGGCCTTTGGGATCAACGGCTACGCCCCTGATCCGGATTTCGCGGCCGCCAAGGCGCATGTCCGTGCAACCATTGCCGCAATCGAACCGCATGACAGCCAGGAACGGTTCGAAGGGCTTGGCGTGCGGGTTATTCGCGAATTTGGCCACTTCACCTCGCCGACCGAGGTTCAAGCGGGCGATACTGTGATCCGCGCGCGCCGATTTGTCATTGCAACCGGATCACGCCCTTATATTCCGCCGATCCCTGGCCTTGAAGACACTCCCTATCTGACAAATGAGACTGTATTTGACCTCATGGCGCGGCCGGATCGGTTGATTGTCATCGGGGGCGGTCCCATTGGAATGGAGATGGCGCAGGCGCATTGCAGGCTTGGGTCCGAAGTCGTGGTCCTTGAGGCGCAAAAGGCGCTTTCGAAAGAAGATCCCGAAGCCGCAGCCTTGGTTCTGTCTCGGCTTCGCGGCGAAGGCGTGGAGATTGTCGAGGGCGCGCAGGTGTGCCGCGTTTCCGGCGCGCCCGGTGCCATCGAGGTGCATACCGACGACGGTCAAGATTTTGTCGGCAGCCATTTACTGATTGCCGTGGGGCGAGAGGTCAAAACCGATCATCTCGGACTTGAGGCCGGCGGAATTGCATTCGATCGAAAGGGCGTCCGCGTCGGCGACGATTTGCGTTCGACAACCAACAAGCGTGTCTATGCCTTGGGCGACGCTGCCGGTGGTGCGCAATTCACACATGTCGCAGGCTACCATGCGGGTGTGATCATCCGGCCGATGCTGTTTGGATTACCCGCAAAGGCACGCACAAACCATATTCCTTGGGCCACCTATACAGATCCGGAACTTGCACAAGTCGGTCTGACCGAAGCGCAGGCGCGCAAGACGCATGGCTCGGCGCTCGAGGTTGTGTCCGCAGATTTCGCCGGCAACGACCGCGCCATTGCGACGGGCCAAACCGATGGGTTTGCGAAGGTTATGGTCGTCAAAGGCCGCCCCGTTGGCGCGACGATCGTTGGGCCGCAAGCGGGTGAGTTAATCCAGACATGGGCATTGGCGATTGCAAGCAAACTAAAAATGTCTGCTATCGCAGGGATGGTTGCACCTTACCCGACGCTCGGCGAAATTAACAAAAGGGCGGCCGGGGCGTACTTTTCGCCAAAGCTGTTCGAAAACCCGACGGTTAAGCGCCTTGTGCGCTTTGTCCAGCGGTTCTGACATTTGCCTAAGGGAGGGCAGGGTGAATTCACTATCGGGGCGATTTTTGGTCCTGACCGTTGTCTTCGTTATGTTGGCGGAGATCATGATCTTTGTGCCCTCAATTGCACGGTTCCGGCAGGATTATTTGATTGCGCGGCTAGAACGCGCACAGATTGCCTCCTTGGCGGTTTTGGCCGGTGGCGGCATGGTCGACCAAGAGCTCAACGACGAATTACTGGACAATGCAGGCGTTCTGAATGTCGCGCTTCGGCGCTCGGATTTCAGCCAACTTATGCTGTCAGCGCCTGAGATTGCGCCTGTCTCCGCCTCATTCGATCTGCGTGACGCAACCGCTTGGGAGCTTATGCAAGACGGATTGAGCCGTCTCATCACGGCGGAAGACCAGACGATCCGGGTCATCGGCAATCCCGTTCGTGATGCCGGCCTCCTGATTGATGTGACCATGGAAACGGCGCCGATGCGCATGGCGATGATCGACTACGGTGTTCGCATCCTCATCCTCTCGCTTGTCATCTCCGTTATCACAGCGGCATTATTGTTCTTTGCGGTGCGGCGGCTGATGGTCATGCCAATCAAACGGGTGGTCAGCCACATGGCGCTATATGCAGAAGCCCCCGAGGACGCCAATCGGATCATCGAAGTGCGTGCCGGTGTCCGGGAGTTGACCGACGCAGAAGAGGCTTTGCAAGCCTTACAGACCGATCTGACCGGTGCTCTTAAGCAGCGCGAGCGTTTGGCCCGGCTGGGCGAAGCGGTCGCCAAAATTAGTCATGACTTGCGCAACATTCTCAATGTGGCGACCCTTGTTGCGGACCGGCTGGAAGCATCCGAAGATCCCGGTGTCCGGCGGGTGACGCCGCGCTTGGTGAATTCGTTGAGCCGCGCGGTCAATTTATGCGAAAGCGCCTTGGCCTTTGGACGCGCAGAGGAGCCGCCGCCGCGGTTGACCCGAGTGGATCTCGGCGAACTCATCGACGAGGTCGTCGAAAACGAAAGCATCGCTTCGGACGGCGCGAATGTCACCTACACCGCCAATGTTGAGCCAGGATTGGCTGCGCGGATCGATCCAGAGCAGATGTACCGCGTCTTGGCCAATCTCATCCGCAATGCGCGGCAAGCGATTGTTGCCTCAGGCGAGGCCGGTGCGGTTGAAGTGCGCGCCGCGGCGGGCGACGAAACCTGGGAGATCTACGTCAGCGATAATGGTCCTGGGTTGCCCCAAAAGGCGCGTGACCACCTGTTCCAACCCTTTCAGGGCACGGCCCGCAAAGGCGGTTCAGGCCTTGGCTTGGTGATTGCATCGGAATTGGTGAAAGGGCACGGTGGCGTGTTGGAGCTTGATCATACAGGCCCCGAGGGCACCACCTTTCGCATCTGCCTCCCCGCAGGTAGCGCGGCGTAGTCTTACCTTTTCCACTTGCGCCCCATGGGCACCAGCGCTACACCCGCGCCGCACGCGCTGGTAGCTCAGCTGGATAGAGTACTTGACTACGAATCAAGGGGTCGGGGGTTCGAATCCTCCCCAGCGCGCCATTTTTCCTTCAAAGCCGCCGGTCCCCAAAAGCCTTAAGGCTTCAGACGCTTGTGGGGTTCGACATCTTTCATTGGGACGGAAGAGAATGCGTCCTGAAAACGCGAGCCTTTAGCTGATCTGTTTGTCGACTGCCCTGCCATATATCCAAATTTTGCAAGGCTTTGCCAAGAAACCCGGTGCGCATTCGAACTGTTGGTCGTAGCCTCCATGTGGGTTTTGGGATTTTTTCGGTGCATCGGCACTGACGGTATTGTCCGGTTTCAGCTTCGCACAGCATCGCCATGAAGCGACACCAGCGCATCCAGTCGAAACCCGGCCTGGCCTCGAACCGAAGGCCGCGTGGCGCGCCACCTCCCGCCAGCGACGATCGCTGGTTTAGGATGCTTGGTTATCTCAGCTTCGCGGTATCGGCGCCGCCAGCGTGCCGTGTCCGGCGCAGGTGGTCGGATCGTCTCGGCTGTGCCCGGCTTAACTGTCCTTTACGACCATTTGCAAATTGGAGGGCAACCGTAGGTGACAAGGAAACGGCGGATTTGGGGTCGAGTTTCATTGCCTTTGACTAACCCCGAAGCAACAAGAAGGCTGGATCAAAGGTTACGGGCGCTGCGACCTCTGCGGGGCATTTGCGACCCAGGAGGTCAAGCATGAGCTGTGTGCCTGAAGCAGCGCGGTCCGGCGCGACGAAAGCCAAGGCAAGGTTCTTTCCCGTGCGGTGCCCCATGGAACCAGAGGTTACGGTTCCCACGACGTTGTTGCCTTCTAGGACCGAAGCACCTGGATGTGCTGGTCGGTCCGCTGCGGTCAAGTGGAGCGTGACAAGACACTTTTGCGGCCCGCGCGCCTGACGCAGTTCCAACGCATCCCTTCCGACAAAACCTTGTTTTTCCATCTTAACAAAGCGCTCCAGGCCGGTCTCAAAGGGGTCAAATTCAGTCAGGATATCAGCCTTCCAATGCAGAAAGCGCTTTTCAATCCGCATCGATTCAATCGCCCGGGCGCCAAACAGCGTCATTCCATAGCGCCCACCGGCCTCCTTAAGTGCAAGGTAGGCGGCGTAGAGATGGGCATTGGGCACATGGATCTCATATGCCCGCTCGCCGGAGAAACTGACCGCTAGGACAGTCGCCGGCGCAATACCGACGAAGCATTCGCGCGCCGAGAGCCACGAAAACGCCGCATCAGACCAATCGCCCCGCGCAGCATCGGAGAGCACGTCACGCGCTTTTGGCCCGGCGAGAAGAAGGATCGTCATATCGTTGGTCAAGGATCGGATCCGAATGTCTTCGTCCGTCTCGCAATGCGCCGACAGCCAATCGAAATCATGGCACTCAGCCGCGGCGGCTGACCCGAACCAAACTCTGTCGGGGCCGCGATCGGTAGCCGGCAAATTGGCCAAGGTTGCCTCAGACTTGAGCATGCCCTTGTGGTTCAAGAGATACCCGAGGCCGACGCGCCCAGGCCGATTTTCAAGGCGCCCACAGATCATGCGATCGAGAAAGCGGTGCCTGTCGGCGCCAGTGATTTCCAGACGGTTGAAGCCGCAGATCTCGCTCAGGCCGACGCCGTTATGGACAGCGGCGACCTCATTCGCGACGATGTCTTCGACGTCCGTGAAGCGAAAGCTATGCGGCTCGGAGTAGCTGTCATCAGGCTTGATGTAATCCAGACGTTCCCAGCCATTGACCACCGTGAACGCCGCGCCTTCGGCGGCCAAGACGGCTGTTAGGGGCGTTGTTTTGGCCGGCCGCCCCGCAGGTCGATGTTCATGGGGGAAATGAAACCGGAATTCGTTTTGGTAATCTTCAACCGCCTTGAGCGCTGCAAGCTCCGCATTACCATGCCCCGTAAAGCGCCGAGGATCGAGGACCCACGTGTCGTAACATGCCTCACCATGCACGATCTGTTGTGCCAGCAGCCAACCATGCCCGCCGCCCTCGCCCAGGCCTGCGCGCAGGCCCACAATGCAAAACGCATTGCGTTTGCCTGGCACCGGCCCCACCAGCGGCGCGCCGTCGATCGTGTAGGTAATTGGTCCATTCACGATCGTATGGATGCCCACCTCCGTCAGCGCAGGCATCCGTTCGAACGCATCTTCCAGGACGTCTGTGACACGGTCCAGATCATTGGGACACAGCGCGTTCGAAAAATGCGGGTCAATTCCATCGAGCCCCCAAGCCTTGCAGTCTTGTTCGTAAAACCCGACCAAAAGACCGTTCCTTTCCTGTCGGCAATAATAATCGCTGATCGGACAACGCAATAGCGGCATGCGGTGGCCAGCATCGCGAATGGCGGCGATTTCATCGGTGACAAAGTATTGATGTTCCATTGACACGACGGGATGATGCACCCCCATCATCGCGGCGATTTCATTGACGCGGTAACCGCCCGCATTCACGATAATTTCGGTGTGGATTTCTCCGCGGGTGGTCTCAACCAGCCAGCTATGATCCGCGCGTTGCCGGAGCCCCGAAACCTCTGTGTTTCGGTGGATCTCTGCGCCAGCGGCGCGTGCCCGGCGCGCAAGGGCTTGGCACAACTGCGCGGGATCAATGTCACCGTCATGGGGATCCCAAAGTCCGCCGATCAGATTGTCGGTGGAAATCAACGGGTGGCGGCGCGCGCATTCCGCCGCATCGATGATCTCAAAGTCCACGCCCATCCCTCGCGCCATCGAGGCAAAATGGCGATAACCGTCCATTTGGTCCTCGGTGTTGGCCAATCGGATGCCGCCATCGCCGTAATGGTAGTTGATTGGGTAGTCTGGGTCCTCGGCAAGCATCCGATAAAGCGCGATCGAATGGCTTTTCAGGCCGATCATCGTTTGGTTTGTCCCAAAATTCGTAACTTGCGCGGCGGAGTGCCAGGTCGTGCCGGATGTCAGCTCATCCCGTTCGAGCAGCATGACATCGTCCCAACCTTCCTGGGTAAGATGGTAAAGCGTCGCGCAACCGGCAATTCCGCCGCCAATAACCACAACCTTCGTGCTTTGCTTCACAGCTTGTCCCCCGACATTCCACTTTGGTTTCGGCTAGGTGATTTTGCGCGCCCTGTCTTCCACAAAGCGCCCCCATGGCGCCGCATGGCTGCCTTGCCAGGTCGTTTTCCGCGTGGCGTGGGTGCATCCCGCGGCGTAAGACGGGCGGCATGTTTCTCAGCATCGTCGATATCTTTAAGATCGGTGTCGGTCCGTCCTCGTCCCACACGATGGGACCGATGAGCGCGGCGGCACGGTTTCTCGGCGATTTGCGCATCGGTCGAGACTTGGAACCGGGGGCCGGTGCACCCGCGTCGTTAAGCTGTACCTTGCATGGGTCCTTGGCCTTCACCGGCAAGGGCCATGCAACCGACCGGGCGGTCATTTTGGGATTGGCCGGGAATGAACCCGCGACACTGGACCCCGATGCTGCCGAGATGATCGAAGCAGATGTCCGCCGAACGGGTCTTGTGCAGCCGGACGGATTGCCACCGCTTCGGTTTCGCCCCGACGACGATCTTATTTTCGATTATGGACCGCCGCTGCCCGGACATGCCAACGGAATGGTCCTTCGGGCATTTGATGCGGCCGGTCATTTGGCGCTGGAAGAAACCTACTATTCGATCGGTGGCGGTTTTGTTTTGACAGCTGGCGAGCTTGTGCGCCAAGCGCAAGGTGGCGCGGAGAGCTTGCATGCGGCAAAGGAGGCCGAGGGTTTTCCCTATCCTTTTGGCTCCGCGGTCGAGATGTTGGAGATGGGCGCTGCCTCTGGCTTGAGCATTGCTGAAATGAAATGGGCAAACGAACGCAAACAGCGCCCTGAGCCTGTTTTGCGGGACAAAGTAACCGGTATTGCCAATGCTATGCGTGCCTGTCTCGACCGTGGTTTAACCCAAGACGGTATTTTACCTGGTGGCTTGCAGGTAAAGCGTCGCGCGAAGGCGATTCACGAACAGCTCATAGCTGAGGCCGGGCGCAACATTGTGCAGCCCCATACCGTTAACGATTGGTTGAGCGTCTATGCCATGGCGGTCAACGAGGAAAACGCAGCAGGCGCCCGCGTTGTCACGGCGCCGACCAATGGTGCAGCCGGTGTCGTGCCCGCGGTTTTGAAATACTATGAAAGCCATTGCATCGGCGCCACTGCGGACGGTGCGTTGGATTATCTTATGGTGGCGGCAGCGATCGGGGGCTTGATCAAGCACAATGCCTCCATTTCCGGGGCCGAGGTCGGCTGCCAGGGCGAGGTTGGATCGGCCGCGGCAATGGCGGCGGCAGGGCTCTGCGCGGCCTTGGGCGGCACAAATGCGCAGGTCGAAAATGCCGCTGAGATCGCGTTGGAACATCATCTAGGAATGACCTGCGACCCGGTCGGTGGGCTTGTCCAAGTGCCTTGTATTGAGCGCAACGGCCTGGGCGCGATCAAGGCCGTCTCGGCTGCGTCGTTAAGCTTGCGCGGGGATGGCGCCCATTTCATGCCGCTCGACAATTGCATCGAAGCCATGCGGCAGACCGGCATTGACATGTCCACACGGTACAAAGAAACCAGCCAGGGCGGTCTTGCGGTCAATCTGCCGGAATGCTGAACGTTTAGCGTTTCTCGCGGACCGTGTCGCCCGGCAAGAAAGCAGGCGTCAGAACAACCTGTTCATCGGTGAGCGCGTTTGCCGCGACCAATTCAGCCGCCTTCCGGCCGATCGCCTGGCGGCGGCTGTCCATCGTCGCAAGCCGCATCGGCAAACCGGACAAGAGATCGAAAGAGTTAAACCCCGCGAGCCCGATGCGTCCGGGAACATCTAACCCAATTTCAAGGCAATAAAGGAGCCCGCCTGCCGCGTTAAGGTCCGTGTTGTAATAGAAGAAATCGATATCTGGATGCTTTTCGAGCATCTGGCGGGTCATATCCCGACCCGTTGCAAACCCCGATCCGCCTTCGTAAAGCAGCCGGTCTTTGAGGTGCAACCCAGCTTCCGCAAGACCAAGCTCAAATCCTTCGAGCCGCTTGCGGGCGCGGTGATCGCCCAACGTCGCAGCCCCCAGATAACATATCTCGCGGTAGCCGCGTTCGACTATTTCCTGGGCCATTTGCCGCCCGGCATCGATATGGCTGATCCCAACCGCCGCCGCGACCGGCGTTCCGTCAATATCCATCACTTCGACGACGGGTATCCCTGCTGCATTCATCATGGCTCGCGCGGCATCGGTGTGTTCAAGGCCAGCAATGATCAAACCCGATGGCCGCCAAGACAGCATCTCGTAGATCACGGCCTCTTCGTGTTCCATCATGTATTGCGACGTGCCAACGACGGGCTGCAAAGGCGTGGCGTTCAAGACCTCGTCAATACCGGCCAGGACGTCAGGAAAAACCATATTTGCCAAAGACGGGATGATCACGCCGACCAAATTGACCCTGTTGGACGCTAAAGCACCGGCAATCTTATTGGGGACATAGCCCAGGTTGCGCGCGGCATCGAAGACCCGCTTGCGTGTATTCACCGACACATCGTCTCGATTGCGCAGCACGCGGCTGACCGTCATCTCCGATACGCCAGCCACTTCTGCAACGTCGCGCAACGTAAGCTGCGGCTTGCCGTCGAAAGGATTGCGTCCACGCACCAGCTCGCCCCTTTTACCCCGCCTATACACACCCTTACGCTTGATCCGCGTGATTGTCCAAGGGCGCCGGTCGCTTGCGCAACGGACCAAAACGCGCAAAGAAAAGCGCCGTGGCCCCGTGGCTCAACTGGATAGAGCAATCCCCTCCTAAGGGATAGGTTGCAGGTTCGAATCCTGCCGGGGTCGCCAGATGCCCGACGTTCGGGACGGGATAACCGCACACTTGGGTCGTTGCGGCAACGTCAAAACGCAAAAAACGTATTGCAATCTGCTGAAAATTTGGTGGACGCAGAACCCGTATGGCAATCAGATCATAAGGGATCAATTCGCCATGAGCGCCGCCAATGCGGGCAAAGGTAACACCAAGGAACGCAATGCCGGCACAGCCAAAGCTCCTACATCAAAACGCCCAATTCGAAAAACAATTGATGATGCTGGCGCCGAACGTCTACACCGCCGTCGGCTACGCGGCGTCAAATGTACATTTTTTGGTCGGCACAAGCGGGGTTGTCGTCATCGATACGACCGAGACGACCGAAGCGGCGACACACATCTTGGCAGAATTCCGCAAGATTTCTGACCTGCCAATCCGCACAATCATTTACACCCATTCGCACCGAGATCACATTTCCGGCGCGCGCATCTTTGCTGAGGGCCGCGATGTCGAAGTGATTGCGTCGGACACGTTCGCATCGGACCTCGTGGACACGGACCAGCGCCGTCCTTGGCCTGGACCCGCGCTCATGGATCGCACAAGGCGCCAATTCGGGATCGGTTTACCGCCTGACGAACGTGTCAGCTTGGGCATTGGTCCCGGTGACAGGCCCATGCAAGGCATGGGTGCGGGGTATCTCGAACCAACCTTACGCCTTTCCGACAAGACAACGCTCTCGCGCGAAGGATTTAGCCTTGAATTGGCCAAGGCGCCTGGCGAGACGCCGGATCACCTGATTGTTTGGATGGATGACGCCAAAATATTGTTTTGCGGCGACAATTTCTACCACGCTTTTCCAAATCTCTATGCGATCCGCGGTACGCCATACCGGGATTTTGACAGCTGGGCCGACACGATGGACCAATTGCTCGCCTATCCGGCCGAAGTCTTGGCGCCCGGCCACACGCTGCCGGTTCGCGGCGCGGGTACAATTCGCCAGTGCCTATCGGATTATCGCGATGCCATCCGCTATGTGGTGGCGCAAACGGTTGCGGGCATGAATGCCGGCCAAGACCCGGTCACAATCGCCGCGGCGTTACGACTGCCAGAAGCGCTTGCGCGCGCGCCTTACCTTGCGGAGTTCTACGGTGACGTCGGCTATGCTGCGCGCGCGTACTTTGCCGGCACTTTGGGATGGTTCGATGGTAACCCGACCAGCCTAGGTCAATTGCCACCAGCCGATGAAGCAAAAAGGTTCATTGCGCTGGTTGGTGGTGCCGATGTCCTAAAATCGGCCGCTGAAGACGCGCTGCGCTCCGGTGATGCGCAATGGGCCATGGAACTGGCGGATCGATTGATTGCGGCGACGGTTGAAACGGACGCGGCGCGACGGATAAAAGTTGTTGCGTTGCGAAAACTTGCGGATGAAACCGTGAATGCTCCGACACGCAATTACTACTTGCTGTCGGCACGAGAATTAGAAGGCAGCTAAGCCAAAGTCTCTGGTCGCCTCTGCGGTGTGCACTGCACATATCGCCGGCCAATTGGGACACGCCAAGATGGGAGGAGCCACCGCCATGACGGTGCTAGGGGAATATTATCAACGCGACCGCGAGATGCAGCCACCCGCCTTCACCCCAGGTTACAAAACCTCCGTCGCGCGGTCTCCGCGATACGCGTTGATCAGCCTCGAAAACTCGGTCTCAGAAATCACTGGGCCGGTTTTTGGGCACGACGATATCGACGCCGGTGACAATGACCTGCTGACAAACTATGCCGAGCCGGGCCAAAGCCCGATTGGCGAACGGATCATCTTGCATGGCCGGGTGCTGGACGAAGACGCAAAACCCGTGCCCGCAACGCTGGTCGAGATTTGGCAAGCCAATGCCGGAGGACGCTACCGGCACAAAAAAGATACGTATCTGGCACCGATCGATCCAAATTTTGGCGGTTGCGGTCGAACGCTCACCGATGAGGACGGGTATTTTTACTTTCGGACCGTAAAGCCGGGTGCCTATCCGTGGCGCAACCATGTGAACAATTGGCGACCAGCCCATATTCACGTATCCGTCTTTGGTTCAGCTTTCGCACAACGGCTTATCACGCAATGCTATTTCGAAGGCGATCCTTTGATCCCGATTTGCCCCATCGTACAAACCATACCGGATCAAGCCGCCATCGACGGATTGACCGCAAAGCTTGATCTGAATGCGACCATTCCGCTCGACACGATTGCCTACAAATTCGACGTCGTTTTGCGGGGGCGGCGCGCGACCTTGTTCGAAAACCGGCTTGAGGGGAATTGAGCAATGCCCCAGCAATTGAATTACCTCAAAGAAAGTGCGTCACAGACGGCCGGTCCGTATGTTCATATCGGGCTCGCGCCCGGTGCGGCGGGTTTTGACATCTACGACCAGGAGCTTGGCCACGACATCGCTGGCCCGGATCCTCTGGGACAACGGATCAGGGTTGAGGGTCTGGTGATCGATGGCATGGATGCGCCGATCAAAGATGTTTTGCTCGAGGTTTGGCAAGCAAATGCCGAAGGCCGTTATGCCCATCCCGAGGGCGGCGGCGCGGTGGAGCCGGGGTTTCGGGGGTGGGGGCGCGTGATCACCAATTTCGAAACCGGTGAATGGGGGTTCGACACGATCAAACCAGGACGGGCCAAAGGACGAAACGGCAGGTTGCAAGCGCCGCATCTCAATCTTTGGTTGGTGGCACGTGGGATCAATATCGGTCTTAACACACGCATGTATTTTGCTGACGAGCCGGAGGCAAATGCCGATGACCCAGTTTTAAATCTGGTCGAGTGGCAGAATCGGCGCAAAACACTGATCGCACCGCTTAGTGTATCGGGCGATATCCCGGTCTACCGCTTCGACATTAAACTGCAGGGCGCCGACGAAACTGTGTTCTTCGATATCTGAGGCGTGGCGTGCGCAGCGGTATGTGTAAGGCTGGATTGACAGTTCGGCCGCCAGCAACGACAGTTGCGGCATGCCAAAAGACAGCGCAGCGCCTGGCCTGACCGCGCCGCACCTTGCCGGGGCGGCTCGATCGGGCCTGTGTACCGATTGTGGTGTCAGTCGGATCGGCGACGGCCGTGCCTGCGGCCGCGCCTGCCAGTTTATCAAGCCAGATTACCCATCTGCGGAACGGCGCGTGCATGGGCGTGCCGCCAGCGCCGCGGACGAAACGTTCTTTGGCGTCAGCCATAAAATGCATCGCGCCCGTCTTGTTCCGGCCGCCGAAGGCGCGCAATGGACCGGCATCACAACAGAACTTGCAGCGACCATGTTGCGCCGCGGGATCGTCGATGCGGTCCTGGCCGTCGCGGCCGATCCAGCGGATCGGTGGCGCCCGATCCCTGTGATTGTGACCGATCCCGACGAAATGGCGCGCTGCCGTGGCATGCGCATGGGCTATGCACCGATTTTGGCAGCCTTGACGCCGGCGCGACTGGCGGGGCACCGGCGCATTGCCGTGATCGGCATCCCGTGCCAGGTTTATGCCTTGCGCGCGATTGAGGCGGACCTGGGCCTTGACCGGTTGTATGTGATCGGCACGCCGTGCTCGGACAACACGACAACCGAGGCGTTCCACGGTTTTCTCAACCGTTTGGACGTGCGTCCGGAGACGATCAGCTATTTGGAGTTTCGCGCAGATTACCGGGTCGAATTGCGATTTGACGACGGGCGGCGGCCCCGATTGGTCCCGTTTCTAAAGCTGCCTCTTGCCGATTTGCCCGATGACTTTTGGCCGATGACGTGCCGGACCTGCGTGGATTACACCAACCGCTTGGCCGATGTGACGGTCGGATATATGGCCGGAGAAGGGGACCAATGGCTGATCGTCCGTAATGCCCGTGGGGCCGAGATTGTCGACCAACTCGGCGACCGGATTGAGCTTCAACCCGTAGGAACATACGGTGATCGTAAGGCGGCTGTCGCGGGCTTCATGGCAAATGCGGAACGCGCCGCGGGCGGGCTTCCGTTGCGCCGCATGCCAAGGGCTTTACGCGGCCTGGTTGGTTGGATGCAGCGGCGGTTTGGTCCGCGTGGTTTGGAATTCGCGCGCGCCCGGGTCGAGATGAAGGCGATTGAGACCATTTTGCATTTGCGCCGTACGCACCCGGCGCGGATCAAAAACATGGTGCCGGATCATGTCTGGCAATTGGCGGTGCGGTATGGCCTGAGCCCACGCAATGACGAAACGCGCCATTAAAGAACGCGCAGCAGGCCTTCACGAATAAGCCGGCGAACCAAGACCACCTTCGACGGTGCATCAAGCGCGCCCGGTAGATCGCGGATCACGAAGTGGGATTGGGTAAGCGCAAACCGCACTGCTTCCTCCAGATCGATGGGAAAGGTGATTTCGGCACCCTGAAACGACAAAACCAGGTCTTTCCCATCGGAACCATTCAGGCGGAAGATCAGGCCCTGATGGCATCCGACCAGGCTGTCCTCGCGCAGTGCGTTGGCGGCCATTGCTTGGCGGAGTTGGTCTTCGGTCCGTGGCACGCGCGCATCGATAAAATCCGAACGGAAACGCTCCATGATGCCAAGATATGGTGCCTGTTCAGCAAGGAAGCCCAGCAATTGCCGAAAGTAGGGCTCGTGCGCCGCCAGCGGAAAGCCGTCCTTGGCATAGCCCGGCGGCAAGGCATGGCGAAATTCGGGGTAGTTTCCGGCCATGACCCGAGCCGCTTCCGCGACTGCGTCCGCCCAGGTGCGGAACATCAATCCTGTCGTGACATGCAGCGAAGTTCCAGCGTCGGCAACGGCATCGTGAACAAGACCGCGCGGGATATAGGCCATATCCCCCGGTTCCAATGTGAATTCTTCGGACAGCTCGCCGGGTTGAACTGCGCCGGCAACAAACGACTGGCTGCTTAGCGGCAACGGCAAGGGTGCGTCGTAAATGCGCCAGGTTTTCGCACCTTCGATCTGCAAAACGAAGACATCATGGCTGTCGTAATGCGGGCGGAAGCCCTGGTTGCCGCCGGGCGTGAGGTAGACATTCGCCTGAACGCGCGTTGACAGGTCGGCTTCCAAAGATCGCGTGTATTGTCCAAGTGGGGCAAGGCGGTTTTGAAGGCCTGAAAGGATGACCGTGCCGCCATCGGCAAACAGCTGCGCCACTCTAACCGGATCGACATAGCCATTTTCGAATGTGTAATCCGCCGTCCTAATCTGCGCGGGGGATGTGGCATCGCTATCGGCGTCGCTCTGCTGGTTGGTTGCGCCGTGTGCTCCGTTCGTCACAGTCACTTCGGGGGCGAAGAGCCCCATGCTGCTCACCGCCCGATCAACGTCATCTGAGCTCAAAAGGCCCCTGTAATATCCGGCCATGCCGCGTTTGATGACCAAGTGCTTTTGCTCAAAGAACTCTGCAAAAAACGTCGTTTGGGGGATTGGCGATAGCACCCAATCCAAATTGCGTAAAATCGGCGCCATGCGGATACCGCTCAACCCTCAGTTTTCGGTCAGGCGAAGAAATCAGAGCACCGGTTCATTGGCAACTGGCCCACCGATGCTTAGAATAGACGTGCTTGCAGGCAAGCGGAGTACACAGAGCTTTAGAAGTCCGATCGAGACGGCGCGATGACCGAAAAACCCAAAAAGTTGGTCGACACCGACATATCAACTGTACGCAAACCGGCCCGGCGGCACCTATTGGGCCTTATGGCAGCTGGCGGCGCAGCAGTGGTTGCAGGCACACCCGGCGCCGCTCAAGGCGCCGACGCGGACAGTGGTGCGTGGGCCGATCAGTCCAGTTGCCCGCGCGGTTCGGGGGGCGAATATACAGGCTCCACGGATGCAGATAACGGCGCAGTGGTCGATGCGGGCGGCTATGGTCGAGGGGAGCCTTACTGCTAAGCGGCCTTGGACTGGCCGGCCCGCGGCGGGCTAGACCATCCGAATGACGTCTTTGTCGATGGCCAGCATATAGCCATGCCGCGCCACGTTTTTGATCAAAAGCTCCGTGACCATCTGATTGCCAAGTGCATCGCGCAGGCGCTTGATGCGCGTGGCCCCCGCCGCCTCTTCGCAGTCGGCAGCGACCCTGCCTGACACCATCGCCTCAAGCTCCGCACCCGTTAGCATTTCGTCATCCATCCGCGCCTCGGCCAATACCGACAGCGTTTCCATGGCCGCATCAGTCAGCTTAAACTCCATGTTGTTCAGCAGAACCACACGTTCCTCGCGGCTCAGGATCAAAGACGAGACTTGCAGGCCCTTCTTTTCGATCTCACCCATCCGGCGGTTTTGCGCCACCAAGGTGACCACAAAGACCAAGCAGGCGATCAGGAGCGCGGTCGCAAACACCAGCAGCACAAAAATGATGGCCCTATAGCTTGCCAATACATCGGAAAACGCAGTGCCCGATTGCGCCAAGACCTCCAATAGACCGATTGCCTCGCTGGATGTCAGGGCATCGTTTTCGACAAAGATGCGTTCCACGCGCTCATTAAACGCATTTGCATCTGGCAGGTTCAAAAACAACAAAAGCGCGGCTGAACCCAAGATGACCACAATCGCCAGCACCCCCAACTGCACGACACGCGTGCCCGTCAGAAGGCTTTCAGAAGGCGAGATAGAATTGTCCGGCATCCGATCTCCTGGCATCAAGACCGCTTTCGTCGAATACCGTCATTACTTCCAGCAATTCCCAGCCACCACCGGCGACGCGCGGCGCGATGACGTCAAAGGCGGCCGCAACCGAGCAGGCCGCATCGGGAATCTCGATCACGCCGTAGTGCAGGCGCAGAGGGTTATCCATCTTGGCTTTATAGTCGGCAAAGCACGCCGCCGAAGCTGCGCCCGCCGAAGCTACAAAAAGGCAAGCCGCCAAACAGATATGACAAAAGCGTTTCATGGCGACGAGCATGGCTGGAACGCCGCTGTCATTCAATATCCGCTGACCTCCGATCCGCGTTATCGCATATCAAGCCGGCGTTATTGAGAGACCTCCGCGCCCGCCTCATCGTGACACCATCACTTTTGCCGATCGTGTTTCGGCGACCGTCACCTGGAGGATTGAAATGTCGATATCTTGGAAAAAACCGCTCTCCGCGATGGCTCTTTCATTGAGTTTGGCGTTCGGGGCCGTCACGGTGCCGGCCGCGCCCGCACATGCCGTCGATGCAGAGAATGTCGCTGGTATCCTGGCAGGACTTGCCGCGCTATATGTCATTGGACGTGCGATCGACGAGCGCAACGACCGCAACGATCGATCAGAACCTGTCACCCGGCACAGCGGGACAATTGCACCGCCAGCTCGTGCGCGGATCGCACCGGCGCGCTGTTTCCGAGATTTCGGCGCCGTGCGCGGCTATCTGATGCGCTGCATGCAGAACCATGTGCCGCGTCCCAATCTTTTGCCCGCGGAATGCCTTGTACGCATCAACACCGATCGCGGCGTGCGCAACCTTTATACTGGGCGCTGCCTTCACCGAAACGGCTGGACACGGGAAGCTGGGTTCCGCCCGTAATCAGCCCGAGCAGTGAGGCAGGGGGCGGCGGCGCGGCTGGGGCGCCGCCGCCTTATTGCTTGTGCCTGCGTCTCATGATCACATGTCGCGATGGGTCCTGATTTTGAGATGGAAGCGCGATTGGGTGGCCGGGTCGCGGGGATCGACGAGGCTGGGCGCGGTCCTTTGGCCGGCCCGGTATCTGCGGCGGCGGTTGTGTTGGACCCCAAGCGCATCCCGTGCGGGCTGAACGATTCCAAAAAGCTTTCGGCCACGCGCCGGGCAGCTCTTTTCCGCGCGCTCCATGACAGTGCAGCTATTGGGATCGGCTGGGCGAGTGCGCAGGAAATTGACCAGGTCAATATTCGCGAAGCCACCTTTGTTGCGATGGCACGCGCAGTGGCGGCGTTGCCGGAGCCGCCTGATCACGCGCTGGTCGATGGTAATGCTCTGCCAGACCTGCCCTGTCCGGCACGCAGCGTGGTCAAGGGAGACGCCCGCTGTCTGTCGATCGCGGCGGCCTCAATCATTGCAAAAGTTGCTCGGGACGAGGTCATGGTTGCGCTGGCGCAACAGCACCCGGGCTACGGCTGGGAGCAAAATGCAGGTTATCCGACAAAATCCCATCTTGCCGCGCTGGCGCGCCTTGGTGTCAGCCCTGCCCATAGGCGATCCTTCAAGCCGGTGCACAATATCTTGTGGCAAGAAAAAAGCTTAAAGCGCTGATTCAAAAAAGAATTTGACGGCGAATCGCCTTTGACTCATGTTCAAGAGGTGTTCGGATGTGTCCGCAGAGGTGCAACGAGCAGCCGGTGCGAGGGACGCGCCGAAGAGGCAGTAATGACGACGAAGACACACGCAAAAGCGGCGTTGCCGTTAAACAGTATCCTGTCCGGCGATTGCATCGATGAGATGAAGCACCTGCCGGCGGGTTCTGTCGATCTGGTTTTCGCCGATCCGCCCTATAACCTGCAACTCAAAGGCAGCCTGCACCGTCCCAATAACACCATGGTTGACGCCGTGGACGATGATTGGGACCGGTTCGACAGCTTTGGCGCCTATGATGCGTTCACTCACGCCTGGCTCGCTGAGGCCCGCCGTGTTCTGAAACCCAACGGGGCGATTTGGGTCATCGGCAGCTATCACAACATTTTCCGCGTCGGTGCATCGATGCAGGATCTTGGCTTTTGGATCCTCAACGATGTGGTGTGGCGCAAAACCAACCCGATGCCCAACTTTCGCGGGAAGCGTCTGACGAATGCACACGAGACCCTGATTTGGGCCTCAGTTTCGGAAGCGGCGAAATACACATTCAACTACGAGGCGCTCAAAGCCCTGAACGAGGGCGTGCAGATGCGCTCGGACTGGGTCATTCCCATCTGTTCGGGTGCGGAACGCTTAAAGGACGCCAAGGGCAACAAGGCCCATCCAACGCAAAAGCCGATGGCTTTGCTGCACCGTGTCTTGGTGGCGACAACAAACCCCGGTGACGTCGTTCTGGACCCTTTCTTCGGTACCGGTACGACCGGCGCTATGGCAAAGGCCCTCGGTCGGGATTTCATCGGTATTGAACGCGACGGAAATTATCGCGCCATCGCAGAAGCCCGCATCGCCAAGGTGCGCAAATTCGATGGCGACGGCCTCAAAGTTACAACGTCAAAACGCGCCGAACCGCGGGTGCCGTTTGGTCAAGTGGTGGAGCGCGGCTTGCTCAACCCCGGCGATGAGTTGGTCAGCTTAAATGGCCGACACCGCGCGAAAGTGCGCGCCGATGGCACGTTGGTCGCGCAAGACACTAAAGGTTCAATCCATCAAGTTGGCGCCGCGTTGGAAGGCGCGCCCTCGTGCAATGGCTGGATCTACTGGCATTTCGAAGTTGAAGGCGCCCGTGTTCCAATTGACATTTTTCGCCAACAAATCAGGGCCGAATTGGCCGACTGACACGCGCATACCGCCCGTACCTGCGGCCCGATCGGGTCACATGGTGCGACCCTAACTTCCCACCAAGGCCCCAGACCTTGGTGGGAATTTTTTTACCGCGGCAAGGGGTTGGATGCGGCGTTGTAGGCCGACCAATCCTCAATATCGGCATAGTGTTGGCGCCGCCATGCGCGCACGCGCGGGTTCATGATCCGCCGCCAAATGGGCGACACCAGCGCGGCCAAGGTCATCACCGGATACCCAGCCGGAAGTTCCGGCGCCTCGCCCACGCGGCTTTGAAGCAGCGGAAAACGCCGGTCCGGTTTGTAATGGTGATCCGAATGCCGCTGAAGATTGATCAATAGCCAGTTCGAGGCCCGTTCGGTTGAATTCCAACTGTGATGCGGCTGCACGTGTTCATACCGACCGGCACCCAGATGGCGTCGGGTCAGCCCGTAATGCTCCACGTAATTGACCAGTTCCAATTGCCAGATCGCAACGACGGCCTGCACGGCAAAGAGCCCCAGCCCGGCCCAGCCACCAAGGGCAAGAGCCGCGACCACGCACACAGTTTGCAGGCCTGCATAGCGCCAAAATGGGTTCGCCCAGTCCCACCATGGCCTGTTCTTACGCGCCAATAGCGCCGCCTCTGCCGCGAATGAGGACAGGGCGCAGGCGATCAGCACGCGAGGAAAGAAACGCCAAAAGGCCTCGTTGTATCGGGCGGTGACCGGGTCTTTCGGGGTGCCGATATATCGGTGATGGACCAATAGATGTTCGGACCTGAAATGCGAATATAACACCGATGCCAGCAGCAAATCTGCCGCCCAACGTTCAAGCCGATTGCGTTGATGCATCAGTTCGTGTGCGTAGTTGATCCCAATCGTTCCGGACAGGATGCCAACACCGCAAAAGAGCCCGATCTTTTCGATAGTGTCCAAGTGCGCGGCGCGCGTGGCATACCAAATCAACCCAAGGATCACGCCAAATTGCAGCGGGACCCACAGAAGCGTGAGCGCCTTGTAGGCGCCGAGCGCGTCCTCTGCCGTTTCTGGATCGGCATTGTTGGTGTTCGCCGCGGTCGCAGCATCAAGGCCAATAAAGAGCCACCAAGTCGAAATCGGCACCAAAAACAACCACAGGCCGCCTTGCGCCGCGACGAATAAAATCAGCGGCACCAAAAGCAGAGAGACCCAAAAGGGCCAGGCCGGATCGAGCCTGGAGGGGGTATTGGGGCTGTCGTTCATGATTGCCAAAATGCCGCGCGATCTAGGCGTTCGTCAATCACGCGCCCAACCTGTTACCGCAAGGTTATACGCTTTGCGCATCACAGTGGGCAGGTTGGCCGGGCGGAAATCGCTCGCGTCGTAAAAAACACCCCGGTCGGCGCGGGCACAATCGGGAACGTCCGCCACTTCCACAGCGAGCCTGAGCTGAAAATGCGTGAAGGTATGCCGCACTTCCGTCCCCAATGGGTGCCAATCGGCCTCGCAGGGGGGGGCGTCGCTTGGAAGCGTTTCAGCCCAATCCGTTCCCGGCCAGCCCAGCATGCCACCCAACAGACCCCGAGGCGGTCGGGTTTCCAATAGCAGGGCGCCATCCGCCCGCCGCGCAATATAGGCAATGCCAAAGCGCGTTGGTTTGGCAGCCTTTGGCGCCTTTTTCGGTAGCTCGGTTGCGATGCCTTCGGCGCGCGCGGCACAGCCATCCATCACCGGGCAAATGCCGCAGGCGGGCGATCGCGGCGTACATATCGTGGCGCCTAAATCCATGACCGCCTGCGCGTAGTCACCCGGTCGCGAAACGGGTGTCGCAGCTTCGACCAGAGCACGCAATTCGGCCTTTGCCCCCGGCAATGGGCTCCTGACGGCAAACACCCGGGCCATCACGCGTTCGACGTTTCCATCCATCACGCCAGCAGGCTTGTCAAAGGCGATCGCCGCGATGGCCGCGGCCGTGTAGGGGCCGATGCCTGGAAGCTCGCGCAACGCATCTTCGGTATCGGGAAACACGCCGTTTCGCGATGCAACGACGCGGGCGCATTTCAACAAGTTGCGGGCCCGGGCGTAGTAGCCCAAACCGGCCCATTCTGCCATGACGTCGGCATCATCGGCCGCAGCCAGTGCGGTGATCGTCGGCCAACGTTTGGTAAAGCGCAGAAAGTAGGCTCTGACGGCGGCCACCGTCGTTTGTTGCAACATGATTTCCGATAGCCACACGCGATACGGATCAGCGCGTTCGCCGCGTGCGCGATCGGCGGGTCCAACGCGCCACGGCAAGTCGCGTGCATGCATATCGTACCATCGTAAAAGCGCCGGGGCGATGGTATGCTCGCGTAACCGTGAGCGCTCGGGCATCGGCTCGTTATTGGCTAACATCATCTCGTGACGTAGATTTGCTGGCAGCATAGGAAAGGGATGAAATGTCCCCTCGTGACCCCACCCTGCCAGAGCGCACTCGGCGCCGCAATCGTGGTTTCGAACCGGCCTCGCGTCTGATGGCGGGCCTGATGAAGGGACCGGCGACCAAACGGGGTTTCGCCGAAACGAAATTGCTGACCCGATGGCACGAAATCGTCGGCGCCGACATTGCAGAAATGGCGAGCCCTGTGACGCTGCGCTATGGCGGGAAACAGGGTTTGGGCGGCACGTTGGTTGTGTTGACGAACGGGGCCTCCGCGCCGTTGGTACAGATGCGAGAGGCAGAGATCGTTGCGAGTGTGAACGCGTGTTACGGCTACCGTGCCGTGAGCCGCGTGCATATTACGCAAACAACTTCCACGGGGTTTGCCGAGGACCGGCAAACAACCTTCACACCCAATGTGCGACCAACCGCTGCCCCTGAGGTGCGGGCCGCCGCAAGCCGCGGAATTGATGAAATTGCCGACGATCGCTTGCGCAACGCTTTAACCCGGTTGGCGGGCCATGTGCTGGGGCCCGAGGAGACATCGAATGGATAGGAGAATTTCAATGAAACGCAGGTTTTTACTGGGTGGGATGGGCGCAGGTGCTGCCATAATGGGTGGCACAGCCCTGCTTGGCCCCGATCTTGTCGCGCCAGCGATGGCGCAGGACAATCCCGGCCGCGAGATACCGGAAATGACTTTAGGCGCTGAAGACGCCCCTGTCGAATTTATCGAATATGCAAGTTTTACCTGTCCCCATTGCGCCCGCTTCCACGAGGAAGTCTACCCGCAACTCAAGGCGGATTATATCGATCAAGGCACCGTACGGTTCATCTACCGCGAGGTGTATTTCGACCGCTTTGGTCTTTGGGCGACGATGGTGGCGCGTTGCGCCGGGCCCGAACGCTTCTTCGGCGTTACAGATTTGATTTATGCAAATCAGCGGGAATGGACCCAAGGGGATGCTGCCACGGTTGCGGAAAACTTGCGCCGTATCGGACGGACGGCGGGCCTGAGCGACGCAGAGCTTGAAAGCTGCCTGACCGATGGTGAATTCGCACAGGCCCTGGTCGATCGCTACGAGGCGCGTCTGGAGGAACACGAAGTTCCTGGGACACCCACGTTTATCATAAACGGTGTTATGCACGGCAACATGCCCTATAGCGACATGCAGGTTTTGCTGGATGGCCTGATCGCCGAGGCGTAATCGAAGCGACAATTCCGGTGTGCGTGCGAGCTCAATGCCCCGTTGGGGCGGTCGCCCGCCCGCGCTGCCGCGGCCTAGAACCAAACCGACGCATACCTAAAGCAGCCTGGCAAGAAGCGTTTGGAGTTTGGCTGGATCGTCAAAACTGAGCCGGACCGGCAAGGTTGTCACGCTTGCGCGAAACTCCCGCGGAAGCCGCACGGCGTCTTTTTCCGTGGTCAAAAGGATCGCACCTGCCTCGGTTGCGTCGCGCAGCAGGCGGGTCATCAGGGGCCGACTGAGCTCTTGGTGATCGGCCAGGGCGATGCTTTGCACGATCTTAGCGCCTGTTCCGCGCACGGTGGCAAAGAATTTCTCCGGATCGCCGATCCCTGCCACGGCAACAACCGGCGCGCCCGATAGCGGCAAGCCTGTCGGCAGAGTGTCCAAAGATCCGGTCAAATGCGGGATAGGAAGCGCAGCGCGATAGCGTTCGGCAAACCGCGATTGCGCCGCTTCGGAGCCAATGGAGAGGATGGCATCCGCACGCGCCAAGCCGCGCATAACAGGTTCCCGTAGCGGACCGGCAGGAATAATCCGACCGTTTCCAAAGCCACGCCCGGCATCGACAACAACAATCGACAGATCATAGGCCAACCGAGCATCTTGGAACCCATCATCTAGGATCAGCACCTTGGCGCCCGCATCGCGCGCTGCCAGCGCGCCGGCGTGCCGGTCCTTTGCGACCCATACCGGTGCGAAGGCCGACAGCAAAAGCGGCTCGTCGCCGACATCTGCGGCGCTGTGCCGCGCCGCATCGACCTGCACAGGACCGGTTAGGGCGCCACCGTAGCCGCGGCTAAGGATTTGCGCCCCGTGGTCCGAGAGCCGATCTGCCAAGGCCATAACGGTAGGTGTTTTCCCCGTCCCGCCCGCGGTAAGGTTGCCGACGCAAATGATCGGAATGCCCAACCTCTCGCGCGGGCCTTTGGCAATCCGGCGCGCCGTGCCGATGCCGTAAAGCCAACCGAGCGGCGCCAAAAGTGCTGCGGTCAGGCCCGGCGGCCGGTTCCAATGCCGCGGTGCCCGCGGCATCAGCTTTTTGCGCTGTCTGGCGGAAGCCAATCGAAAATCAGGTCAATCGCGAGATCGGTCACGTTTGCCCCAGCAGATGACACCTCCCACGCGGCATTGGCCATCGCCGCGGCGCGATCGGGGCTCAGCAGATCGTTGACGGATTGTGCAAGCTGGTCTTGCCCGCTGACCAGCCTGGCGGCATGCGCCTTGGTGAGACGCTGATAGATGTCGACGAAATTTGTCACGTAAGGTCCGTGTAGGATCGCCGATCCGAGGGCGGCGGGTTCAAATGGGTTGTGGCCCCCAATGGGTTCGAGGGATCCGCCGACAAAGCTGATCGGTGAGATCCTGTACCACAGCCCCATTTCCCCGACAGTGTCGGCGAAATATACCTGTGTGTCGGCATCGATGTCGTCTTCGGTGCTGCGACGGGCAAAGGACCAACCACCCTTGGACAACAGCTCAGCTACCTCGTCTCCGCGTTGGGGATGGCGTGGGACCAAGATCAAAAGCAGCCTTGGATTGTTGCGCAACGCCTTTTGATGTGCGGCCAATACGACGGCTTCTTCACCCGGATGGGTCGAGGCCGCGAGCCAGACAGGCCGGCCGCCCAACCGGCTGACAAAATCGGCCCGCTCGGCCTCATCATGCGGCAACGCGGCGGCTCCCTCCTTCAACGCGCCCGTGACCTCCATACGATCCTCGGGGAGCCCGAGGCGGCGCAGATACCCGGCCGTAACGCCGTCTTGCACATGGGCGGCGCAAAAGCGGCTAAGCAGTGCTTGCGCCATGCGCCGCAGGACAAAACGCCATCGATCATGGCTCGATTTCGACATACGCGCATTGACCAGCAACATCGGTATATCGCGCTGATCCGTTTCGACAATCAACGCAGGCCA
Organism: Pseudomonadota bacterium; assembly: GCA_039183205.1. Lineage (GTDB taxonomy): Bacteria > Pseudomonadota > Alphaproteobacteria > Rhodobacterales > Rhodobacteraceae > HKCCE3408. The sequence continues at coordinate 97,261 of JBCDBR010000002.1, read as the reverse complement.
CAGCTCGCTCTCGGTCCAGACGGCGAGGTTGGGACGCCAGTGATCCAAAAATCGCGCCACCCAAGCGCGTGCATCAAGGGGGACGAACTGGTGAAACGCCCGTTCCGGCAAGCGGCTGGCCATGACCTCGGCCGACGTCACGGTGCCTGTCGTGACCAGGACATGCAGCGCCGGTTCCTCTTCGACCAAACGCCGGGTCAATTCCAAAAGCGCAATGGATTCCCCGACGCTGGCGGCATGGAACCAAATCAGCGGACCGGACGGGCGTGCGCGCCCGGCCTGACCGCGTCGCTCATCCAGCCGGCTTTCGTCTTCCTTTCCTGCCGCGAGCCGACGTTGGAGCGCACGTTCATACATCCCTGTCATGCGCGCGGAAAAGGCGAGATAGAGGTTAAGAGCGAGGGAACTGGCCATGGGGCCTCAGCCGCCCAATTCCTCGGTCGAGGATGCGGCCTGTTCTTCGTCACGTAGCCGGTGCAAATGTGCAATGAAATAGCGCATATGGGCGTTGTCCACCGTACGCTGCGCTTCGGATTTCCACGCATTGTAGGCCGATCTGTAATCCGGATAAATCCCGACGATATGGATCGCATCGACATCACGGAATTCCGTCCGAGACGTATCTGTCAGTTCGCCGCCAAAGACGAGGTGCAGTCGCTGGGCCATTAAGTCCCCCAAGGCTTGAGTGGCATCGCGCGGCACCGTAAGGCTTTGGGTCGCACGGTCAAGCAGCCGGCGGCGTGAGCCGTGCAACAAGTTGCTGATGAAGCTGGCGCGGGGCGGCCAATATTCCCGGTTGCATGGCATGTTCCTGGTTAAAGTTCAGGCTTGCGCCGGTCGGGGTGCTGGCATTGCCACCCGCCTCGGTCACAAGGAGCGCGCCAGCGGCAACATCCCAATCCCAGACTTCGCGCAAACTCAGCATCGCGGCAAAACGTGCCTCGGCGACAAGCGCAAGCCGATTGGCCAGGGATGACCGGAAGGCACGGCGCATAGGGGTGACGCCGCCGGGCCACCTGTCATCGCTGAAATTAGGCCGGGCGGCGAGGATTTCGTCACCTTCATTTGCGCCAGGATCGACCTCAATTCTGGCCCCGTTTAACTGCGCGCCATCGCCCAAACCTGCAACATACATGCGTTCTAGAGCTGGTAGAAACACCACGGCCGCCACAACGGCCCCGCCGCGCACAATCGCCAGGGAATGTGCCCAAGATTTCCGTCCATCGACGAATGCACGCGTGCCGTCGATTGGGTCGATGATAAATACGTGCTCACAAGCGAGCCGCGCGGCATTGTCCGGTGTCTCTTCGGACAACCAGCCATAACCCGGACGCGCGGCCAACAATTGCGTGCGCAGTGCCGCGTCGACCTCAAGGTCGGCATCTGTCACTGGGCCTTGACCACCCGGCTTTTGGGTGGGTGTTCGGTCTCCGGAAAAATGCCGCAATGCAATGTCGCCAGCGCGTTCGGCCGCATCGATCAGGAGCGCGACGTCCTCCGACTTAGGCGCCGGCAATCGTCAGCCCCTCAACCAAAAGCGATGGCACAACATTGCTCAGATGCGTCCGCGCATCATTGGCCGGCCGAATGGTTGCCAACATTTCGCGCAAATTTCCGGCGATGGTACATTCGTTCACGGGGAAGGCGATTTCACCGCGCTCGATCCAAAAGCCGCTCGCCCCGCGCGAATAGTCACCGGTTGTCGGGTTGATGGACGCACCGATCAGCCCGGTTACCAACAGCCCGTCGCCGACGTCTTGTGCCAGGTCTTCGCGGCTAACGCCGCCTTGTGTGAGCGAAAGGCTGGACGCCGCAGGAGACGGTCCACTGCTAATGCCGCGCACCGCATTGGCGGTGGGAGACGTGTTCAGTTTGCGCGCTGCCGCCAGATCAAGGATCCAGCCCTGCAGCGCCCCATTTTTCACAAGCGAACGGCGCTTTGTTGGGAGACCTTCGGCATCGAAATAGCGCGCGTTTGAAATCCGCGCTCGATGCGGGTCCTCGATGAGGTCGATCCCCGGGGGCAAAACCATCTCGCCCATGGCATCGCGCAACCAGCTTGACCCACGTGCAACGGCCGTCCCGTTGATGGCCGAAACGAGATGGCCGATTAGACTGCTTGCGATGCGCTCATCGTAGATGACTGGAAAGGCACCTGTGGGCGGCTTGCGGGCGCCGGCGCGGGCGGCGGTGCGTTCCCCGGCGATTTTCCCGATCTCCTCCGCATCGGGAAGGTCCGCTAAATGACACCGGCTTTCGCCATAATAATCCCGTTCCATGGCAAGTCCGGTGCCGGTAATGGCAACTGCGGATCGGCCGTGACTGGACCGACTATAGCCTCCGGCAAAGCCGTTTGTTGCCGCTAAATAGGTGTCTCGGAATGTGTGCCCGGCACTGGCCGATTGCACTTGGCTGACCCCTGCGATCGCCAATGCGCCTGCCTCTGCGGCCAATGCTTGATCCTCAAGGTCTTTTGGGCTCGGGTCAGCTCCGTCGAACAAATCCAACCCCTCGGCGTCGCGCTTGGACGACAACAAATGCACGCCGGCGAGCCCCAAATGCGGGTCTTCGGGCGCAAGGTTTGCCATCGCGACCGCCCGCACGGCCATCTCCTCCATCGTTCTGTCCGACAGATCGGATGAGGCAACGGTTGCTTGGCGCTGTCCGACCAGAACACGCAATCCGATCTCGGTACTTTCGGATCGTTCCGCGCTTTCGAGCGCGCCATGAAGCACATCCACGGAGACCGAGCGCTCCGATATGGCCATGGCGTCGGCCGCATCGGCGCCGGCCTTGGCAGCAGCGGCGAGGAGGGCGTCTGTCAGCTTAGAAAGATCGGCGGGCATAGGGTCGCTTTCGAAAGTGTTTCGACCCCTGCCACTTATGCCGCACGCGCCCGGCCGGCAAGCCAGGCGCGCCAATGCGGGTCACTATTGGAGCGGAAATCCGTTTGCGGTGACCCCGCCACCGGGCAAGAACTCAATCGTCGTTTCGAGCGTATCGGGCCCTGCGCCTGGCTGCGCAAACATGCCGGTCATGGCACGCGCCATACTGGCTTGTTCGGCCGGCAAAAGTCCGGCCGCCGTCAGCCGATCCAAAAGCGTGTTAAGCCCCGAAAGGCTGAGATTGACGTTGCCAACGGGCTGCGGCGGAAATGTGCCTGGCACAAAATCCACAGCGCCTTCGCCCGTCAGCTCCGCACCGGCGGCCGCAACCAAAAGTTGGTTCAAGGATAAGCTGCGCAATTCACCCGGAGGGCCAGCGAACGCCGCTGGATCAGACGCCATGATGCTGGTGGTCATCTGCACCAAGCCAGAGATGTCGAGCCGAAGCGTTGCGGGATCGCGCGGGATGGCTTGCCCCGGGTCGAATGTCGCCCAAACGGCTTCGTTCACGACCAGATCTGTATAGTCGATCTGAAGCGCGACGTCGGAGGGTTCGGGCTGCTGCGCCACCGGAATTTCGATGGCAAACGCTGACGAGGCAGCGCGCGCCTCGACCGGAAACGGAACGTCCGAGCCCGAATACGAGACCTGCGGTTCGGTGGTTGTGAACCCGTAAAACAGGCTGCTTGCGGTGAAATCGAAATCAAGTGTGCCGCCGCTATTGCCACCGCGCATCGAAAAATCGAAGGAGGTATCGCCGGCCTGTGCCACGACCTCGGCACTGTCATAGGTAAATGACCCGTCAAAACTGGCCCCGTCACTACCTGCCCCTGAGGTGTTCGAGAACGATTGCAGATAGGCTTGTACGGCCTGCATCGAGCCGTCGCTGGTGCCGGACAAGCCGTCGATCTGGCCTGTGACTTTCAACTCGGCCGGTTCGTCCTCGGTGGGCGTGACATCGGCTTCTAATTCGATGCTGTCGGCGACGATCGAGCTGGTAAATGTACGGTCGGGAAGTGGGCCATTGACGGTATATGTGGTTTCAAACCCTTCTGTTGTCATAACCATCGAAACGGTTGGGGAGGCGCCGGACGGTCCACTGAGTTGGGTGACGCTGTATGTCATTCCGTCTAGCGTGTACATATACGTGATGTTGTTCGGAGATCCGGTGGCCATGACATCTAAGCCGTCAAAACTGGCCAGCATCTCCACCACCAACGTTTCGGTGAGCGTTTGGGTTTCCACGACGGAGCGATAGGGCTGCGAAACCACGATTTCCACGCCGCCGGACCCAGTTTCAATGAGCTCGATCTGCTCAAACTGCATCTCTGTTGACGCATCCTCACCCACATCTGGACGCATTGTTAAGTTGCGTAGGACGAGCCCATTTGCCGTCTCCGACACCTCCGCTGTCATGCCGTTATTCAGAAATGCGGACATCGCTTGCCAGTCGGCCCAAAGCTCCTGCGCTGTGATTTCGGCTGTTGCAGGTAGCGCGATCAGACTTAGGGCCGCGACGGAAAGGGAAGTGTTAAACGCTTTCATCTTTGACATGTCCTCCTGTCGAGGTGAATTTGGCGGCAGTTTTGATGCCGCTCCGAAGTGCGTCAAGTACGTGATTACTAACCGAACGGGGCGGGAAGATGACAGGGACATCGCTAAATGACTGAGCTTGCCGAGAAAACAGTGATGATTACAGGTGCGAGCCGTGGCATCGGCGCCGCCGCGGCGCGCGCATTTGCTATGGCCGGATGCAACGTCGTTCTGCTTGCCCGCAGCGAGACTGCGATCAAGGCGCTGGCGGATGAAATTGGCGAGACTGCCATGGCCATTGCGGTCGACGTGGCCCGGTCCGATGACGTAATGGCAGCGGTCGCCGCGGCTGAGGGCCGTTTTGGCGCCGTTGACATTCTCATCAACAACGCGGGCGCAATCGAGCCGATCTCCAGGATGGCCACCTCGGATCCCGATGCGTGGGGCCAGGTCATCGATATCAATCTCAAAGGTGTATATTTCGGGATGCGCGCAGTCCTGCCCGGAATGGTGTCGCGTGGGGGCGGTACGGTAATCACGATTTCCTCAGGTGCAGCGCATAACGCGCTTGAGGGGTGGAGCCACTATTGCACCTCGAAAGCGGGTGCTGCGATGTTGACCATGTGTCTGCACAAAGAAGCGGCCCACCAGGGTATACGCGCGATGGGCTTGTCACCGGGCACGGTGGCCACAGAAATGCAGCGTGAGATCAAGGCCTCTGGCGTTAATCCGGTCAGCAAGCTCGAATGGTCGGACCACATTCCACCTGAATGGCCAGCAAAGGCGCTTGTTTGGATGTGCGGGCCGGATGCCGACGACCATCTTGGCGAAGAACTATCCTTGCGCAACGACGAGCTGCGCCGACGGATCGGGTTGGTTTCGTGATCGAACTTCGCCGCGATGACGGGTTTTGGACGGCAACGATAAATCGCCCCGAAAAGGCCAACTCGCTCACCTCCGTGATGTTGACGGAATTGGCCGATATCGCCGAGGACGCGCAGGATCACGCCCAGGTTCTTGCCATCACAGGTGGAGGCCACAAGGTTTTTTCCGCCGGTGCCGATCTTGACGAAGCGCGCAACGGTCTGGCGACCGACCCGGTATGGGAACGTTTGTCCAGCACGCTTGCGCAACTCGATCTTTTGACGATTGCGGCGCTGAACGGGACATTGGCGGGCGGTGCATTCGGCATGGCGCTCGCCTGCGATTTGCGCGTCGCGGTTCCAACGGCGGAATTCTTTTACCCGGTTGCAAAATTGGGCTTGCTGCCCCAACCGTCAGACCCTCAAAGGTTGCGCAATCTCGTCGGGCCCGCGCGCGCGCGCCTGATCTTGATGGCCGGTGCCCGGTTGTCGGCCGAAGAGGCGTGGCAATTTGGATTGGTCGATCGCATCGTTGCGGCGGACGAATTGCCCCTTGCTGTCCAAGCGCTAGCGGGTCCTGCGCTCTCGGCGAAGCCTGGCCATATCTCAAAGATTAAGGCCATGACGCGCAGCTAGCGTGCCACGCGGGGTAACGAGGCGCGCGTTACCCCACCCATCTCAGCACCGCTTTCGCCGTGACAACTCTGGCCGCCGAACCTGACGCGGCTGAGTTGTGGCGCAAAGTGCCCGATGGATCAGCCGCGTAGCTTGGCAACCTTGGCATAGGCTTGACGCGCGCGCATGCGTTCGGCCAGATTGATCAGGCGCGGTTCATTGACGTCAAACCGGGCTGAATGGGCCCAAGTCGCACAATGTGTCCAGAGAAAATCGGGCACCGTCGGAGCGTCTCCGGCCAAAAACGGCCCATCGCGCAAGCGCATCGCTATGCGCTTGCAATTGCGTGTAAATTCCCACCTTAGGCTGTCTTTAATTTCCGGAACGCGCCGGTCTTCGGGCAAGATGAAGCTATGGCGCCCTGCCATCCACAAAAGGCTCTCGATCTCATCGAGTATCTGGCCGGTCACGGCGTTTTGCTGCGCCCGAGCAAAACTGCTGGCGGGATGGGTAAAGCGGCCATGGCGGTCAGCCAGCCAATTCATAATCGCGATCGAATCCCAAAGGGCGCCATCATCGGTTTCCAAAACCGGCAGCTTTCCCCCCGGATCGACGGACAAGACGGTTTCGCTGTGGGGTTGTGCCTCGACCAGCTCATAGACCTCGCCCAACTCTTCCAATAGCCATGCGACACGAAACGCACGGTTTCGCAGAGAGCCAATTAACCTGTACATTGCCGTCCCTTCACTTTTGTCGCGGCATCATCGCCAAACGGATGAGCGCGCGCTCAACCAGAGCCATTTGTGGTGCGCGCGCACTTGAACGCAATGCAAGATCGGTTTCCACGAGCAGCACAAGGGCGTGTTCAAGTCGCGTGCTGCCCCATGCCCTGATCTGGGACAGCATGCGATCACGCCTGCGTCCAAAGACCGGCGGCCGTTGGTTGGCAATCCCTTTGGCCGGCCCGCCTGCATGTATTGATGCGGCATAAAGCTCTCGGAAATGACGCTCGGCGGCCAAGCATAAAGAAACGGGCGCAACGCCATGCTGCGAGATACGCAACAGCAACGCGCCGATCCGCCCCACCTCAGCGCTCGCGACGGCATCCAAAATGTCATCGATACCTGCCTCGCCGTTTCGCGGTGCGACGGCGTCAACATCGGCTGAGGAAATCGGACGGTCGAGGTCGAGCGCGAAGAGCGCCAGTTTCTCAACCGTTTGGCGAAAGTCACCCGGATCAAGCGCTTGCGCCAAGGCTTGCAACGCGCTGTCCGCCTCGCGGCCGAGCTCAGGCATGGCCACATCCCGCAGCATCTGCTCAATCTCGGCGCGGCTGGGTGGCTCGTTATAGATACCAATACTTACCGCGCGGGCATTCGCCTCGAAGAGCTTTCGCAGCTTTGAGCGGGTGGGAAGCTCTTTCGATGTGGCGATGATCTGCGCGTCGCCAGGCTGGAACGCGTCCAGGCAGTCTGAGAAGAGAGCGGTAAGCCCGTCGCTAACACCTTCTACAAGAACGCCGCGCGCTCCGGGAAAAAAACCCACCGCCTTCACCGCATCGATCAGTTTTGCAGGATCGGAGCGTAGCTCGGCGCCCGTCAGGCGCGTCAGGCGCATCTCCGTTTCCGCATCGGCGCCAAACAACCTTTCGGCGAGGTCTTGGCGTTTCAGAGCAACACGCATCGCGTCGGCGCCGTGGAGCAAGACAGCCGCGAAATCAGTTTTGGGTTTGGCCATGAAGGCCGCGGCATCTCTGCCGGTTAGCTTCATGCGAAACGCGCCGCGCCAGAGATCACCTCATCGACCAATCGGTCAGCAAGAATGATCATCAAGCGGTTTTCGGCGTCCCGCCGCGCTGAATCCGTGGCCAAGGTTGAGCCAGTCGTCGAATAAGCCGTGAAGCTCGATACGCTGCCGGCCAAGACCTGCGCATTTGTCGCAACCTCGGTCAGAGCATAGGTGATATCCCCGATCACCCGGACGCGCGTCGTGTCGTTGTCTGCGGCAATAGCGATGCCTTCGCTTTGTGTCTCGATCGCGTAGCTGAGATCGTAAAACGCCGCTTGCGGTCGGCCGAAGCGCTCTTCGACGCGGGCCACGAATTCAAATCCAAGCCGTGTTGTCGGCGGCTCGACAGTGACTTTGTTTCGCAGGCTTAGACCTGCGCCTGATGGTCCGTAAACCGGCTGGAACCCGCAACCCGCCAAGGGAAGCGAAAGACATGCCGCCAGGAACTTGCGTCGGTCAGATAACCACATTCACGATCCGCCCTGGAACAACAATCAGCTTTTTTGGCGCGTTGCCGGCCAAGGCACGTTGCACGGCTTCGTCCGCTAAGGCCATCGCCTCAATTTCCGCCTTGGGCGCATCTTTGGCCACCAGCAATTCAGATCGACGTTTGCCGTTGACTTGAATGGGCATGGTCAACTTATCGTCGACGAGCCAGCTTTCATCGGCAACCGGCCAGGGCGCTTGTGCGACAAATCCCGCGCCACCGTGATGGCCCCAAATATCTTCGGCTAAATGCGGCGTCATGGGCGACATCAATTGCGCCAGAACCATAACCGCCTTGCGCTGCGCCGCGTGGCTCGCCTTTGATTTCATCAACACGTTGGTAAAGGCATAAAGCTTTGCGATTGCCGCGTTGAAACCGAAGCTCTCGATACCGAGGGTTACGTCGCGGATGGCTTTGTGCATTTCGCGCATCAAAGCGTCGTCTGCGCCGGACGCCGCGTCGGTATCGTCCATGCGTGCGATGCGATCGCTGAGAGCCCAAACCCGCGCCAAATGCTTTGACGTCGCTTCGGCGCCGGCATCGGTCCATTCCACATCGCGCTCGGGCGGCGAGTCGCTCAGGACAAACCAACGGGCGGTATCGGCCCCAAAACGTTCGATAATCGCGACCGGGTTCACCACATTGCGCTTGGACTTTGACATCTTCGCGGAGGGAATGATCTCAACCTCTGTATCGTCCGTTTTTCGAAAGGCTTTTCCGTCCCGCAAGGCGACATCCTCGGGAAAGTAGTATTCCCGCCGGCCGTCTGCGGCAAAGCCCTGAAAGATGGCATGTGTCACCATACCTTGGGTGAAAAGCGCGTCAAAGGGCTCTGCCGCGGCTTCGGGCAAATGACCGCATTCGATCATCGCCCGGGCGTAAAACCGACTATAGAGCAGATGCAAAATCGCGTGTTCGATCCCGCCGATATACTGATCGACATTCATCCAGTAATCGGCCTCTTGCCGGTCCGTGGGCGTTTCGGCCTGAGGCGCGGTGAAGCGTGCATAGTACCAAGACGAATCGACAAATGTGTCCATTGTGTCGGTCTCACGCCTGGCCGCATCGCCGCATTTGGGGCAAGGGACCTGACGCCATGTCGGATGCCAATCGAGCGCATTTCCAGGGCGGTCAAAGCTCACATCCTTAGGCAACTCAATCGGCAGGTTCTCTTTCTTCTCCGGTACCACACCACAGCTATCACAATGCACAACAGGGATCGGGCAGCCCCAATAGCGTTGCCGGGAAAGCCCCCAATCGCGCAGGCGATAGTTGACCTTCGCCACGCCAAGCGCGTTGGCCTCGAAATAATCGATTGTAGCGTCGATTGCTTCCTGGCTTGTGATGATATCAATTCCCGCGAAATGATCGACATAAACCACCTCGGTGGTTTTGGGCGGGACCAACGCGATGTCGGTCACATCGGTCGTGTCGCCGGGCAGATGGAATGCATTGACGACCGGCAGGTCATATTTCCGCGCGAAGTCGAGGTCTCGCTGATCGTGGGCCGGGCAGCCAAATACAGCGCCGGTGCCGTAATCCATCAATACGAAATTGCCAATCCAGACCGGCAAATGCCGATCCGCGTAGACCGGGTGCAAGACACTTATGCCCGTCTCGATCCCCTTCTTTTCGGCCTTTTCCATTGCGGCCTCGGTTGTGTCCATCTTTCGGGCATCTTCGATGAACGCGGCAATCGCCGGATCGTGTGCGGCCAGATCGATGGCAACCGGATGATCCGGCGAGATTGCAAGAAACGTAGCACCTCGCAATGTATCGGGCCGCGTGGAATAGCATGTAATCGGATCGCCATCGCCGACAGGATGGAACGGGATCTCGATCCCGCGGCTTTTGCCGATCCAATTGGCTTGCATGAGGCGCACCTTTTCCGGCCAATTGTCGAGCCCATCCAACGCCGACAGCAAGGCATCGGAATAATCCGAGATCCGGAAAAACCATTGTGTAAGTTCGCGCCGCTCCACCACCGCGCCTGAGCGCCAGCCCCGACCGTCCTCGACTTGCTCGTTGGCCAGGACTGTCATGTCGACCGGGTCCCAATTGACGACGGACTTTTTGCGATAGACCAGGCCTTTTTCCAGAAAATCCAGAAACATGGCTTGTTGCTGCCCGTAATATTCGGGATCGCATGTTGCAAACTCTCGGGACCAATCCAAGGTCAACCCCAGAGCCCGGAACTGGTCCTTCATGGCGGCGATGTTCTGGTACGTCCAATCCCCGGGATGAACGCCACGCTCCATCGCGGCGTTTTCGGCGGGCAAGCCGAATGCGTCCCATCCCATCGGGTGCAGAACCGCAAAACCCTGCGCCGATTTATACCGCGCGATGACGTCGCCCAACGTGTAGTTACGCACATGCCCGATATGCAAGGCACCTGACGGATAGGGAAACATCTCAAGGACATAGTATTTCGGCTTCGACGGATCGCGCTTTGCCGCAAAAAGCCCGGCCTCATCCCAAGCCTTTTGCCATTTTGGTTCGGTCTCGGCGGGCGTGTAGCGCGTCATTAATACGGTCCTAAAGTTGGCAGAAACGCCGGACTTGGCAGCCCGGCGTTTGTTTATGCGTGATGGGAGCCGGGGTCTAGAGGTTCGCGTCGCGGATGCGAAGCTGGCGCGCGCGGGTTAGGATGGCGTCCTCGACTTGGCGGGCCGTCTCACGATCGACAGGGCCGCCACGGCTCTGCAGCGCAACGCGCAAGGCGCGCGCATCGAGAGACGGATCGGTGATGAAGATCGTGGCGCGATAGGCGCGCCCGCCGCCCGGCGGTGTGCCAAAACCATAGACGATCACGCCCGAGAAGGGATCGGCCGCTTCGATGGGTAGGAAATCCATGATCTCCAAAGATGCGTTCCAAAGGTACCGGTTCACCCGGACCGTCGTGTTGGGGTCGTCGACATTGATGAACAAATCGAACACTGTACTGCGTTCCGGATCGGGAATCAGTTCCGCATCCACCAGTTCTTCGGTCCGTTCTGCATCGGACGAGCCGTCGAAGACTTGGCCCAGCCGACCGTTTCCGCACGCCATGAGCGCGCCGAGAGCGATTGTAGCAAACGCAATATTTATGATCCGGGACAGCCCCATATTGCCTCCACCGTGCCATAGCTTGGCCCTTTGGTACCGAAGCACCCTTCTGGCGACAAGGGGACACGCGACTCCGCCGGGGCGGTGCGCTGCCGATTGTCGCGTGCCGATCGCCGAGAAACACAGTATTGTCGCATCGCAATAGGGCAAAGCGCCGCTCGTGCGGCGCAGCACCATTCAGAATTCTGCGCATTGGCCTTAAACTATCGGGAATTGCGGGATTTTCGTACTGTGGCGAGTCTGCACCACGACAGCGGCAAGATTGCACCGGTACCTTGGGGTTCCTTGCATTCGACCGGCTGACAGGTGAGAGAGAAGTATACCCAAGCGGATGTCCCGTCTTGCGGTAAACCTTCAAATGTTCACGAGGGAAAGAAACATGAAAAAGCTTCTTCTCGCCACCTCGGCACTGGTTGTTGCCTCGGTTGGCGTTGCAAGCGCCCAGGGTGTCGCACTGTCGGGTTCGGCCGAAGCCGGTATCGTCGGTGGTGACCGCGATAACGAAGACGCATTTGAAGGCGTGGATACGGACGAGATCAACTTCTTCAACGACGTTGACGTTCGCTTCACGCTTTCGGGCAGCACGGACAACGGCCTGACGTTTGGTACAAATATCGACCTTGATGAGGCTGGAAGCATCGGCAACGAAGCCGACGATGCGGACTTCGCCATCTTCATCTCGGGCGATTTCGGTACGGTGACGTTGGGTGACACCGATGGTGCACTCGACCGTGTCATGCAGGATGCAGCAACCGCTGGTAACCCTGGCTCGATCACGGACGACGAAACCGTGCACGCAGGTTACCTTGGTTCGTTCGGCGACGGTAGCAATGGTGATAACCAGATCCTGCGCTACGACTACACGTTCAACCAGTTCTTGTTCTCGGTCTCGGTCGAGCAGAATGCTGACGCTGCAACTGGTGTTTTGGATGCCACTGATACCGGTGATACTAACTACGCAATCGGTATCCGGTACGCAGAGACGTTTGGTTCGGTCGACGTCACAGCCGGTCTCGGCTATCAAGTCGCGTCTTTCGCCGCTACGGATCAAACGATCATCGGTATCTCCGTTCTGGCTGAACTGGACAACGGCTTCTCTGGCGTGATCGGTTACACCGATTGGGAAGATGTCGGTGGCGTAGCAGGTACGGACGACGACCACACCTATATCGGTCTTGGCTACTCGATCGATGCGTTTTCGTTCCACGCCAACTACGGCGAATTCGACTCCGGCAATTCCGGCTTCGGCTTTGCTGCGGCCTACGATCTGGGTGGCGGCGCGTCGATCCATCTCGGCTATGGCTCCAGCGATCGCGCTGGCACCATCAACGACAACGACTTTTGGTCGCTGGGTGTTGCGATGTCGTTCTAATCGAACGTCTATAAACCTTTCAGAGAGAGCGGGTCTAGCGCCCGCTCTTTTCTTTTGCGGCGACATTTGCGATTGGGGGATCATGTCTCTGGATGATGTCAAAGATCGGATCGCAAAGGCGCTTGCGAATTCGGGTCGCGCATCGGGCGACGTGGAATTGATCGCAATCTCTAAGGTCCAGCCGATTGAACGCGTTCGGGCCGTTTTGGAAAGTGGACATCGCCATTTTGGGGAAAACCGCGTCCAGGAGGCCGAGCGGCGTTGGCGGCCCTTGCGCGCCGAATTTCCTGAAATCGGACTTACCTTGGTCGGACCCTTGCAGACCAACAAAGCCCGTGCGGCCGTCGAATTCTTCGATACGATTCAATCGGTTGACCGGCTGAAGCTAGCCAAGAAACTCGCCGACCTCGCCCAGGAACGCGGCACCTGCCCAAGCTTGATGGTTCAGGTCAATACCGGCGAGGAGCCTCAGAAGGCCGGCATTCTTCCGTCCGAGACCGATGCGTTCATTGCCGAGATTCGCGCGATGGATTTGCCGATTACCGGGCTGATGTGCATTCCGCCTGTCAATGAAGCTCCGTCTCTGCACTTTGCGCTTCTGGCGAAAATGGCCGAACGAAACGGGATTTCCCACCTATCGATGGGGATGAGCGCCGATTTCGAACAGGCAATCGCCTTTGGCGCGACGCATATTCGCGTGGGCTCGGCCGTTTTTGGAGCACGCGCGTATGGCTAAGCTAATCCAGCCGGTACGATCAGCCGGCAGCCGAACCGCAACCGTCTGACGATCCAAAGTAAATTGTGCTTTCCCAATGCGATGCACCCTGCCGTCGGTTGACCCGGTCCGCGCCAGACATGGATGAAAATCGCTGAGCCCCTGCCGCGGACCGCACGTGGCCAATTCCAATCGGTGACGAGGATCAGATCATATTGCCGATCTGCTCGCGCCAAGCGCTCGTGGCTGTGCGCATAGGGCGCGCGGACAAGAAGATTATAGTCCTCGTCCCCAGGATCGTCCGACCACAGATCACTAGGCCCAATTGCAACGGCCCAATCGCAAGGTCGGGCCAACCGATCACGTCGGTAGAGGCACCCCACGATGCCATGATCCCCGGCAGGCGTAGCGCCATCACCTTCCCGTTTGTCGCGGGTTACGCCGGATTTCCCCATGTTGCAGGCAAAAACGCGGCCTCCAAACCGGAGACCCATTGGCGTTAATACCATATCATTAGGCGTCACAAGTAGTGCCCCGATTTGGCACGTTTCGTTGCCATATACGCCCTATTTTCTTCGGTCTGGCCGACGATCAGCGGCACCCGTTCCACAACGTCGATGCCGCTGGCGCGCATCATCTCCACTTTTGCGGGATTGTTCGTCATCAACCGAATGCGGTCGACCCCAAGTTCTCGCAAAAGTGCCGCGCCAAGGCGAAAATCGCGCTCATCATCGGCAAAGCCCAGTCGGTGGTTGGCCTCGACCGTGTCGAAGCCTTGGTCTTGGAGCGCGTAGGCTCGCATCTTGTTGGCCAGACCAATGCCACGGCCTTCTTGGTTGAGATACAGAAGCACGCCAGAGCCCGATTGCGACATAGCCGCCATTGCGTGACGCAGTTGCGGCCCGCAATCGCATTTCAAGGACCCCAAAACGTCACCGGTAAAACAGGCCGAATGTAGCCGTGTCAGCACCGGGGTAGAGATGTTGGTCCGCCCGATTTCGATCGCATAGTGCTCGACGCCGCCATTGTCTGGCCGGAACACCCGCAGGCGCCCGTTGCCAGCAGCCGCCATCGGTAGCCGCGCCGCCGAAACGGGGGATAGCCGGTGAAACTGTGCCAGGTCCTCTTCTGCAGCTTGGGCATTTAACATTGTCAGATTTTGCTGCGTGGCCAGATCGGACGGGTCGGCAATTTCCAAACAGATTGCCGCGGGAAGCAATTCGGCGGATTTGACGAGTTTCAAGGCCACGCGATGAAGCTCAGCCGAGCCGTTGCGGATGCTACGAAACGGACCCTTTAAGGGTCTTTCCAGGTCTTGTGCGGGATCGGCAACGGAATGGACCCAACCCACATCCGCTTCACCGGGCAATGCGATGCGGGCCAGATCACCATCATAAACGCGCGCCTTGAGCGTTTCGGCCCGCCATGCCGTGAGTGCGATCTGCGGTGCGTCGCCAAGCGCGCGCATAGCGGCAAGCCGTTTCGGCGAAACGGTCTCGGCTGCCAAGAGAATCATGCCGCCAGCCTCGCCCGACACCACCACCGGCAATCCCAATCGCATGTCGCCGCGCGCGCGGGCGACGAGATCAGAAGGGGTTGGCCGAAGGTTCATCACGCGATTTCCAGCAATATCTCTGCCCCTTACTATCTGTTCACGCGGCTGTTTGAAATATTTCACAAGCTTCGACACGAGCCTGTGAGGTTCTTTTCCGACCGCTTGCCAGAGCGACGTGGTTGGCGCATTTCGGGATCAACCGAATGCTAACGCCGGAGGACAGTATGGCGACGCTCAAGAAAATTCTCCTGGTCGACGATGATGACGACCTGCGCGAAGCATTGTCAGAACAGCTTGTCATGACTGAGGACTTCGACGTGTTCGAAGCTGCCAATGGCGCGCAAACGGTCGATCGGGTCCGTGAGGCGTTGTACGACCTTGTAATTCTCGATGTCGGCTTGCCGGATACTGACGGGCGTGAATTGTGCCGCCTACTGCGCAAACAGGGTGTTAAATGCCCCGTATTGATGCTTACAGGCCATGACAGCGATGCCGATACGATCCTTGGACTTGATGCGGGCGCAAACGACTATGTGACCAAGCCCTTTAAATTCCCGGTTTTGCTAGCGCGTATTCGGGCCCAACTGCGTCAGCACGAACAATCCGAAGACGCGGTATTCCAGATCGGCCCCTATACATTCAAGCCCGCGATGAAACTGCTGGAAACCGACGAGGCAAAGAAGGTTCGGTTGACCGAGAAAGAGACGAATATCCTGAAGTTTCTTTTGCGGGCGAAGGATGGGGTCGTCGCACGCGATGTCTTGTTACATGAAGTTTGGGGTTACAACGCCGGCGTGACGACCCATACGCTTGAGACGCATATCTACCGCTTGCGGCAAAAGATTGAACCTGACCCGTCCAATGCACGACTACTGGTTACAGAATCTGGCGGTTATCGTTTGGTCGCTTAACGCTTCCCCGCCGCAGCGCCCGGGGTAAATGGCGCTGCACCCTCCCTGTTGGACTGGCCCGGGCACATCGTGACCCGGGTCTTTTTTTCGGTGGGCTTTGCGCCAAGCTCTGGTAGTGCTGTTACGATGTTCGATCCAAATGACATTCTCGACTATTGGTTTCCCGATGATGGCCATTGGGAAACGCTCGAAGCGCATCTGGCTTTTTGGCATCATCGAATGCAAGGCGGTGCGGACCACGACATTCTATCACGTTTTGGGCCCGTCACCCTCGCCGCCGCCCAATGCGAACTTGATCACTGGGCCAACGAGCCAAAGGGGCGATTGGCGCTGCTGATTGCGCTGGATCAGTTTTCCCGGTCCTATTGGCGCGATACGCCGCAATCCTATGGCCAAGACATAAAGGCGTGCCGTCTGGCTATGGAGGCGCTGGAGAACGGGCATTACGACGCCCTTTCTCATCCGTGGGAGCGCCAGTTCCACATTATCGCAATAACCCATTGCGAAGGCCCGGATCATCTAGCGCGGATGGACTTGGCGCTGGACTTAACTAAGAAGAACATCGCGTCCGTCCCCGCTCAATTGGCCCCGATGATCGACCGTGCGATGGAACAGGTTCATCGCGTGCGGGAAAATATCCGTGTCTTTGGCCGGCACCCGCACCGCAACAACATTTTGGGCCGTGTGTCTTCACAGGCCGAAGCCGCCTATATCGATAAAGGGGAGTTTCCTCACCAAAATCGGATTGAAGCGACAACGGACCCGTAGACCACGCGTATCGCCTTAGCGGCTGTCACGGCTACCTTGCTTTTGCGCTTGGACTCGTCTCGAGGCTCGGCAGCTTTTTCGCGGGCTTTTCTGTTTTCCATCTCCGGTGAGTCCAGAGCCATTGACCGGGATATTGGCGGACCTGCGTCTCAAGATTGTCATTTAGGGCCTGCGTCATCCGATCCACGTCGGAATGGGGAATGGGCGCATGAAAGATCACGTCAAAGTGCAGGCCATCGGGACGTCTTATGGCATAGATCGGGATCAACAGCGCATCATGTTTCATTGCCAGTCTTGCCGCTGTGGTCGATGTGGCCGCCGGATGGCCAAAAAAGGTGAGTATCTCTCCGTCCCAGACGTGCTGATCCCCGACAATCGCGATTGTTCCTCCGGTGTTGAGATGGCGCAGCATCGCCGCCATGCCGGCTCGGCTCCGCTCAAAAAAGAGGCCAAAGGAGGCCTGGATCGCGCGATGCCGCCGTTCGAAATG
The DNA here is from genome assembly GCA_039183205.1 of Pseudomonadota bacterium. GTDB lineage: Bacteria > Pseudomonadota > Alphaproteobacteria > Rhodobacterales > Rhodobacteraceae > HKCCE3408. The sequence goes on along the minus strand of JBCDBR010000002.1, from coordinate 80,174 downwards.
CGGGTTTTCGAACCGGCGGTAAAGCACGCCGATCTCATGCCCGCGCTGTTGAAGGACGCTACGCACAGCGTTGTAGTTCCCGAAATGCGCAGAGAAGATGATGATCGGCCGTCCCGCGGCCACGGCATCTTGGAAGTCCTGCCAGCCAGGACCTTCAGGTTCGGAGGATGCCACGCAGTTCAAAAAACCCGTTTTCGAATACGTCTCCATCATGACCCGTCCAAGATTGTCGAGCGCATCGCGTGCAATGCGTTTTCGGGCGTCCGGGGCGATGTCTGGCAATGCTAAGCTAAGGTTCAGCATCGCGCGGCGCCGCAAGCCAAATGGCCATCCAAGAACATGTGCCACCGCCCATCCCCATAGCGGTATCCGCGCCCGGTACGGGATTACCCGCGCCGCATCAATCAGCAGGTGAAAAATCGCGTTTGACACCCATGCCAAGGCGCGTCCAAGTCGCGTTTGTTGTCGCCGCTTTGCCACCTTGGTCAACTCCGGTCGCAATTGGTTTTGTGGTTTGTCGTTGTCCCCGCAAAATCCATCTTTATCGCGCCCCGCCGGTTTGGACGCGGAAAATAGCCGCCAGGCCGGCGACGGGCAAGTCCGGCGCTGGTGCTTGTCTGGGCCGCGCTGTAACCTTGGGCGGCAAAATCCAAGGACCCGTTTCATGCCGCTGACGATCGCCACCTGGAACATCAACTCCGTGCGCCTCCGGGCCGAACTCGTCGCACGCCTTTTGCGCGAAGAAGCCCCGGACGTGCTGTGCCTACAGGAGTGCAAAAGCCCGGTGGACAAGATCCCAGCGGAGGTTTTTGCCGCGCTTGGCTACGACCACATGATTGCGCGCGGACAAAAGGGATATAATGGTGTCGCCATCTTATCCAAGCACCCCCTCCAAGACGCGGGACACCGTGATTTTTGCAGCAAGGGAGATGCACGGCACGTGGCGGCGACGCTTCCGAACGGGATCACGGTTCAGAATTTTTACGTGCCGGCCGGGGGCGACGTACCAGATCGCGAGAAGAATGAGAAGTTTGGCCACAAGCTCGATTTCTTGACCGAAATGCGCGACTGGTTTTCCGAGGTGCCGCCGAAAAAAAGCATCCTCGTTGGGGATCTGAACATTGCCCCGCGCGAAGATGACGTCTGGTCGCACAAGCAATTGTTGAACGTCGTCAGCCATACCCCGATCGAGGTGGACCATCTGGCCGAAGCGCAGGCTGCCGGGCGTTGGGTCGATGTAACCCGTGCGGATATCCCCGAAGGACCGCTTTATTCGTGGTGGTCCTATCGCTCGCCCAGTTGGGACACCGCCGATAAAGGGCGCCGGCTCGACCATATTTGGGCCACGCCGGATCTGGTGCAGTCATCGCATGCCAGCCGTGTCTTGCGGTCTGTCCGCGGATGGGAAAAACCGTCCGACCATGCGCCTGTTTTTGCAACCTTTGGCGCTTAGTCGATCATCTCTGCGAGTTTTGACCCCACAGCGCGGCCTAAGGAATGATGCGCGGCTTCGTCGAAATGGATCCCCTCGCCCTCTGCGACACTGATATAGTCTGCCGCGTCAAGAAACTCTGCGCCATAGGCCGCCGCAACGGTGCGATAAAGCCCAGATAGCGCCATTGATTTTTCCGTCGCACCGGTCCACTCCGCCGCTCTGTCATCGGTGACGTTTACAGGCGGCGGTGCGATGACAAGTATTTTCGGCTGGCCAGTGCGTGCCTCCATCTCTGGGTGTCGGATAATATCGATCAGGCAAGCAATCCCGGACGCGCATTGCTCCGGCGCAACACCTTGGCGAGATTTGACGTCATTGGTACCGAGCATGATCGACACCAAAGAGATCGGAGCATGGGTCATAAGCGCGATTTTGAGCCCGGTGACGCCGTTCATATGTGCGCCCATGATCGGATCTTCAAACTGTGTCGTCCGCCCCGGAAGCCCTTCCTCGGCCAAGTCCCAATCATCCGGCAATGCTGCATGAGCGATCCGCACCCAACGGCTGGACCGCCCCCATCGTTCAAAACTGTCCGGCACCGAAGATGGCTTCGTTCCGTGCGTGTTGCTGTCGCCAAACGCAAGATAAACTGGCATTGGTGTCTTAACCCCCCTTGGCCTTTTCACTCTTCGCGATCATATAAGCGTGGAGTTCGGAAAAAAGGGGAAGGCCATGCTGGAACTCGGCGGCCAGTCACAGCCAGACACGGCACTCGTAAAAGATACGACCGAAGCTGAATTCATGGCCGACGTCATCGAAGGCAGCAACGAAGTCCCGGTGGTTGTGGATTTCTGGGCGGAATGGTGTGGGCCCTGCAAGACCTTGGGGCCGCAGCTTGAGGCGGCGGTTCAGGCAGCACGCGGCAAAGTGCGCATGGTCAAGGTCGATGTCGACCGGGAACAGCGCCTTGCTGGTGCGCTTGCCCAACAGGGTCTGCCGCTGCAATCCATCCCAACGGTTGTTGGGTTCTTTCAAGGCCGTCCCGTCGATCTATTCCAAGGCGCCGTTCCGCCGGCGCAGGTGACGGAATTTGTCAACAAGCTCGCGGCGCTTGCCGGCGATGGTGGCTTAGGCGAGGCGATTGAGGCGGCCGAAGAGATGTTGTCACAAGGCGCAGCCGTCGATGCTGCGCAGACCTTTGCCGCCATCCTCGGAGAAGAGCCTGAAAACGCAGCTGCCTTTGGTGGTCTCGCGCGGTCCCATATTGCCATGGGAGAGCTCGACCAAGCCGAGGCTCTTTTGAACAACGCACCTGAGAAAATCGCTGGCAGTCCGGAGGTCGAAGCCGCCCGTGCGCAATTGGAATTGGCCCGTCAAGCGGCTGATGCCGGTCCCTTGGCCGACCTGCAAGGCGCGGTTGATGCCAATCCCGAAGATCACCAGGCACGCTATGACTATGCCCAGGCCTTACACGCCGCCGGGGAGATTGAGGCAGCGGTCGATCAGTTGCTGGAGCTTTTTCGGCGTGATCGGGAATGGAATGACGGCGGTGCGAAGGCGCAGCTTTTCACAATATTCGATGCGTTGAAGCCAGAGGACCCAATCGTGCTGAAAGGTCGGCGCCGGCTGAGCTCGATGATATTTGCCTGAGGCCCATCTTGGCCTACTTCGCAAGCATGATGTCTGGTGCTGACCTTCCGGGGACAATCCCTGTTTTTCCTCTGCCCGGCGCGCTTTTGCTGCCGAGGGCAAGGTTGCCGCTCCATCTTTTTGAGCCGCGTTATCTCCAGATGATGGACGACACGCTCAAAACACCGCATCGTTTGATCGGGATGGTGCAGCCCCATGACGGGCCGGACGGCGAACGCCGGCTGCACACCATCGGATGCGCTGGCCGTGTGACGCAGTTTTCCGAAACCGAAGACGGCCGGTATATGATCACGCTGTCGGGCATCTCGCGCTATCGGATCCGCAACGAATCCGAAGGCTTTACGCCCTATATACGAGCCGATGTGTCGTGGGATGGCTTCGGTGCAGATACCGGCGCAACCGAGGAGGATGCCGGTTTTTCCCGAGCCGAATTCCTTGACCTCCTGGGGCGTTATTTCGAGGCCATGTCGCTGTCCACGGACTGGGACAGTCTGAAAGAGGCAGAGGACGAATTGCTGATAAATTCCCTGTCGATGTTGTGCCCCTTCGAACCGGAAGAGAAGCAAGCTCTGCTTGAGGCGCCATCGCTCAGCACGCGGCGAGAAACCCTGGTGACGCTGATCGAATTCGCATTGCGCGGCGGCACCCAGGAAGAAGTCTTGCAGTGAAAGACGACAGCGCTCCGATTGACCGAAAGATGCTCGAGGCGCTGGTCTGCCCGAGAACGCACGCCACGCTAAATTACGACGCAGAGCAGCAAGAGCTGATTTCGAAACCAGCCAACCTCGCGTTTCCGATCAGAAACGGCATCCCGATTATGCTCGAAAGCGAAGCGCGCGTCTTGGAATAACGTGCTGGCGCCAGCGTAAATCTAACGCTTGTACGCCCGCGATGGGTCACCCGGTGTTCAAAGCGGTCGGCCCGTCAGAAGTTGCGGCAAGTCTCCAGACAGTCCCGCGGCCTCACGCATGAATTGCCGTTTGAGAGCCGGGCTTGCATTTACAAATCCCATACCCAAGTCTCGGATACCGCGTAGGATCGGGTTATCGTTTGAAAACAGCCTGTTAAACCCATCGGTCGCAACGGCAAGTGCCGTCGTATCGAAGCGGCGCCAAGATTGATAGCGCGCAAGGACGTCGCTGGCGCCAATATCTTCGCCACGTGAAGCAGCCTCTGCGATCACTTGCGCCAGCGCTGCGATATCCCGAAATCCTAGATTGAGCCCCTGTCCAGCGATTGGGTGGATGCCATGCGCCGCGTCGCCCACCAGCGCAAGCCCTGGCGCGACGAACCGGTCCGCTAGCGACAGACCAAGCGGATAGCGGTACCGCTTACCTGCCAAAGAAATCTCTCCGCGGAAATCACCAAATCGCGGTCGAAGATGGTCCAGAAACGCAGCATCGGGCAGAGCGAAGACCTTAGACGCCGCGTCGCTATCTTCGGACCACACAATCGACGATCGGTTGCCGGGCAGCGGCAAAATGGCGAGCGGGCCGGCCGGCATAAAGAACTGATGCGCGATACCGTGATGCGGGTTTTCGTGCGCGATCGCAGCGACCAATGCGGTTTGGCGGTAGGCCCAGCCAGTCCGCTGGATCCCGGCGCGGGTTGCGACTTGGCTTTCGCGACCATCGGCGCCAATCAACAACCTGCCGGAGAGTGTCTCGCCATCGCTCAAGGTGACGGAGGCTCGGACACCCGTATCCTGATCGACGATCCGGCTTTGCGCTTTTATTTTGATCCGAGGGTCGTTTGCGCTGGCCGAAAGGAGCGCCGGGCGCAAGATGCGATCCTCGACAATATGGCCCATTGGGCCTTCTTCCAGCTCTGCCGCGTCGAAATCCAAAAAGAAATGTGATGCACCTTCGCCTGGCCGGCCATCAGAGGCGCGAATACCTAAAATAGGTTCTGCATCCTCGGCGATGTCGGACCACAACCCCAAAGCCTCAAGCATGCGCACCGAGCTGAGCGAGAGCGCATAAGCGCGGCCATCAAACCCGGGCTCGGATTGCACATCGCGATCGCCCGCATCAATCAGCGCGGAATGGAACCCCGCCTGAGACAGCGCAAGCGCCATAAGCGTACCGGCAAGCCCAGCACCGGCAACCAAGATCTCAAAGTCTTCGGCCATGGTCCTGATATGCCCCGCCGCGCGGGATTGTCCAAGAGGAACCCGACCGTTAGCCTGATGCCGCGACAATCAGAAGCGGGGCTCCATGACAGGTTGGTTCGGGAAAAGTGCGGGCGATATTGGCCGCGCGATCGGTGCGGGCAAGGCCGATCCGGTAGATATCATTGAGGTGTTTATCGACGCCGCGGCGCCCCAAACGGATATTTATGCGCGGCTAACGCCGGATCGCGCGCGCGCCGAAGCGCTGTCTGCGCGGGAACGGGCCCGTTCCGGCACGCGGTTGGGGCCGCTCGATGGCGTACCGGTCTCGTGGAAGGATCTCTTTGACACGGCTGGTATTGCTACAGAGGCTGGCTCGGCTCTGCTGGCCGGTCGCGTGCCCAGCGCCGATGCAAAGGTGCTGCAAACGGCAAGTCAGCAGGGCCTCGTCTGCTTGGGCAAAACGCACATGTCCGAGCTGGCCTTTTCAGGTCTTGGCCTGAACCCCGTAACCGCGACCCCACCCAATCGCCATGATCCGGCATTGGCCCCTGGCGGATCATCTTCGGGCGCGGCGGCCTCGGTGGCCTTTGAGGTTGCACCGGTCGCGATTGGGTCTGACACAGGTGGATCTGTGCGCCTTCCCGCGGCCTGGAACGACCTTGTCGGGCTCAAGACAACATCGGGCCGCGTCTCTCTTTCGGGTGTCGTGCCGCTGGCGGAAAGCTTCGACACCGTCGGGCCGTTGACCAAAAACGTTGAGGATGCGGCGCTGACCCTCGCAGCACTTGATGGCAGCAAACCTGTCGATCTGGCGGGAAGCAGCTTGACCGGAACACGATTTTTCGTGCTGGAGCCCTATGCGAGCGACGTCCGCGATGGTCCTGGCGCGGCGTTTCAATCGGCGCTATCGCGGCTGTCCGCAGCGGGTGCTGTGATCGAAGCCGGCCGCATCGTGGCTGCGGAAGCGGCGATGGGGCTAACAGGCGCCCTGTATCCAACCGAGGCTTATGGGACGTGGAAGGATGTTATCGAAGCGGCTCCGGACAAGATGTTTGTCCGCATACTTGAGCGGTTTCGCGGCGGTGCCGCGGTCGGCGCGCCGGAATACGTTGCAGCGCGCCAGGCCCTCGCCCGTCATCAGGCCGCGTTTTCGGATGCAACCAAGCCTTTTGACGCGGTGCTTTTACCGACGTCGCCAAATCTGCCTCCGAACGTGGACCGCCTGCTGAGGGACGAGGACTACTACGTATCGGAAAACCTACTGACCTTGCGAAATACACGTGTGGGAAATCTGGTGGGCGGAGCGGGCCTGACGCTACCCACAGGTGTCCCGTCCTGCGGGCTTTTGCTGATCGGACGACCCTGGAGCGAGGCGCATCTGCTGCGCCTTGGTTCTGCGATCGAAGCCGCGCTGGCCTGAGCGCAACAGATCAACCCAGGCGGCGCGCTTTTGCTGGACCGTTCAGTCGCTTGCGGGTACGATAGCGCCAAACGGGGCAATACGATCCCGACTTGAGGCAGATATGATACTTCCTGAGCGGTTTGCGAACCTGCCAGATTATGCATTTCCGCGGCTGCGGAAATTGCTCGACGGCCATGAGCCGGGCGGCGAGGTCATCAATATGACCATCGGCGAACCGCGACATCCTTTCCCAGGATGGGTCGCTGATGTCCTTGCTCGACATATCGGCGAATTTTCAAAATACCCGCCCAATCCCGGCGCGCCCGCCCTGCTTGAAACGATCGATGCATGGCTTATGCGGCGCTTTGCGGCCAGCCCCGGACCGGAGGGTATCATGCCACTCAATGGAACGCGGGAGGGCCTCTTTAACGCCGTCATCGCCTTGTGCCCGGAAGAAAAGCGCGGCCGACGTCCCGTGGTTTTGATCCCAAACCCCTTCTACCAAGCTTACATGGTTGCGGCCCGCGCCATTGGAGCTGAGCCTGTTTTCGTCAATGCCACATCCCAAACCGGCTTTTTGCCTGACTTTGCCAGCCTCGCGCCAGAGATTTTGGAACGCACCGCGATCGCATTTTTGTGCACGCCGTCCAATCCGCAAGGCGCCGTTGCGTCCGAGGATTACTGGCGAAATTTGCTCTCACTGGCCGAGCGGTTCGATTTCCGGATTTTCGCGGATGAATGCTATTCGGAGATTTGGCGGGATCGTCCGCCGCTGGGCGGGTTGACGATTGCCAAGGCTACGAACGCAGATCCCGAACGGCTGTTGGTGTTTCATTCGCTGTCGAAACGGTCAAATCTGCCGGGTCTCCGGTCGGGGTTTGTCGCAGGCGGCCACAGCGCGATTGCAGCGCTAAACCAGCTTCGCGCTTACGCCGGCGCGCCACTGCCATTGCCGTTGCAGCACGTTGCGGAACGCATCTGGTCCGATGAGGCCCATGTTGAGGCGAACCGTGCACTTTACCATGAAAAGTATGAGCTTGCGGACGCTATCTTCATGGGCCAACCTGGATATTCGCCACCGCAAGGTGGGTTTTTCCTTTGGCTCCCCGTGCCGCCCGATTTGGGCGATGGCGTTGCGGCGACGCGAAAGCTCTGGACTGAGACCGGTGTCCGCGTGCTTCCCGGTGGATATCTTGGTCAGATGACGCTGATGGGTAACCCCGGCGATCCCTACATTCGTGTCGCGATGGTCGCCCCGCTCGATGAAACCGAGCGCGGGCTCAAGCGACTGCGTGATTGTCTTTATCGGTGAGGTAACTTTATGGCCTATCAAACACGCCAGCGTGATCCGTTCCTGGACAACCAAATGCAAGCGATGATCGAACGTCGCGGGCGCGAGCTTTTGGGTCTGTTGCTTTTAACGGTCGGCCTTTTATTGGCGACGATCTTGGTCAGCTATCATCCCGATGATCCCAATTGGCTCGCAGCCACGGAAACGCTGCCACAGAATTATCTGGGCAGTTTCGGCGCCTCAATTGCCGCTGTTTTGATGATGATCGTTGGGTACGGTTCATGGATTTTGGTGGCCGCGGCACTGGTTTGGGGCGCGCGATTCCTGCTTCACAAGGGCACAGATTTCGCTGTGACCAGAACGCTTTTTTTGCCGATTGCCGTGGCATTGGCGTCCCTTTATGCGGCCAGCTACCCACCAGGTCCGGCGTGGACACATAGTTTTGGTCTGGGCGGGCTATTTGGCGATACGGTGCTTGCCGCGATCCTCAATATCCTTCCCTTTGGGGCCGGCTTGGGCCTCAGACTTTCGGCCGGATTTGCGTTCTTTGGCGGCATCGCTGTGGCATTTTACGTTTTGGGCGCCACACGGTCAGAACTCAGATCTGGGTTAAAGTGGTTGCTGGTCGGCTTGATCTTGGTGTTTCACGCGGTTCTGAGCCTTATGCAACAGGGGTTCCGAGGGATGCGCCGGCTGAGGGCTGTGCAACGGTCCCGTGCAGAAGCGCGCGCAGAGGCCCGTGCTGAGGCGGACTTTGCATATGACGATGCTTTGCGCATCGAGCCGCCGTTGACCGGCGCCGAGCCGCGTCAAGGCGGATTGTTTTCTCGGGTTCCGATACTTAGTGGTCGTCGCCGTGACGATGAGGTCGGTGCGATTGAGCCGGAATTGGTCGGGCGTGCCCAAGGTCAATTCGACGATGTTGAAGCGCCGAGTGACGATCACATCCGCGAAAAGATCGCCAACGTCATCAACGCGCGCGTGCGCCGCCCCGTGGTGGCGCCTGCCGACCGCATTGAACCGCCGCTCACGGCGGATGCAACGGTGCCTGTTACGATCCCGTCGGCAGAGGAGGATGACATCGCGTGGATGGCCGCGGATAGACCGTCAGATCCCGTGCCGGCGCGAGTGGCATTGCCGACCGTCGAGCCCCGCGCAAGCGTTGTTCAGCACAATACCCGGAAAGTGATGCCGTCCCGGCATGCCATGGCCGATCAGCAGCCCTCATTGCCGCTTGAGGATACTGCGGCCTTCGAATTTCCACCGCTTGCATTGCTTGCGGGTGCAGAATCGGTTGAGCGTCACCACCTATCGGATGAGGCGCTTGAGGAAAACGCCCGCATGCTTGAATCGGTCTTGGACGATTACGGCGTGAAGGGCGACATCGTGAGCGTACGGCCAGGTCCGGTGGTAACGATGTATGAATTGGAGCCAGCGCCAGGGTTGAAGGCCTCGCGCGTGATCGGGCTTGCCGATGATATCGCGCGATCCATGTCGGCGCTGTCCGCGCGCGTTTCGACCGTGCCGGGCCGTTCGGTCATCGGGATCGAATTGCCCAATCAGCATCGCGAAAAGGTCGTGCTGCGCGAAATCCTAAGCTCCCGCGATTATGGCGACGGCAATCACCGGCTTCCGTTAGCGCTGGGCAAGGATATTGGCGGCGACCCGATCATCGCCAATCTTGCCAAGATGCCGCATTTGCTAATCGCCGGAACCACCGGGTCGGGTAAATCCGTGGCCATCAACACGATGATCCTGAGCCTTCTCTACAAGCTTAGCCCTGAGGAATGCCGCTTGATCATGATTGATCCCAAGATGCTGGAACTCAGCGTTTACGACGGTATTCCGCATCTTTTGTCGCCGGTCGTTACCGATCCGAAAAAGGCCGTTGTGGCCCTAAAATGGGTCGTCGGCGAAATGGAGGACCGCTATCGCAAGATGTCGAAAATGGGTGTGCGCAACATCGAAGGTTATAACGGCCGCGTGCGCGATGCGCTGTCAAAAGGCGAGATGTTTAAGCGCACGATCCAAACCGGATTTGACGATGCCACCGGAGAGCCGGTCTTTGAGACCGAGGAATTTGAACCCAAAGCGATGCCGTTTATTGTGGTCATAGTCGACGAGATGGCCGATTTGATGATGGTTGCCGGAAAGGAGATTGAGGCCTGCATTCAGCGTTTGGCGCAGATGGCGCGCGCCTCGGGCATCCATCTAATCATGGCTACACAACGTCCGTCGGTGGATGTGATTACAGGCACGATCAAAGCCAATTTCCCAACCCGCATCAGTTTCCATGTCACGTCCAAGGTCGACAGTCGCACGATCCTGGGGGAAATGGGCGCAGAGCAGCTTTTGGGCATGGGCGACATGCTTTACATGGCCGGCGGGTCAAAGATTACCCGTGTACATGGCCCATTCGTAAGCGACGAAGAGGTCGAGGAAATTGTCAGCCATCTAAAGTCGTTCGGACCGCCGGATTACGCAGCCTCGGTTCTGGACGGGCCGGATGACGACAAAGAAGGCGACATCGACGCGGTCCTCGGGCTTAACACCGGCGGAAACACCGACGGCGAAGACGCGCTTTATGATCAAGCTGTTCAGATTGTGATCAGAGATCGCAAATGTTCCACGTCGTACATCCAACGTAAACTTGCCATCGGTTACAACAAGGCCGCCCGCTTGGTGGAGCAGATGGAGGAACAAGGCCTTGTCAGCGCTGCAAACCACGTGGGCAAAAGAGATATTTTGGTACCTGAGCCTGCGTAATGCCTAATCGCCCGCCCGTTGTTCCCCGTCTGGCCTGCATCTTGGTTGAGGCCGATGTCGAGGCCGTGCTTGGCTTCATTCGCGGCGAGGCGACGGCCCGGCGCCAGGATGCAGAGGCACAAGGCGGCGCAGCCTTTTGCGATATTCACGAGATTTCCGGCGCGGACGCGCAGATCCATCGCCCCTTTGGTCCGCAGGCATCCCACCTGACGCAATTTCCCGATCAGAAGTTCATCGAAACTACCTTTGATCTTCGCGGCTGGCGGCGCGTATCGCGGCCCAAGTCGAACCCGAACTTCGTCCTTTACGAGGAATTCCTCGACCACGTAACCGACGTGCATGCCCGCCATTTACAACATTGGACAAGTAGCAAGACCTATCTCATTCAAAGCCAAATTGCGCCCTATCCGACATTGACCCGGGAACAATCGATCGTTCTGGGTGTTGTCGATGCCATTGGCGAGCATGTCTTCACCGCAATCGACGATCACAAGATGCGGTCCTTGTCCTACATTCGTTGGGACGGGCCGATGCAACTGAACATGTGGGGCGCGCCCCTGCCATTCGAGGACAGCTATGACGACCTCCATAGCAGCGAGGTCCTGACGCGATCGCGGATTTACACCTATCTCGAACGCCTTGGTATTGATCCTGTGGCCACATTCGAACGCCGCGAGTTGACCGATGCGGTTCTTTTTTCCGAAGACCATCCAGGCCCAAGCGCATCCGGATATCCCGACGAAGCGGACCGATATCGAGACATGGTGGAAGGTGAGGGTTGGTTCCCGAAGGTTGCAGCCGGTCACTGGTTCTAACCGGCTCGTTATCGGCTATCACTGGCCTGCCGGCGATGCTGCGCCTATATCGACCCAATACGAGCAGGAGACCGATATGAGAGCCCTAATTGCCGCCGCCACCATTGCATTGACGTCGCCAAGCTTTGCGCAAGACGCGATCCCAATTGATGATCTCAATGCGTACCTTAATGGCATTCGCACCGCGGAGGGTACATTTACCCAAGTCAACGCAGATGGCAGTGTCTCAACGGGCCAAATATTCTTGCACCGTCCAGGCCGAGTGCGGTTCGAATATGAGGCCGATGATACGCTGGTGATGGCCGGAGGCGGGCAATTGGCCATCTTCGACGGCCGCTCTAACACACCGCCAGAGCAATATCCGCTGCGTCAGACACCTCTGAGCTTGATCCTCGCGCGGCAGGTTGATTTGGGCCGTTCCGACATGGTCGTAGCTCACGATAGCGACGGCACGGCAACACGCATTTTGGCACAAGACCCGGACCGGCCAGAGATTGGCCAGATCGAGATGGTCTTCACCGGCAACCCGGTGGAGTTGAGGCAATGGGTGATCATCGACGAAGGCGGCTCAGAGACGACCGTCATTCTTGGTGGGCTGGAAACTGGCGGGACACTGCCCGCCAGGCTATTTTCGATCCCACAAGAAGAAGCGGCACGCGGCTTTTAGCAGGCCAGCAATTGTGTCTCGTAGAGTTCGGCCCGCGCCGCGACCTCCTGGGCGACACGGATGAGCCACGCTTTGCGGTTATAACTGCCGCGGGCATACCCCGCGTGGCCTTCATGATAGGCAAGGTATTGCCGCCGCGCATCGGTCAGCGGGATGCCGTTTCGTTCCACGGTCAGGTTCATATACCAGCCGATGAAGTCCGTCGCGTCATCAATGTCGGTGCGTCGAGCAAACCGATTGCCGGTATCTGATTGGTAATCCGACCATGTCCCGTCAAGCGCCTGGCTGTAGCCATAGGCAGAGCTAACACGACCCATCGGTATCACCCCCAACGCATAGCGATAGGGCGTTCGGGCATCACCGATAAAGCGGCTTTCTTGATAGATCGTGGCCATCTGGACATGGACGGGTACGCCCCACTCAGCCTCGGTTCGCTGCATGGCCCGCATGTATTCGGGTCGTTCGTTGCCTAGTAGGCATGCATTATCGAGATTTCTCGGAGCGGAAAACTGTTGGCCGCACCCGGCCAACACCATCAGCCCAAGCACCAAAAGCACCCGTTTCATTTGCCACCTGCCTGCATTTCACTGCTTCTTGTTGCCGCACAGCATAGCAAATTTCGCAATGCAGGCAAAGTGTTCTAGACGACTGTGTGACGGATATTCACAATCTGTTTCCCATGTTTTCGACCCCAATGCATGGACAAGGCCAAACCCGACGGCGTAGATGGGACGACCTGGGGGCTATAATGCGATGCTGAAGAGCGAAGCTAAATACACACTTGGACAAGTTGTCCGTCACCGGAAGCATCCCTTCCGTGGCGTTGTGTTTGATATCGACGCAGAGTTTTCCAACAGTGAGGCGTGGTACGAGGCGATCCCGGAACACAGCCGACCGCGTAAGGAACAACCTTTCTACCACCTCTTGGCGGAAAATGAGGAAAGCTATTACGTCGCCTACGTGTCCGAGCAGAACCTGATCCCCGATGAAACGGGTGAGCCTGTCGAACACCCGGATCTGCCCGATCTATTCGGTGATTTCCAAGACGGGCGCTATCCGCTTGAGTTTCATCTGAACTGACGCTCAATAGCCAAGTGCGATACCGTCTTTGCGAGGGTCCGACGCCCCTTGTAAGATACCCGTTTTTGCATCGATACGAATGGCTTGTGCGCCGCCGATTGGGGTTTCTGGCGTGACGACGTGGTGACCAAGCGCGCGCAGATCATTGCGCGCCGTTTCGGTCACGCCGGTCTCCAGCTTTAGGTTGCCCCCATCGGCAAATGCGCGGGGGGCGTCGATGGCCGATTGCGGATCGCGTCCGAAATCAACGATATCCGACATGACGCGGACATGACCGACCGCTTGATATTGGCCACCCATCACTGCAAACGGCATCAAACTGCCATCGGGCTCCCGGAGCATTGCCGGGATGATCGTGTGCATGGGCCGTTTGGCCGGGCCAGCCTCGTTGGGATGGCCGGGAATGAGATTGAAACCGCAGCCGCGATTGTGAAAGAGGATGCCGAATTTTTCGCTCGCATGCCCCGAGCCAAAGCTTGCAAATATCGAGCAGATCAAAGACACGGCCAACCGGTCCTTGTCGACGACGGTGACAACAACGGTATCGCGGTGGAACGTTTCGGCCAGAGGCGCCGGGTCTGGTAAAACCGCATCCGGCGATATCATGCGCGCCAATCCGGCGGCAGTCTCCGGCGATAGCATGTGGTCGAGACGTGATGTGCTGTCCGGATCGGCGACAAACCGGTTTCGGGCATCGTAGGCGAGCTTTGTTGCTTCGGCCTCCAAATGAATGCGCTCAGCCCCAGCTGGGTCCAGAGCCGCGACGTCGAACTCTGCCATCATCTGTGCCAACAGGAGGGCTGTGGCGCCCTGCCCGTTGGGCGGCAATTCGGTCAGCACATGGTCGCGGTAGCGCGCTTCGATGGGCGTGACATAGGTGCACGCGGTTTGCGCGAAATCTTCGGCTCTATGCGTGCCGCCAATGGCCTTTAGGCTAGTAAGCATGTCCGCGGCGACCTCGCCGTCGTAAAAGGCATCGCGGCCGTCCTTCGCAATACGGCGCAACACCTCGGCTTGTCCTGGGGCGCGGAAGATATCGCCGACGTTCAGCGCTTTGCCATCTTTTAGGACATGGCGCGCGCCGCTTGCTGGCAATTCTGGCGCGGCGAGACCCCAGTCAAATGCCACGCGCGGGGCCACGGGAACGCCTGTTTCAGCGTAGTGAATAGCCGGCGCCAAAACGTCGGCCAGCGGCAGATGTCCGTGATCGGCGTGAAGCTTGCAATAGCCATCAACAGCACCCGGCAGCGTGATTGCCGCGGCCATGTGAGGTGAAATCTTGCTGTGTCCTTGGGCGCGCAGGTTCTCTGGCTGCAATCCGGCCGGCGCGCGGCCTGATGCGTTCAGTCCGATCATTCCCGCACCCGGTTTGTGCATCAGCACAAATAGATCACCGCCAATGCCCGTCATTTGCGGTTCGCAAAAACCCATGAGCACAGCCGTTGCGATCGCGGCATCGACGGCGTTCCCGCCGGCTTCGAGGATATCGACTGCGACTTTTGCGCCGAGCGGATGCGACGTTGCGCACATGCCAGCATCGGAAAAAACGGCAGAGCGGCCGGGTTCGTGAAAATTGCGCATGTTCGTCCCCGTTTGGCTGGACTGACATCACTAGCGATGTCGTCACGCGATGCAAGCGGGGAGCTTTTGGACCTCGACGCCGTGCCAATGGGTGGGGGCTTAACGACACGACGCCGAGGGAAGCCTATGCAGCTACAAATTTCGTAATGACGACGGTTGGCGGCCAAGTTGCGGAGCGATTGGGGCGTTCCTGTGGCAATCAATGAACCTTGGAAACAATTTTTAAGAATTCGCGTGATTGGTTCGCGTTTAAAGCTTCAGCAGGAGCGTCAGAACGTTGCGATCGTCGCTGCGTTTATAATGCACTTCAGATGACAGCTCGTGGATCAAAGCCCAGCCAAAACCGCCTTCGGGCAGGTCTTCGACCGGAACTCCGTTGACCTTTGGGAATGGCGGGCGGGGCACGGAGCCGCCAGGCATGGCCACGCCATTATCGACGACCTTAAGCGTCAAAAATTCGTCCCGCAGATCAGCATCTATTTCGATAAAGGCGTTTGCATTTGCGCAATCCGTGAAACTGTGTTCGACGATGTTGTTCAAGACCTCTGCGCCGACAAGTTCGATGGTGGCCAGCCAAGACGGCGAGACCAGATCGGATAGGGCCTGTTGCAGATCAACGAGGGTGTGGCGTACTTCGCCCGGGTCGGGCGGGATGCAACACTGGAACCGGTGCCTTGAGGGCGCGCGGTTCACTTCGACGGGACGGTACACCACAATTCAGGCCGCCGATGAACTGTGTGACGCCTCGGCGGCGGCAATATTGGTGTGGATGCGGAACACGGTGTCCATGCGCGTCAATGACATAACCTTGGCGACAGCGTCCTGCAGGCAGGCCAATTCGAGCTTTCGCTCGTTTCCGAGTATCTTTTGGGCGGCAACCACAGCGCCCAGACCGCTCGAATCAAGGAAGGTGACCTGATGGAGGTCTAAGACGACGGTGCCGTTCCGCCCTTGAGCCTTGGCGCGAAACGCATCCTTGAAAGCTACGGCGCCGACAGCATCGATGCGTTCAGCATGCACCGTTACTATGTCAACGGGTCCATCCCCGTTAAGGGTAAGTTCCATAGTTGGTTTCCTCAAACTCTGCCGCCAAGCTAGACGGAAGGGGTTAGCAAAGCGTATGCAAAAGAAAGAATTAATGGGGAAAGACATGACTCACGAAGTTGTAATCGCGGGTGCCACGCGGACCCCAATGGGTGGCTTTCAAGGCGCATTCACCGGCGTTGCGGCCGCTGATCTTGGCGGTGCATCGATTGCAGGCGCACTTCAGAACGCGGAAATGCCCCCGGACGCGGTTAACGAGGTGCTGATGGGTTGCGTTCTGCAAGCCGGCCAAGGCCAAGCACCAGCGCGTCAAGCAGGGTTCAAAGCCGGACTGTCGCAGGAAATTCCAGCAACCACACTGAACAAGATGTGCGGCTCCGGTATGAAGGCTGCGATGATTGCCGCAGACAGCCTTGCGCTTGGCCGCGCGGACGTGATCGTTGCGGGCGGCATGGAGAGCATGACAAACGCCCCCTATCTGATCCCGAATATGCGCGGCGGCGCCCGCCTCGGTCACGGCGCTACAATCGACCACATGTTTCTCGATGGGCTCGAAGATGCCTATGATAAGGGGCGTTTGATGGGCACATTCGCCGAGGATTGCGCCGAAGCGTTTCAATTCACCCGTGAAGCGCAAGACGATTACGCTCTGACCTCGCTCAATCGCGCTTTAACAGCACAGAAAACCGGTGGTTTTGAGGCTGAAATCACCCCCATCACGGTCACGACCCGCAAGGGTGAGATACTTGTGACAGAAGATGAGCAGCCAGGCCTCGCGCGTCCGGAAAAAATTCCGCACCTCAAGCCTGCCTTCCGCAAGGACGGGACGGTCACGCCGGCCAATAGCTCATCAATTTCTGATGGGGCCGCGGCGTTGGCACTTGCGCGTGCAGACGTCGCGCGGGCCCATAATCTGCCAGTTCGCGCCCGTATCGTTGGCCATGCCAGCCACGCGCAAGAGCCCGGATGGTTTACCACCGCGCCTGTACCTGCCGCACGGAAACTTTTGTCTCAGATTGGCTGGCAGGTCGATGACGTCGACTTGTGGGAGGTTAATGAAGCCTTTGCCGTCGTGCCTATGGCCTTTATGCGAGAGCTTCGGATCGATCCTGCAAATGTCAACATAAACGGCGGGGCTTGCGCGCTTGGGCATCCAATCGGTGCGTCAGGCGCGCGTATCATGGTGACGTTGCTACACGCGATGGAAAGCCACAACGTAAAGCGCGGCGTGGCGGCAATTTGCATCGGGGGCGGGGAAGGCACGGCGATCGCGCTTGAACGGGAGTAGGCTCACTCTCCGGCCAGGCGCGCAATGGCGTCTGGTTGCGGCTCAAGCTCTTCGAAATCGAAATTGTCCAAACTTTCCGCGCGTTTGCCGGCCCGTGTTGAGGCGGCCAGGATGCCAGATACGTCTTCGCCAGCTTGGCGTAGATGTGTCTCTAGTTTCATCGCGCGTTCGCCAACGATTTCGACATCCCGATGGAGTTGTCGGAGTGCCTTGCGGATCTCTCCGGCTTGTTCGCGCATTCGGGCGTCCTTCAACACGGCGCGCATCGTGTTGAGCGTCGCCATGCATGTGGTCGGTGACACAATCCAGACGCGGGCAGCGAACCCTTCGCGCACCACCTCGGGAAGACGCGCATGAAGCTCGGCATAGACTGCTTCAGACGGCAGGAACATCAACGCACCATCCGCGGTTTCACCATCGATGATGTACCGCTCGGCGATGGCCTTAATATGGGTACGCACCGCTTGCCCAAACGCCCGCAAGGCTATTTTGGTTGCATCAGGACCATCGGCCTGCGTCAAAGCTTCATAGGCCTCTAGTGGGAACTTCGCGTCGATCACTATGGGGCCCGGCGGGTTCGGCAGATGCACAAGTAAATCGGCCCGTTTCCCGTTCGAAAGGGTGGCCTGAACTGAATACGCATCAGACGGCAGAGCCTTGGACACGATATCGTTCAGTTGGATTTCGCCAAACATCCCGCGTCGCTGCTTGTTCGAAAGAATGTCCTGCAAGCTCAACACATTGCCCGAAAGCTGTTCGATTTTTTCTTGTGCCCGATCGATCTGATCCAGCTTTGTTTGCAGCTCGCCCAGGGATCGCGCAGTACGCGTGGAAGTACCGTGCAACGTCTCGGACATGCCTTTCTGCACTTCTTCGAGCCGCCGTTCCATGGCCTCGACCATTTTCGCTTGGCTAGACGTCTGGGTTTGGCTGACCAGTGAGAGCCGTTTCTCCATAAGCTCCAATAATTGTGCCTGCGCTTGTGCCTGGTGCTCTGACACGGAGGCGAGCCCACCTGTAAGGCGTTCCTGACCGGCGGCCAGGCCCTCGACACGAGCTCCGATATCCGCAAACCGCCCCGATAGCGGTGCCATGCCACGTGCAACCCGTCCAGATGCTCGAAGGGACAATGCGACCAGCACGATCAACAGCAAAAATGCCGAAGCACCGAGCAGAACTGCTAGAACAATAGGATTGCTCAAATCGATGATTGTGTCGCCAAAGCTAATCATGATCGTCCAAACAGCCGTTCAATATCGGCAAGTTTCAATTCTACATAGGTCGGGCGGCCGTGGTTGCACTGACCTGAATGGGGGACGGCCTCCATTTCGCGCAAAAGCGCGTTCATTTCATCGGCCTGCATGCGCCGGCCGGTCCGGACCGAACCATGACAGGCGATGCGGCTAAGGATCGCGTCGATACGCCCTTGTAAGGCAACGGTTTCACCAAGATCGTCCAATTCGTCGAGGATGTCGCGCAGCAACGGCTCGGCGGATATATCCCCGAGAATGGCCGGTATCTCGCGGATCGCCACGCATCCAGGACCGAAGGCGTCAATGCCCAGTCCGAAACGACGCAATTCGTCGGCGAGCGCCAATAAGCGCGGCGCGTCGGTCCCTAGCGTGACGATTTCGGGTATCAGCAACGCCTGCGCAGCCACACCTTGCATTGCCATCTGCGCCTTTAGGCGTTCGTAGACAAGCCGTTCATGTGCTGCATGCGCGTCTACGATCACGATGCCGTCCTTGGTTTGCGCGATAACATAATTTTCGTGCACATGTGCACGCGCCGCACCAAGCGGCGCGTCTGCTGCAACCGGCATTTCCGGCTCAACCCGCGCCGACGGCGCTGTCCCTGGCAGCCAAGACGTATCCGGTTCCGCAAAGCGTTTCAGGCTTGCCGGTTGTGGCTGCACCATCTGGTAGACGCGCGGTGTTTCGGATGCCGGTTCGGCCCGCATCGCGCCAAGGGCGGCTGTCGCAATTGTCGATGACGCGCGGTGCCCAGCCTCGGCCAAAGCATGCCGCAAGGCAGTGACCACAATACCGCGCACAAGCCCCGGCTCGCGAAATCGAACTTCGGCCTTTGCAGGATGCACGTTCACGTCAACCTGAGCGCTTGGCATGTCGATCCAAAGTGCCACCGCAGGATGACGGTCACGGCTTAGAAAGTCAGCATAGGCACCACGAACGGCACCGATGAGCAGTTTGTCCTGAACCGGCCGGCCGTTGACAAACAAGAACTGCGCCACCGCGGCACCGCGGGAATAGGTCGGCAAAGCTGCCAATCCCGTTACAGTGATCCCGTTACGTTCGGCCTTAATGGGAACGGCGTTTTCGATGAAATCGCGCCCAATCACGGCACGCGTTCGACCGGTCAATGCATCAAACAGAGCACCTTGTTCCGCATCCACGCGAAAGCTTTCTCGGCCATCAGATATCAAAGTGAAGCCAATTGCGGGTTCGGCTAGGGCGAGACGTTTGACCACGGCGGTCACGGCTTGGCTTTCGGCACGCTCGCTGCGTAGAAACTTAAGCCGCGCCGGCGTCGCGAAGAATAAATCGCGCAATTCCACAACAGTGCCTTGGTTCAATGCCGCCGGTTCAACCGGGCGCATGTTCCCCCCGGTCACCGTTAGGCGATGCGCTGGATGGCCTGGCGCCCGGCTCGTGATGCTGAGCCGCCCCACCGCGCCCAGTGAGGGCAAGGCTTCGCCGCGAAACCCAAAGGATTGGATATTCAGCAGGTCCGTGCCGTCGATTTTCGAGGTTGCGTGCCGCGATACCGCAAGCGGTAAATCTGCGCCCCGCATCCCGCAGCCGTCATCGCTGACCCGGATCAGCGTTTTGCCGCCTTGCGCGAGTTCGACAATGATCCGGCGGGCGCCGGCGTCGATCGCGTTTTCAACCAGTTCTTTGACTGCTGAGGCCGGACGCTCGACAACCTCGCCGGCCGCAATCCGATTGATTGCGGCATCGTCCAATTGACGAATCTCGGGTTGATCTTCAGATATATTGCGGTTGGCAGCAGGCATGACACAAGGGATAGCATGCCTGCTGCGCAGGGAAAACAGATTCTTCGCAGTCCGGCTAAAGCCCTTCTGGCTGCCCGACGACGACGAAATGCAGTGCATCGGGCTGCATCAGCCGCGTGGCGACGCGCTGGACATCCGCAAGGCTTACGGCCATAACATTGTCGTTGCGGGTGGCGATATAGTCGATGGGCATGCCATCTTGCTGCATCCCGGCCATGATGCCTGCGATGGTCGCGTTTCCGTCAAATCGCAAAGGATAGGCGCCCGTCAAAAACAGCTTTGCCGCTTCCAATTCAGCTTCGGTGACGCCGTTTGTCGCGATGTCTGCCCATTCGTCTTGTATCACCTCGATGGCGCCGGCAACCAGGTTATTGGACGACGAAAACTGTCCTAAAAGCATCGGTCGATGGTCCGAGAGCGACAGCACGGTGCCGATCCCATAGGTGAGCCCGCGTTCTACCCGAACCTCCCGCAGGAGCCGCGAGCGGAAGTTCCCGCCCCCGAGGATCTGGTTCAAAACGAAGGCCGGAAAGAAATCTGGATCGTTGCGTTCAATGCCCGGATGGCCAAAGAACACGACCGCTTGCGGCGTCGGGAATTCAACCACCGTCAACCCTCCGGACAGCTCCCATGGCGCTTCGGTAAGCTCCCTTCCCCCGGTTTGTGGAAGATCGCCAAGCAATCTGTCCAACAAGGCACCCAGTTCTTCGGGCGTGATGTCGCCTGCCGCGCCGACAAAGACCCGGTCTTGGGTAAAAAGCTGCTGATGTGCGGCAATCAGGTCGTCTCGGGTCAGTGCCGCCACCGTTTCCGCGGTTCCGGTACCCGGCGTCGCGTAGGGGTGATCGCCATAGGCTAAGGCATTGAACTGGTCCGGTGCGAGTTCGTTAGGGTCCTGTTCATCGCCAGCGATAATCGACAAGACCTGACTGCGGACACGCTCGACAGCGGCCTCGTCAAAGCGCGGCGATGTTATCGCGGCACGCAGCAAGTCCACAGAGGCCGCGCGCGTCTCGGTCAGCATCTCAGCGTTGATCGTGACGCTGTCGCGATAGGCGTCCCACGAAAATCGCGCGGCGAGTTGTTCCTCCATCGCGGCGAAGGCCTGGGCATCCATGTCGCTGGCGCCCTCTTCCAAAAGGCCGGTCATCAAATAGGTTGCCCCGCGCGCATCCGGTAGGTCGAGCGACGTGCCGCCCTGAAACCGAATGTCCAGTGCCACGAAGGGGATCGAATGATCCTCGACAAGCCAGGCTGTGATCCCGCCAGGTGAAGTGACTTCCTCGATCTGCACCTGCGCGCCGGCTGGGACAGCCAATAGAGCAAAGTAGAATGCAAAAACAGCACGGATCATTGGGTCGCCTCCGTTGGTGTCGTCAGGTAACCGGTGACGGTGTGGGTGTCATAAAAAAGCCGTTCGGCGGCTGCCATAACATCTTCGATTGTTGTGGCAGCGATGACGTCTGGCCAGGCCTGAACATCGGCGACCGTTAGCCCCGACGTCAGCGCGGTGCCGTATCGGCGCGCCAAGCCAGAGGCATTGTCAGCGGCGTAGATTTCCGACGCGGCATAGAGGAATTTCACCCGTTCGAATTGCACGGGGTCAATACCGTCCTCAAAGAAACGCGCAATCATGCGCTCAAGATCGGCCTCCGCCTCTTCGAGGCTGATGCCAGGCACGGGCACGTTGACCAAAGTGAACGCGCCGTCATCGTAGGTAAGGCCATTGTAATAGGCGGCCGTGAAAAGCGAGCTTTGTTCCTCGTTTTGCAGAACACGCGTCAATAGAGAGGTTTGGCCACCGCCCAATATCTGAGCCAGAAGGGTAAGTGCGGCGGCCTCTTCTTGATCGCCGGTATTACGTGACGGCGCCAAGCGCATGATTGAGACGTAGGGCGACGCAACCGTTGGGTCTTCGTAGATGACCCGGCGATCCGCGATCTGCGGTGGTTCGGCGGGGCGCACACGCGGGCCGAGCCCAGGTGTCGGTTCGATCGGTCCATAATACTGCTCGGCGAGGGCGCGCACTTCTTCTGGCTGAACATCGCCTGCGACAATCAAAACCGCATTGTTGGGGGCGTAAAACTCCTCATAGAAATCAAGCGCCATCTCGCGGGTTAAACCCTCCATCTCATGTCGCCATCCAATGATCGGGATGCGGTATGGATGCGCAAGATAAAGGCTTGCGCGCAGCTGTTCGTTGTAAAGCGCGGACGGAGAGCTATCGGTGCGTTGTGCCCGTTCTTCCAAGATCACGCTGCGTTCGGTGGCAACGACAGCGGGGTCGAGCACAAGGTTTCGCATCCGGTCGGCTTCCATTTCCATCAAAAGCCCAAGCCTGTCTGCGGCAACCCGCTGGATGTATCCGGTATAGTCCCAGGACGTGAACGCGTTATCCGTGCCACCATTGGCCTCGACAATCTCGCTGAATTCCCCATCACCCAAAATCTCCGTCCCTTTGAACATCAGATGTTCAAGAAAATGCGCGATGCCTGACTGACCGGGCGGTTCATCCGCAGCGCCCACACGGTACCAAACCATATGCACGACCGCGGGGCTGCGATGGTCTTCGATGACGACGGCCTGCATGCCGTTTTCGAGCGTAAATTCGGTGATTTCGCCGGTCGCTAGGGCGGGAAGACCGGCCCAGGAAAGCAGTCCGATGATGACCAGGCCGAAGCGGATGTGCATGGTTTTCTCCCATCTCGTGGCAGTCTCTGAGATGACAGATAGGTTCGATCGCGCCAACACAAACTGACAGAGGCGTGAAATCGTTATTGCTGTGTACCTTCCGGCGGCGCAGAGGGGGTGCGCACGCCAAGCCGCCGGAGTCGCGCCAGTTCGGCGTATTGATCAAGCGACACTGGTTCGTACGCGCGATGGTAGAGGTTCACATTAAAGAGCCGCTCTAGCAAAAGGCCGTTGTTTCGCTGGCGGAATTCCAGGTCTTCGGCCGCCAGCGTTTGCCGTATCTCCGCCTCGATCCCGAACCGGGTGACGTGACTGACAAAGCCGACCGACGCGCCGCCGGCACGATTGACGTTGCCGCCAAGTGCTTCGGCTACTTGCGCTTCTGGGTCCGGGTCGGTGCGGTTTGGCCCGCCAGGATTGGGCGTTGGTAGGCTCGTTAAATCCTCTGGGATCTCAAGCGGTTCCGTCGGAAGGACGGCAAATTCGTCGGGGCCCGGACCACCATCTCGGCCCAAGTTCAACAGCCGTGGCTCGCCGCGCGAACACGCGCCGACGGTCAAAACGCTTAGCCCTAGGATCAACAGACGAATTGCGGTCATGCGCCCACTCCTTCGGGCGACGGTTTAACCCATTCTACTGACAGCGTCACGTGGTCTTCTTTGGCGGATCGGCAAAGAAGATCAGGCCAACGGCCCCAGCAAAAATCGCCACATCCGCTAGATTAAACGCGAAGGGGTTGGATATGCCGCAGCAGCTCATGTTTAAAAAGTCTGCCACCGCGCCATAGACCACCCGGTCCAGCGCGTTGCCTAACGCACCGCCGATGATCAATCCGGCGGAGACATGCGCGATCGGGCGCACAAGCCCATTCCGACCCCACAGCAAAAGCCAAATCGACACCGCCACCGCGAGCCCGACCAACACCCAACGCATGATCTCAGTTCCATTGTCAAACAGGCCGAAATTGATTCCGGTATTCCAGCCCATGCGGAACACCAAAAGTGGCGGAAGAACCTCAATCACCAGACGCTGATCAAGGTTGAGACCGTGTACCACGCCGACCTTCGAGACCTGATCGACCAAAAACGCTGCGGCCGCAGAGATGAGCATGAGCCGCATATCAGTGCCTGAAATGACGCTGGCCGGTGAAAACCATCGCCAGGCCCGCCCCGTCAGCGGCCTCGATTATTTCGGCATCTCGCATAGAGCCACCGGGTTGTATGACGGCCGTTGCGCCGGCTTCGGCGGCCGCCATCAACCCGTCGGCGAAGGGAAAAAACGCATCCGATGCCACGACCGATCCTTTGGCTGGGCTTTCGGACAATGCCAGCAGCGCTGCCATGTCATCGGCCTTGCGGGCCGCGATGCGGGCGCTGTCGACACGGCTCATTTGCCCGGCACCGATCCCGACTGTTGCAAGGTTTTTGGCATAGATTATGGCGTTTGATTTCACATGTTTCGCGACGTTCCACGCAAACAGCATATCGGCAACTTCCCTTGGGTCGGGGGGGCGTTTTGTGACGACCTTTAGGTCGTCTGCGGTGATCCTTCCAGTGTCGCGGTCTTGCACCAAATACCCGCCCGACACTTGTTTGAGATAAAGCCCCGGTAATGTTGGGTCCGGCAATGCGTTTGTCGTCAACAGGCGCAAATTCGGCTTTTTCTCGAAGATGGCTCGCGCGTCGTCGTCGGCCCCGGGGGCAATGACGACCTCGGTCATAATCTCCATGATCGCTTCGGCCGTGGCCCGATCAAGCGGCTGGTTGAGCGCGACAATTCCGCCAAACGCGGATACACGGTCGCAATCGTACGCGCGCTGATAGGCGTCGACCAAGCTCGCGCCGCGCCCGACGCCGCAGGGATTTGCGTGTTTGATGATGGCGCATGCCGGACCGTGTTCCGGTGCAAACTCCGCGACAAGCTCAAAGGCGGCATCGGTGTCGTTGATATTATTATAGCTCAGCGCCTTGCCCTGTCTTTGGGTCGCTGTCGCCACACCCGGACGGTCAGAGCCATCGGTATAAAATGCCGCCGATTGATGCGGGTTTTCGCCATAGCGCAGCGGCTGCGCCAAGGTCGCGGCAAAGGCGCGGCGTCGCGGCGTTGCATCGTCCACCTCCTTGGCCATCCAGGCCGATATTGCTGCGTCATAAGCGGCCGTGCGCGCATAGGCATCTGCCGCAAGCTTTGCCCGGAAACTCAGGCGCGTTGTGCCATTATGCGCCGACAGTTCGGCCAACATGGCATCGTAATCCGCAACGTCGGTCACGACGCAAACGGCCGCATGGTTTTTCGCAGCGGCCCGGATCATTGCCGGCCCGCCAATGTCGATGTTCTCGACACAGCCGTCGTAATCTGCACCCGCCGCGACGGCCGCTTCGAACGGGTAGAGATTGACGACCAATAGATCGATTTCTGCGATCGCATGATCAGACATTTGTGCCGCGTGTCCTGCATCGCCGCGCTTGCCAAGCAGGCCGCCGTGGATTTTGGGATGCAAGGTTTTGACGCGCCCATCCAGCATTTCCGGCATTCCGGTGATCTCGGAGACGTCCGTAACCTCAAGCCCCGCATCGCGCAGCGCCTTTGCCGTCCCACCGGTCGAGATGAGCGCCACACCGCGAGCGCTGAGCGCTGTGGCAAATGGGACAAGACCTGTCTTGTCTGAAACGGACAGGAGCGCGCGGCGCAGCGGGGTAAGATCGGTCATGGGTCTTCCTGATCGGTCATAGGATCATCGGAGCTTGATGCCGGCGGCGCACACGCGCGACGGGGCAGGCAAGGCTCCAATGCACGGCGCCGCCATATCCTGAGACGCGACCAGATAGAACGATTTGTTTTGTCGCGCGCGGTGTCACATGCCGGCTGTCCAAGTAGACCGACGGCGAAATGCTCAGCTCTGCAGCGGAATCACCGTCGGCAAGCATTTGACGAAACACCCAAACTTCGCCGCTTTTGAGCGTCAGTGACACCGCTTGACCGCCCATATCTAGGACGGGACGCACGTCGGGGTGCAAATGGAAATGTAGCTGAAACGCCAATGAAGCGTCATCAGTGTGCCGCAACACGCGGTCGAAGACCTGTCGATCTTCACCGGCCAGGGCCGACAAGCCATCTTCCCCGCGAACCAGCCGGCCATCCTCGGCCAGGGTCAGTGTGCGCTCATGAGTGAGGCCGTGGGTCGCGCGCCATCCGTCATGAGTCATCGCCAACGTTGTAGCTCCACCGGCCCGCTGAACGTGGCACGTGACCGATTTGGGGCCTTCGACCAAAGCTTCGCCCTTTCGGGCCATACGAGCAGAGGAATAGCCTGCAAGAACCAATGTCGAATGCGATGGCGTCGCGCGCCCGGCTCGGCGCCATTCCGGACCAAGCCGCATGCCGGCGCCGCAGCTAACAAGGACCGGGTCGCGACCGCTGGTCATCTGTATCGCCAAGCTCGAAGCATGCGCCCGGCCGGAACCAGGGCCAAGCTGCGGCGGCGCGCAATCGGCGATGATTGTAACCGCGCCGCTTTGTAGCCGTCCGTAACCCATTGCCTGCCCGTCCGACATGGCCGGTCTCAACCGCGATTGTCGAAGCGCAAGATCAAGCAGCCCAGGGCGCCCACGACCGCCGCCGTGAAACCGGGCAAGCCCGCCATCTGCCAGCCGCAAGCTTCGCAAGACGGGCGCGATCCGCGCGATACTCGCATCAAGTGCCGGATCCGGTTTACGACCGGTATCGCGCATGACCTCTGTCGTCCAAGTCAGCAGAGCAAAGATCTCCAGCAATTCCTCCGGGTTGCGGCTTGGCACAGCGCCATCGGCGTCGATATCGCGCTGAAGCACTTCGGCAAGGTCTGACAATGCCGCGGGCAGGTGTCGCTCCATCCCGGTCAAAGCAGTTGCGGATTGCACATAGCCGGTGAGGGCCTCGAAACGGGCAAATCCCGGGCGGGTTCGCGTCCAGTTGCGCTGCACATAGCGCGCCTGGCGTCCCATCGTGTCGATCATTGCGCGGGTTTGGTCGCCATCGGCGCCGTTCATCAACGCGATCGCATGGGTGATCCACCGGATCTGCCGTCGACCCACAAGCCATGGCATCCAACCCGGACCCGCCCGCTTGCCGTAACGTCGTATCCAGTCATGGGTCCAGTCTTGCGCGATGCGCTGCGCTTCGGCTGTGCCAATCACCGCCAGATCATCGAGCCAGGCAAAACCATGCAAGGCTGCGCTGAAATCGGCCGAAGGCGGCGCAACGTCCCAGGGGCTTTTACCGTTGAGCTCAACCAATTGCCCAGCAAACAGAAGGTTTCCTGCAATCACCTGACGCCCGCGCGCGGCCTCTCCCAAGGATTTCGGCTGCGGTTGCGACGTAAAACCGGTCACACCATGTCGGCCAGCTGCGCGCACCGCGAGACGGTTGGCCAGGCTATTCATGCGCGCGCTCCGTCGCCACGCATAGCATTCTGCGCTGTGATGTGCATCGTCCTGTCACGGGATGACTGCCCGGCCCGTTCTTATTTGCCAGACAGAATAATCCGGTTCGCACGGCGTGTCACCGCCCTTCAAGCGCGATTATGTAAAAGCCATCCATTCCACCGAGATCCGGCCAAAAGTCAGGCCGCAATCGTAGGGCACCATGCGCGCCAACCCAATCCGGAGTACCGCCGAGTGTGCGTGGATCGACGGGCACGGGTTTCAGCCGTGGATGCCGCGAAAGCGCCGCTTCTATCTGAGCCTCTCCCTCTTCTGGCAGAAGCGAACACGTGCAATAGACCAATCGCCCGCCAGGCCGGAGCTGCGCGACCGCGGCATCGATCAGCTCTGACTGCAAGCTGACTAAGTCTTTGATGTCGTTTGCATCTCGAATAAAGGGCAATTCCGGGTGCCGGCGGATGGTGCCTGTGGCGGAACATGGCGCGTCCAGCAAGATCGCATCGAAGGGTCCGCCGCGCCATCTGCGCGCATCTGCGGTCACAACTTGTGCGCGCAGTCCGGTGCGCGACAGGTTTTCGCGAAGTCGCCGCAATCGTTCCTTTGACCGATCAAGCGCGATCACGTGAGCACCGGCCGCCGCCAATTGGAGCGCCTTGCCGCCAGGTGCGGTACAAAGATCGAGAACCGTCGCATCGCGGACGTCGCCGAGGCATCGGGCCGGCAATGCCGCAGCAGCATCCTGGACCCAAAAATGACCTGCATCATAACCGGGAAGCGCGCTGACCTGCGTGCCGATTTGCATGCGGACGGAGCCCGTGGGCAAACGGTTGCCACCGGGAATACCCGTGTCATCCCGCAGTGTTAGATCAATAGGCGCGCCATCTTGGTGCGCGGTTTCGATATTCGTGACCGCAGCGCCACCATAGGTTTTGACCAAAGGCTTTCGAAGCCAGGGCGGAAGCCGCTGCACTGGCAATTCGTTCCAAAGCTCCGGACCTTTGGTCGCGACCTTTCGCAAGACGGCGTTCAGCATACCGGCCGCACGAGTCGTCGATCGCATTGATTTTCCCAGTGTAACGTACGCGTCGACAACCCCGTGCGCCGCAGCACGATCGGCCAAGAGTTCCGCTGCACCAAGGCGCAGCATTAGATGCACTTCGATACTGGGTTTGCGCGACACAAAGTGACCCAGTACCCGGTCAATCCTGCCCATATGCCGCAGCGCCAGACGCGCAAGACGCGCGGCACGGGCCTGTTCAGGCGCCGAAAGCCCGTCAGCAATCGTCAACATCTGTTTGTCGCGCAGGCTCGTCAGCAACGCAGCCCAAGCGGCACGCCGAGCCGGGTCGGCGGTTTTGGACATAAACCTACCCTTGTTCAGATTGCTGTGCCGCGTATATCACCAGTTGAGCCAAGACAAGGTAAGCGACATGAATGACACATCCAAACAGTCGAGCCTTCCGCCGGCTGCGGAGCGCGCGCTGGCCGAAGCGGAGGCACGCCGGGCCAAAAAGAAGGATCTGGCCCTGCCAAAAGAGCTTGGCGGCCGAGACGGGCCGGAGCCTGTGCGCTATGGCGATTGGGAAAAGAAGGGCATCGCGGTCGATTTTTGACCGATCAGCGCAACCGCAAATCCGCAAAGCGCCCCGCGCCACGATCCGACGTGAAGCGCATCGTTTCACCACTCACGGCCACTTGCTGGCAATTCGGCCCCAAATCTTCCTCGCCATAGAAGAGGTCGCGGCAAAAGTAGCCGCCAGCCCAATCCCATGCGCCGGTGACATCAGTCCCAAAAGCACGGCCAACAATCTGCCCGTCAGTTGTCACAACCAACCGGATGCCCATCCGGGTCAATTGCCTGCCGTCAATCAAACGCACGAACGCGTCGCGGGATTGGACGATCTGAAATCCTTCCGCAATCGCTGTTTGACCTGTGATAATCGCCGCTAAGGCGGCCGCCACGAGAATACGCTTCATCCTTTCCCCCGAGATGTTTGTTCACCTCGGGTCGAGATACGCACCCATTGTGCTGTTGGATCACTTCAAGTTCAAAACATCTTTCATATCGTATGTGCCGGGCGCCATATCTTGCGCCCAGAGCGCTGCACGCAAAGCGCCGCGGGCAAAGATCGCGCGATCTGAAGCGATGTGGCGCAATACGATGCGCTCGCCGTCCGCGGCGAAGATCACGTCGTGCTCTCCAACGATGTCTCCGCCCCGGACAGAGCTGAAGCCGATGGCGCCCGGCGGTCTTGGCCCGGTCATCCCGTTGCGTCCTCGATCGGCGACGTGGTCAAGCGCTACCGCCCGGCCATCCGCCGCCGCCGCACCGAGCATCAATGCCGTGCCCGATGGAGCATCCACCTTGTGGCGGTGATGGGCTTCGACGATTTCGATATCGAACTCCGCACCTAGGGCGGCGGCCACCGTTTTGGTCATAGCAGTGAGCAAATTGACGCCAAGGCTCATATTTCCGGCCTGGACGACCACGTTTCCGGCGGAGGCCGACTTTAGCTGATCATGTTCAGCCGAAGAAAAACCCGTCGTCCCGATGATATGGGCGATCCCGGCTTTTGCGGCGATCTCCGCATGGGCAATGCTTGATGCAGGGCTGGTAAAGTCAATGACAGCATCGGCGCCGGCCATCGCCTGCGATGGCTCGCTGTGCACAACAAGGCCGCGTTTGGCACCGCCCATAGCGTTGCCCAGATCGGCGCCGGTCCATGGGTGGCCAGGCCGGACGGTCGCGCCCACCAGACGCGCGTCTGGGTGGTCAACCAACAGGCCCGCTAGCATTCGGCCCATTCTTCCGGCCACCCCTGTCACGGTGACCCCGATCTTGTCCGCGCCTGTGCCCATCTTTGGCCTCCTGTCGCTTGCAGCACCCGTTGTCGTGGCATAGATGGGTTTTCGGGGAAAAGGAAACCAACCAGATGTCGAGACGGATCAGGCATGACGGCCCCGGCCCGTCACAACGCCAACTTCGTGTAGGTGAGCTTATCCGGCGGACGCTGTCGGATGTGTTGAACCGCGGAGAGGTTCACGACCCGGAATTGAATGCGCTGTCCATAACCGTTGGAGAGGTTCGCGCCTCTCCCGACCTTAAGGTCGCCACGGCCTATATCATGCCGCTGGGCGGTGCAGGTAAAGAGGTCGCGATTGCCGCGCTCAAGCGCAACAAGCCGGACCTGCGCCGTGCTATTTCGCGCGAAATGGCGTTGAAATATGCACCGGATTTGCGGTTTGTGATCGACGAGACTTTCGATCAGATGGACCAGACGCGGCGCCTATTTGCCGATGAAACCGTGCGGCGCGATGTGGAGGGAAACGGGGAATGAGAGCACCGATTGTGCTGCTTGCGTGCCTCTTTCCAGGCTTTGCCAATGCGTGCGAAACTGTTGCCTTTGACAGCGCAGATTTCACCATCTGCGAAATCAATATGCGTGACGACGACCTACGGCTGTTTCTACGAGACGAACAGGGCGAAATATTGGGCTCGTTCAATCGGGTCGAAGCGACTTTGCCGGACGGCGCGCGCCTGGGTCTCGCCATGAATGCCGGCATGTTCCACGATGATCGCGGCCCCGTTGGACTTTACGTTGAGGACGGTCAACAAGAGATGCGGCTGATCACATCTCCCGGACCGGGGAATTTTGGGCTTCTGCCAAACGGTGTGTTTTGTATTGCCGAAGATCGGGCCTTCGTCATCGAAAGCTTGCGCTATGCCGAAACCGCACCGTTCTGTCAGTATGCTAGCCAATCCGGTCCGATGCTTGTCATCGACGGTGCGTTGCATCCGAGGTTCTTGGCAGAGTCTGACAGCCTCAACATTCGCAACGGCGTTGGGACAGATCGCGCCGGTCAACGCGTGGTGCTGGCGATATCGGATGAGCCTGTGAACTTTCACCATTTCGCGCGTCTTTTTCGCGATTACCTTTCGTTGCCGAACGCGCTCTATTTCGACGGCCGTGTTTCTAGGCTTTACGCGCCGGAGATCGGTCGATCCGATCGTGGCTGGCCCGTCGGCCCCATTATCGGCACAGTGGTTGACGAGGCCGCGAGCGGCGGCTAGCAGACCGGCCTTTCGATCGAGGCACATAGGATGGCACGTAAAAAGAAGGGCCGCGACATATCGGGCTGGTTGGTCGTCGATAAACCCGCAGGGCCCACATCGACGGCGATCGTCAACAAGGTCAAATGGGCGTTCGAGGCAAAAAAAGCGGGCCATGCCGGCACATTGGACCCCGCGGCAACAGGTGTGTTAGCTGTTGCGTTGGGCGAGGCGACGAAAACCGTTCCTTACGTGACAGATGCCCTGAAAGCCTATCGTTTTTCGGTCAGGTTTGGCGTCGCTACGGACACCGATGACAGCGAAGGCGCAATCCTTGCAACCTGCCAAATGCGCCCGACCGACGAAGCGATCACGTCCGCGCTTTCCGAATTCGCAGGCGATATTCAACAGGTTCCGCCAGATTATTCGGCCGTCAAGGTAGAGGGTGAGCGGGCCTATGATCTCGCACGCGATGGCGCGTCACTTGATCTTGTTGCGCGGCCGCTTTTCGTTGAAAGTCTGACCATGATCGACAGGCCCGATGCCGACCATGCCACATTTGAGCTCGTTTGTGGCAAAGGCGGCTACGTGCGGTCAATCGCACGGGATCTGGGGGCAAGGCTCGGGACCTATGGTCATGTGGCCTGGTTGCGTCGAATTTGGTCGGGCCCGTTTGACGTGGAAGGCGCAGTTTCTGTCGCGCAGATTGAGGCTTTGGCGCGCGCGCCCGAGATTGATGCACTTCTGGCACCGCTCTGGCTTGGGCTTTCCGATCTTCCACGCTTGAGCGCCACAGAAATTGGCGCGGCCCGATTGAAAAACGGCAATCCCGGTGAGGTTTTGACCGGCGCTGACTTCGGCGCGGAGTGCTGGGCAGAGCGCGACGGTCGACCGGTCGCTATTGGCATTTATCGTTCTGGCATGCTGCATCCGACACGGGTCTTCAATCTATGATCGAACGATCTTTTCAGAAGGACGATGCCGCGTCGGTTGCGACGTATTCGGATTGCGAACGCTACCGATACAAATTGACCCGCATTTGGGATGGCGCGGGCCTTCGGGCATTGTTCATCATGCTAAATCCCTCCACCGCCACCGAGATGCAAAACGATCCTACAGTCGAACGCTGCGAGCGCCGCGCCCGCGCCTTGCGCTTTGGCGCCTTTCGCGTTCTGAACATCTTTGCCTGGCGCGACACCGATCCCAAGCAGATGCGCGCGGCTGCGGACCCAATTGGACCGGAAAACGATGCTGCAATCCTCGACAGTTTGACGTGGTCCGATCAAGTGATCTGTGCCTGGGGCACGCATGGTGCGCATTTGGATCGCGGCCGCCAAGTCGAGATGCTGCTGCGGGGAGCGGGTGCCGAACTCTTTCATCTGGGCCTTACCAAAGAGGGCCATCCGAAACACCCGCTTTACATCGGCTACGATGTTCAGCCGCAATTGTGGTGCCGTCCCGCTCAGTGAGAGACTGGATCGTTCCGTTGCACCAATTGGATGTCCGCCGGGTCAATCCCCTGCGCGCCACTGACAGAAAGCACCAATTTTCCATTGAAGAAGATGTTGGCGCCTGTCCCATCCTCGAAATCGGTCACCTTGATGGAGTGTTTGGTGAGCGTTCCGGGATCGTAGAGAACTTCGATAACGTCCTCGGCAGGGTCGAAATCGGCGATAAAGCAGACGCCGTCATCGTCCTCGGCTGTATCGGTTTCCCACGCTTCGGAACCATCCGACATGCGCGTTTCAACATCTGAGACCGCAACACCTGTCGCGCCGCGCAAAACGACCATCAAATGCCCATTGCCCATCACTGCTGTCGAGCCGGCTTCGACGGACATATCGAGCGTGATCTGCGGAAGCACGTTGCTATCAAAGTCGAGCAGCAGCCTGTCAAGGCCGGGCAGAAAATCTTCGATAACCGTCACGACACCGTGACCATCGACGGCTTCTTCATGGCTTTGCGGTAGCGCTGCGTCTCGGGGGATATTCCGACTTGGGCGATTTTCGGCCGTATTCGGGCTCATTACGAATGCTCCGTCTGGAGGTTGGTTCAGGTTCCGGCTTGTGCGGCGGCGAACTTCACGACACGCAGTCGTATGCGCGCCGTGAAAGTGGCCTAAGTGCCTTCTGACAACATCCAGGCATGGCTGCCCTTGCGCGGCCACTTTGTCGCCCGGGACCTTTCCAAATGGTTTAAATTTCCAATTTAGCCAGTGCGTTATTGTGCCAATTTTAATATCTAACTTCGCCCAATTTCGGCTTTCAATTTGCGCCGGGGCGTTTTATACGGCCGGCCTGGCGTGATCAGCGCCGAAACTCTCCACGGGCTTTGCTGGACGACATCCCGGCTTGCGCCATCACCTTCTGAAAGGAGACCCCGATGTCGATTACGGTCGAAGAAAAAAACCGGCTTATGAAGGAATACGCAACCAAAGAAGGCGATACCGGATCGCCGGAGGTTCAAGTTGCGATCCTCAGCTCTCGCATCGCGACGCTGACGGAACATTTCAAAACACACGCGAAGGACAACCATTCGCGCCGCGGGCTTTTGAAATTGGTGGCACAACGCCGCAAGCTGCTTGATTACGTCAAACGCAAAGATGTGGCGCGTTATCAATCGCTCATTGAGCGATTGGGCCTGCGTCGCTGAAACGCGGTAAAGGCGACACGGCGGCCGCGCCATTGGTGCGGCCCCATTTTTGTACGGATTTGCCCATCGCAGCGTAAATCGGTTGCTAGCTGATCGAGGGAATTGGAGGCGATCCGCTGGCCGGCGCGGCTTGGCGTATGGCGAACCGTCCAATCGGAACTTTCCATTCGTTCCAAGATCAGCTACGCCCCCCGCATCTGAGACGTGACGCTTCAGACCCTGGCGCATGAAAGATAACAAGGGTCGGCGGCAATGGGGCCGCCAATGCAATGGGAGACCCGAGAGGGCTCGGGTGTGCTCCCTCATAGGATACGTGAGATGTTCAACGTAACAACGAAAAGCATGGAGTGGGGCGAAGAAACCCTCACTCTGGAAACGGGCAAGGTTGCGCGTCAGGCTGACGGCTCGGTGATCGCCACTTTGGGCGAAACCAGCGTCATGGCCAACGTGACATTCGCCACAGAGCAGAAGCCGGGGCAGGATTTTTTCCCGCTCACGGTGCATTATCAAGAAAAGTACTATGCCGCCGGAAAGATCCCTGGCGGTTTTTTTAAGCGTGAAGCGCGTCCGACGGAGAAGGAAACGCTGACGGCGCGGCTAATTGACCGCCCGATCCGGCCGCTGTTTGTGCCGGGCTTTAAAAACGAAGTGCTGGTGATGTGCACGGTGCTAAGCCACGACTTGGTCAATGATCCAGACATCGTGGCCATGATCGCAGCGTCTGCGGCGCTCACGATTTCAGGTGCGCCTTTCATGGGCCCAATCGCTGGTGCGCGCGTGGGATACGAAGACGGCGAATACGTACTGAACCCGACAATTGACGATATGGATCAGTTGCGCGCCAACCCTGAGCAGCGCCTTGATCTGGTGGTGGCCGGCACGAAAAACGCGGTCATGATGGTCGAGTCGGAGGCGTATGAGCTGTCAGAGGCCGAAATGCTTGGCGCTGTGACCTTTGCGCATGAGCAGATCCAACCCGTGATCGATCTGATCGTCAGCCTTGCGGAAGACGCAGCGAAAGAGCCATTCGATTTCCAACCGCCTGATTATTCCGAGCTTTACGGCAAGGTGCAGGCCTTGGGCGAGACGGCGATGCGCGACGCCTACGCCATCCTTGATAAGCAACAACGCACAAGCGCTGTGGCGGCGGCAAAACAGGGCATCGTAGAGGCGTTGAGCGAAGAGGAGCGAGAGGACGCAAACCTCGGATCGGCGCTGAAAAAACTCGAATCGAGCGTGTTGCGTGGCGACGTTGTGAAAAACGGGCGCCGGATCGATGGTCGCGCCTTGGATGAGGTCCGCCCGATCGTCTGCGAAACCGGGATGCTGCCTCGGACGCACGGATCGGCTTTGTTCACCCGCGGGGAAACGCAAGGCTTGATTGTCACAACGCTCGGCACGGGCGAGGACGAGCAGATCATTGACGCACTCCATGGCAACTTTCGCTCGAATTTTCTGCTCCATTACAACTTTCCACCCTATTCTGTCGGTGAGGTTGGCCGCGTAGGCCCTCCGGGCCGGCGCGAGGTGGGTCACGGAAAATTGGCATGGCGTGCATTGCAAGCCGTGCTGCCGGCCGCGACGGATTTTCCCTATACCATTCGCTTGGTCTCGGAGATCACGGAATCAAACGGGTCGTCGTCTATGGCCACGGTCTGTGGCTCGTCTTTGGCGATGATGGATGCGGGCGTGCCGCTCAAGGCGCCGGTCGCCGGGGTCGCGATGGGCCTTGTTCTGGAAGAGGACGGAAGCTACGGCATCCTGACCGACATTTTGGGCGACGAAGACCACCTTGGCGACATGGATTTCAAGGTCGCGGGCACGGAAAACGGCATTACCTCGCTGCAAATGGATATCAAGGTTGCCGGCATCACGCCGGAGATCATGGAAAAAGCGCTGGAACAGGCGCGGCAAGGCCGGATGCACATTTTGGGTGAAATGGCTAAGGCCCTGACCGAGGCGGGCGAGTTTTCGATCCATGCACCGCGGATTGAAACGATGCAGATCCCAACCGACAAAATCCGTGAGGTCATCGGCTCAGGCGGCAAGGTCATCCGCGAAATCGTGGAGACGTCTGGCGCAAAGGTCGATATCAACGATGACGGGATCATCAAGATTGCCAGCCCGAACGGGGAGGCCATCCAAAAAGCCTACGACATGATCCATTCAATCGTCGCAGAGCCGGAGGAAGGCCAGATTTACAAAGGCAAAGTCGTCAAAATCGTCGATTTCGGTGCCTTTGTTAACTTCTTCGGCAAACGCGATGGGTTGGTTCATGTCAGCCAGATCGAGAACCGCCGCTTAAATCACCCCTCCGACGTTCTGAAAGAAGGTCAGGAGGTTTGGGTCAAGCTTTTGGGCTTCGACGACCGTGGCAAGGTCCGCTTGGCGATGAAAATGGTCGATCAGGAGACCGGCAAAGAAATCGAAAAAGAAGACGCACAGTAGACGTCAATCAAGCGCAATGAAAACGAACGGCCCGCTTTGGCGGGCCTTTCTTTGTCCTCCGGCTTGCATTCAACGCGTATCGACGGGCACGCTAAGGTCTCGCCCACGAGGAGTGTGACAGTGTCGTTGATCGAATATGTGTATTCTGCGCATTCTGCCTTTGCCTATTTGGGGTCTAAAGAACTCGCGCGGATAAGCGCAAAGGCGGGTGCCACGGTTATCCACAAACCCATCTTGCTCTCGCCAGTTGTAGAGGCGCAGGGCGGGATGTCATTTCGGCAGCGCAGCCAGGCCCATGCCGATTATTTCTTCGGGCGAGAGATTGAACGATGGGCGGAATATCGGGCGGTGCTGGTTATTTCGCACCGGCCGAGCTATCATGACGCGGATTACAGCTTGGCCTCTGGCGTTATTCTTGCATTACGGGATCGGGGCCCCGACGTTGACGCCATGGCCCACGAGCTTTTGGCAGCGCATTGGCGCGACGATGCAGATTTATCGAGCCTTTCCACCTTGGCGTCGCTGATTAGTGCGGCGGGTTTCGACAGTGTCGATCTTTTGGAACGTGCCGCATCTCCGGATGTGCAGGGTCGGTTGAAGGCCAACACGGATTGGGCGATCAAGCAGGGAGTGCTCGGATCTCCGACTTATATCGTCGATGGCGACCCCTTTTTCGGACAGGACAGGCTGCAGCTTGTTGAGCACGCCCTTGTCGCACCGTTTGCACCGCCAAATTGGATCAACCCAATTGTGGGCTAGGTAAAGCAAGGGCAAAGGCAGTGTTGCATCAATGCCGCTGACTAAAATGTGACCGAAGCTTGCCTTGCCTGAAACAGATTCGTCGCGGCAGAGACATGTGGATATTTTTGACGCCTGGATAATGCTGCCATGTTAACCCGCCGACACTTTATCGCCACCGGCGCAGTCTCTGTCGCTGCGCTCTTTGCCAGTTCTGGCGTTTCGCACGCACAGGATGCCGTGACGTTTGACGCCGACGTCGTTCAGCCTGAGCGGGTCGG
The DNA here is from genome assembly GCA_039183205.1 of Pseudomonadota bacterium. Lineage (GTDB taxonomy): Bacteria > Pseudomonadota > Alphaproteobacteria > Rhodobacterales > Rhodobacteraceae > HKCCE3408. The sequence goes on along the minus strand of JBCDBR010000002.1, from coordinate 42,726 downwards.
ATCGAACCCATGGGGCATCCACGATCGCTTTGTGCCGACGCGCGTCGAACATCGCTCAGGTCTGAGCACCGGCGACATCCATGTCGATCCGGTGGCAAAATACCTCTACCATATCGGTGACGATGGCACCGCCATGCGTTATGGCGTCGCCGTCGGTCGTATCGGATTGCAGAGCCCGGGCGTCTACACAATCCGGCGTAAAGTCGAATGGCCGTCATGGACTCCAACGGCGAACATGATCGCGCGTGAGCCACACGTCTATGCGCAATTCGCAAACGGCGTGCCGGGTGGTCCGGATAACCCGTTGGGGGCGCGCGCGCTTTACCTCTACCGCGGGGGGCGCGACACGCATCTGCGTATTCACGGTACGCCGCAGCCCTGGTCGATCGGAACGTCGGCCTCATCGGGCTGCGTGCGTCTGGTCAACGCGCATGTCATCCAGCTTTATAACGACGTGCCGTTGAACACGGTCGCCTATCTCCACGCGCCAAACCGGCGGTTCGGATAAGCCCAGAGCGCCGTAGAACCGGCGCGCCGGAGGCTATGTTGGCAGTTTCGCCATCCTCAGATAGGGCAGCTTCTTGTCGATCGTGCCGTATTTTGAGATTGCGTCCTCATCGGAAACAGCAACTGGGACGACAACGTCCTGGCCTGGAACCCAGTCGGCCGGTGTCGCGACGTTTTCCTTCGTTGACGTTTGCAACGCATCGACCGCGCGCAAAATCTCGGCAAAGTTACGACCGACCGTCATCGGATAGGTCATCGTCAGTTTGACCTTTTTGTCCGGCCCGATGATGAAGACCGACCGCACCGTGGCGCTATCAGCGGGCGTCCGACCGTCAGGCAGATCGTATTCAGCCGGCAGCATCCCGAAGGCCTTTGACATTTCCAGCCCGTCATCGGCGACAATTGGAAATGCCGGTTTGGCGCCGCCCACGGCTTCGATATCGCCTTTCCATTTGGCGTGATCCTCTACGCCGTCGACGGACACGCCGAGAACCTTCACGCCGCGCGCTTCCCATTCGTCGGCCAATTGCGCGACAGCGCCGAATTCGGTCGTGCAGACAGGGGTAAAGTCCTTTGGATGGCTAAAGACGATGGCCCAGCCATCACCCACCCAATCATGCAGGCCAATATCACCTTGGTCGGTTGTGACGGTCAGGTCCGGTATTGCGTCATTGATGCGGAGCGTCATAGGGTCTTCCTTCAGCCTGCGAACGGTAACCTTGCGACAATATGAGCGGGACGGCGGATTTGCACCTGTCGGTGTCGCGAAAAAGATCGCATGTCTCACCAAGCTACGCCAAAGCGAACATCTGTTAGTGAATGACCCGGAAATCGGAGACGACGATGCCACACTCCACACAGTTTTACATCAATGGCGCGTGGGTCAATCCCATTGACGGGACCGCCCTCGACGTCATCAACCCGTCGAACGAGGAAGTCTGCGCAACCATTTCGCTGGGCGGCAAGGCAGATACCGACGCGGCAGTGGCTGCCGCACGTGCCGCTTTTGAGGATTGGGCGGCAACCGACCCAATGGATCGCATCGCGGCGCTGGAGCGGGTATTTGAAGCATATAAGGCGCGCGCCGAGGATATCGCGCAAGCGATCTCGGCCGAAATGGGTGCCCCGATTGATATGGCGCGCCAACAGCAGGTCACATCGGGTGATTGGCATTTTGAAGGTTTGCTTGCCGCAGCGCGCGCGTTTGAATGGGACGCGCCCCTTGGCGATCATGCGCCGGGTGAGCGGATCTTGCACGAGCCTATCGGTGTGTGTGCATTAATCACGCCTTGGAACTGGCCGATGAATCAGGTGGTCCTGAAGGTCGCGCCGGCCCTGGTGGCTGGGTGCACGATGGTGCTGAAGCCTTCGGAAATTGCCCCTCTCTCTGGCTTGGTCTTTGCCGAAATCATGGATGCGGCCGGTTTGCCGAACGGGGTGTTCAACCTCGTCAATGGCGATGGTGCAGGCGTTGGCAGTCAGCTTTCGGCGCATGATGGCGTCGATATGGTCAGCTTTACCGGATCGACCCGGGCCGGGCGCCTGATCTCTAAGGCCGGTGCCGATACAATCAAGCGCGTCAGTCTAGAGCTTGGCGGCAAGGGCGCCAATCTTATCTTTGGCGATGCCCATGAAAAAGCGGTCAAGCGCGGCGCCTTGCGCGTCTTCAACAATTCCGGCCAAAGCTGCAACGCACCGACGCGAATGGTCGTCGAAGAACAGCGCTACCATGCCGCCGTAGAAGAGGCCGCAGCAGTGGCAGATGCGATGGCGGTGGGCCCATCGAGCGAGGCCGGCCGCCATATCGGGCCTGTTGTCTCAGAGGTGCAATACGAAAAGATCCAAGACCTCATCCAATCCGGTATCGATGAGGGCGCGCGGCTTGTCGCCGGTGGTCCTGGCAGGCCTGAACACCTGAACCGCGGGTTCTTCGTGCGGCCCACGGTCTTTGCCGATGTAACACCAGATATGCGGATCTACCGCGAGGAGATTTTCGGCCCCGTTTTTGCGATCATGCCATTTGGCGACGAAGATGAGGCCGTCGCAATCGCCAATGATACGGACTATGGTCTGACAAATTATGTCCAAACAACCGATCAAGGTCGTGCCCGCCGCCTCGCCCGACGGTTGCGTTCGGGCATGGTCGAGGTCAATGGCGTCGGCTTTGGCAAAGGCTCGCCCTTTGGGGGATACAAACAGTCCGGCAACGGGCGCGAGGGCGGGTTATTTGGTTTGCACGAATTCTTAGAGGTCAAAGCGGTGTCGGATTGGGGGGGCGCGTAGTAACGCGTTTGTCGCGGTCAACCCGGTCGGGCCCAGCTTGCTGGTCTGCTTGCGCTCGCTTAAGAGAAGGCGATGCGCGAAGCCCGACCCGATGTAAAATTTGTTGCCACGACCGTTCTCAAGCGAGACGTGCTGTCGGAGACCTTTTCGGGTCATGCCGAAGACGAGATGGATCGCAAATTGGTCCTGCGGCGGCTGTCGGGTTTACCACTTTGGTCCCGGGGCCTGGCCCGGGTCCTCGCGCGCCGGGAGGTGCGCGGTTTGCGTGCAGTGCAGGGGATCGATGGTGTGCCTGAATTGGTTCGTGTGGATCGCGAGGGTATTCTGCGGGCCTGGTCGGAGGGGACACCGCTGAATATCGCGCGGCCAAGCGATCCGCGTTGGTATCGAGATGCCAGCCGCCTTTTGCGAGATCTCCGCGCGCGGGGCGTCACACATAACGATCTTGCCAAGCCGCAAAATTGGTTGATGCGCCCGGACGGCGGCGCAGGCGTGATCGATTTTCAGCTGACCCGTGTACATCGCCGGCGCGGGCGCTTGTTTCGGGTGATGGCGTATGAAGATCTCCGTCATCTCTTAAAGCAGCGCAAACGATATTGCCCTGAAACCATGGGCCCAACCGCGAAACGCATCTTGAGCGAACGCTCTGGGCCCAGCCGGCTTTGGCGTCGCACCTTCAAGCGCGCGTATCTTTTCATCAGTCGGAAGCTCTTTGGATGGTCTGACGGCGAAGGCACCGCGCATGCTGTCCTGACTGAGGCGCCCGGCTTGCGCCGCGCGCTGTGCGAGACCCCTGGTATCAAGGATGTGGCGATCAGCGCCGTTCCCATGCCCGGACGTACCGTGGGTCTTTATGCGTTTGTGGAAACCCAGATGTCCCGGCACGACGTTGGGCGCTTGGCGCCAGCGGGGAAATTGGCCTTCGTGCAAACCATCGACGCCTTGCCGCGGCAAGACGATCAACCGCGAATGGACATCCTTGAATTGATCGCCATGAACCGTTTGGACGAGCTCGAAATATTATTGGCCCGAGAGCCCGATTTGCGCACGCTTGTCGCTCCAATTCGCGATGCGCGATTGAATTTCTCTGATCGCGTATTGCGGGGCCGAGAAAGAGGTTAAAACGGTACTTTGGCGCGAAAGGCCATCTGACGACCACCGTCCGGATGGCTCAATTTTAGACGTTCGGCATGGAGCATCAGCCGTGGGAAATCCCGTGCTGGTCCATCCGCATATAGTGGATCGCCGAGAATTGGGTGACCAAGCTCTTTCATATGGACGCGCAATTGGTGCGACCGGCCGGTGCGCGGCTCCAGCCGCATCCTGGTGTTTTTTTCCCCACGTTTAGCAACCTGCCAACGCGTTTGCGCCGTTCTGCCGTTTTCCCAATCGACGTGCTGGCGCGGCCGGTTCGGCCAATCGACGCAAAGGGGTAAATCAATGTCTCCTTGGTCACCTGAAACCTGACCCCAAACCTCCGCGACATAGGCCTTTTTCACACGCCGGTGCTCAAATTGCCGACCTAAATGGCGCTGAGCATAGGGGCTGCGTGCGAACACCATCACGCCAGACGTGTCCATATCCAGCCGGTGCACCAAAAGCGCTTCTGGAAACACAGCCTGAACACGGGTCAGCAAGCAATCAGAGAGACCGTCGCCTTTACCCGGGACGCTCAACAGCCCAGCCGGTTTGTCGATCAGCAGCAATTCGTGATCGTCATGCAAGATCTGCAAAGGCACGTTAGGAGGGCGGTAGTCCAGTTGCGGCATGGAACCAGTATTTTTCCGTTATCGAACAGCATGAATGTACCAACCTGGCGATTGCGACCATACCTTTTCGCCCTTCCGTCCAATGTAGCTGTCTTGCGCGGGAAAGCTCAGCCGCGCTGACAAGATATCGATGCTAGCGGCAATTCCGCCGGTTAAGCCACGAATGGCCCGACCGCCGCGGCCGGCGACCAATTGCGCAGCGGTGCGGCGTCCAAAGATGAGCGGAACAAGCCGGGCTTGGGCATAGCCAGCCTCTTCAAGCGCGCGGGCCCACCATGATGGCGTGTGCCGGTTGAAATCATCTGGATGCCCGTGCACGCGAAAGAGAAAGGGCACCATTATATGCAGCGCGCCGCCGGGGCGCGTGACCCGCGATAGCTCGCGCAGTGCTGCAATATCGTCATAGACATGCTCTAGCGTATTCAGAGTAACCACGGCATCAAATTCGCCTTCGTGAAAGGGCAATGAAGTGCCTGGCTCCACGATATGGGTGGGGTCGAACTGCGCATCGATATTCACCGACACGACGTCTGCGTCCTTTAGCCACCGTATATACGACGCCCGTCGCCCGCCCCCGAAATCGAGCACTCGCCCGCTGATTTTCAAACTAGAGAACTTCTCGTATTGCAGCGCGCGTAAAATGCTTTGCCCCGGCGCAACCCGCGACATGGCGCGCCAGCGCGCAAAGCTCGGCAAGGGAGGGTCCTCAATAGTGAACTGCAACGCGAAATCCCGGATCGTAGGCCTGTCTCAGGGGCCTACCACTGCGCATGTCAGCATGCCAAGCCGGTCAGATGCCAATAAATGGCTGTGCGATGCGGGGCAGCAGGTTATCGAACTTCAGCCGCGCGTTCGTCGCAATCAGGCAAATGCAATCCTCGCCCGCTTCGGCAACGGGCGTATGATGCGTGTCTTCGTCGGCCTCTTCGATGTCACCTCGCGCATAACGACCATCTTCGTCGCTATAAGCGCCCTGCAAGACAAGCGTCAGTTCCAGCCCTCGGTGCGAATGCTTTGGCATTTCCACCCCAGCCGGGATCAGCAATAAGCGTGCCGTTCCCTCGTGATCATCATGTACGATCGCTTGTTTGACGCCCATCCCGATCGGCCGCCAAGCGATCGCGTCAATATCTTGGCCAAGTGCATCGCGGAGCGGTCGCGGCAGGAACGGACCAGAGTGACCATTATGGCCCGACGGTACCGTCTGTTGCGTTGCCTCTGGCGCGTCGCCGTTGATCCGCGCCACAACAGTGGCGAAGCTGTCATCGGCAATCTCGGCGCCCTCAACCTCGTTGAGTAAAGCCCCGCCCAATGCTTCGAAACCGTCAAGTCGGGTACGACTATCCGCGCTCAGCGACACGTGGCTTGCCACCACCAGGTCGAAGGCCTGAGGTAGTGCCCCGGCTGCGTAGCCCATCAAAAGCTCGTCGCTTAGGTTATGAGTTGTTGTCTTTGTCATCTTTTGTCACGTCATACTATGCCGCAATCGCTCGAGCGCCAACCTAATGCGCGACTTGATCGTGCCAAGTGGCAGACCGGTCTCATCTGCGATTTCAGCGTGAGTCATTTCGCCGAAATAGGCGCGCTCTATCAAAACGCGCTGCTTTTCGGGCAGCACGCCGAGCGCTTCGGCGAGTCTCTTTCCATCCTGTTTAAGCGCAACAACCTCGATTTGATCGGGTTCTTCTTCTGGGCCCCAAGGTAGGTCCTCAGGTTCAGGCCGCGCATATTTTCGCAGAAGGTCGATTTTGCGGTTCCGAGCGACAGTAAATATCCAAGTCGCGACCGAAGCACGCGCAGGGTCGTAAAGCCGTGCCTTGCGCCACAATGTGGTCATCACGTCCTGCATGCATTCTTCGGCCATCGTTTCATCTGCGCCGCCACGTATCAAAAATGCTTTCACACGAGGGGCAAAGTGCCGGAAAAGATCAGCAAAGGCCGTCTGGTCTTGCCGTTCGGCAATCGCGACCATCTTTGCAACCCATTGCGCATCTGACGCATCTGCGAGTGTCATGTCGACTCCATGCCTCCGGCGGCGCAGACGGTTGGCACCCTGCAAGGAGGGGGCGCGATCTACACTACCGGTCTTGTCCGCATGGTCGTTCGACAACAACATACACGCGATACGTCCCGTCGCGAAGCACGGATCAAAAACTTTCTGTTAATCCAGTCAATTGTCCCGTGCGTAGACTTTAAGTGACTTCTGGAGACGTTTCCTTTGCCATTCGAACATCTTACCCCAGTGCCATCGCGGCGAATTGCAATTGTCGGCGGCGGCATATCGGGAATGGCCGCGGCCTATCACCTTGCCCCTCACGCACATGTGACCTTATTCGAAGCCGCGCCGCGGCTCGGCGGACATGCCCGAACGGTTAAGGCCGGTCTGAACGGTGACCAGCCTGTTGATACAGGTTTCATAGTCTTTAACCGCGTGAATTACCCCCGGCTCACGACGCTCTTTGAAACGCTGGATGTCCCACTCGCAAAATCCGATATGAGTTTCGCAGCATCCATCGACGGTGGTCGCATGGAGTACGGATTGCGCCATGCCCGCGCGCTCTTTGCCCAGCCCGGAAACCTCCTGCGGCCTGGCTTTCGAAAGATGTTGCGCGATTTGCTGCGGTTCAACGCCGAAGCAGCAAACCTAGCCGATGATGAAAGCGTAACGCTTGGCGAATTCCTGGCGACCTTGGGCACAGGAGATTGGTTTCGCGACTATTACCTCGCACCGATTTCAGGCGCCATTTGGTCAACGCCGAAAGAAGAGATTTTATCTTTCCCGGCGCAAGCGCTGGTGCGCTTTTTTCGCAATCACAACCTGATGCAGTTGTCTGGCCAGCATCAGTGGTGGACCGTCCGGGGCGGCTCGATCGAATATGTCAAACGCCTACAAGCGGCTCTGATCGATCGTGGTGTGACGTTGCGACTGGGTCAGCCCGTCGAGACAGTTGCCCGTGATGCTGGCGTTACGCTTCGCACGGGTGGTGCGCCGCTCGCCTTCGATGAGGTTATTTTTGCGACGCATGCAGACGATACTCTGCGCATGTTGGCAGACCCGTCGCCCCAGGAAAGCCGTGCATTGGGTGCTGTAAAATACCAACCAAACGACGCCGTTCTCCATGCCGATCCGAGTGTGATGCCGAAACGCCGGATCACCTGGTCGAGTTGGAATTACGTGGAACATATCGACCATCGTGGCGGTCCGATCGACCTCACATATTGGATGAATTGCCTGCAACCAATCCCCGAAAACGACCCGCTTTTTGTGACCCTCAACAGCCGCGTTCAAATCGACGAACGTCGGGTTTATGATCGGGTGACATTCCGCCATCCGGTCTACGATTTGGCTGCATTGGCGGCGCAGAAGCAGGTGGCGACCCTAAACGGCACCCAATCGACCTGGTATTGCGGCGCATGGATGAAAAACGGGTTTCATGAAGACGGCTATGCCAGCGCAATGGATGTCGTGGATCATCTCACCACCCGCTTGCAGCTCAACTTTGAGGCCGCGTGAGTCGGCCTGATCATATAGCGGGCACGACCTTCCACGGGCGGCGCGGCGCGGTCGACAATGCGTTCCGATACCGTGTCGATTATCTCGCGCTGGATCCCGAAGCCCCAGCCGAAGGGCCTATTTTGTTTTCTCGAAATCGGCGCAATCTGACGGCGCTGTGGGATTGCGACCATGGCGGCGCGCCCGGCAAGGGTCGAGGCAGCGTTTGGGTTCGGGACGTGTTGCGCGCCCAGGGCTTGGCCGAGGTCACCGCTGGAAAGTTGGTCCTCATCGCGCAGCCGCGCGTTTTGGGCCATGTGTTCAACCCGGTCAGTTTTTGGCTGGCCTACGACCATGACGGCAATCTCCGGGCTGTCATCGCGGAAGTAACAAATACCTATCGCGACCGGCATTCCTATCTTTGCCACCATGAGGATATGCAGCCGATTTCGAAAACCGATATGCTCAAGGCCCAAAAGGTTTTTCACGTGTCGCCGTTTCAGCCCGTCGAGGGCGACTACACATTTCGCTTTGACATTCGCCCGGATCGCATTGGCATTTGGATTGATTATTCGACCGGCAATGGCGGCGTTTACGCTACGCTCACCGGAAGCCGCGCGCCGCTGAGCAATGCCGCCATTCTTAGCGCGTGTGTGCGCAGGCCCTTTGGGTCGCGGCGGGTCTTGGGCCTCATCCATTGGCAAGCCCTAAAGCTTTGGTGGAAAGGCGCGCGGTTTCGCGTCAGACCAAATCCGCCCGCCCATGATGTGAGCCGGTGACAGGTCTACCGGGCTACGGTCTTTTTGCAGCTATGCTGGCAGCAGCAGGCCTGCCGATTTACCTTCATGCTCCGGCGTTTTACGCGGCTGAATACGGTTTGGGGCTCACCGCCTTGGCAACGGTGCTATTTGGGCTGAGGTTGCTTGATGTGGTGCAGGACCCGGCCCTGGGATGGTTATCCGCGCGCCTGGCTGCGCATCGTGGCTTAGCCGTCGGGGTCGCGGTCTTAATCCTTACGTCATCAATGCTTGGCCTTTTTGCCATTGCGCCGCCCATTGCACCTTTGGCGTGGTTCGCCGTGATGCTGACCTTGCTCTTTTCATCTTATTCCTTCCTAACGATCACCTTCTATGCCCGCGGGGTGTCAAAGGCGGCGGCGGTCGGCACAAACGGACATTTGCGCTTAGCGGCGTGGCGAGAAACTGGTGCTCTGATTGGTGTCTCGGCGGCAGCGGTTGCGCCGACGGTCCTAGTGAATTCTGCGTCCCCATACGCGGTGTTCGCGTTTGGCTTTGGCGCATTAGGTTTGCTCGCCTGGGCTGCGATGCGAGCGGAATGGCGCGCCATCGGACAGAGCCAATCGACGGGCTTAGCGGAGTTCGTAGTCATTGTGGTCGATCCGGTGGCACGGCGGCTGCTCATCATAGGGCTTGCCAACGCGGCCCCAATCGCGGTGTCTTCGTCGCTGTTTTTGTTTTTCGTAAATGATGTGCTTGTCGCGCCAGCCTGGGCGGGGGCACTACTCCTGTTGTTTTTTGTGACGGCGGCCTTCGGCGCACCGTTTTGGACCAAAGTTGCGGCGCGGATCGGGACGCGAAACGCCTTGTCGATCGCCATGGCGCTGAGCCTGGCGGCCTTTGCACCGGTTCCTTTGCTCGCGATTGGCGATGTGTTGGTTTTCGCCTTGATATGCATAGTGTCCGGTTTTGCTGTTGGCGCTGATGTGACGCTTGTGCCCGCGCTCTTTTCCAGACGGATGGAGATTATTGCGCCGTCTGGCGCGGCCGGGTTTGGGCTTTGGTCTTTTGTTACCAAATTCGCCCTTGCTCTGGCTGCAATTATGCTCCTGCCGGCTTTGGATGCGGCAGGGTTTGTTGCTGGCGGTGCAAGCCCGCCTGAAGCACTTCGGCTTCTTTCGTTTCTTTATGCGGGCCTGCCGTGTGTGCTGAAGCTTGTTGCGTTGACCTTGTTGTGGCTAGGCCCATTGGAAAACACCACGCAGGAGGCGTGAGATGCGCGATTGGAATGGAAAACGATATTGGCTCGTCGGAGCTTCAGAAGGTCTTGGCCGCTCTGTCGCCGAACGGCTCAGCCGAATGGGGGTCACACTAGTCCTTTCCGCAAGATCGCAAGAGCGTCTTGCCGAATTGGCCAATGATCTACCCGGGCGGGCCGAAGTGGTTCCTATCGATGTTTCAGATCCTACTTCGGTGAAAGCAGCCGCGGATGCAGCAGGACAGATAGATGGTTTTGTCTATTTGGCAGGGCTCTATTGGCCAATGAATGCGGCGGATTGGAATACCGACAACGTGCTTGCCATGCTTGACGTGAATCTGACTGGCATGATGCGGTGTCTTGGCCACGTGATCCCGCCAATGGTCGAGGCCAGGCAAGGGCATATCGTCTTGACCGGGTCTCTTTCCGCGTATCGCGGCTTGCCGGGCGCCATTGGATACAGTGCCTCAAAGGCCGCCACGGCCTCGCTGGCCGATACGCTCGACACCGACCTCTCGGGGTTCGGGATTGATGTGCAGATCATCCATCCGGGTTTTATTCGTACGCGCCTGACCGACAAAAATGACTTTGCGATGCCACAAATTATGGAGCCTGATGCGGCGGCCCAAGTCTTTGTTGACCACATGCAGAGCGGGGGGTTTCACCGTGCGTTTCCAGCCCCCTTTTCTTGGCTCTTTCGCCTGGCGCCGGTCATGCCGCGATGGCTTTTTCGACGGCTATTTCGCTAGATCAGTAATAGGTCCGCGCGTGCGATCGATCCGGTGTTTCGAGATGCGGGATGGCATTGAACCCCGCCAGGATTGTGCGGTCTGGCAGGACTTGAAGCCGGTGAACGGAGGTGTTGAAAATCGGCATCGTCACGTTGCCGATATGGCGTAAATCCAGATCCAGCAATTGATGCAGGATCATACCGATCACACCACCTGAGGTCACACACAGAATGCGCCGTCCGGGCACGGCAGCCTCTGTAATCATCTCGCGCACGCGGCTTGTGAAGTTTTGATAGGGCTCTGCGCCTTGGATCTCGGCCTGGCGCCAGGCCTCGATCACACGGGGCATATGATTGACGAATTCCTCCGGTCCGGGCAGCGGGATACCGAGCCGATCTCGGGCTGCCGCCGAAAGCGTGTAGTAGTCCAACTCGTTCAATCGGGGGTCTTCATCGGGGGTCTTACCCATCTCAAATGCGGTATCGCGCTGGCGGTTGAGTGTGCCGGACAGCACATGATCGAACGACCATTCATGCGCAGACATCCACGCGCCAAGCCAGCGTGCTTGTTGGCGGCCCAAATCGCTGAGCCTGTCATAGCTTACCTCGTCCGTGGCCGCGGAGTTCGCCTGCCCGTGACGGACCAAAACAATTTCACCCATAGAGACTGCCTAGCGCTGGCTGCGCCGCAGGGCAATGCCGCAATTTGGGTGTCGGGCGTCGCGCTTGACGCTCGCGTTTGCAAGCATCTGAGGATAAAGTCTCTCCGTTGAACGGAGATGCGCGATGAGCGAAACGATCAGCTTTACGCTCGATGGCCAAATTGTCGAAGCGCAGCCGGGCCAAACGATCTGGGAAATTGCCCATGGTCGCGGCTTGGTGATCCCGCATCTGTGCCATAAGCCGCAAAAAGGGTACCGCCCCGACGGGAATTGCCGAGCCTGCATGGTCGAGATCGAGGGTGAGCGTGTGCTTGCGGCCTCCTGCATCCGCGAACCTGTCGACGGCATGATCGTGAACACGGATACCGAGCGGGCCGAAAAAGCCCGGGCGATGGTTATCGAAATGCTTGTTGCGGACCAACCTGAACGTGAGGTGGCGCATGATAAATCCGCTCATCTTTGGGACATGGCCGCCGCAAACAATGTAACCGAAAGTCGCTTTCCAAAACTCGAAGAGGGACGCATTCCACTATTGGACGACAGCCACGTCGCCATGCGCGTGAACCTTGATGCTTGTATCCAATGCGGGTTGTGCGTCCGGGCTTGCCGCGAGGTTCAGGTCAATGATGTGATTGGCATGGCCGGCCGTGGGCACGACGCCTATCCGGTATTTGATTTTGGCGACCCAATGGGCGAAAGCACCTGCGTTGCCTGCGGGGAATGCGTGCAAGCTTGTCCAACCGGGGCTTTGATGCCGGCAAGCGTGGTCGATGACGACCAAGTTGGAGATCGCGCGGATTTCGACCGTGAAGTTAACAGCATCTGTCCGTTCTGTGGTGTTGGTTGTCAGGTTTCGCTAAAGGTAAAAGACGACAAAATCAAATATGTAGAGGGGATCAACGGGCCCGCAAACGAAGGCCGGCTATGCGTGAAGGGTCGATTTGGCTTTGATTATATCCATCACCCGCATCGCCTGACGAAACCGCTCATCAGGCGCGATGATGCACCGCGCAAAGGGCTTAACGTCGATCCTGCGGATTGGGCCACCCATTTTCGCGAAGCCAGCTGGGACGAGGCGCTTGACGCGGCAGCAGGCGGCTTGGCGAAATTGCGTCAAGCACATGGCGGTTCATCTGTATCCGGATTTGGTTCGGCAAAATGTTCCAACGAAGAGGCCTATCTTTTCCAGCGTTTCATCCGCGAGGGATTTGGCCACAACAACGTCGATCACTGCACGCGTTTGTGCCATGCCTCGTCTGTCGCTGCGCTGATGGAAAATGTCGGCTCAGGTGCGGTGACTGCAACCTTCAACGAAATTGAAAACGCCGATTGCGCAATTGTCATTGGCTGCAATCCGGCGGCCAACCATCCGGTCGCTGCGACGTATTTCAAGCAATTTACTAAGCGTGGTGGCAAGTTGATCGTGATCGATCCACGTGGCCAAGCGCTCAAGGCTTATGCAAGCCACATGCTCCAATTTCGGCCTGGCAGTGACGTGTCGCTGCTGAACGCAATCTGCCATATTATTGTAGAAGAAGGTCTCTACGATCAGCAATATATCGAGGCGTTCACGGAAAATTGGGAAGCTGAAAAGGCGCATCTTGCCGATTTCGCGCCGGAGCGGATGGCCGGGATCTGCGGCGTTGAGCCAGATGTTATTCGCGATGTGGCGCGAACATTTGCCCGGGCACGGGCCGGCATGATTTTTTGGGGCATGGGTGTCTCGCAGCATATCCACGGTACGGATAATTCGCGCTGCCTGATTAGCTTAGCGCTGATGTGTGGTCACGTTGGGCGACCGGGTGCGGGCCTGCACCCGCTGCGAGGCCAGAACAACGTGCAAGGCGCTTCCGACGCCGGGCTCATACCGATGGTGGTTCCCGATTATCAAAGCGTTTCAAGCGCTGAAGTCCGCGAAAAGTTTGCAAACACGGTTGGGTATGCGCCCGCACCCGAGCCTGGTCTTACGGTTGTTGAGATCATGGATGCGGTGCATGCCGACCAGATAAAGGGTATGTACATCTTGGGTGAAAATCCGGCTATGTCAGACCCGGATCTCGATCACGCGCGCGCGGCGCTCGCGAAGCTCGATCACCTTGTTGTGCAAGATATCTTCCTGACCGAGACAGCGAATTACGCGGATGTCATCCTGCCGGCCGCGGCGTTTGCTGAAAAGACTGGCACAGTCACGAACACGAACCGCCAAGTGCAAATGGGGCGGCCCGCCGTGCCACCGCCGGGTGACGCGAAAGAGGACTGGTCGATTACTGTCGCACTTGCGCGGCGATTGGGCCTTGATTGGACCTACGCTCATCCCAGCGAGGTGTTCGCGGAAATGAAACGTGTGATGGCGTCTCTAGATAACATCACTTGGGATCGTCTGGAAACCGAGGGGGCTGTGACCTACCCATCGCTGTCCGCCGAAGATCCTGGTCAGCCAATCGTCTTTGGCGAAGGATTTCCCCGCGCTGAAGGCCGGGCGAAGTTTACGCCAGCGTCCGTCATCGCCCCCGACGAGGTTCCGGATGCTGAATTTCCGATGATATTGACCACCGGCCGCCAGCTTGAGCACTGGCATACGGGGTCGATGACCCGACGTTCCAAGACGCTCGATGCATTGGAGCCGGAGGCGAATTGTTCGCTGCACCCCGCCACGCTGCGAAAGCTCGGCGTTCTGCCCGGCGGGATGGTCCGTTTGACGACGCGGCGTGGCTCAATCACGCTGATGGCGCGCTCAGACCGTGACGTTTCCCCCGATATGATCTTTCTCCCCTTTGCCTTTGTCGAAGCTGCCGCCAACATTCTAACGAACCCCGTGCTGGACCCGTTCGGGAAGATTCCGGAATTCAAATTTTGTGCTGTTCGGGCCGAGGCTGTAGAACAGGTCGCGGCGGAGTGACCTAATACCCAAAACCAATTGCTTCTCGGGCAATTGGAAGTAGCGTTGCCGCAACCAGCCCCACGCCTGCGCCGACGCCGAACCGTATCCATGGGGCGCCTAATCGCGGTGCGGCCCACGACAAGCATGCGCAGACGATGGCATAAAAGATGAGTGTTATTATATCCATGGCTTGACCCTAGCATCGGCCCCAATCCACGTCACCCTGTGATCGTTTTGTCGATACGGTGCGAGGCTCAATTCCAAACGACGTTCCCCAGAAAAATATATCCAGCGCCATAAATCGTTTTGATCAATTGGGGGTTCTTTGGATCCTCCTTGAGTTTCATGCGAAGCCGCGAAATCCGAACATCCATTGCCCGATCGAAACTCTCGCCTGCCGCACCGCCGAGGGTTTCCTGCATTTGCTGACGCGTGATCAGGCGTTTTGGGCTTTGCAAGAACATCTTCAGGACTTCGCCTTCGGCATACGAAACGGGGGTCTCTTCACCCGATTCTGATATAAGAATATAACGATCAAAATCCGCAACCCAGCCGCCGAAATCCGCACGACGCGCCTCCGTGCCGGCTTTCGGACCGCGCAGCCGGGCGCGCACGCGGGCGACGACCTCTGTCGGGTCGAACGGTTTGATGATGTAATCGTCGGCGCCCAGCTCTAGTCCGGTGACACGGTCTTGAACTTCGGCGCGCCCAGAAATGATGATGATCGCCGCGCCCAGTTCGAGGGCCAATTGATGCACCAAGGCAAGCCCATCGCGATCCGGAAGGCCAAGATCAACCAAGCAAACATCAGGTGTAGCGTGGCGTAAAGCAGCCTCAAACTCTGTGGCGCGCGCAAAGCTCATTGTTCGCAAACCTGCCTCATTGAGTGCGTCCGACAAGAGCGAACGGATCTGCGGTTCGTCGTCTAGGATGGTAACAAGCGGAGCGGTCATGCGGCAGTATTGGCGGTGAACAGCGCGGCAAGATCTGTCCGCGTCAGCGGCTTTTTCAGGACGGGCCATCGGGCATTGCCTTGCTGCCGTAGGCTGTGACCGGATGGCAATGCGGTAATCAGCGCCAACTGCAAGGCAGGCCTTGCTGCTGCAAGCTCGGCGCAGAGCGCAACCCCGGTAATTTCGCCAGCAAGGTTGATGTCGGAAATCACCCAATCGATCTCCGGCAATGCCGCCAAGCCCCTTGCTTCTTCCGCGGTTTGCGCCTCAACGACGTGATGGCCCAACTCGATCAGGATATCGCGCGTGGCCGCGCGAATGTCGTCCTCGTCATCCACCAATAGCACCATAGCGCGCCCGGCCTCGACATCGGCAAACCGCAACGGCAATTGAAGTGTCACAAGACCCCCTTCCGGCGTATTTGCAATCCGAATTTGACCTCCCGACAGCTTAATCTGATCATAGACCATCGATAGCCCGAGCCCCGATCCCTCAGCGCCTTTCGTCGAAAAAAACGGATCAAGTGCGTGTTCTAGCGCGGCGTCCGAAAAACCGGGGCCAGTATCGGCCACTGTGATCTCAAGCCATGTGTTTTGGACCTCGGCGGCTTCAATCGAGATCTGCCCGCCTGTCTGGCCGATTGCATCGCGCGCATTCAGCACCAAATTGAGCAGGCAATCCTGCATTGCGCCGGGGTCCAACAAAAGCGGCCGGCCACTTAGGTGATGCACAATTGAAAGCGTAACACCGTCCGGCAGAGCCGCCAGCGCCAGCGGTGAGAAGGCCGAAAAAAAAGAGGTCAGGTCAAGACTTTGGAGATGAATTTCGCGCGGCCCTGAGATCGATGCAATTTTGTCGAGGAGCACACCGCCGCGGCGCGCCGCGGCCTGAGTGGCTTGGATAAGATCCGCCGCCTCGGGCGGGAGACCTAGCTTCCGTAAACGCCCTTGCAATCCGAGTATGATTGTCAAAAGGTTCGAAAAATCGTGCGCGAGACCGCTTGATAATTGCGCGGCCAATTCGCGTTTATGCGTTTGTTCCAATGCTGCGCGGGCCTGGACCTCTTCGGTGACATCGGTCGATAAGATGTAGACGCCGCCTGTCGGGCCAGGATCGGGGGTAAAGGCGGTTCTGATCCGGCGTTGCGATGCAACATCGGTATATTCGCGGACGCTTGGCTCGCCGGCCAATGCCGTGACGACGTGAGGTCTTAGGATCTCTGCCGTTTCGGCGCCCAGAACGTCCGAAAAATCTTGACCAAGGATCGCAGCATCGCGACCGGGAAAGACACTGGTCAACTTCCGGTTGGTAAACGTGTAGCGGCCGTCGCGATCAATATGCGCAATATGCGCTGGCATCATTTCCGTAGTCAGGCGGGTGCGCGCTTCGATCTCGGCCAGACCGCGTTTGGTTTCTTCCAATTGGTCGATTGTTGCTGCCAATTGGCGGTTTGATTGCGCGAGCTGTTCGGCACGGTCCAGGAGCTGGTCGGAAAGTTCCTCCGAACGGGTCCACAGCAAAGCTTCCTGGCTCTTGATCTCGGAGATGTCTGTATAGACGGTAACCCACCCGCCCTGCGGCAGCGGTGAGCCTTCCACAGATATAGTTTGTCCGTTTGCCCGTTCTCGTTCCAAATAATGCGGCACGAATGCGCGTGCTTGTTCCACCCTTGCCATTACGTAAGCATCGGGATCATCAATCTCGCCATATTCTCCACTCGCCACCAAAAAATTCAGTGTTTCGGCAAAGTCCGCGCCGGGCCGCACCAGTGGTGCAGGAAGATCAAACATTTGCTGAAAGCGCCGATTGCAAACGGTCAGCTTGAGGTCGGCGTCGTATATCGACATGGCCTGCTTGATCAGGTTCAAGCCCGCAAGCGTCATCTCGGCAGTTCGGTCGGGACGCGGCATTGTTTTGTCCGTCACTGTGGGACTGCATCGCAGCATTCAACGTTGCCGGGGTCAAGAGAGCGCGGCTTTGTTAGAATTCGTAACAATCTCGAAAAAATCCTGAAATACTTTGCGTACTCTCTATACTTGTCCAAAAGGACGCCGGCGGCGATGTCGGCCAGGGAGGATATCTTGACGACGATGACTGGAGACGCGTTTGCGTCCATTCCGGCCTTGCTCGCGCGTAACGCGGCTGCGTTTCCAACAAAGGCAGCCTACCGCGAGAAGGAGTTTGGCATCTGGCAGGCTTGGACCTGGAGCGAGAGCGCCGAAGAAATCGAGGCAATCGCTTTGGGGCTTTTGGCGCTTGGAATTGCGACCGGAGATCACGTTGCCATTATCGGACGGAATCGGCCGGCGCTTTATTGGTCAATTGTTGCGGTCCAAAAGACCGGCGCGGTTCCGGTCCCGATCTACCAGGATTCAGTCGCCGAAGAGATGGCATATGTCTTGGAGCATTGCGGCGCACGATTCGTGATCGCGGGGGATCAAGAGCAAGTCGACAAAGTGCTAGAAATCGAAGACCGCGTCGGCGCGATCGAACACATGATCTATCAGGACCCGCGTGGTCTTCGAAAGTACGACCACGAACGTCTGCATAGCCTGGCCGATGTTCAAGGTGAAGGACGCGCTGCCAGAGATCGCCTTATGGCTGAATTGGACCGACGAGAGAGCGCTCTGCACGCGGACAGTACATGCGTGATGCTTTATACATCTGGCACGACCGGCAAACCCAAAGGCGTTGTGCTGTCAAACCGGAACATTATCGAAACATCTAAGAATGCTGCGGAATTTGAAGGCCTTGGAGCACATGATGAAGTATTGGCCTATCTCCCACTAGCATGGGTCGGCGATTTCATTTTTTCCATAGGTCAGGCCTATTGCACAGGCTTCTGCGTCAATTGCCCGGAACGCCCGGACACGATGTATGAGAACCTGCACGAGATTGGGCCGACTTATTTTTTCGCACCGCCGCGGTATTTCGAAGAGCGCATCACCGCGTTGCTGATCCGCATGGAAGATGCGGGACGGCTGAAAAAATGGTTGTTCGATCGGTTCATGGGTCTGGCCAAACGCGTCGGTCCGCAGCTTTTGGATGGAAAGCCCGTCGCTGCGTTGGACCGATTTGCATATGGCATCGGCCAAGTGATCATCTACGGGCCGCTCCGAAGCCGCTCTGGCATGACCAACGTGCGCATCGCGTATACCGCGGGCGAGGCCATCGGACCGGAGATCTTTGAATTTTGGCGCTCGCTCGGGATCAATTTAAAGCAGCTCTACGGTCAAACAGAGGCCAGCGTTTTCATCACCCAGCAAAAAGACAACGAGGTTCGTGCCGATACGGTCGGCACGCCAACGCCGGGTGTAGAGATTCGCATCGACGACGACGGTGAGGTCCATTACCGAAGTCCAGGCGTTTTCGTCGAATATTACAAGGATCCTGAAAGCACGGCGTCAACGAAGGATGCCGACAATTGGGTCGCCACCGGTGATGCCGGCTTCATCGAGCCTGAGAGCGGTCACCTCCGGATCATCGACCGGGCAAAAGACGTGGGCAAGATGGCCTCAGGCGCGCTTTTCGCGCCGAAATACGTGGAAAACAAGCTGAAGTTCTTCCCGAATATTCTTGAAAGCGTTGTTTTCGGGAATGGAAAGGACCATTGCGTCGCCTTTCTGAATATCGATCTCACCGCGGTCGGGAATTGGGCGGAGCGCAACAATATCGCTTATGCATCCTATCAGGAATTGGCGGGACATCCGGACGTTCTTGCGGCGATGAAAAGCCATGTCGAGGAGGTGAACCGGTCGCTGGCCAGCGATGAAATGTTGTCGGGGTGCCAAATACATCGGTTCCTGGTTTTGCACAAAGAGCTTGATGCCGATGATGGCGAGCTGACACGGACACGGAAAGTGCGGCGCCGGATCATTGAGCAGAAATACGGCGATCTTATCGAGGCGCTTTATGATGGTTCAACCGAGGTGTTTACCGAAACAGAGGTGACCTACGAGGACGGGCGCAAAGGTAAAATATCGGCCACGCTGGAGATTAGGGATGCCGCGTCCGGCGAACCTGTCGTGCCATTGCGGGAGGCTGCGGAATGATGGTCTTTTGCATCAACGTCTTTTGCTGTTCCCGATCTAACTTCGGGAGATCCCTTGATGCTTGATCAATCCGTAATGGCAGACGGTCGCACCATTGGCGGGACGGTGATGGAGATGCGCAACATTACGCTGCGCTTTGGCGGTGTGGTGGCCATCAAGGATATCTCGTTTGATATTCGGGAGGGGGAAATCCGCGCGATTATTGGTCCCAACGGTGCTGGAAAATCGTCGATGCTTAACGTGATTTCTGGGTTCTACCATCCTCAGGAGGGCGAGGTCTGGTTCCACGGCGAAAAGCGACGACCGATGAAGCCCTACCAAATTGCCCGCCAAGGCATCGCACGAACATTCCAAAATATCGCGCTCTTTGATGGCATGAGTGTTCTGGACAACATCATGACTGGTCGTTTGAACCACATGAAAGCAAGCTTTATTGACCAACTTCTCTGGTGGGGCAAGGCTGAACGCGAAGAGGTCGCGAACCGCGAAAAAGCCGAAGAAGTCATCGATTTTCTTGAGATTCAGTCGATCCGGAAGACACCTGTCGGGCGGCTGCCTTATGGTTTGAAGAAACGTGTGGAACTCGCCCGCGCGTTGGTCGCGGAGCCGAAGATCCTGCTGCTGGACGAACCGATGGCGGGAATGAACGTCGAAGAAAAGGAGGACATGTCCCGCTTTGTCCTCGATGTGAATGATGAATTTGGCACCACCATTGTATTGATCGAGCACGATATGGGCGTGGTGATGGACCTTTCCGACCGCGTGGTTGTCATGGATTACGGGCGCAAGATTGGGGATGGGACGCCGGATGAGGTGCGCGGCAATCAGGAAGTGATCGACGCGTATCTGGGGGTTTCACATGACTGATTGGGGCAGATATCTGCGGGATGTCTTCGGAATATTTCCGATATTTTTCGGGCTCAGAGATGGTGCGCCGATCACTGCGCTTTCGCGTGCGGTGCCGATCACGTTTTACGCTCCGCCGAGCACTCAACATCCCACCTGTTTTGCCGAAGGCACCAAATTTGCGTGGCCGTTATCCATCAGACCGGTGATCGAACAGGGAGTAAAACATGCCTGATCAAATCCTTTTTGGCATGGAGGTCATGCTCAACGGTCTGATGACCGGGGTGATGTATGCGCTGGTCGCGCTTGGCTTTGTGCTGATCTACAAGGCGAGTGGCATTTTCAATTATGCCCAAGGGGTCATGGCGCTTTTTGCGGCGATGACCCTGGTCGGCATCCAGGAGGGTCGGGTGCCATTCAGCCACCTGATCAACGCAATTCTTGGCACCCATATCCACGAGTTTGGCTTTGAAGTGCCGGCGGTCTTAGCGATACTTTTGACCGTGGTGGTGATGATCGGATTTGCGCTTTTTGTACAAAAGTACGTCTTTCGATATCTCGTGGGTCAGGAGCCGATTATTCTGTTCATGGCCACGATTGGGCTCGCCTATTTCCTGGAAGGTGTGAGCGATTTGATGTGGGGGTCGGAGATCCGTAACCTCGATGTCGGACTGCCCCAAGGCATTAACGAGGCCATCGATATTGGAACGTTCAACGCCTTTGGCTACGGCTTCTTTATCGACAATCTCGACATTGCCGCAGCGATCATAGCGGCAATTCTCGTCGCTGTACTGATCGCCTTTTCGCAATACACCAAACAAGGTCGCGCGATGCGGGCTGTGGCCGATGACCACCAAGCCGCTTTGAGCGTTGGTATCTCGCTCAACTACGTTTGGATCCTTGTCTGGAGCCTTGCGGGCATCGTCGCACTGGTTGCCGGCATCATGTGGGGGTCGAAATCCGGTGTGCAGTTCTCGTTGTCGCTGATCGCGCTCAAAGCTCTGCCTGTGTTGATGCTCGGGGGCTTTACGTCGATCCCCGGGGCGATCATCGGCGGCCTAATTATCGGGATGGGCGAGGCGCTCTTTGAGTTCTTTGTATCCTCGTCCGATCTGGGCGGCGCGATCTTTGGCTTCACCTTTTCGGCCACGGAAAACTGGTTTGCTTATGTTCTGGCGCTGATGTTCCTGGTGTTCCGACCGCAGGGCCTTTTCGGCGAAAAGATCATTGAGAGGGTGTGAGCATGGCCCGGGCAAAGCGCAGTCTTGAAATCGAATTGGACAATCCGGACTTCCTCGACCGAGGATGGATTGGCTGGCTGGTCCAAACGGTCGTATTTCTTTCGAGTCTTGGAGCCGTGCTCGTTTTCGTACGTGCGATTGTGGAGTGGGTTGGGTTGGTGTTTGGCCTCATTGATGAGGCCTCGCCCATCCACTTTGTCAATGCAGCAGTTTTGCTGATGCTGGCAGTTAGCGTCCAGTATCTGCGGAGGCTTGACCTTCGGCAACGTGTCATCCTCGAAGAACTAAACTCGTTGCGTCCTGGGAAAGGGGAGTAGCCGCTATGTTTTATCGTGAGGCGGGAGACTTCAAGACGTCCTATGCGCAGGATAATCAGACATTTCCGATCACTCTGGATCGCTACTCTTATTATATGGTCGCAGCGATTGCGGTGGCTGTGGTCCCGTTCTTCATTACTGATTATTGGGCAAACGCGATCCTTCTGCCGTTTTTGATCTATGCGATTGCGGCCATCGGGCTGAACATTCTGACAGGTTATTGCGGGCAGGTGTCTTTGGGCACAGGCGGGTTCATGGCGGTAGGCGCGTTCACGTCCTACAAGTTGATGACGGCTTTTCCGGGGCTCGACATGATCACGATCACGATCCTATCGGGTCTGATGACGGCGATGGTCGGAGTTGCCTTTGGACTTCCGTCATTGCGCATCAAAGGGTTCTATCTGGCGGTCGCTACTCTTGCCGCGCAATTCTTCCTTGTATGGCTCTTTAATCGGGTTCCGTGGTTCTTCAACTATTCAGCGTCTGGCCAGATCAGTGCGCCAGAGCGGCCGGTTTTTTACGGGATCGACATACCGCTGACCGGTGCAAATGCGGATGCGTCGGTGAAATACCTCTTTTGCCTGGCCTTTGTCTTTGTATTGGCATGGATTGCGCGGAACCTGACCCGCGGGTCAATCGGGCGGCAATGGATGGCCATTCGAGACATGGACATCGCCGCCGAGATTATTGGCGTCAATCCGCTCAAGGCCAAGCTGTCGGCCTTTGCCGTCAGTTCCTTTTACGTCGGCGTGGCAGGGGCGCTGTTCTTTACCATCTATCTCGGTGCCATTGAGGTCGTGGCCTCCTTTGGCATCAACAAGAGCTTTTTGGTGCTGTTCATGATCATCATCGGCGGTTTGGGCTCGATTTTTGGGAGCTTTGTCGGTGCGGCGTTCATGGTGCTGTTTCCGGTCATTCTGAAAAACATCCTGACCGGCGGACTTGGCTGGGACCCGGCATTGTCCCGGCATTTGGAATTTGTGGTCGTTGGCGCCCTGATCATGATGTTCCTAATCCTCGAGCCCCATGGCCTTGCTCGGCTGTGGTCGGTTGTAAAAGAGAAACTTCGCCTTTGGCCGTTCCCGCATTGAGCGGATGAACGCAACGAACAGATGACATCGGACAAATAGGGAGGAACTACCGATGAGGAAACTTCTGACGCTGGCTGCTGCAAGCCTAATGGCGGCTGGCCCCGCGATGGCCGATCTGGTCATACCGGACCTGCACTACCGGACCGGTGCCTTTGCGGCGGGTGGCATTCCGTTTTCGGACGGATTTCAAGATTACCTGACGCTTTTGAACGAACGTGATGGCGGCGTTGGCGGTGAGGAAATCCGCATCGTCACCTGCGAAACGGCTTACGACACCGAACGTGGCGTGGACTGTTACGAATCGACCAAAGGCGAAGGCGCATTGGTCTATCAGCCACTGTCCACAGGTATCACATACCAGCTCATTCCACGCGCATCTGCGGATGGTATCCCGCTTCATACAATGGGCTATGGCCGGACTTCGGCCGCTGCAGGTGATGTGTTCGAGTGGGTCTTCAATTATCCCGGAAATTACTGGGATTCGGCCTCGGTTATGATCAACTTCTTGCTGTCCGAGGAAGAGGACGGCTCGCTCGAAGGGCAGCAAGTCGCGCTGTTGCACTTGAATGCCGCTTATGGCCGTGAACCCATCCCAACGCTCGAGCAATTGGCCGAACAGCACGGTTTTGAGCTTTTGCTGCTTGCTGTGGACTTCCCCGGTCAGGAACAAGGCAACCAGTGGCTAACGATCCGACGCGAACAGCCGGATTATATTCTGATGTGGGGCTGGGGCGTGATGAACCAGGTTGCGATCCAAGAAGCCGCCAACATCCGCTTCGACATGAACAACTTCATCGGCAACTGGTGGGCCGGAGCTGAGCCTGACGTGCTGCCTGCCGGTGCGGATGCCGACGGGTACCGTTCGCTCAACATGAACGGCGTGGGTGAACTGCCGGTGTTGGATGACATCCAGGAACATGTGATCGATGCAGGTTTGGCGGCAGGAGATGGCGCGAATTTGGGCACGGTTCTCTACATTCGTGGCATGTATGCCGCGATGCTGACGGCTGAAGCCGCCCGCACGGCACAAGAGATCCACGGCGTCAGCGACATTACACCCGCAATGATGCGCGATGGCATGGAAGCACTCGACATCACTGAGGGCCGGATGGAAGAGCTTGGCATGTCGGGCGTTGGACCTGCCTTTGCCGTCAGCTGCGCAAACCATGGTGGCCCTGGTCTGGGACGCATTCAAGAATGGGATGCCGACGCCCAGGTCTGGAACACACTCACCGACTTCATCGCGCCCGATGATAGTGTGACCCAGCCACTGATCGAAGCTGACGCCGCGGCTTATGCCGCAGAAGCCGGCATCGAGCCGCGGAACTGCAACGAAAGCTAAGTCACGGCGGGCGGCGGCTCTTCGGGGCTGCCGCCGCATTTGAGTATTTTGGGGATTTGGAAGACAGGTGCGTTTGCTTCTTGACGGCAACGCGCGGTCTTTTGCAGCGGAGCGACGAGGGCCATGCTGGATCATCAGACCGAGAGTGCGGTAGAAGCCGAAACGCTTCTCGATGTGACCAATATCGAGGTGATCTATAATCATGTGATCCTGGTGCTCAAAGGCGTGTCGTTGCGCGTGCCCAAAGGTGGGATCACCGCATTGCTGGGCGGCAATGGTGCGGGCAAGACCACGACCT
This sequence comes from Pseudomonadota bacterium, assembly GCA_039183205.1. Classification (GTDB taxonomy): domain Bacteria; phylum Pseudomonadota; class Alphaproteobacteria; order Rhodobacterales; family Rhodobacteraceae; genus HKCCE3408. The sequence continues at coordinate 18,266 of JBCDBR010000002.1, read as the reverse complement.
TGAAAGCGATCTCGAACCTTTTGCATTCCGAGCGCGGGGAGGTCACCAAGGGTTCGATCACCTATCGCGGGGAGCGGGTGCAGGATTTGAACCCGGCGGATTTGGTGGAACGCGGTGTAATCCAGGTGATGGAGGGACGTCATTGCTTTGAGCATCTAACGGTCGAAGAAAATCTACTGACAGGGTCTTATACACGAAAAGACCGCGGCCAGATCGATGCCGATCTCGAGTTGGTCTACACTTATTTCCCAAGGCTCAAAGAACGTCGCAAAAGCCAGGCGGGCTATACTTCCGGCGGCGAGCAGCAGATGACAGCGATCGGCCGTGCGCTAATGTCCCGGCCAGAGACGATCTTGCTGGATGAACCGTCAATGGGGCTCGCGCCACAGCTTGTCGAAGAAATTTTCGCGATCGTGAAGGACCTCAATGAAAAGGAAGGCGTGAGCTTTCTTTTGGCCGAACAGAACACCAATGTGGCGCTGCGCTTTGCCCATTACGGCTATATCCTGGAAAGCGGCCGGGTCGTGATGGATGGCGCGGCCGATGATCTTCGCGAAAATCCGGATGTGAAGGAATTCTATCTCGGCATGTCGGAAGACGGCCGCAAGTCGTTCCGCGATGTGCGGTCTTATCGCCGGCGCAAGCGCTGGCTGAGCTAATGCAAGCCGCCGTTTACACCCGTTTCGGAGCCGCTGCGGAGGTGCTTGAGATCGGCGAGCTGGCCGACCCAGAGCCCGCGCCGGGCGAGGTTCTGGTGAGGGTCCATGCCTCTGGGGTCAATCCGTCCGACGTGAAGTTGCGCGCGGGCGCGCGGCCCGGGGCGGCGATGGCGTATCCGCGGATCGTGCCGCATTCCGACGGCGCGGGTGTGGTGGAGGCCGTGGGCGACGGCGTGACGCGCTATCGCGCGGGCGATAGGGTTTGGATTGCAAATGGGCAGTGGCAGCGGGCTTTTGGCACGGCTGCGGAGTTGATCGCAATTTCTCAAGCCCTGGTTGCGCCATTGCCTGCAAATGCGAGTTTTGCCGAGGGCGCGTGTCTGGGAATTCCGGCGCTGACCGCTTGGTATGCGCTGGCGGGGGACGGGCCGATCGAAGGAACAACTGTTCTGGTGACCGGCGGCGCGGGCACGGTCGGGCGTTATGCCTGCCAGATGGCGCCGCTTTTTGGCGCGCGGGTGATCACGACAGTGTCTTCGGAGGCGAAGGCTGCCCATTCTGGCGCCCGGGAATGGATCAATTATCGGGACGGTGACACGGCTGAGAAAATCCTTTCGATGACTGGCGGGCAAGGTGTCGACCGGATCGTTGAGGTGGATTTTGCGGCCAATCAAGATGTGTCCTTGCAGGTGCTGAAACCGGGCGGCGTGATCGCCAGCTATGCCAGTGCATCGGTGATGAAGCCGGAGCTGGATTTCTATGGGCTGATGTTTCGCAACATCACGCTGAGGATGCTGATCGTGTACAAACTGGCGGGGTCCGAGCGGGCTCGCGGCATGGCACAGATCAGCGCGTGGCTTGGGGCCGGCGCATTGAGCCACGCCGTGGTCCCAGGGGGGAACCTGCACAATATCGCTGCCGCCCACGATATGGTTGCAGCCGGCGACAAACTTGGGACGGTGGTCTTGGAGGTCTGAGATATGGACGGCGATTTCACAACTTTGGAGACCCGCAGCGCCGATGCGCGCGCCGCCCAGCTTGCCGGCGATTTGCCGGAACAGATTGCCCGCGCCCAAGCTTTGCCCGCGTATGCCGAGGCATTGGGCAGCGTTTCCGCAAGCGAGATCACCGGCATTGATGCGCTTTCGACGCTGCCGGTACTGCGCAAATCCGAACTTGGCGACGCGCAAGCCGAGCACGCACCATTTGGCGGCTATACCACGCGTTCGGCTGATGGCTTTGCGCATATCTTCCAGAGCCCGGGGCCAATCTATGAACCCGGCGACGTCAGCGCAGATTGGTGGCGGGTCGGGCGTTTCTTGCATGCCGTGGGTATCGGCCAAGGCGATATCGTCCAGAACTGCTTTGCCTATCATCTGACGCCGGCGGGTATGATCTTCGAATCCGGTGCGCGGGCGGTGGGTGCTGCGGTCTTGCCAGCAGGCGTGGGGCAAACAGAGCTTCAGGTGCGCGCTGCGGCAGATGTTGGCTCGACGGCCTATGCCGGTACACCGGACTACCTCAAAGTGATCCTCGACAAGGCCAAGGATATGGGGGTCACGCTTTCCATCACCAAGGCCGCGGTGGGGGGCGGGGCGTTGTTTCCCTCGCTGAGGCAGGAATATTTAGATCGCGGCATTCTCTGTTTGCAAAACTATGCCACGGCCGATCTGGGCAACATCGCCTATGAAAGCCCGGCACAAGAGGGCATGATCGTGGATGAGGGCGTCGTCGTGGAGATCGTGCGCCCGGGTACAGGAGACCGTGTTCCCGATGGGGAAGTTGGCGAGGTTGTGGTTACCACGCTCAACCCCGATTACCCACTGATCCGATTTGCCACAGGAGATTTGAGTGCGGTTATGGCCGGCCAAAGCCCGTGCGGGCGGACGAATATGCGTATCAAAGGTTGGATGGGCCGCGCCGATCAGACCACCAAGATCAAGGGTATGTTCGTGCGCCCGGAACAGGTTGCCGATCTGGTGGCGCGACATCCAGAAGTCCGCCGGGCCCGCGTGATTGCGGATCGGGACGGCGAACAAGACGTGATGATGGTGCAGGTCGAAACCGCCGGGGCAGATGCTGAGGCCCTGGCCCAAACGGTTGTTGCGACGCTGAAACTCCGCGGGCGCGTCGATTTGGTGGCGCCAGGTACGCTGCCCAATGACGGGAAGGTTATTGAGGATCGTCGAACCTACGGCTAAGACCCGCCTAGCGCGGCACAATTCGGCCTTTGTTATCGGCTAACACCTGGGTTGACTGTAGAGCGGATGGCAAGACCGAAGGAGACCGCCATGTTCCGCACCGCCGCCATTGCTGCTTTGACCCTGAATTTCTGGACCTCAGGACCGGTTGTCGCTGATACCGCCCTTTTGGTCGGAAATGCCTCCTACGGCGCGGCCGCGCGCATCCGGGGCGCCCACGCGATTACGCAAGCAGGCCCGGATTTGCGTGCCGCAGGATTTGCTGTTCTGGAGGCCACAGACCTCAACGCAGATGAGCTGCGCGAAGTTTTCTCGCGGTTGCTGGCCGAACAAGAAGACACTCGGCTTCTGATCGGGTTATCCGGGCATTTCGCTTCCTCCGAAGACGGCGAGGTCTGGTTTCTCGGTACGCAGGCCGATGCACCCAATCGCGCTAATGTCGGCGGAGATGGCATCGCGCTTTCAACAGTCTTGGCATTGGCGGCGGTTGCGGCAGGCCAATCCATCGTGCTTTTGGGCACAGAGGAGCGTCCGATGTCCCTTGGCGCTGGGTTGCGCGCGGGCATCGATTTGCCGGAGCCGCCGCAAGGTGTGACCGTTATTTCCGGCCCGCCGCGCGATATTGCGCGTCTGACCCGCGGGTCACTGACGGAACCGGGCGTCTCTTTGGCCGACGCGTTGGCCTCTGTCGACACAATTGAGGTGGCGGGTTTCGTCAGCGGCGCTGTGCCCTTTATGCCCCGAGACACTGCGTCCGACACCGTTGCAGCCCCAAACCCGATCATCACCTCGGCAGAGAGGAACCTTTGGAATGCGGTCAGCGAGCTGAATACCGAGGGCGCTTATATCTCTTATATTCGCGACTATCCGCAGGGCGCCTTTTTGGAGGAGGCTCGCGCCGCGATAAGCGCGCTGCGCGACGATCCGGTGTCGCGCGCCGAGGCCGCTGAAACGGCGCTGGCACTGTCCCGTAACGACCGCCGCAACATCCAAAGCGATCTCAACGTTCTGGGCTTTGACACTAATGGCGTGGACGGTATTTTTGGGCCGGGCACCCGTGCGGCCATACGGGGATGGCAAGCGGCCAATGATCTGCAAATTACCGGCTATTTAACAGCCCCGGCGGTGAACTTTCTGGGGGACCAAGGCGCGCTTAGGAGGGCCGAAATCGAGGCCGAAGAATTGGCTGCGCGGGCCGAACGCGACCGCTTGGACAGGGCGTATTGGTCGGCAACTGGCGCCGGACAAACGGAAGCCGGCATGCGCGCATATCTCACAAGATATCCCGAAGGTATCTATGCCTCGATTGCCGCTGACCGGTTGGCCGAGATTGATGACGCAGCCGCCGATCGCGCGGCGCGGGACGACCAATTAGCGTGGGATTTTGCCCGCGAACAAGACACTGTTCCGGCCTATCGTGGGTATCTCGCGGGGTTTCCGGAGGGCGCCTACCTTCGCGAGGCGCGCAACCGGATGGCCGAGTTGCAGGGCGAACCTCTTCCCTTTCCGACGATAGATGTTGCCGAACTGGCCGCGCAGGAAAACGCGCTTAATTTGCCCGGGATTACGCGTATGCTGATCGAGCGGCGGCTAGAAGGAAGCGGCTATGTGCCAGGGCCGGCTGATGGGCAGTTTGACGATCAAACCCGCGCGGCCATAGCCGCGTTCCAGGAAGATGAAGGCCTGCCGCCAACCGGGTATCTCAACCAGGCGACGCTGCGCGAATTTCTTGCCGATGGTATACGGGTGATCGTGCGCTAATACGTGGGTGAAGAACAACAAAAGCCGCCCTGAAGGCGGCTTTGCGACAACACCTGGATCTGCGCGCCAGTTATCCTTGGCGCGCTTTGAATTTCCGCTGCGTCTTGTTGATTACATATACGCGGCCCTTCCGGCGCACGATGCGACAGTCGCGGTGCCGGCTCTTGAGCGAGCGCAGCGAGTTTTTGACCTTCATCGGTCTCTCCTTCGTTGCGGCGCGAAGCGGCGCCTTACGCGTTTCACTTGTCGCAAACCACCAAAGGGTTTGCACATGGTGGGCGGTACTGGGATCGAACCAGTGACCCCTACGATGTCAACGTAGTGCTCTACCGCTGAGCTAACCGCCCGTTGCACCGCGATAAATCTCGTACGAGCCACACGGCCCGCGCCGAGCCGGCGGCGTGAGTGGCGTCTATAAAAGGAGTCGATTGTCGGTTCAAGGGCGTTTGGCAGACGTAAAATTCCGTCTATATATGCGAGGACGTAACGAAGTGAGCCCCATGGCGCGACCACCCTACCGGCTGCAAATGCCCGAAGACACAGTGACGCCCGTCATTGTGGCCTCACCGCATTCGGGGCGGTACTATCCGTGGTCCTTTATGCGCAGGTCGGTTTTGGACGACCGATCCGTGCGATCCTCCGAAGATGCCTTCATGGACCAGCTGGCAGCTGACGCGCCGCAATTGGGGGCGCCGCTTCTTACGGCGGAATACCCGCGCGCCTACATAGACCTCAATCGTGCGGCCGATGAGCTAGACCCCTCGGTCGTTGAAGGGGTGCGATATCCTTCGCAAAACCCGCGCATCTCTAGCGGTCTGGGTGTTATACCGCGCGTCGTGGCCAACGGACGCGCCATTTATTGCGGCAAGATTGATCGAGACGAAGCGGATGCCAGAATCAATACGGTTTGGCGGCCTTACCACACTTGCCTTGCGGACCTAATTTCCCGGGCCGAAGCACGGTTTGGACAGGCAATTCTGCTGGATTTCCACTCCATGCCGCATGAAGCGCTTGAAACGGTGTGCCGTCCCGGCGGGCGCCGTCCAGAGGTTGTACTGGGCGATCGGTTCGGCGCGGCTGCGGATGCGGGGATTGTCGACCGGCTCGACGCGGCGTTTTCTGCCGCGGGCTTGACGGTCAGCCGGAACGCACCGTTCGCCGGTGCGTTTATCACCCAACATTACGGCCGTCCGCAACGCGGACGGCACGCGGTTCAGATCGAAATAGACCGATCCCTTTATATGAACGAACGACTGATCCGCCCCAACAGCAACTTCGACGCGGTGCGCGGCGTGATCCGTGATGTGCTGGCGCGTATGATTTCCGGCAGCAGTGCACAGATGCCCCTTGCGGCGGAATAATTGCAGATTTTACCGTAGCGCACGTCCTTTTAGGATTGCATCATGGCCAAATCGATCGCGAATGCGGTCGGCTGCCCGTTCTGCTTCGAGCCGCTGTTCTTCTTGCGGATCGAGCAAGTTCATGTCCCGGTCGGCCCGGTCCTCCGTCGCGATATCGGACAATCCCAAACCCAAGAGCCGGTAGGTGACGTCAGTGGGCAACGCGTCCATAAGATCGCGCGCAGTGCGGTAAATCCGATCCGCCATTTGCGTGGGCCCCGGCAACGACTGGCGACGGGTGATCAGACTAAAGTCGGCGCGTTTGAGTTTCAGGGTAATCACGCGGCCAGCCAAGCCTTTGGCTTTGACCCGATCAGCAACCTTTTCGGCCATTCGCCATAGATGCCCGTCAAGCAAATCCGGGTCCGAGACATCGTCAGCGAATGTGGTTTCATTCGAGATCGATTTCGCTGCCCGGGATGCGCTGACGCTGCGACTATCCTGGCCGCGCGCCAAATGCCACAGCCGGGCGCCCATCGTCCCGAACCGGGCGGCAAGGGCCGCTTCGTCCCACCTGCGTAAATCCGAAAAGGTGCGGATACCCGCAGCCTCAAGCGCCTCTGTGCCGGCCGCTCCGATCCCCCATATCAACCGAACAGGCTTGTCGGCGAGGAACGTCTCGGTTTCGGCCCGGCCAATCACGGCAAAGCCTTGCGGCTTGTCGAGATCGGACGCAATTTTCGCTAGAAACTTGTTGTGCGATAATCCGATGGACCCTGTAATGCCTAGCTCTGTCGACATGCGTTGCACCAATCCTGCAAGCAGCACGGCCGGAGGTTTCCCGTGTAGCCGCGCAGTGCCAGAAAGATCCAAAAACGCCTCATCGAGCGATAGAGGTTCAATCGCAGGCGTAAGGTCCTGCATCATCGCCCGAATTTGCCGCGATACCCCTGCATAGACATCCATCCGTCCCTTAACGACGACCGCCTCAGGGCAGAGCTTGAGCGCCTGAAACATCGGCATGGCCGATCGCACGCCGCGGATGCGCGCGATGTAGCAGGCGGTCGACACGACCCCGCGCCGACCACCGCCAATGATCACCGGTTTGTCGCGCAGCTCTGGATTGTCGCGTTTTTCGACGCTGGCGTAAAAGGCATCGCAATCCATATGCGCAATTTGCAAGTCGAAGAGTTCGGGATGTGACAGAACGCGCGGACGATTGCAGGCTGGACAACGTGTGCCAGCGTCAAATGTGGTCAGACAATCGCGACAAAGTGCTGCCATGGCCACATCCTAAGTCGAAGTTTCGAACGCCGAAAGCTCTTGGACTTTCGTCGGTACTTGATATGTGAGGCGCATGAAACCGGAGGATCAGCCAAATATGGATATTGAAGGTCTTATCAACGGGCTTTTGGGCGGCAACCTTTTCATCCTGCTGCTCGCAGTCTTTATCATACTTTGTATTTTCCTGGGCATCCGCATCGTGCCGCAATCGGAAAAGCATGTGGTGGAACGGTTCGGCAGGTTGCGTTCGGTCCTGGGCCCGGGGATCAATTTCATCGTTCCGTTTCTGGACAGGGTTGCGCACAAGGTTTCGATCTTGGAACGCCAATTGCCGAATGCAAACCAGGACGCCATCACCTCAGACAACGTGTTGGTGCAGGTGGAAACCAGCGTTTTCTACCGAATATTGGAGCCTGAAAAGACCGTCTATCGTATTCGCGATGTCGACGGGGCCATTGCCACAACGGTCGCCGGCATCGTTCGCGCCGAGATCGGCAAAATGGAGCTCGATGAGGTCCAATCAAACCGCTCGCAGCTGATCAGCCGGATTAAAGAGCTGGTAGAAGACGCCGTGGATGACTGGGGGATCGAGGTCACCCGAGCCGAGATTTTAGACGTTAATCTCGACCAAGCGACCCGCGACGCAATGCTCCAGCAATTGAACGCAGAGCGCGCCCGCCGGGCGGCTGTCACCGAAGCCGAAGGGCAAAAGCGGGCGGTTGAGCTACAGGCGGATGCCGAACTTTATGCGGCGCGGCAAGCCGCAGAGGCGCGCCGGGTCGAGGCCGATGCCGAAGCCTATGCGACCCAAGTGGTTGCAGAAGCCATCGCCAAAGGTGGGCTGGAGGCCGTTCAGTACAACATTGCGCTCAAGCAGGTCGAAGGCATTTCACAGATGGCCTCGGGTCAGGGTAGCCAGACGGTCGTCGTGCCCGCGGACGCGGTCGACGCATTTGGCAAGGCCTTCCAGATGCTGGGTGGACGGAGCGCGCCATGAGTTGGACGGATTGGTGGGTCTGGGGCGTAGCCGCGTTAGTTCTCGCCGTGGGCGAGGTGCTGCTGCCCTCTTGGGTTCTTTTGGGTTTTGCCATCGGGGCGGGTGTGATCGCTTTCCTCTTGGTCATCGGATTGCCCATAGCTGGAAACCTGTATGTGCTGCTTCTCATCTTTGCCGTCGTTAGTTTGGCTGCATGGCTATTTCTGCGCCGTGCTATGGGCGTGCAGCGGGGCCAGGTGAAAACATTCGATCACGACATCAACGACTAATCTATCCGCCGATCTGCCGCCGGCCTCATTGCGATCACCAAGAATGGTGGCGCCCGCCGATGTCGGGGAAAGTCCAGCGGCGCTGTCGGACAGAAAGACCCGCAACAGCCTGATCGTTGGTAACGTCGCGCTTAGATGCGATTTGGCTTTTTGCGCGGTAAGAACAGGCGCCTTAACCCGGCTGGTTTCCAGTATTTCCTTGTGCCCCGGTACAGCGGTGGTCGGTGGCAAGGATGAACCGCATTGGCATGTCCTGAACTGAACGGCGTTCTGTCACCGTCCCAGACCGATCATGGTCTGGCTCAGGGATTGGTCACGCAGGCCTGCGGGCTTGCCATCGCGGCCAGGATCCCTTCTGCCGCGGCGCGTGGGTCCGTGGCGGCGTGGATCGGCCGCCCGATCACGACATGATCCGCTCCCGCTGCAATCGCTTCTGCTGGTGTCGTGGTCCGCTTTTGATCGCCAGGCGCGCTGCCCGATGGGCGCACGCCAGGCGTCACAATAAGGCGGCCCGTCGCTTCGGGGAGCGCGCGGATCGCCGCGGCTTCGCGCGGTGAAGTGATCACGCCATGTGCCCCGGCTTCGAATGCACGCGCTGCGCGTTCCACCGCGATCTCGCTGAGATCGCCGGGTCGGACCAGGTTCGCGTCGAGATCACTCCGGTCGAGCGAGGTCAAAACCGTTACCGCGAGTATCTTGAGGTCTTTGTCACTTGCGCCCTCACATGCGGCGCGCACCACCTGGGGATCGCCCTGCACGGTTAGGAAATCGAGATCGAATTGCGCCAAGCCGCGGACCGCGGCCTCGATGGTCGCCGAGATATCAAAGAGCTTTAAGTCCAAGAAAATCCGCTTGCCGTGATCTTCCTTGAGTTCATTGGCAAGGGCCAAACCGCCCCCCGTCAGCATGCCAAGCCCGATTTTGTAAAAGCCCACCGCCTCGCCCAGAGCATTAGCCAATTGCAGCCCGGCCAACGCGTTTGGCACGTCCAAGGCAACGATCAAGCGGTCATCTGACATTGTGCTTCTTCCGTTTAGCGGCCGTCACGATATCATGGGCCGGTGGCAGCCGAAAGCCAAGCCATCACCCCGACGGAACACAGCAATGCACAGTTCGATCCTTGATGCCTTCGAATCCTTCGACGGCCGGCATGTGTCACCCCTGCGCGCCTTGATCGAGGGCGACCCGGATGTTGCGCGCATATTTGAGCATGTGCCGGGGCCCCATGAGGTGGCGGCGAGTTGGGTTTTGAAGGCTTTGGCCGAACGCGGGCAGATGCGCGATGCCGAGCTTGCCGGATTTCTGGTGCGCTTGTCATTGCTGTCGGAGCCCGACGCGATCCTACATCTGTTGCAATGCGCGCAATACACCCCGGTTGCTGTGGCTCGGGCGATGCGGGATGATCTGGTGCCGCTTTACCGCCATCCGCGCGGGCTTGTACGGGTTTGGGCCTTTGATGCTTATATCCGCGGGGCCGAGCATCCCGCAGAGCTTGCCGATACGACCGAGCGAATCCGGCAGGGCCTTGCCGACCGCCAAGCCGCCATGCGTGCGCGGGCGCGAGGTTTGGCCTCAGAGTTGCAAATCGAGGTTTAAACCGGTGGCAAGGCTCCCCATCTAAGGCTCGAGGCTTGGGCGACCGGTGCTGCATTCGCGGGCTGAACATACCCAAGCGCTTGCGAAAAGGAGACCGAAGATGAACTTTGAGAAGTTCACCGACCGCGCGCGCGGTTTTATCCAAGCGGCACAAGGTGTCGCGCAGCGCGCTGATCATCAAAAACTCGCCCCGGAACACTTGCTCAAGGCGCTGATGGAGGATGACCAAGGGTTAGCATCCAACCTGATCGCGCGGGCAGGTGGTGCACCGGCGCGTGTCACCGAGGCATTGGACATGGCCTTGGCAAAACTGCCCAAGGTCACGGGCGATGCCGGCCAGGTCTATCTGGATGGTCAGACCGCGAAAGTGCTGACTGAGGCCGAGAAACTCGCCGAAAAGGCCGATGATAGTTTTGTCGCGGTGGAGCGTCTTTTGACGGCATTGGCAGTTGTTAAATCACCTGCAAGATCGGCTCTAGAGGCTGGCGCGGTCAATGCCCAAGCGCTGAATGCGGCAATCGAGGATATTCGAAAGGGCCGGACCGCAGATACAGCGAATGCCGAGGACGGCTACGAGGCGCTAAAGAAATATGCTCGCGATCTGACCGAAGCCGCCCGCGACGGGAAAATCGATCCGATCATCGGGCGTGATGAAGAAATTCGCCGTGCCATGCAGGTTCTGAGCCGCCGCACCAAGAACAACCCTGTTTTGATCGGTGAACCGGGCACAGGAAAAACGGCGATTGCCGAAGGTCTGGCGCTTCGGATTGTCAACGGTGACGTCCCCGAAAGCCTGGGCAACAAAACGCTGATGGCCTTGGACATGGGCGCGTTGATTGCAGGGGCGAAATACCGCGGTGAATTCGAAGAGCGCTTAAAGGCGGTGCTGAATGAAATTAGTGCCGCCGCGGGTGAGATCATCTTGTTCATTGACGAGATGCATACCTTGGTTGGCGCCGGCAAAACCGATGGCGCGATGGATGCGGCGAATCTCATCAAGCCCGCCCTAGCACGCGGGGAGCTGCATTGCGTGGGCGCCACGACCTTAGACGAATACCGCAAATACGTTGAAAAGGACGCGGCACTTGCCCGCCGGTTCCAGCCCCTTTTGGTCGAAGAGCCGACGGTTGAAGATACCGTCTCGATCCTGCGGGGCATCAAGGAAAAATACGAATTGCATCATGGTGTGCGCATCAGCGATGCCGCGCTCGTGGCGGCCGCGCAGCTGTCAAACAGGTATATCACCGACCGGTTCTTGCCGGATAAGGCGATCGATCTCGTCGATGAAGCGGCCAGCCGTTTGCGTATGGAAGTCGATAGCAAGCCCGAAGAATTGGACGCGCTGGATCGGGAAATTTTGCAAAAGCAAATCGAGGCCGAAGCGCTCAAAAAAGAAGACGATACGGCAAGCCAAGACCGGCTTGAGCGGCTCGAACGGGAGCTTTCGGATTTGCAGCAGCGCTCGGCCGAGATGACGGCACAATGGCAAGCCGAACGGGACAAGCTCGAAAGCGCGCGCGGCCTGAAAGAAAAGCTCGATCAGGCAAGGGCGGAGTTGGATCAAGCCAAACGGGCCGGCAACCTCGCTCGCGCGGGGGAGTTGAGCTACGGCGTCATTCCGACGTTGGAAAAGGACTTAGCTGATGCCGAGGCCGCCGGTGATGACCTGATGGTCGAAGAGGCAGTCGGGTCGCAACAAATCGCCGGCGTCGTGGAACGTTGGACGGGCGTGCCTGTGTCGAAAATGTTGGAGGGTGAGCGGGAAAAACTCCTGCGCATGGAAGCCGAGATCGGCAAGCGCGTGATCGGTCAGCATACCGCGGTGCAGGCTGTCTCCAACGCGGTGCGCCGGGCCCGGGCGGGGCTCAACGACGAAAACCGTCCCTTGGGTTCTTTCTTGATGCTTGGGCCAACCGGCGTCGGGAAAACGGAGCTGACGAAGGCTTTGGCCGCCTTTTTGTTCGATGATGATCAGGCGATGGTGCGCATCGATATGAGCGAATTCATGGAAAAACACGCTGTTAGCCGCCTGATCGGCGCGCCGCCGGGATATGTCGGTTATGATGAGGGTGGTGTTCTGACAGAGGCCGTGCGCCGGCGACCGTACCAAGTTGTGCTGTTCGATGAGGTTGAAAAAGCGCATCCAGACGTCTTCAACGTCCTGTTGCAGGTTCTCGACGATGGTCAACTGACGGACGGGCAGGGACGGACCGTCGATTTCAAGCAAACTTTGATCGTGTTGACATCCAATCTCGGTGCGCAGGCGCTGAGCCAATTGCCTGACGGGGTCGACGCCTCGGCTGCCAAGCGAGACGTTATGGATGCAGTGCGTGCCCATTTCAGGCCGGAATTTCTAAACCGGCTCGACGAGACCATCATTTTTGATCGGCTTACGCGTGGCGACATGGACGGGATTGTCGATATCCAGCTCGACCGATTGGCAAAGCGTCTTGCTGGCCGCAGCATTATGCTTGAGTTGGACGACGGCGCCCGGACATGGCTTGCCGACGAAGGCTATGATCCCGTCTTTGGCGCACGTCCGTTAAAACGGGTCATTCAGCGCGCGTTGCAAGACCAATTGGCCGAAATGATCCTAGCCGGCGATATCAAAGATGGTGAGACGGTTTCGGTCAGCGCCGGTCCCGACGGACTTTTGGTTGGCGACCGTATAAGCGGCTCTCGTCGGACGCCCCCGGCCGAAGCTGTGGTGCATTAGGTCGGTCCGACGGAAGTGGCGCGGCCCCCGGGGGCTGCGCCGCGGCACGTTAACTGGCAGGTAGCAACCCGCTTTCTGTTGCGACGGTGAGTTCATCCTCATCGATCATGCCGTCTTGATTGGCGTCGATAACATCAAAGAGATCCGTGCCAATTTCCGGCATGACGGCCGAGATTTCTTCATAGCTGACCATACCATCGGCATTTGCGTCGAGTTCTGCCATGGTTGCGGCGGTCGCTGCGCCGGCGATCAGCACGCATGAGGGTAGGAGGAACTTTTTCATCTGATGCTCCCTTTTGGTCGCAAGTTTAGAAGCCTTTCGTCCGCTTCCAAGCGGCAGGGTCGTTGGCTTGGTGCCGATTTGTCAGGTCTTTTGCGTCGCAGCGCGATCAATGGGCCACTGTTTGCCGGGGCGCCCAGCTTTGATCGGCAAGCCTTGGCGCGGCCTGCGACGCGAACCGCGTATGCGCAAAGTACAGCCGAATTGACTTTGGTGGGGGCAGCATAGTTTTGCTTATTTGATATTTTAGTGGATTGGCAAATTCATGCCGACTGCGACAAGTCTACCGAGTCGGATGAGCTTTTGCGGGAAGACCAACCGACATTCGTTCTGAAGATTGGGTTAAAGTGCGCGCATTACCGCTTGGGCGCGCGCACCGTCTATCGGGCGCGCGCCTGTGATGCTGACTTAGGGCAGCAAGACCTGATCAATCACGTGGATCACGCCGTTCGACGCCAAAATGTCGGCAGTTGTCACGTTGGATTGGTTTACCCGAACACCGTTCGTGCCATCAATATGGACCGTACCACCTTGCACCGTTGCAACATCTAAACGCTGGCCGGCCAACTGGTCCGAGGTCACCGCGCCAGGCACGACATGGTAGGTAAGGACCGAAACCAGCTGATCACGATTTTCCGGCTGCAGCAGGCTTTCGACGGTGCCAGCAGGGAGCGCGGCGAATGCATCGTTGGTTGGCGCAAAGACCGTAAACGGACCCGGGCTGGACAGGGTATCGACGAGACCCGCCGCTTGAACTGCCGCAACAAGGGTGGAGAACTGATCGTTTGAGGCCGCAACCTCGACGATGTTCGGTTGGCTTAACGGCTGACACGCGGCGACTGCGGTTGCCAATCCAAGGGCGGCAATTGTTTTGAGGGCAAAACGACGGTTCATGAAGGGTCCTCCTGTTTTGTTGAACACGCAATGGGTGTGAGCAGCCCTAGTTCCGGACCGCTGAGCGGGCTTTGTTCGTCAGCCAACGAGGCTCCATAGGTCCGAACCGACCGATTTTGCCTCTCAAGCGCGCAGGGTGCGCTTGCGCAAAGATCAAGCCTCACGTGCTTTCGGTTTCTCACAGACCCTCATCCCATGCTGCGGAATATTTTCCCACGCGCTGGAAATGGGTCGGTTGGCAAGAATGGCAAATCTTTTCTTTTGTAAGCCCGCACCGCGCCGAAAGGGCCGCAGGCGCGCCGTCAAAAAGGTTTGATTGGGCTTTCGGCGCGTGCGGCGTCCAAATTCCGATATTGCCGGGCAAGTTGTGCTTGGCCCATGATGTACACAACACGGAAAGAGGGCAGCCGCGCATGTCGATGGAAGCTGTATCTTGGTACCTAGAAGCAATGGCCGTCGTTTTCTGGCTTGTCCTCGGGTTTTGCGCTCTGGCGTTTGTCGTTATTGGCATCATCGACCGCAGCCAAAAGACAGACGCGATCCGCCGGAACTATCCCGTCATCGGTCGGTTCCGTGGATTGTTTTCCGGACTCGGTGAGTTTTTCCGACAGTACTTTTTCGCAATGGATCGGGAAGAGCTGCCCTTTAACCGGGCACAACGCGATTGGGTGACCCACGCCGCCCAAGGCGGATCGAACACAATTGCCTTTGGGTCAACGCGCAACATTTCGGTGCCGGGCACTGCGATCTTTACGCCTGCCGCATTTCCTCCGTTGAACGACGAATTCACGTCCAGTACGTCCCGCACCATCGGACCCTATGCACGACAGCCCTATCACGCCCCGTCGTTTTTCAACCTCTCTGGCATGAGCTACGGCGCAATCTCGAAACCGGCCGTGCGCGCGCTGAGCCGTGGTGCCCGTCAAGGCCGTTTCTGGATGAACACGGGCGAGGGGGGTCTCAGCCCCTACCATCTCGAAGGCGGTTGCGACTTGGTGTTTCAAATTGGAACCGCAAAATACGGCGTACGGGACACCAAAGGTCGCCTCGATGACGACAAATTGCGCGATATTGCCTCCAAACCCCAAGTAAAGATGTTCGAGCTTAAGCTTGCGCAGGGTGCCAAGCCCGGCAAAGGCGGTATCTTGCCGGCCGAAAAGATTACCTCTGAGATCGCGGAAATCCGCGGTATCGAAAAGGGTGCCGATAGCCTTTCGCCAAATCGTCACCAGGAAATCTCGTCCCCCTCGGAGTTGCTGGAATTCATTGCGCGGCTGCGCGACGTGAGCGGCAAACCCGTTGGCATTAAGACGGTGATGGGGCAGGCGAGTGCCTTCGATGCGCTATTCTCCGAAATCAACGCCCGTGGCCAGGAATGCGCGCCAGATTTCATCACACTTGACGGTGGCGAAGGTGGTACGGGCGCAAGCCCAATGCCGTTGATGGACCTCGTCGGCATGTCCATCCGTGAGGCCTTGCCCCTATTGGTCGATATGCGCGATGCGGCAGGTCTGCGCGACCGCATTCGCATTGTCGCTTCGGGAAAGCTTGTGAATCCGGGCGATGTGGCATGGGCTTTGGCGGCCGGAGCGGATTTCGTGACGTCGGCACGCGGCTTTATGTTCGCCTTGGGCTGTATCCAAGCCCTTAAGTGCAATCGAAACACATGCCCAACTGGCATTACCACGCATGATCCTCGATTTCAGGCCGGGCTTGTCGTGACCGACAAAGTCGAACGGGTGGCAAAATATGCCCTATCTATCGTCAAGGACGTGGAGACGATTGCCCATTCCGTCGGCGTTTCTGAGCCGCGCAAGCTGAACAGGTCGCATGTCCGGCTTGTCGGATCAAACGGCACATCCTTGCCGATGGCAGAAATGTTTCCGTCACAAACGCTATCGTGAAAACGGTTTGTTTGCGCCGCATCCTATATAGGGTCTATCCCGGCGGCTGGGACAGTAACGGAGAAAAGCAATGGCACACCGGTATAAGTCGGACCTCACCTATGCCGACGTGACGCCTGAGAACGTCTATTTTAACCGCCGCCATCTGCTCGCTGGCGGGGCAGCGATGCTGGGCGCGGGCTTGGTGGGCGGAGGTGCCGAAGCGCAGCCTTTAGAACCCAACACTTGGGAAGAGATCACGACCTACAACAATTTCTACGAATTTGGCACCGGTAAAGGCGACCCTGCGCGCCACGCCCACCGCCTAACGACCGAGCCCTGGTCCATCGAAATCAATGGTATGGTCGACAATCCCGGCACCTATGACTTTCAGGACATCATGGCCGGCGTCGACGTCGAAGAGCGCATCTATCGCTTTCGCTGTGTCGAAGCCTGGTCGATGGTCATTCCTTGGAATGGCTTCGAACTTGCGGATTTGCTGAACATGGCTGGCGTGCAAGATGGTGCGCAATACGTGGCCTTCGAAACCGTTATGCGTCCGGACGAAATGCCAGGCCTCCGCAGCCCGGTGATCGAATGGCCCTATGTCGAAGGCTTACGTTTGGACGAGGCGATGCATCCGCTCACGCTGATGGCCACTGGGATTTATGGCCGGACAATCCCCAACCAAAACGGTGCGCCCATTCGGTTGGTCGTGCCGTGGAAATACGGCTTCAAATCGATCAAGTCGATCATACGCATAACGCTCCAAGAGGAAGAACCACCGACGAGTTGGAACCGGTATTCCGCGCGCGAATACGGCTTTTATTCCAACGTTAATCCCAATGTTGACCATCCGCGGTGGAGCCAGTCAACCGAACGTCGGATCGGCGGCGGGCTGTTCGCCCGCAACGTCCCGACACTGATGTTCAACGGTTACGAGGCCGACGTAGCCCATCTTTACGAAGGCATGGACCTTGCCGAATTCTTCTAGAGCCGGTCCGAGCCTGACGGAGCATGTGAATACGGCGATGCGCCGTATTTCGCCTTGGGCATTCTATATAATTGCGGCGGTTTATGGTTCGGCGCTCTTTTTTGCCGCAGCGACAGGGCATCTTGGTGTCGAACCGATCGAAGAGCTGGAGCATCGCTACGGGATGATCGCGCTCCAATCAGTTGTCCTTGGCCTCACGGTAACGCCCTTACGCAAGCATTTCGGTATCAACATGCTAAAACACCGTCGAACCTTTGGCGTCATCGCTTTTTTCTTCTTGATCGCCCATGTTTCGGTTTGGGCCATTCTGGATGTCCAAAGCCTCAGTCGCGTTTGGGCCGATATCGTCGACAGGCCATACATTACCATTGGAATGGCTGGGTTCTTGTTGATGTTGCCGTTGGGGCTTACCTCCAACAATTACGCAATCAAGCGTTTGGGCACGGCGCTCTGGTGTAAAATACACAAGCTTGTTTACCCAGCCGCGATTTTGGGGGCGCTGCACTACGTTTGGCTGGCAAAGGGCTTTCAGATCGAGCCTTTGGTCTATCTTGGGCTGGTGCTGTTTTTATTGGCGCTTCGTCTGCCGATCCTCGCGCCAGCGCGAAAGACGCGTCGGGCCTAGGGATTCCCACAGATTCTGTGAATAAGTTGTCCGAAACGGATATTAACTTGCGGTTGCGACTACCCTGGCCGCGATATCTAGGGGTCAGCAGCCGAAGATTCGACGGCACCTAGGCCTTGATCCCTTGTCGTAATAGTTTTTTGCACCGTTTTGGAGATGTTAAGCTATTGATAAGTCGAAAGAAACGGATCCAGGCGCAAAAAAAGTCATCTTTCTGAAAAAAAGCCCTTGCAGCCTCCGGCCTGTCTCCGTAAATAGCCCTTCACCGGCGGTACTGACGTGCCAACGGGACGCCAAACGGGCCAGACGCCAATGCGGTCGATGGTGCGGGCGGCAAACAAAAACAGAGATCGATGAGGCGGGCAGCGCTTAACAGAGTTAGCGCAGTCGGTTTATTTTGTCTCTGACGCTCTTTGACATTGCCGGTATCTGAAGAGATATGCGGGCGGTTTGGTTCAGATCGATGGATCAAACATCTGTATATCGGCTTTCTAGGGCTTCGGCTCGATTATGGAAGTGTCAGCTTCACTGTTTGTACGGCTTTCGGTTTCTGATGAAACCCGAAGCACAACAAACAGAGACTTCCCCGTCCTAGCCGGTCGGGGAGATGTGCAGAGGTTCGAACGTCAAGGATAAGCTGGTAACAGCTTTTCAACTTGAGAGTTTGATCCTGGCTCAGAACGAACGCTGGCGGCAGGCCTAACACATGCAAGTCGAGCGAACTCTTCGGAGTTAGCGGCGGACGGGTGAGTAACGCGTGGGAATAT
>JBCDBR010000001.1:0-304320 GCA_039183205.1 Pseudomonadota bacterium | reverse complement strand
CCGTCAATCTGATCATACGCCTGAAAATCACCAAAATACTTCGTAATCGCCGCCGTCAGCGTCGTCTTACCATGGTCAACATGACCAATCGTGCCGATGTTCACATGCGGCTTCGTTCTCTCAAACTTTTCCTTTGCCATGCCTCTGGCGCCCTTCACGTAGGGGCGGGTTTGCCCGCCGAGGTTTCGTATCGCGGCGTCACCTATAAAGGCGGGCGGGAAAAATCAAGCGATCAGTTGCTCACCGGCAATTCCGGCTCGGGGCAGATGGTCTCTTCGGTGGGCACGCACGCATCGGTATCGGCACCTGCCAGCGCCTCGGCGGCCGCGATGGCGCCGTCGTTTTCGGCCAGCGGCTCGGCATCTGCCGCGCTGTCCTGGAGTTCTGCCAGCGCCTCGGCATCAACCTGAGGTTCTTGTGCATCAACGATTGCTGCAATTTCTGCCGCGTCCTCGGCCGCAGCGTCAGGATCAATGCTGAACCATTCGGGGTTTTGCAGCATCCAAAGCTGGATCCGGCGTGCCATATTGCGTGCGAGGATTTGCATTTGCTCCTCTCGCGTTCTGACAAGTCCGGAGCCCAGAACAGTGGCCCCCGATAAGCCTTCGAAAACTGTGATCTGATTGGGATCTTCATGCAGCTTCGCTTGCGCCTCATCATCCCAGACATTTGCCGACACGACCAAGATGGATTTCGGGCTGATCAAAAGCGGGATGCCCGGCGGCGCCAGCGAATAGCCGTCGACCGCAAGCGCTATATGGTAGAGCCTTTCGCCCTCATATGCACCAAAACGCCGGTCAATTTCTGCTGTGAGGATTTCGATCCACTCTTCTTCTGTGGCGCCGCGCGACGGCGGCACCTGTTGCATATTCTCAGCAACCACAATGTTAAAGGCGAGCCGGAAGTCACCCATTTCCGGCAAGTCTTCCTCTAACGGATCAGGCGCCGGCGTGGCACAGGCCGCCACCATCAAAATAACACCGAGGAGTAGGAACCGCTGCATCGAAACAACCCCTTTTTTATTTTGACGTCATAGTAGCGGAGCCGCCCTCCAAGGGCAACGCACGTACGCAGGATTGATTGCGATCGGCGGAAGTTTACATCGTCATCCCATGCAAATGAACCAGCCCGCCGCCGCCCATCTGCCGACACGTCCGATGGGCGTGATCGAAAGTTACCGCGTGGCCCGGCGCAATGTGCTGGAGATCATCCCTGAGGCAGCGCTGCATGAACCCGTGATCGCAGGCAAAACAGGTCCGCAGCGCTGGTTGATGGTCATGGAGCCCGAGGCCATTCGCCGGATCCTGCTAGAGGCGGTGACGGCCTATCCGAAATCCGAAGCGACCAAATCCATCCTGCGCCCTGCCATCGGCAATTCGATGTTCATCGCCGAAGGGGAAACTTGGCGCTGGCAACGGCGTGCCGCGGCCCCGGCTTTTGCCGCCCGTCACCTCGATCCACTGCGCGCGGTGATGCAAGCGGCCGCGGACGCCACATGCAGTCGCATTGCGCCGAGTGTTGGAAACCGGGCCGTCAACGTGCACAGCGAGATGGTACAGACCACGTTGGAAATCATCGCCGACGTGACCTTTGGCACCGCCGATGTGGTCGATCCAGACGGTGTCGTCCAATCGATGGACACCTATATCGATCAGGCCGCCCGGATCAGCCTTCTGGATGTGATTGGCGTTCCGGGATGGGTTCCACGGCCTGGACGCAGTGGCGCGGCATCTGCTCTGAGCGAGATGCAAGCGGCCGCCGATGCCGCAATTGCACGCCGTGCCAAGGAAGGTCCACGCGCTGTGCCCGATCTATTGGATCTGATGAAGGGCGCACAGGAAACCAACACTGGCCGCCAACTCAACCGCGAAGAGCTCCGCGAAAACCTGTTGACCTTCATTGCTGCTGGTCATGAGACAACGGCCGTCACGCTTGCTTGGGCCCTTTATTTGCTGGCAAACCATCCCGAAACGCAAGATCGTGCGGCGGCCGAGGCGTTAGCAACAAATACCGCGAGCCTTGAGGACAACACCTACCTCACGCGGGTGATAGAGGAGACCTTGCGGCTCTACCCTCCAGGCGGCCTTCTATCGCGCACAGCGCTGGAAGACGACGAATTGGCCGGCGCAAAGGTGCGCCCCGGGGATACGGTTATGATACCTGTCTATGCGCTGCATCGCCACCGCAGGATTTGGCACGACGCCGACGCGTTCGATCCGGATCGCTTCGAAACGCGGCCAAGGCGATACACCTATTTGCCGTTCTCAGACGGGCCGCGGATTTGCATCGGCGCACGATTTGCGATGCAGGAGGCAGTTGTGGTTCTAAGAACGCTTTTGCGGCGCTTCCGCTTTGAACCCGTGCGCGGCGTCCATCCACGTCCGGTGATGATCCTGTCGCTCAGACCAGAAGGGGGCGTCTGGCTTAATGCGACCCGCCGATAGCGCCTGTCTGTCCAAGCCCTGATCGGGCCTTGGACGCAGCCCTGCACATCAACGTGTCCGCCCTATTTTTCCGCACCCGCCGTGGGACCTTCTTGGGCCGGACCTGCACCGCAGATCGCCTGCAACGCTTGCCATTCGGCATCGGTCAGAACAGGCGGGCCGGACCGGACCGCAGCATCACCAGCCGCTGATGCGGCAGCGATCCGATCGCGCAAGTCGGGATGGGTCGACAGATGCCGCAAGGCGCCCAGATCGACCTCACCGCGCTGCGCCTGAAGACGTCCGAAAAACGAGGCCATCGCCTCAGGTGGCAGGCCAGCATCCTCCATCATTGCATGCGCGAATTCGTCCGCGCGTCCCTCTGCTTCGCGGCTGAACGAGGCATCGATGAGCTGGGACGCAACGGAAGCCGCCGCCGCTGTCGCGGAAAACCCAAAGACGTCTCCGAACAACAGACCGACAAGACCATAGGACCCCATAGCCCGAATTTGAGCGCGCGTGACGTCGCGGTTGACCACATGTCCGATCTCGTGCGCCAGAACGGAGGCAACTTCTTCGGGTGTTTCGGCGGCCGCCAAAAGCCCCGAGTGAATGGTCACCTGCCCACCTGTAATTGCGGTTGCATTGACTGTGGGGTCACGAACCACACGCACCGTCAGCGGCAAGTCCATGTCCACGCCGTCGGTCAATCGGTTTTCCATCCTGCTCAAGGCCGCAAGACCTTCGGGGGCCAGGCAATCGGTCGCGCCTTGCACAGTGTAGACCTGATTATAAAGCTGCTCGCCCAGGGCGATTTCCGCGGCCGGCGGTATCCGTTCGGCGGCACGGTCGGCAAACCATGGCACAAGCCCAAAGAGAAGTCCGACAAATGATGCCGCTGCCAATACCGCCATAATACCGAGACGCCGAAACTGACCCGGCGGGCCTTGCAACGGGCGAAACTCCGCACCCGACTCCGCCAAAGCCGCCAGGCCTCTGACCTCGCGAATGATTAGTCGCGCGGTCCCGACATTGTCCGGTGCGAAGATCATCGCCTCGTTCTCGGAATGGTCTGGAACTTCGCGCATTTCATGCAAAGACCAATGCATCTGGGCATGCGTTTCGACGTTCTTGATCTCCAAGAGGGTGTCTTTGATGCGAAGCGAGACGCGCTGTTTGACTGGGCTGATCCCGTCAAAAAGCTCGGCATAGGTAAGCGCAAGTTTGGCCGCGAATTCTTCGTTTCTCAGAGCTTCTTCCATTAGAACGCCGCTCCTGCATCAAGGGCTTCGGCAAATCCGCCGGCATCGGTACGGCTGTCGGCATCGCGCTGACGGATACCGCCCAACAGCTCCGGCTGGTGGATTTCCAACGTCTCAGAAATGTGCTGAACCATGGGATAGATAAAAAACGCCTGCCGAAAGACCCTGGCAAACAGCGTCACCATCAAAAATGTCAGCACTGCCAATGTCACGAGCAAGTTTGCCGGTGGATTTTCGATCAAGCCTTGCATCTGCGAGGCGTCAAGATCGCCAAAAACCCATGCAACAGCAAAGACGAACCCAAAGACAACGTTATACGCGAACCCGGTCGCGAAATACGTCCGCACATAGCCCCAAAAGTAAATCCAGACAATGCGCCGGGTCCGCGGCCAAAGGTCAAACTCAATCCCGTCGCCCAAATCTTTCAGCGCGACCAGTACCCGGACGGATGCAACGCGGTAGTAAAGTGCGAACAAAAAGGTCAGCGACAGCAAAGCCATGCCAGCAAAAAGAGGCCAGGCTGGTGCGCGCGGGTTGATCGCCGGCACCGTTGCCGAAAAATCAACCGCCGTCATCGCAAAATAGGTCAGCAACCCACCGCCACCCCATAGACAAGCAATGAACGGCAGCAGCGGCCCAAAGAGCCGCATGGCTGAGCCGTGCTGCGAGAAGCGTGCATTGCCGTACCAGGTGCGGTCCGTGAGGTATTTTTCGAGACGAAAGGTCATGAGAGGCCACAAAAGACCACCCGTCGCCAGTGTCAAAAAGAGATACATGGTCGCCCGCCAGGCATATCCCCAGGCCCCGGGCGTCATGCCAAATCGGATCCCGCGCCAACATGTGCGCGCGAGGATATAGCGGCGGGCGCGGTAGCGGGCGAAGAATATCAGCGGCAAAATGGCAAGCGGCACCCCGGCCACCGCCCCAAAAAAGGCCCAGGAATTCTGCTCCATCGCGCTGATCGACACGGCAATCCCGGCAAAGTTGATGGCCGTCAGCACAAAAGCCAGAAGGATGAGCGCCAGCAAAAAACCGGCCAATTTTTCCAATGCCGTTCCGGTATATTCCAAAGGCGCGCCGCCCGGGCGGACCGAAGACCAATACCACCTGCGCAGCCGCGTGGTCGCCCAAAACCTGTAGATGCCTGCAGTGACAAGCGTCAAAAAGCCCGTCTTCAGCGCAAGCAAGAACAACGCGCCGCGATCGCCGCCGAACCGAGTTTTCAGAACTGCCATAACGCCTCTCAGGTAAACCGATTATCCCGTGGAAATCCGCGCGGAGCCATGCGGCCCCCCGATGCGCGTTTACCCATCCAGTCGGTCAAATCGGTCTCGGTACGGGTTCGTCCGGCAGGGTCCTGCCAGCTAAGTCCCGCATCGAGCCTGAAGGCGCAGGCATCGCTTAGCCCGCCATCCTTGAATTTCTGAAGCCTCACGCCCTTGCCGCGTGTCATTTCGGGCAATTCATCCAGCGCAAAGACCAGCATCTTCCGGTTCTCGCCGACACAAGCAACATGTGTGGCGTCAAACGCGACCGGCCGGCACACCAGTGCCTTTGCCTCGCCGCGCACGTTCAAAACCTGCTTTCCCGCCCGCGTTTGCGCAACAACGTCAGCCTCTGGCACGGTAAATCCGTCCCCAGCATTTGACGCCACCAGCAATTTGCGGTCCGGGCGATGCACGATCAGCTCCACGATTTCGACCTCGTTGGGCATGTCCGCCATCAGGCGAACCGGTTCTCCCATCCCACGCCCACCAGGCAAATTTGTGGCAGAAATCGTGTAGAAACGGCCATTGTTTCCAAAAACGAGCAATTTATCCGTGGTCTCGGCGTGGATTGCAAAGCGCGGACCGTCGCCATCGCGAAATTTCAGCTCCTGGTTGAGGTCGATATGGCCCTTCATCGCCCGAATCCAGCCCATTTGAGAGCATACAACCGTAATCGGTTCGCGCTCTATCATCGCCTCGAGCGGTACATCGACTGTGTCGCCGGCATCCGCAAAGTCGGTCCGTCGTGCGCCGCCGTCGGCCGATTTGCCAAAGGTCTTACGAATGCCCTTCAATTCCTCAGCGATCCGGGCCCATTGCAAGGCTTCGGTTTCAAGCAGGTCTTCGATGTCCTGGCGTTCGGCCATCAGCTCGGATTGCTCGGACCGCAGCGCGATCTCCTCCAAGCGGCGCAGCGACCGCAGACGCATATTCAGAATTGCCTCGGCCTGGGTTTCCGACAATTCGCCATCACCCGCCGCAGGGCTTTGGTAATCGGTTTCCGACATCGCGCGCGGATAATCCTTGCTCCAATCCTCTCGGCATAGCGCCGCCTTCGGGTCGGGGTCGTATCGGATGATGTCGATCACGCGATCAAGGTTCAAAAAAGCGACGAGCAGACCTTCGAGAACCTCAAGTCGGTGGTCGATCTTCTCCATTCGGTGCCGCGATCGGCGCAACAATACTTCGCGTCGATGGGCCAGAAAGGCTTGTAGCACCTCCTTAAGGCTGCACACACGCGGCGTGCGCCCGTCGATAAGTACGTTCATGTTAAGGCTAAAGCGCGTCTCCAAATCCGACTGTCGAAAGAGCGTGCCCATCAGCACATCCGCATCCACGCTGCGCGCGCGTGGCTCCAAAACGATACGAATGTCATCGGCGGATTCGTCGCGAACATCGGCCAGAATCGGCACCTTTTTCGTTTGGATGAGTTCGGCCAGCTTTTCGATCAGCTTCGATTTCTGCACTTGGTAAGGGATCTCGGTCACAACCACCTGCCATTGGCCGCGGCCGAGTTCTTCCACGCTCCATCTTGCCCGCAACCGAAAAGCGCCGCGCCCGGTACGGTAGGCATCCGCAATGCTCTCCGGCGGCTCAACGATCACACCCCCGGTCGGGAAATCGGGGCCTTGCACGTAATTGAGCAAGGTGTCGTCACGCACGTCTGGAGTTTTGATCAGATGCAAACAAGCGCCGACAAGCTCATCGATGTTATGCGGCGGAATGTTGGTGGCCATACCCACGGCAATACCCGCCGCACCGTTGGCCAAAAGGTTGGGAAACGCCGCCGGCAGGACCTCGGGCTCTTGCAGGCGTCCGTCGTAATTGTCACGGAAATCAACGACGTCTTCGCCAAGACCTTCCAAAAGAGCCTCTGAAGCAACGGTCATCCGGGCTTCGGTGTACCGGCTGGCGGCGGGGTTGTCGCCATCGATATTGCCGAAGTTCCCTTGGCCGTCCACAAGCGGGTAGCGGATGGTGAAGTCCTGCGCCAAACGCGCCATCGCATCGTAGATCGCACCATCGCCATGCGGGTGGAAATCCCCCATCGTGTCGCCGGAGATTTTTGCTGATTTCAAATATCCACCAGAGGAGGACAACCGAAGACGCGACATTGCGTAAAGGATCCGGCGATGAACGGGCTTTAATCCATCTCGGGCGTCTGGCAGCGCCCGGTGCATAATCGTCGACAGCGCATATTGCAGGTACCGCGCCCCGATGGCGCGGCTCAACGGCTCTGGAATGGCGCCGCCTTTGTCTTCTGGAACGTCCTGCTCGTCCATTTGACCATAGGTGTACGCGCGCGCCTTTGGCCGAACAAGGGGTTGGGCGTCATTTGGCGACTCTCTTGGCCGCGCGCACGCCGTGTCATCGCGTTTTCCCCGTTTCAGACCGGTCAAAATCGGACTATTCAGACCGCATGATCCGATGGGTTCTCTTGCTCTGCGCCAGCCTTTATCTGGTTTTTGTCCTCGGCCCCGACCCCGAGCCGGACGCGGCGCCAGTTGCGACAGCCACGGCCCCCACCGCCGAGGGAGAGACGGGTCCATCGGAACTGGTGCTTGAGACGGGCGAGGTCTGGCAAATCGACCGCGTGATCGCGCCCGACGCCTCGCAAGAAGATGAAACCCCCACGCTTGCCGTCGCCACGCCAGAGGCCTCGCCGACGCCGGGGGATGCTGAGCCGACGACCGCTGCGGCTGAACCGCCCTCCGCCGACGTGTCAGACGGCGCGACAAGCCTTTATGTAACCGGCACGCGCGTGAACCTCCGCGCAGGTCCGTCCACCGAGGCGGAGATCGTGACGGCCTTGACGCAAGGCAGCGAAACCGAACTCCTTGCCGAAGCCGAAGACGGCTGGTTGCAAATCCGCGATATCGCCACTGGCGTCGAAGGCTTCATGTCGGGCGACTTTTTGTCGACGCAAGCACCGTGACTTGCGGCCCGTCGCGGGTCTGCGTAGTCAAAGGCGCATGAGACGAACGATCCTGATCACGGGCGCCTCGTCCGGCATTGGCGCCCACGCAGCGCGGGTTCTGCATGCGCGGTCCGGTTGGCATGTCTTGGCGACCGCGCGAAAGGCGGAGGATGTCGCCCGCCTCAGCGCCGAGGGGCTCGACAGCTTTTCATTGGACCTCGGCGAGCCCGAGAGCATCTCCGCGGGATGGCAAGAGGCGCTGCGCCGATCTGAAGGCCAAGTCTATGCACTCTTTTCCAATGCGGGCCATGGACAGCCTGGTGCCGTCGAAGACCTACCGGCCGATGCCTTGCGCGCAATTTTTGAAACCAATGTCTTTGGCCTTCACGATCTGACGCGTCATGCCGTACGCCACATGCGGGAACGCGGTTCGGGACGCATTGTACAACATTCCTCGGGCCTTGGCCGTGTATCGATGCGCTGGCGAGGCGCCTACAACGCCTCCAAACATGCGCTGGAAGGGCTGACGGATACGATGCGGCTGGAACTCCACGGAACGCGTGTGTTTGTCTCGACGCTCAATACCGGTCCGGTCACATCGGCGTTCCGGCAAAATTCCATTCCGCATTTCGAGAAGTGGATCGATTGGGAGAATTCCATGATCGCCGATCAATACCGCACCGAATTGCTGCCATTTCTGTATGAACCCGGGCCCCGCGCAGCATTTCAGCGCGAACCCGATGCTGTCACGCGCCGGTTGATACACGCTATCGAAAGCCCTAGCCCGCGGCCGCGCTATCTCATCACCCCGGCAACACATATCGCGGAAGCGCTCAGACGTGTGCTGCCGCAACGCCTGATCGACATGATTGCCGCCCGTATCTAGCCCTTTGCGCCCCGCCCACTACGTGCCAGCGCAACAGCGAAGGATCAAACGATGTCTATCACCACAATCGTGATTACCGCCTGCCTTGCGGTTTTGGCCGTGCTTATCTTGGGCATCAACGCCTTTCGCCGCGGCGGCGAATATAACCGCAGCAACGCCAACCGGCTGATGCGCTGGCGCTTGGGTTTACAGGCCTTGGCAGTGGTCATCATCTTGGTTGCGATCTACATCCGTCGTGAAACGGGAGGCTAACCATGGTCGTTCTGAACAAAATCTACACCAAAACGGGCGATGCCGGCGAAACCGCCCTGGGCGATGGCAGCCGCGTGGCCAAGCATGCAATGCGCGTCACCGCCTATGGAACGGTCGATGAACTCAACGCGACGCTCGGGCTTGCACGGCAGAATGCTGCGGGCGACGTGGACGCCATGCTAATGCGAATTCAAAACGATCTTTTCGATCTTGGCGCGGATCTGTGTACGCCGGGCATGGAAAAAGATGCCGAGCGGGACTATCCGCCGTTGCGGATTGCCGAAGGCCAGGTCAGCCGGCTTGAAGCGGAAATCGACGAGATGAATGCGCGGCTTGAGCCCTTGCGGAGCTTTATTCTGCCAGGTGGCTCTGCGCTTTCGGCGAGCCTTCATCTCTGCCGAACCGTCTGTCGCCGCGCCGAGCGATTGTCGGTGGAATTGGCCACGATGGAATCTGTGAACCCCGAGGGCGTGAAATATCTGAACCGTTTGTCAGATTGGTTTTTTGTCGCGGGACGGATCGCCAACGATGACGGGCGCAACGATGTTCTTTGGGTTCCTGGGGCAAATCGCTGAGGCGGCGCAACGCTGTTGGAGCAAGGAATTTTCTAAATTCCAATTGAGGTGATGCGCGGTCACGGACCCGTCAACATATCGTTTACCGCCGAACGCTTGACCGACAGGGCCATCCAGCGGACACTCCTCGGCCAGGGGGGTTGGTCTTGCTAAAGCGTCGTCAACCGCAGATATACAGCCGGGCAGAATATATCTCTGACGCGGTCGTGCACGTCTCGGGCCTCACTTTGGCGCTTATCGCCGCGCCGGTGCTGATCACGTTGACCGCCGTTTGGATCGGCGACAATCGCGCCATAACCGCCGTTTCCATTTATGCCATCACATTGATCGGCATGCTGCTGTGTTCGGCGCTTTACAACATGATCCGCAACACGCATTGGACAGACCGGCTTCGCCGGCTCGACCAATCCGCGATCTACATGAAGATTGCAGGGACCTACACGCCGTTCTTGATGCTCACCAGCACCAAGGCTGGCTGGATACTCGCCGCGATTTGGCTCATGGCGCTAGCTGGCGCAGCGCTCATCATCTTCGCCCGGCAGCACCTGCTTTATATCGCGATCGCACTATACCTAGGCCTTGGTTGGATCGGCGTGTTCTTTTGGGGTCAGGCGCTCTCTGGCCTAAGCCCCACGGCGCTGGTCTTGGTGATCACATCCGGCATCCTCTATAGTTGCAGCGTGATTTTCTTGGTCTGGGAAAGACTGCCGCATCATGTAACGATCTGGCATATATTTGTGCTTGTCGCGACCGCGACAGCTTATGCCGCAATCATGGTAGAGTTAGTTCGGGTCTCCACCTAGGCGCTTGAAAATCGAAGTAACGCGGCGTCCCTAGCGCGCGCCGCGTCGATTTTACACTATTGTTATGCAACGCAGACGTCTAACACCGTCGACGTAGCGGGCTTTGCGGCCGCACCGATAAACGGAGGGATGCGCGATGAAGGTTCTCGTGCCTGTAAAACGCGTGATCGACTACAACGTGAAGGTTCGCGTCAAGGCGGACGGCTCCGGTGTCGATCTTGCGAATGTCAAAATGTCGATGAACCCATTTGATGAGATTGCCGTTGAAGAGGCAATCCGCCTGAAAGAGGCCGGGATCGCAGAAGAGGTTGTCGCTGTTTCAATCGGCGTGAAGCAAAGCCAAGAAACACTCCGCACGGCGCTGGCCATGGGTGCCGACCGTGCGATCTTGGTGATCGCAGCCGACGACGTTCATACCGATATCGAACCGCTGGCGGTGGCCAAAATCCTCAAGGCAATCATCGATGAAGAAGCGCCTGGTCTTGTTCTGTGCGGCAAGCAGGCGATCGACAACGACATGAACGCCACGGGCCAGATGCTGGGCGCGCTAACAGGTTGGGCACAGGCAACATTTGCTTCGGAATTGTCCGTCGATGGAGACCATGCCAACGTCACACGCGAAGTGGATGGCGGCCTGCAAACGATTAAAGTGACGCTGCCAGCGATTGTGTCTGTCGACTTGCGCTTGAATGAACCCCGCTACGCATCGTTGCCGAACATCATGAAGGCCAAGAAAAAGCCGTTGGACGAAAAATCAGCGGCCGATTACGGCGTCGATGTCGCGCCGCGGCTCGAGATCCTGGGCACCGCTGAACCCGACGCACGCGCCGCCGGGATTATCGTGGGATCCGTCGATGAATTAGTAGAAAAACTCAAAGAAGCGGGGGCTGTTTGATGGCTGTTCTCCTGATCGCAGAAGTAACAAATGGCGAGCTTTCGGTTGATAGCACGGCCAAGGCATTAACCGCGGCGAAAGAAATGGGCGCGGTGACGGTTCTATGCGCAGGTGCGTCCTGCGGCGGGGCTGCGGCGTCGGCGGCAAAGCTTGATGGCGTGACCAAAGTGCTTTGCGCCGAAGACGACAGCTATGGCCATGATTTGGCCGAGCCTGTTGCCGACTTGGTCGTTGGGCTCGCCGGGGATTACAGCCATATCGTCGCTCCTTCGACGGCCGCATCAAAAAATATCCTGCCGCGGGTCGCGGCAATGCTTGACGTGATGGTGATTTCTGAGGTCACCGCCGTCGTCGATCCCGAAACATTCGAGCGGCCGATCTATGCTGGAAACGCGATTCAGACCGTGAAATCCAGCGATGCCAAAAAGGTGGCCACGATCCGGACATCGACATTCGATGCCTCTGGCGAAGGCGGCACGGCATCGATCGAAAACATCGCCGCGGTCGCCGATCCAGGCCTAAGCGTTTGGGTTGAAGACAAGGTTGCCGCAAGCGACCGTCCGGAGTTGACGTCAGCGGGCGTCGTGGTGTCCGGCGGGCGCGGCGTCGGTTCGGAAGAGCAGTTTGAACTGATCGAAGGCCTGGCCGACAAACTTGGCGCCGCGGTGGGTGCCTCGCGCGCTGCGGTTGATTCCGGCTACGCGCCAAACGATTGGCAGGTAGGCCAAACCGGTAAAGTTGTGGCGCCCGATCTTTACATTGCCGTTGGTATCTCGGGCGCGATCCAGCATTTGGCCGGGATGAAGGACAGCAAGGTGATCGTGGCGATCAACAAGGATGAAGAGGCGCCAATTTTCCAGGTCGCCGATTACGGACTCGTCGCGGACCTATTCGACGCTGTGCCGGAGCTGACCGGAAAGCTCTAAGATCCGACAATCTCGGCCAGCATGCTCGCCGCGCGGTCATGCTGGCTTGGCCCCGGCAACACCTTGGCCGCCGCGATCTCTCGGGGAGAAAACTGCATTCCGTAGGATGGCTGCGCGCGTTCGTCATCGGTCGCATCGCATATGGTCAATGTGTCGGCAGTCTCGACGATCTCGGCCAGCATCGATTTGGTTACAAAAAGCGGATCGGTGCCTTGTTCCAGGTCCGGCCGCGCCTCGGACGGGGGATGTAACGCCATCCAAAGGAGGTGCACCGGAGCGTCAATTCGGTTGATGAAGGACCGCATGCGCGCAACCCACGCGTCCTGCAATTCGCGAACGACGATGGCAAACCTATCCGCTGACTCCTCTGCCAAAACGGACAGCATGTGGCGAACAAAGTGAAATTCGGTGAAGTCCGTCGCGCGATAGACCGTGCTAAGCGCAGATGATGCGCGTAGAAACCGGTCGTTCCTACGCGGATGGACGCGGTAAAATCTATTGGTCATCAGATGCGCCCCCGTGACTTGCAGCACGACATGGTCAGCCGTTTCCAAGGCGGTATTGATTGCCGCGTCGTTCAAAATCAGCTCCAAACCTGCATTCATGGCCCCCAAATTGGCCACGGGTCGGCCAATGCCAGCGGCAAGAACTTGGCTGAAGGGATGCGCAATGAAGCGGCCAAAGGTTTCCGTGCCACCGATGCACACGATTTGGCGTTGCGCCAGATCAACTTCGGGGCCGCGAAATTCTGCCATGGACCCTGGATAGCTGATAGACTTGTAGTCCAGCGGTGACTGGCTTTTGCTCTCGAAACTCATTGCCCTAACCTGACGCTCAACGACCACCTTCGGCCTTTGATGCCGTATGAAAGTTGCAAAACCCCTAAGTTGACCCTCCGCGCCCTTGGCCTTCGCTGGATGGACGCCTAAGGTCGCGCCGACACGGGGAGAAGGACGCGCGCATGGGTGAGGTAAAGCAAATTGGCATTGTGGGAGCCGGGCAAATGGGCAGTGGGATCGCCCATGTATGCGCCCTTGCGGGCTACAACGTCTTGATGACCGACGTTACCGAAGATGCTTTGCGCGACGGCGTCGGTAAGATACGCAAGAACCTCGAGCGGCAAGTCAGCCGGCAACGTATCGAAGCCGAGGCAAGCACCCAGGCGCTTGGGCGCATCCAAACGACGCTGAAGCTTTCAGAACTCGGTGCCTCGGATTTGATCATCGAAGCCGCGACCGAAAGAGAAGCGATAAAGCAGGCGATTTTTGAGGATTTGGTGCCGCACCTCAAACCTGAAACGATCCTTACATCGAACACGTCCTCCATTTCGATCACGCGGCTTGCCAGCCGGACAGACCGTCCGGAGAAATTCATGGGCTTTCATTTTATGAACCCTGTCCCGGTTATGCAGCTGGTTGAGCTCATTCGCGGGATTGCAACCGACGAAGCGACGTTCCAGACGTGTAAGTCGGTTGTCGACCAACTCGGAAAAACATCTGCTAGCGCCGAGGACTACCCTGCCTTCATCGTAAATCGTATCTTGATGCCGATGATAAACGAGGCGGTCTATGCGCTCTATGAAGGTGTGGGATCTGTTCGTTCGATTGACGAGTCGATGAAACTGGGCGCAAACCACCCGATGGGCCCGCTGGAGCTCGCTGATTTCATCGGCCTCGATACCTGCTTGGCGATCATGAATGTTCTGCACGATGGTTTGGCGGACACGAAATACCGCCCGTGCCCTTTGCTGACGAAATACGTCGAGGCGGGCTGGCTCGGCCGGAAAACCGATCGGGGCTTTTACGATTATCGCGGAGAACACCCGGTGCCAACGCGGTAGGCCCGCGGGACTGATCCCGATCAAGTCGACCGTTTAACGCCTGAAGACCGGGGCGCCGTCTGGGTTGTTCTTCAGCGCCAGCGTCCGGCGTCGAAGCCACGCCATAAAACGCCGAGGTGTCTTGATGGGCTCGTCCCACTCTTCCGGCGGGATCGGCCGGCCGATGATCGGAGCTTGCGGCTTATCGAATGCATGCACAACTTCGTGAATCAACAGCCCTTGTCGCACAACCGGCGAAATCTGATTTGCGATCTGATAGATGCGCGAATTTGACCCGCGAAAATAGCACGGCACGATCGTCGCACCCGAGGTGCGTATCATCTTCGCAGTAAAGGGGTTCCATTCACGCTCAATCGCCGGACCGAACCACGTATCGGAGGACGCGACCGTGCCGGACGGAAAAAGAGCGATAAGGCCGTTTTGCTTTAGGTGCTTCATTGCCTCGGCACGCATTTCAACCATTTTCCGCTGTGCATCAACTTCATGCGGGAAGGGCACCGAAATCATGTAACCCGTGGCCGACTCGTCCAATCCCGTCAAAAGCGCCCGCGTTAGGATACGGTAATCGTTTCGCCGCCGCCCGATGAGATCCGCCAGGATCATCCCATCGACTAAGCCGTGCGGGTGATTGGCAACAAATACAACGGGGCCTTCCGTCGGAATGCGGTCGAGCTGATCATCTGGCGTGCCCAAATCGATGCCCATGACCTTCATCGTAGCCGGCCAAAACGCAGGCCCTGAAGGCGAGCCAAGCTTTTCGAATTGGCGGACCCGACGCATAATCGTCAGCTTGCCCGACAGCATTTCGATTGCCTTGATGATATTCCGCGTCCACGGATCCTCAAACGAATTGGCGTAGGTCAGGCTTCGCCGGTCGTAAACGCGAGGGGCTGGCGCTGATATCCTTGCGGACCCGCCATGGCGTTTAATGCGCTGTGTCGTGATGTCCGTCAAAACATCTCGCCTTACCGAGACCAGCCAAGCCTAGGGCCGGATCACTGGTCCTCTTCGAACTTGTTCGCCACCAGTCTGGCGATCGCCGCAGCCAACGCTTCAGCGTCTGGTCCGCTCGTTTCGACCTCAATAAAGGTTCCGTATGCGGCTGCCAACATCAAAAGGCCCATGATGCTGTCACCGGCTGCATCAAGCCCTTCGCGCCGAACTGTGCATTCCGCTTGATGTGCTTCGACAACTTCTACAAGTTTGGCCGAAGCACGTGCATGCAGGCCTTTCACATTGATAATCTCGAGCTGCCGGACGACGCTCATTCAGTGGCTCCGTCAAACGCGTTGATATACCGTTTGCCGGCGGCCACGCAGTGCTTCACAGCCTCGTCCACCGACAACGCCCGAGATTTCGCGAGCTTGATCAACATGGGCAAATTTACCCCGGTGACGATCTTGCGATTTTGCGGCTTGCATGCGTTCAGCGACAGGTTGGAAGGTGACCCGCCATACATGTCTGTGACCAAAACAACGCCATGCCCTCGATCGACCGCATCGGCGGCCTCACAGATGGCAGCTTGCGCGCGGCTTCGGTTTTCGTCAGCGGAAATTTGGATCGCAATCATACAGTCTTGCGGACCGACCACATGTTCTGTGGCGTTCTTCAGCTCAGTTGCGAGCCGACCATGCGCGACGATGACAATACCAATCAAACCCTTCTCGCCCCGGATCATGGCGCCCGCAAAGCGCCGCGCCGTTCCAGTTCTCGATGCCTTTTAGACACCTGCCATCCGGCCTCCGCAAGGTGGCCACTCAGGTTTTCAGCCATCGCAACCGAACGGTGCCGCCCCCCTGTGCATCCAAAAGCGACAGAGACATGCGCACGACCTTCCTCGCGATAGGCCGGCAGCAATGTCTCAATTAGCGCGGAAACTTGTGCGGCAAATGCCGCAAAGCGCGGGTCGTCCGCGACATAGGCTTGAACGGCAGCGTCACGCCCATCCATGGGCCGCAAATCCGCGGACCAATATGGATTGCGCAGAAATCGGCAGTCGAACACCAAATCGGCGCCCATAGGCAGGCCGCGTTTGTAAGAAAAGCTCTGCACAGTGATCGCCAAACGTTGCGCGCCGGACGGCGAAAACCAACGGCTGATTTCGGCCCTTAGCTCGTGCGGGCTCAAATCCGATGTGTCGATCAAAATGCCCGCTTGTGCGCGCACTGGTGCCAAGAGATCGCGTTCGAGCTCAATGCCGATCTCCGGCCGATCTTCTGGAGCCAGCGGGTGTCGGCGGCGCGTTTCTGAAAACCGCCGCACCAAAACGTCGCTTGCACAGTCGAGATAGACAAGGTCGACCAGCACGTCGGGGTCTTCATTCGTCCGCACCACGGCGTGGATCAAAGCATCGGCGGAATAGTCTCGGTTGCGCGTGTCTGTTCCCAGAACCAAGGGCCGTGTCGGAGGTGGGCCGTCCAAAAGCGCTGGAACCATCGAAAGCGGCAGATTGTCGATCGCCTCAAAACCCAAATCTTCCAAGGCCCGAATGGCCGTTGACCGTCCAGCGCCGGACGGGCCGGAGACAAACACGATCCGGGCGGCGTCTTCACCTTGCGATTCCACGGTTTTGTCTTTCACTTCGACCGGCCTCCTCGCAGATATTGCATCACGACTGGGGCGAGATTTGGGTGACCTGCGGCCAAAATTAGCGGGACTTCTGCGTCGGAACAGTCAAGGACACGCGAGGGCGGTAAGCGTTGCGGCTCGGCAGCGTTGAGATCGATGGCAAGCGCGAAGGGTACGGGCACCGGTTCTAGCCGGGTCGCCAAGAGGCCGACGCCCCGCGCCTCAATCAATCCCGGTGTATCCGGCAGAGCACGCAACACGGGCCCTGTGTCGATAATCAGCTGGTCGTCCGCGATCAGCGTGGCGCCCAAGGCCATCATGCCGAGAGCCGCTTGGCTTTTGCCGGCGCCTGATGGGCCGAAAAACAACACCCCACGTCCGGCGATTGCAATCGCTGCGCCATGAACCAGAAACCCACCATCCGGTAGTTCTTTTGCGATGTCGAAAAGGCTTTGCGATCGCGGCGTTTCGGGCGCGGCAGCCACCCGAGCTACACCGGCAAACCAACGACGAACCGGGCGCCAAGCGGCTCAGACGTGGTGTCTGCTTCGGTCGGGCGAATGTTTTCTGACCAAATCACGCCGCCATGGGCCTCGACGATTTGTTTCGATATCGCAAGCCCAAGACCGGAATGATTGCCGAACTGCTGTTCTGGCCGTTCCGAATAGAACCGGTTGAAAACCTTGGTCAGGGCCTCTTCGGGGATACCGGGGCCGGTGTCTTCCACGACAACCAGCACCCTGTTTTCACGTTTGCGCGCCCAAATGCGCACCGCGTCGCCTTCTTGACAGAAGGAAATCGCGTTGGTGATCAGGTTGACGAAAACCTGCGCGAGCCGTGCCTCAAGCCCCGTCGTCATGACCGGTTCCCGTGGGAGGTCGATAATGAATTCGACACCGCGTCGCTCTGCCTCCTCGGCATGATACCGGCTTAGGTTTTCCAGCATGCGGATCAAGTCGAATTCCTCTTCCTCCTCTTTCACAAGTTCTGAATCGAGGCGCGAAGCGTTCGAGATATCGCTGACCAGGCGATCGAGGCGCTTAACATCATGCTCAATGACCTCAAGGAGGCGATTGCGCTGATCGTCAGTGCGCGCGACACGCATCGTGCCGACAGCCGATTGCAAAGATGCCAACGGGTTCTTTATTTCATGGCTGACATCGGCGGCGAATTGCTCGTTTGAATCGATGCGATCATAAAGCGCGGACACCATGCCGCGGAGCGCGCCCGACAATTGGCCGATCTCATCCGGTCGTCCTGTCAAGTCGGGGATGCGCACGCGCGTCGGGCTCATCTTACGTGCGTTCTTGTCGCGCCCAAGCTCCGCGGCGGCGGACAGATCGCTTAGCGGATTTGCAATCGTCGATGCAAGCACAAGGCTCAAAACAATGGAGACCAACAGCGCGATCACAAACATCTGCAAAATTTGCTCTCGCTCGGCACGCACCAGTTGGTCGACCTCGCCGGCGGCTGTCGTCACAGCGATCACGCCGATCACGCCGGATGGACCCTCAACCGGACTTGCCGCTGTATAGCTGGCACCTGCGGGGCCGGAATTGCGGACCAAAGCGGTGCCACCGCGAAACGCCGTCTCAACCAACGCGCCAGAGATTTCGGACAGCGACACGCTTTCCTGTGGCAGATCGCCGCCTGACAGAACCGCGGCAATCAGCTCCCAAACGGAGTTGAGAAAATCGGTGATGATCGTGGTTGATTGTTGTCGCTCATCAAGCCCTTGCACCGGACGCACGGGGTTTCGGGCCACCGTATCGGTCGAGGTGAGCAACGTTCCGTCGCGCGCATAGACAAAGACATCTAAGCCCTCGGACAACCCAATCCGGCGCAGCGTTTCGGCCGGGTTTGGCATCTCGGTGGCATCACCCGGGCCCACTTCGGTCAGCGTGGCCTCAAACACATCGGCAATCAATTGCGCTTCGATGGCCAAAGCGCGTTCGCGCTGCAAAACCAACGAATCCCGTACTGGGTTCAAATACAGGACACCGGCAACAAGCACCAAAATCCCGAGCAGGTTGAAAACAATGATCTTCCGCGCAAGCGGCGAGCGGTTCAGCGATATAATGGAGCGGCGTTTACGCGCCGCACGGAGTTCGGACTCAAGCGCCCCCTGCGGCCGGTCCCAATCCTCGCCCAACACAATGTCGCCGCGCGCCCGGGCGCGACGGTTCGTCATTGAAAGATCAGAAGCGAGCGACATCGAAAGCCACAGTAGCGTGCGGGCGTTTACTCTTCGTTATAGCGATAGCCAATTCCGTAAAGCGTCTCAATCGCCGAGAATTCGCCGTCAACCTCCCGCATCTTTTTGCGCAGTCGTTTGATGTGACTGTCGATGGTTCGGTCATCAACATATACTTGTTCGTCATACGCCACATCCATCAGTTGATCGCGGCTTTTGACGAAGCCGGGACGCTGCGCCAAGGCTTGCAGCAGCAAAAACTCCGTCACTGTCAGCGAAACATCGAGGCCTTTCCAACTGACAGAGTGGCGCAGCGGGTCCATTGTAAGCTCTCCGCGGGTCATGACCTGGGCGTCTTCGGGCGCGGCGCCACCATCGGCGGCCAATGCCTCCTGCCGCCGCAGGATCGACCGGATGCGCTCGACCAATAAACGCTGGGAAAACGGTTTTTTGACGTAGTCGTCCGCCCCCATCCGAAGGCCCATGAGCTCATCGATCTCATCGTCTTTGGACGTCAGAAAGATGACGGGAACCTTTGATTTCTGGCGCAGACGTTGCAGTAGGTCCATGCCGTCCATACGCGGCATCTTGATGTCCAAGACGGCAAGTTCTGGCATGCGGCGATTAAACGCCTCTAACGCCGATTGCCCATCGTTATAGGTTTCAACCTCAAAGCCCTCGGCTTCAAGCGTCATCGCCACCGAAGTCAGAATGTTTCTGTCGTCGTCGACCAGTGCGATCCGCGCCATTGCAGGAATTCCTTAGTCTGCCCGTATGCCAATTTTTTCTTGATTGTCAGGTTTTCCGCCCAGGGAATCAACGTCAAAGTTGCGAATCGTTGCCGTGGCAGGCGCATTTGTCACGTGTTGCGCGATCAAATGTTACGTATGGAAACAAAAAAGTTCCCAATGATTGCGCTAACTGTGCTGACCTGACCTATCCCGCAGAAACCTTCACATGATATGGGTTTACTCGGCGGTAAGGGTTTGGGGAGTCGCACCCCACCGTAAGTGGTAACCGAAGTGGATGCCGGAAAAGACCACCGGCTAGGAGCATTCTACATGTCAAACGCACGCGTTAACCCCAGCCAGATGCTGGAAGACCAAGGCATCGCAGGGCTCGGAGCGGTACATTACAACCTCATTGAACCGGCATTGATGAACGCGGCGTTGGCCAGAGGCGAAGGTCGGTTGGGCCGCGGCGGGAGCTTTTTGGTCACAACGGGCAAACACACAGGTCGGTCGCCGAAAGACAAGTTTGTCGTCCGAACCGCCACCGTTGAAGACACGATTTGGTGGGACAACAACACCCCGATGTCGCCGGACGCCTTCGATACGCTGCAAGCAGATATGTTGGCCCATATGCAAGGCGGCGAATACTTCGTCCAAGACCTTTATGCCGGCGCTGATGAAAGCTTCCGCCTTGACGTGCGCGTCGTCACCGAATT
The DNA here is from genome assembly GCA_039183205.1 of Pseudomonadota bacterium. Lineage (GTDB taxonomy): Bacteria > Pseudomonadota > Alphaproteobacteria > Rhodobacterales > Rhodobacteraceae > HKCCE3408. The sequence continues at coordinate 284,064 of JBCDBR010000001.1, read as the reverse complement.
GGCTTGGCATGGCCTGTTCATCCGGCATCTTTTGCGCCGCCCTGCCGCAGCAGAGCTTGCGCATTTTGCGCCGGATTTCACCATCATCAATTGCCCTAGCTTCAAGGCCGATCCCGAACGTCATGGATGCCGGTCCGACACGGTGATTGCACTCAATATCGACGCCAAGCGCATCTTGATAGCGGGCACTGCCTATGCGGGCGAAAATAAAAAATCGGTCTTTACGCTCCTGAACTATCTCTTGCCAGAAAGGGGCGTGATGCCCATGCATTGCTCGGCCAACCACGCCCAAGGAAATCCCGAGGATGCGGCCGTGTTTTTCGGACTTTCGGGAACGGGCAAGACAACCTTGTCGGCCGATCCTGATCGTATCCTCATCGGCGACGATGAACATGGTTGGTCAGATCGCGGGGTCTTCAACTTCGAAGGCGGCTGCTATGCCAAGACGATCAACCTCAGCGCAGAGGCTGAGCCGGAGATCTACGCGACGACCGAAAAGTTCGGCACCGTGATCGAGAACATGGTCCATGACCCCGACACACTCGAACTCGATTTCGAGGATGACAGCCTGACCGCCAATATGCGCTGCGCCTACCCGCTCGATTATATCTCAAACGCATCCGGTACCGGCATGGCTGGGATGCCACGCAACATCATCATGCTGACATGCGATGCTTTCGGCGTGCTGCCGCCGATTGCACGGCTCACCCCGGCGCAAGCGATGTATCATTTCCTGTCGGGCTTCACCGCCAAGGTCGCCGGGACCGAACGCGGCGTCACCGAGCCGCAGCCGACATTTTCAACCTGCTTCGGTGCACCTTTCATGCCGCGGCGGCCGGAAGTTTACGGCGATCTTCTGCGCCGCAAGATCGCCGAACACGGCGCCACCTGCTGGCTGGTGAATACCGGGTGGACCGGCGGCGCCTTCGGCACCGGAAGCCGGATGCCCATCAAAGCGACCCGTGCTCTGTTGTCAGCGGCGCTTGACGGCACGCTGGACGCCGGAGGGTTCCGCCGCGACCCCAACTTTGGCTTTGATGTGCCGTTGATCTGTGCGGGCGTGGACGACATGTTGCTTAATCCACGTGAGACGTGGGACGATCCCATCAAATACGACATGCAAGCCGCGAAGCTGGTGCAAATGTTCTCTTCGAACTTTGCGCAATATGCGCCATTCATCGATGAAGATGTAAAGGCGGCGGCAATTTCTTAAGCTGTGACACGGTTCTAGATTGGGATGACGGCGCGGCCCGGAATTCTCCGGGGCGCGCCACATCAAGCATGTGAAGCAGCGTTGACTGGCATGCGCCTTAAAAAACTGCGCGTCGGATCAGATTGAGTCCGGCGATCGCGATCACAATCAGCGTCAGACGTCGGAATCTTTCTGGGTCCAGCCGGTCGCTCATACGCAAACCGATCGCTTGTCCGATGAGCGCCGGGAAAAGCAATGCAGTCGTAAAGGGCAACGTCACCCAATTGACAACGCCGGACTGCACGTGTCCGGCGAGCAAAAAGATCGAACCGACGCCGTAAACGGCCCCCTGAACGAGCATGGACTTCGCCTTCGGCGTGCCTATTGCCATAAGGTACAAGACCGTAGGCGGGCCCCAAGTTCCGCTGAACCCGCCCAGGGCACCAGCGGTCAAGCCGATGCTCCAATCGGCAACCGCGCGCCGGTTGTCCGGAATACGTGGCCGTACCCCCAAAAGCTGAATCACCGACAAAAACACGATCGGAATTCCGACAATCAAATAGTAAGTCTCAGCCGGAATGCGGGTCACAAACTGTGCGGTGATGAGGATCATTGCGCAGACCAGGGCCAGGTAGCGGCGGTATTCCCGGATAACCGCACGCACATTCGGCAGCCCGTAGCGAAAGGCTTGCACCATGTTTAAAACAACCGTCGGCACAATAAGGCCCGCGATGGCCAAGGTTGGCTCTAAAAAGAGCGACAGACCAGATACGATGACCAATGGCATAGCAAAGCCCACGGCGCCTTTGACAAATCCGCCAAGACCGGAAATTCCAAGTGCCGCAAGAAAGGCCCAAAGGGGCATCAGATCAAAGGTTTGGGCCATGATGCGCAGCCTTACGCGGGCGCGCCACCAATCACAAGCGCGACATATTAGAACTGTTTCTCGATATCAGACGAATTTTTGTTGCGCTGCACCTGCGAAACGCCTAGAGCACGAGGGATCGCATTTAAGCTCGGAGTGCCTCAGATGGCCCATGACGGATCACCCGCCGCCCCGTCACCCGTTTTGCCCGACCTCCTTGGGCTGACATCCGCCGCGTTGCCAGCGGTTGAGACGTTGGTGAACCGGGCGACTGAGGCCGTGCGCGCGCAGGTGACGGTGGGCGGAAAGGTCTCAAGCCGCGCGATAGAGGCACATCAAACCGCGGCGCATGGGCTTGCCTGGCTTGCAACCTATGCCGAAGCGCTGCGGCAGATGAACGACTGGGCGCATGAACTCGACAAATCCGAGAAATTCGGCGAGCTAGAGCAGCTCTTGCTGCAAATCAGTTTCGGCGAATACTTGTGGCAAATCTACGGTGGCCTGCCAATGAGCCAAGGCGAAATTCTGCGCTTGCAGGATATGAGCCTCAGCCAAGAAGACCAGCGTGGCTTAATGATGCCTGCGGTGATGTCGTTGTGCAACTCAGGCAACACACAAGCCGCACGCGCGCGGCTTGTTGAACGCATGCAAGAACAGGGCGCGGCCACGATGTTCGGCGCCTCTGGGCTCGACGATGAACTGGAAATGATCCGCAGTCAGTTTCGTCGCTACGCGGTCGAAAAGGTCGAGCCTCATGCCCATGAATGGCATCTAAAAGACGCGTTGATCCCGATGGAGATCATTGAAGAGCTGTCTGAGATGGGGGTCTTTGGTCTCACCATACCGGAGGAATTCGGCGGATTTGGCCTATCCAAAGCGTCGATGTGCGTGGTCTCGGAGGAATTGTCGCGCGGGTATATCGGCGTTGGCTCGCTGGCCACTCGGTCCGAAATTGCGGCCGAGTTGATCCTCGCCGGTGGAACCGATGCGCAAAAAACCAAGTGGCTGCCGGGGCTGGCCGCGGGCGACATTCTGCCCACGGCAGTCTTCACAGAGCCCAATACCGGGTCTGATCTCGGGGCGTTGCGGACACGCGCCGTGCGCGAGGGCGACGATTGGGTGCTGAACGGGAACAAGACCTGGATCACCCATGCGGCGCGCACGCATGTGATGACTGTGCTTGCCCGAACCATCCCCGACACGACCGATTATCGCGGATTGTCGATGTTTCTTGCGGAAAAGACACCCGGCACTGACGATGCCCCTTGGCAAGACCCCGGCATTTCAGGCGGCGAGATTGAGGTCTTGGGATATCGCGGGATGAAGGAATACACCGTCAATTTCGACGACTTCCGCGTCGCCGGCGAAAACCTTCTGGGCGGGGAAGAAGGTCAAGGCTTCAAGCAGTTGATGCAAACCTTTGAAAGCGCGCGCATTCAGACCGCCGCACGGGCCATCGGTGTGGCACAATCGGCATTGGACGAAGGTCTGCGCTATGCCGAAGACCGCAAACAATTTGGCCAGGCACTGATCCGCTTTCCCAGGGTCGCTGGCAAACTGGCGATGATGGCGGTTGAGATCATGGTCGCCCGACAACTCACTTATTTCTCGGCCCGCGAGAAGGATGCCGAACGGCGCTGCGATCTCGAAGCTGGGATGGCCAAGCTGCTGGGCGCCCGCGTTGCCTGGGCCGCGGCCGACAATGCGCTGCAAATCCATGGCGGCAACGGTTTTGCGTTGGAATATAAAATCAGCCGGATCCTCTGCGACGCACGGATTCTCAATATCTTTGAAGGCGCCGCTGAGATACAGGCGCAAGTTATCGCGCGACGTTTGCTTGGCTAAACCCTATAAGTGGGCAAGTTAGCCACGCTTGACTAATTCGCCCCCCCAGGTTTTCATCTGCCCATGGCATTTGATCCTTGGCATTATCCCCGCACAGATTTTTCGAACGACGTTCACGCCGCATTGCACACCGATCAGGTGAAGGGCATCCGGCTTTTCGGCCCGCGCCGTACCGGCAAGACGCAATTTCTTTTGCGGGACCTTGCTCGGCGAGCAGAGCAGTATGGAAATCGTTTCGCTTATGTCAGCTTTTGGCAATCGAACGATCCGTTCGAGCTGATGCGCTACGAACTTGACCAATCGCGCACGCACGATGGGCGCATGACGCGCATGTCGACCTGGCTCAATAAATCCAAAAAAGAGGCACAGATCGGTGTGACCGCCGGGCCTGCCACCGCCGCTGTCACCATGACCGGCGCAGACCCGGCCGTTTATGTTCAGAAAGAACAAGAGCTCGCCAGGATCATGGACGAGCTGAAAAACAACACAACGCCGTTGTTGCTGTTTTTGGATGAGTTCCAGGCATTGGCCAGCCACCCAAATGGCGGCGATTTCTTGCAAAAGCTCTACGCGCTCTTGGATGGGCGTCAGAGAGGAATAAAGGCGGTCTTTTCGGGATCATCCCAAATTGAGCTGAACCGGGTCTTCAGCACCACCGGCAACGCGCCATTTGGCGGCTTTGGTACGCCGGTTTTTCTGCCTGAGCTGACAGACGACTTCGTAACCTTTCAATGCAAAGCCTTCGAAGATACATACGGCCGCGCGCTGCCAAGGGACGCCGCGCTAGACGTATTTGAAACCTTCGACAAGAACCCAGAGATCTTTCGATCTTGGGTCGTACAATCGGGGATCATGCGCCACGCCACGCCGGACGAGGTGGTTGAACACATCTTCACGGATTTTGACAATCAATTCGGCTTCACGGATGTCTTTGCCCAGACGCGCGCGAAAAATGCGAAAACACGCCTGCGCAGACAGGTTTTCCTGCGCATTTTGGCCGAAAAAACACTTCAGCCGACTGGCGATGCTGGTCTGGCCAGATTTTCAGAGATCACAGGCGCCCCGCCTCCCACGAAAGACCAGTTGAAAAGTGTGATGAAAGACTTGAAACGTTCGGGCCTGGTGGACCAAGAAGATGGTCGGAACGTGATCGCTGATCCGATTTTTGCGCGCTGGATTAATCGTCTGCCACTTTCCCAATTTCGCCGGTGATTATGGGTCGAGAGGGCATCTTAGCCATATGTGGCTAATTCACCACCCTCACGCGCCGAAACCGGCTTGGGGTGGTAAATTAGCCATTCCTGGCTAATCTTGCACCCATGACAGAAGATCTCTGGCATTTCACGCGGAAAGACTTCGCGCAGGACGTGTTCACTGCCCTGACGCAAGGGCCCGGCTTTGCCTTCACCCTGACAGGCCCACGGCGAAGCGGCAAAACCAGCTTTTTGCTCAAAGACATCGCGCCACTGGCCAAAGCGGAAGGCCATCAAGTCGTGTATGTCAGCTTTTGGACCAACAGCTCTCCCACGGATCTGTTGTTGGCTGCCATCGTCGAAAGCCAAGAAAATCGGCACCTGCCAAGCCGCCTATCCGACGTCAAAAGCATTGTGCAACGGGTTTCGATTGCGGGGCTAAACTTGACGCTAGACATTGGTCCCGACGGCCATCACAGCGCGGAGGACGATATCCAGGTTCTGGATAAAATTCTGGGCGAAATGGCCGACGCGAAGTGTCCACCGATTTTGCTTTTGGATGAATTTCAGGCCGCCGCGGAAACCGAGCAAGGTCCTGAATTCCTGGCAGCCTTTCGCAGCATTTTAGACAAACGCCGCGATGGTCTGCGCAGCATCTTTTGTGGCTCATCGCAAATCGGAATGCGGCGGGTGTTTTCAGATCGCGAAGCACCGTTTTACCGCTTTGCCACGCCGGTCACATTGCCGCCTTTGGGCGAGGACTTTGTCCGCCATCAGATGCAGGCGTTTCACCAGACGTTCCGGGCTGAGGTATCCATCGCGGATGCCCTGGACAGTTTTGCAACGCTCGGCGCCAATCCCGCAGCGTTCCGCAGTTGGTTGCAGGCAAGGGCCTTCCGGCCGGACATAACCGCAAACGACCTCCTGACTGAAATGCAACAAGACATGGTTGCACAGACACGGTTCGACGAAAACTGGATAGAGCTTTCGCCCAGCCGCCGCGCTGTCTTGCGCATCATAGCAGAGGGTTTTGACCAACTTTACGGGCAAGAGGCCACGACACGGCTGGACGCCATCACGGGCGGCAAGGCGCCAACCACATCCGAACGCCAGGCTGCGTTTAGGTTATTTCGGCGACGGGGCCTCGTGCAAACACTGGAAAAAGAAATCGAGATCCTGCACCCGCTGGTGCGTGATTGGATACTCGCCCGGCCAGAGAGCGAATTTCACAGCTGATCCGCCCGAACTCTGGGCAGGGGCTTGAAGGATTTCTGGAGCCTGCTATCTCCTAAGTTAGAACTTCTAACATGAGAGATGCCCATGACCGCCCCCATCCTTCTCACCGGTATCACCGGCTTCATCGCCAAACGCATCGCGCTTGATCTTTTGGAGGCGGGCCACGCCGTTCGCGGCTCGCTGCGTAGCGCCGGTCGGCAAGAGGAGGTGCGCGCCGCGCTGGCGGCCCATGTGTCGGACGCTGCGGCCTTGGACCGATTGAGCTTTGTGACCCTCGATCTTGCCGACGATGCGGGCTGGGCTGAGGCACTCAGCGGGGCAGCGGCCTTGGTGCATACAGCCTCGCCCTTTCCGATGGTGCAACCAAAGAACGAAGATGACATCATTCGGCCTGCCGTTGACGGCACGCTGCGCGCGCTCAGGGCCGCGCAAGGGGCGGGCGTGACGCGGGTGATCGTGACCAGTTCTGTCGTTGCCATTGAGGCGACGGATAAACCACAAGGCGCGGCTTATACTGAGGCTGATTGGTCCGAGCTGGATCACCCACTGTCGTCACCCTATTACAAGTCAAAAACACTGGCTGAACGTGCCGCGTGGGACTTCGTGGCCGAGCACCCTGAAATGCAGCTAACGACAATCAATCCCACTTTGGTTCTGGGTCAGCCGCTTGATGCGAATTACGGAACGTCATTGCAATTGATCGAGCGGGTTCTGTCGGGCAGCGATCCGATGTTGCCCAATATCGGCTTTGGCGTGGTGGATGTCGCGGATGTATCGGCCGCCCATGTCGCAGCGCTTGACCGGCCCGAAACGGCTGGCAGACGCTTTATTGCTTGCGGCACATCGGCGACGATGCCGGAGATCGCAAAATACCTAAAGGCGAAGTACCCGGACAAGAAAATCGCCACCGGTGTCGCACCGAAACTCTTGTTGCGCATCCTGTCTTTATTCGACGCGTCGATCAAAACGGTCATGCCAGGGCTCGGTCGCATTCCGCACTATGACACATCAGCGGCTGAGCAGGATCTAGGCATCACCTTCGTGCCGTGGGAAACAGCGGTTGATCGCGCCAGCGCTGCGGTCATTGCCAAAGCTTAACGCGACAACCAGTCCGCAAGCCGGTCGCGTGCTGGCGGCAACGGTCGATCCCCCAGCGCCGGCGCGAGATGATTGTGCAGAAAGTGCCCGGTGACGCGTAGACCCGCCGCAAGATCGTCGCCCTCGCCATGCAAGCTTTTCGGCAGCGGCAAGAGCTTCGACGCCCAGTCTCCAGCAGCTGCGCGGGAGACCGCACGTCCGGTCCGAGGCGAGATGTAGATCAATTCGTCGCTTTGACCAGTAACGGCGCAACGTTCCAGGCTCAGGCCAAATCCGAGCGTGGCTAACAACGCCACCTCCCATTGTAGATAGGCAGCAGCCCAAGCCTGCGCGCCGACCGCATCAAGGATTGCAACGCTGTGGGCGTAAAGGGCCGGGTAGGCGACCCGTTCCGGAAGTGCATAGGCCAACAAAGCCGTCACGGACGATAGGCCCAAAAGCCCGCCCCGGTCGCCCATGACTTCACCAGCGCGACTTTTCACAGGCTCCACGGAGAATTGACCCAAATGATCGGACAGCCGGGCGCGCCAAGTGGCGTCCAATTGCGCCCCCGGTTGAAGATGGGGGCAAGTCTACGCGAGGCGCCACCGCGAACAACACCAGCAAACCGCCCCTGGCCAGCGGTGAAGATATCTGTGATTGCACCGCTTTCGCCATGTGGCCGAACCGCCAGGCAAACCCCTTCTTCACGCCATTCCATAGCTTCCGTTAGCGCCGTGCGGGCGTGCTGTCCACAGGCTAGACGCGGTGCTGCGGCCATGGCAGTTTCGCGCGCGTGTTTGTCCGCGATACCCCAAGCCCCTTTGCGCGCGCCGTTGCCGGTTTGATTTCCTTGGTGGCGCTCGTTTCGCTGGTGTTCCGCGTCATCGACCTGATGGATCGCGACGGGCTTGACGTGCTGGCCGCGATTTGGGCCATGGCGCGTTTTTTCACGATTTTGACCAATGCGATGATCTGCGCGACGTTCGCCGGGATCGCCCTTGGCTTGGCCCGGCCAAGTGCGGCCTGGATCGCGAGTTTGACCCTGGCCATCGTCCTTGTTGGAACCGTATATCATTTTCTGTTGCGCGGCCTTGTGGAATTGACGCCAATTGGCGTGCTGGGCGATATCGGCGTGCACTATTTGGTCCCGGTGTTGACCGTGCTTTGGTGGCTTTTTTACGGCTCGAAAGAGGGGCTCGATCTTTCAGCACTTTGGACGATTGTGGCCTTGCCGTTAGCCTACTGCGCCTATGCGATGACGCGGGCCGGAATTGACGGAGTATTCCCCTATCCATTCCTCGACGCAGCTGCTCTTGGCTGGCCGGCGGTTCTGCGGAATATTGCGGAATTCGGCGGCGCTGTTGTGCTAGGCGGATTGCTTATGATTGCAATCAGTCGCGTTGTGACCCGTTAATCAAGCCCCGGCTCGTCCAACAGATCCCGGCCCTCACGATCCTCGACCTCGATGACCCACAGATCCGGGTCACTGTTGCATTGCCGCGTGATCGTCGCATCAACATCGATCTCGGCGCCGCTTGCCAGGTCCATCCAAATGCGGGACCCCGTCATGGGGTCAAAACTACGCTGACGCAAAACCGCCCGCCCATCGAGTGTGTTGAGCTTAACCAAAACCGCCCCAGCCGTCGCATCACCACGGGATGTCACAAAGGCGGGAATGTCGCGCAGTCGTAAACGTTGCAGGTAGGCGTGCACCCAAAACTCGGCGGTCAAACGCGGCATCAGCCGCCATCCTTAAATTCCAGCCCCATCTCGGAATATCGCTCCGCCTCATCAAGCCAGCCGGGACGGACCTTGACTTGCAGGAACAGATGAATGCGCCGACCGGTGAAGGCTTCAAGCTCTGCTCGGGCCGCTGTTGAAACCGCCTTTATGGTTTCGCCCTTCTTGCCGAGCACAATGCCTTTATGGCCATCTCGTGCGACGTATACGATCTGGTCGATTCGGGCCGAGCCATCCTTTCGATCCTCCCAAGTCTCCGTCTCAACCGTAAGCTGGTAGGGAAGTTCTTGGTGCAGCCGAAGCGTGAGTTTTTCCCGCGTCATCTCAGCGGCGATCATCCGCATTGGTAGGTCGGCGATTTGATCTTCGGGATAAAGCCATGGACCTTCGGGCAATTCTCTGGCGACCCAGGCCCGCAGATCGTCCACCCCGTGCCCCTTCTCGGCGGAAATCATAAAGGTCTGGGCGAACGGGTAGATCGCGTTCATGTCTTCGCTCAGTCGCAAAAGATCAGGCGCATCGACGCGATCGATCTTATTGAGCGCCAGGGCGACAGGTGGGCCGGCCTCTCGGGCCGCCAGCGCCTCTAGAATGCGATCCACCCCCGCAGTGCGGCCGCGATGCGCCTCGATCAATAGAACCACAAGATCCGCATCCGCCGCGCCGCCCCATGCCGCTGCCACCATCGCTCGGTCAAGCCGCCGGCGCGGTTCGAACAGGCCCGGCGTGTCGACAAAAACGATCTGTGCATCGCCGTGAATACAGACGCCGCGTATCCGCGCCCGCGTTGTCTGAACCTTATGCGTCACAATCGACACTTTCGCGCCAACCATCCGGTTCAGCAGGGTCGATTTGCCCACGTTCGGCTCTCCGATCAGGGCAACAAATCCGGCATGCGTGGTCACGGGGGCAAACTCCTTTCTGGCTGACGACGCTGATTAAGCGGATTGGGCCTTTAGGGAAAGGGGTGTGGCCGGTCCTGATAGGTCAAATAGGTACAGCATGCTTGATTAGTATGATATCGAACTATATTAGAGTGATATCGAACTAAATGAGGTATTCAGATGAACCGCAGGACGTTTCTTAGAATTCTTGGTGGGGGCACGATCCTTGCTGCGGGCGGCGCTGGTTTTTTCGCCGCAACCCGTGTACCGGCGCGGGCCCATGCACCCTGGTCGGATGCCGGCGCGCCGCGCTATGCCGATCCGCGCCTTGCCGCGCTGAGCTACGCCATTCTCGCGCCCAATCCGCATAACCGGCAGCCTTGGCTCGTGGGGCTCGACGGCGACACATCCGTCACGCTTTGGTTTGACACGGATCGGCAATTGCCATTCACCGACCCTTTTGACCGGCAGCTCACCATCGGCTTGGGCTGCTTTTTGGCGCTGATGGAGATGGCCGCGAACGCGCACGGCCATCGTGTCGAGACGGCCCTGTTTCCCGAAGGCGAAGACCCAGAAGGGCTTGATGCCCGCCCCGTCGCGCAAATCCGTTTTTTTCCCGACAGCACAGTCCCGGTTGACCCGCTTTGGGCGCAGGTTCCGCACCGGCGGTCCTTGAAGGAGCCCTTCGATGCAACCCGCATGGTCGAACATGAAACGCTACGCTCCGTTCTCGAAGCCGGGCCCTATGTCAACCAAATCGATGGGTCGGTCGAGCCGGACGACGTCGCCTGTTGGCGCCAATTAACCGAAGATGCCCTCGAAATCGAAATCGATACGCCGCGCACGTATCAAGAGAGTGTTGATCTCTTCCGGATCGGCAAGGCAGAGGTCAACGCGAACCCCGATGGCATCGATTTTTCCGGTGCAACATTCGATATCCTAGCGGCAACCGGGCTTTTCACGCGTGAAAGCGCGCGTGACACAACAACCTTTACCTATCAGCAGGGGCGTGCGGCCGTGCTGGAAAATGCCCGCACCGCCATGGGTCATCTTTGGATGGTCAGCCGGGGCAATGGCCGCGCAGATCAGATTGCCGCCGGAGCGGATTGGCTGCGCGCGAACCTTGCCGCCAACGCAGCGGGATTGGGGTTTCATCCCCTGAGCCAGGCATTGCAGGAATACCCGGAAATGTCTGCGCTTTATCAAACGGTCCACGACCGTCTCGCACCCGATGGCGGCACGGTTCAAATGCTGGCCCGGATCGGCTACGGTCCGCGTGTTGCGGTCAGTCCACGTTGGCCGCTTGAGGCAAAATTGGTGGGCCAGTGACGCAAAACGAACCTGGCGAAGACCCGATGTCCGTCTTCGCCATCTTCAATGAAATCGGCATCGTAAATCAGCTTGCAACCGCGGTGCTGGCGGCCAGTTTGCCAGAGGGCGTTCATCCCTCCCATTTCTCGATCATCAATCATCTGGTCCGGCTCGGTGACGGCAAGACGCCGATCCGGATCGCGGGCGCCATGCAAGTCACAAAAAACACCATGACCCATTCGTTGCGGGTGCTGGAAAGCCGCGGCTTCATTGAGGTTCGCGCGAACCCGGATGACGGGCGCGGCAAGCTTGTGTTTTTAACCGCGCGCGGGCAGGAATTTCGCGAACAAGCGATCATGGCGGTTGGGCGCCAAATTGATCAGCTCATCACCCCGGATTTGCGGGAGCGTCTTGTCCGCATCAAACCCGATCTCGTCGCCATCCGAAGCCATTTGGACAACAACCGCCTTTAGCTACCGTCGTCGTGGCGAATAAACGGAGAAAAGACCGCAGCGCCTGGGCGCAATTGACCCTGCGTATCAAAGTCGGCAGCGGGATTGGTCGCCCAGATCGGCAATCGATCCATGGCTGCCATGCGCCTTGGGGTGTCGTTCAGAACTTGGGCAATCTGCGCGTCCATCATGATCCGCCGCGCGGGGCCTAGATCGGCCTCGATGCCAGGGACAAGATAGGGCTCCAGCAAATCCATGCCGGCAAACCGAAAGGCATGTGCCAAGGGCCACAATTGCAGCCGCGCATCGCCAGAACGGCCCGACGGACCGCATTGCTGTGCCGGCACGTCAACCGAGACGCAAAACAGCGCGCGTTTTCCACGACAGGGACCCGCCTCGAAGGGCGCGTTCGCATCAACTGTCTCGCCCGGGACCAAAACCTGGTCAACCCAACCCTTCAGCATCGCCGGAGGCCCATACCACCAAAGCGGGAAATGCAGCACGATGTGATCTGCCGCCTTCAGCTTTTCGACCTCGCCCCGACCTTGCGGCGTGTCAAAACCCGCGACAGGATCGAAACCCTGGGCGTAAAGGTCGGACCACGCCACCGTGTGACCCGCTGATTGCAGGCCCGTCGCGGTGGCTGCGGCCCAGCGTGCGGTGAAGCTCTCGGGGTCGGGATGCGTCACCACAATCAAGACATGGGCCAAAGCGCCAAACTCCTCGCTTTGCTCACCATGAACCGCGCATGCGGAATTACCGGGCAGGGCGGAAATAAGCCGGCAACGATACGCAGAAACGTCACGTCGATACCTGCGCCAGTAGGACCTGCGCAGCGCGCTGTTCGGCGGCGCGTTTGGCACGCGCTTCGCCTTGGGCCGCCTCACCGGTTTCAAGCTCAACCGCGACCACAAAAACGGGCGCGTGGTCGGGGCCAATTCGGGATACTTCGCGGTATTGCGGTGGGTTTTGGCCGCGCGCCTGGGCCCATTCTTGCAACGCGGTTTTAGCATCGCGCGCATCAGCGTCGACGGTTTCAAGCCGACGCGCCCAAAGTCGTAAAACCACGGCCTGCGCAACCGGGAAACCGGCATCAAGATACACCGCAGCGATTACCGCCTCCATCGCGTCTCCCAGCAGCGCATTTTTTCGCCGCCCACCCGTCATCTGCTCGGATTTACCAAGCTTAAGCACGGCACCCAAATCGATCTCACGGGCAATGTCGGCGCAGGTCTCTTTGCGGACCAGCGCATTCAGTTGCGGGGCCAGTTTGCCTTCGGTTGCATCCGGATCGCGCTGCATAACCGCCGCGGCAATCACCAGGCCCAAAACGCGATCCCCCAAAAACTCCAACCGCTGGTTGTCTGGGCGATTTTCCGAGGACATTGAGCCGTGGGTCAAGGCGCGGATCAAAAGCTCCGGGGCGCTGAATTCGTGCCCCAGACGGGATGCAAAAGCTTTCAAATCCGCTGAAAGCTTCACTCGATCGCCCGGAAAAAGCGATCCGCGCGCCAGGTCCAGAACTGGACGATCCGGCGCCCTGACGCTGAAAAAATCACCCGGTCCGCACGACCAAGAATGTTTTCCATCGGCACCATCCCAACCCCGCCTGACCGCTGCGGGAACCGGCTGTCGGTGGAATTATCGCGATTGTCGCCCATCACGAAGACATGGCCTTCGGGCACCAGAAATTCATCAGTGAAATCACCAGGGCCGTTATCTGTAATATTCAAAATGGAATGCTCCGTGCCTTCGGGCAAGGTTTCGACAAACCGTTCCTTGATGCATTCGCCGCCTGCTCCGACGGGCGCATTGGAGCATCTTGGAAATTCGCCGGCCGCGCCTTGTCGGTCGTTGACTTCGACGAAATCAGGCTCCGGCGCTTGAGGCGCGGCCGCACCGTTGACAAAAACGACACCATTTTCAACGCGAATGCGGTCGCCAGGCAAGCCGATCACGCGTTTGATGAATTCGGTGTCGACGACCGGATGGCGAAACACGATCACGTCGCCGCGTTCCGGCTCGCTGCCAAAAATTCGCCCGCTCACGAAGGGGCATAGTCGAATGTTCACGCCGCGCACCCGCGTGTCGCAGGAATATTCGGAATACCCATAGGCCATCTTGTTGACGAACAGAAAATCCCCAACCAAGAGCGTGTCTTTCATCGATCCCGACGGGATGAAGAACGGTTGAAAAAACAGCGATCGAAAAACAACGGCAATCAGGATCGCGTAGACCACGGTCTTTACGGTTTCCCAGATCGGGTTCCCTTCGCGCGCCTTAGCCATGGGCTTGCCCTTTCAAATGCTGCCTCCGCCGCTTTCTGGGCCTCGACCCCAAAGGTGTCAAGCATGCCCCGCGCGCGATCGTTTTTCGCTAGCCTTGCACCTTGGGGTTGGGCCGGCGGGCCTCTTCGCCATTGGGCATGGCATCGATCAGCACCATGGCCTGGGCCCATGGGTGATCATCTGTCAGGGTGACGTGGATCACCGCCTGATAGCCCACAGGCGTCATTTGGCGCAGCCGTTCTTCGGCCCAGCCTGTAACCTGCATCACCGGCTGTCCGGTATGCAGGTTCCGAACGCTCATGTCACGCCATGCAATCCCCATGCGCAGCCCGGTCCCTAACGCCTTCGAACAGGCTTCCTTGGCTGCCCATCGCTTTGCGTAAACAGCGGCGGGGTGGGCCATGCGTTCGGCGCGCGCCTGTTCGGTATCGGTGAAGACGCGGTTGCGAAACCGGTCTCCAAACCGATCCAGCACACCTTGTATCCGGTCGATATTCGCAAGGTCAGTGCCGATGCCCAAAATCATCAGCCTACCCAATCGTCGCATGGCAAGCATGTTGCTGACGCTATGCCAAGCGGCCATGCATGCCGCGCACTAGCACTGGTCGCAAAAGGACGCAGCACAGCGTGGCCGTGCCAAATTCGATGCATGTTGCGTGTCTCCGGTCCGTCAGCGCCAACTTAGCCAAACGGCCAAGGCGTGAACAGTCCATTCATCTGGCGCGCTTCGAGCCCGCATTGTAGCCCATCTGAAAAAACCACCGATTGGCAAAGAAGTAGAGAATGCCAAGGGCGACCACTTGGACAAGCATCGTGCCGGTTATCGCCAGACCGCCAAGCGTAAGTTGCGTCCAAGTCCACAGCATCAACAGCCCTGTCGCAATCCCGGTCATGGCCGCCGCTGCCCGCCACATGGCCGGCCCACTCGGAGCATCGGCACCCGATTTCGCATAACGCTGGCCTTCAATCATTGCAGCAAAAATAGCCGGAATGAATTGCACCGCGGCAGAGCCCAAATTGATGCCGGTCGCCATGATCACAAGCGCGATCAAAATAATCGCGCCCAGCGCTGTCAGGACAAACGTCGCGGCGTAGCGTGCCGGGCTCCAAATCATCGCCAATGCCTCCCCATCGCGCCCGTGTGTAACGCCAAAGGGAGCGCGCGCTCAAGCGCGGGCGGCATCCATAATGTCGCGCATCTGTGCAATGGCCGGCCCAAGGCCCACGAAAATGGCCTCGCCGATCAAAAAATGCCCGATATTCAGCTCTTTGACCTCTGGCAGTGCGGCGACAGGGCCAACAGTGTCGTAGGTCAAACCGTGGCCGGCATGCACTTCAAGACCCAAGCTATGGGCAAAACCCGCCATCTCGGTCAACTTGGACATCTCCGCATCACGCGCGTCAAAGCGGCCCTCGGCATGAGCATCGCAATAGGCGCCTGTATGCAGCTCAATCACCTCCGCACCAATGCGGTGGGCCGCCTCGATCTGACGCGGATCGGCCGCAATAAAGATCGAAACCCGACACCCTGCCTCACGCAGAGGTGCTATGAAATGGGCCAATCGGTTTTCCTCGCGGGCAACCTCCAGCCCACCTTCGGTCGTTCGCTCCGCACGCCGTTCCGGGACAACGCAGACAGCGTGCGGTTTGTGGCGCAGCGCGATGCGTTGCATTTCATCCGTGGCGGCCATCTCAAAATTCAAAGGCCCCTTGAGCGCGGCCATAAGCGCCTCGATATCAGCGTCCGAGATATGGCGGCGATCTTCGCGCAGATGGGCGGTAATGCCGTCTGCGCCCGCCTCTTCTGCCAGCGTCGCAGCGCGCACAGGATCGGGGACATTGCCGCCGCGCGCATTTCGCACAGTCGCGACATGGTCGATATTGACGCCAAGTCTCAGATCGTTTGACATCACCACACCTCCTATTAGGTGCAGAGACTAGCTATCCGGAGCTTGTGCACCAGCCTGCCGCGCCAGCTTTTCCATTTTTTTTCGTAATCGAACCGATCGCCGAGCTTGATAGGCACGGATCACCGGCACGCTGAGATAATAAAGCGTTATCCCGAGGACGATGCCGGGAATGAGCCCGCCAATGAGCCAAGGGAAAAACACCGTGTGCCAAAACTCAACCAAGCCATCCCAATGTGCGCGTTCGGGTGAAAACAGCGCCTTGAAATTGTGCCATAGATCGCGCGTTGCGGCGCGGAAGTGCCGAAACACATCGCGCGTCAGGCCGGGCGGCACGTCCATTCCCAAAAGGAAATAACCCAACCGCAGTGACACAATGGCAATCGGTATATAGGTCAACGGGTTGCCGATGAACGTCGATAGAAGCGCGGCGAGAATGCGCCCTTTCATTAGCTTGGCCAAAATGGCCGCAACCACGAAGTGCAGTCCAAAAAACGGCGTGAAGACCGTCACAGTCCCGGCGAATATTCCGCGTGCGATTTCCTCCGGAGATCCAGGCAACCGCCGCAAACGATGCCGCACATATTGTGCCGCGCGCGCCCAGCCGCCCCGCGGCCAAAGGACTTCGACCACGAACCGAAGCAAGGGACGTGTATCGCGCCGCCTAAAAACCAATTCTCATTCCGTCCCCAATTAGGGCCGCCGGTCAAGGTTACGGAACCGTTCCAGCGTTGCGACATCGCTGTCGGCCTCAACCGCTGTTAGCACGGCGTGCAGATGTTCGGCGTCCCGTACCTCAACATCGATCAACAACCTATAAAAATCTGGCTTTCGGTCGATAAAATGCAAGTCTGAGATATTTGCGTTCTGTTCGCCGACAAGGGTGCAGATCCGTCCTAACACACCGCGGGCATTGGACATTGTGATATCGAAGGTCACGTTGTGTACCGGCGCGTGCCGACCTTCGGACCACGCCAGATCCAGCCAACGCTCTGGCTGATTGTCAAATTCCGCAAGGGCTGGGCAATCGATGGCGTGCACGATCGGCCCGCGTCCGGAATAGGTTATGCCTACGATCCGCTCTCCCGGCACGGCCTGACAGCATTGTGCCCGGCGCTCCGCTTCGCCCGCGGGCAGGCCGATAACGGCGCGGCCCATATCGATCTGCGTCTCCGCGCCGGCGCTCATCAACTCTGGATAGACCGCGCTGACCACGTCGCGGGCGGATAATTCTGCCGAGCCGATGCGCGCCAGCGCCTCGTCGCCATCCTCAAGGCCAAGCACCTTGGCCGCGGTCGACAGCGCCTTGTCCGTGGCCTTTTTGCCGACCTGTTCAAACCCGACCCGCGCTAATTCCTGGCCGAGCTTGATGTAGCGCGACCGATCTTCTTCGCGCAGCGACCGTCGGATTGCGGCCTTTGCGCGACCAGTGACCGCGATGTCGATCCAACTGGCCTGCGGGGTTTGGCCTTCGGCAGTAAGAACTTCTACCGATTGCCCGTTTTTCAGCCGTGTCCAAAGTGGCACGCGCAACCCGTCGACCTTTGCACCAACACAGGAATGACCGATCCTCGTATGGATGGAATAGGCGAAATCGATCGGCGTGGCGCCCTTCGGCAGCTTGACGACATCACCCTTGGGCGTGAAGCAAAAGACCTGGTCGGAATACATTTCAAGCTTCACATGTTCGAGAAACTCATCGTTGTTTTCGGCAAGCTCAAATCGCTCGGTCATGGCTGCCAACCATTTGGCCGGGTCCACTGCAAAAGGGTTTTCCGCGCGCACCCCGTCGCGATAGCTCCAATGCGCGGCAACGCCGGATTCAGCAACTTCGTGCATTTCGCGGGTGCGGACTTGCACCTCAACCTGCTTGCCGTCGCGTCCCGAAACCGTCGTGTGAATGGATCGATATCCGTTCGATTTCGGCTGGCTGATGTAATCCTTGAACCGGCCCGGGACGGCGCGCCATCGCTGGTGGATTGCACCCAGGACCCGGTAACAATCCTCCTCTCGGCGGGTTATGACGCGAAAGCCGTAGATGTCGGATAGGCGGCTAAAGGCGAGCTCCTTTTCTTGCATCTTTCGCCAGATCGAGAACGGTTTCTTCGCACGCCCGAACACATCGGCTCGTACATTCGCCTTAGATAGCTCCAGCTCAATATCGTCGGTGATCCGCGGGATCGCGTCGCCGGTTTCCTTTTGCAGCCGAACAAAGCGACGCATGATCGAGAACCGCGCATCTGGGTTCAAAACGGCAAAAGCGAGGTCTTCCAGCTCCTCGCGCATCGATTGCATACCCATCCGGCCGGCCAGCGGCGCGAAGATATCCATCGTTTCGCGCGCCTTTTTGGCCTGCTTTTGTGCCGGCATATGGCGGATCGTCCGCATGTTGTGCAATCGGTCCGCGAGCTTGACCAAGATCACCCGCATATCCTTGGACATCGCCATAAAAAGCTTACGGAAATTTTCAGCCTGGCGGCTTTCGCGGTTCGAAAGCTCAAGCGCGGTCAGCTTGGTAACCCCGTCGACCAAATCCGCCACGTCTAGGCCGAACCTTGCCTCGATCTCAGCATAGGTGCCCTTGGTGTCTTCGATCGTATCGTGCAGCAGCGCCGTTGCAATGGTCGCATCATCCAATCGCTGTTCGGTCAAGATGGCCGCCACGGCAATGGGATGGGTGATATATGGCTCGCCTGAATGCCGTTTCTGGCCGTCATGCATTTCCGCAGCATAAGCGTAGGCGCCTGTCAAAAGCGCCACATTGCATTTAGGATTGTACGTTCGAACAAGCTGGACCAGCTCCTGTGGCCCCAATGTAGAGGCCGGCAGGCTCTTGTCCTGAACCGTCAGATCACTGCTGCCCCTGCGCAGCCATCAACGCGCGCAGCATCTGTTCTTCGGTCATATCGTCGTGCTTGGGACGATCCTGTTCCACCCCTTGCAGCAAAGCCATGGCGTCTTCTTCCGGCTCATCGACCTCGATCTGCGTTTGATGGCTTTCGATCAGCCGCTCGCGCAGTTCATCCGCGCTTTGCGTTTCTTCCGCGATCTCCCGCAAGGAGACGACCGGGTTTTTGTCGTTGTCGCGTTCCACCGTGATTGGCGTGCCTGACGAAATCTCCCGCGCGCGGCGGGATGCAAGTAGCACAAGTTCAAAGCGGTTCGGCACTTTATCGACGCAATCTTCGACCGTGACGCGGGCCATGTAGCTCTCCTGGCATTCCAAGATGGGAAGTGGCTAAATATATTGCCGATTCCCGCTTGGCAAGGGTTTGTGCCTGTCAAATCGGGCGGATCGCGGCCCGCTCCTCAGGGCTCAACATGGCATGCATCGCAGTAACTGTCAGACCTGTCACCGGGTGACGCCAGTCGGGCGCAATTTCTATAAGCGGTACCAAGACAAAGCCGCGCTCGGATAGGCGCGGATGCGGCAGGATTAATTGATCCGGTGTCGCATGCATCGCCGCATCGGGTGGCAAAAGGCGCCACGTCTCTTCGGTCTTGGCATCTGGCAAAACCGCCTCGCCAAAACTCAACAGATCAAGATCAAGGATCCGCGCCTCCCATCGCGCGCTGCGGGTGCGTCCTGCCGCCGCCTCAATCCTGTGCAACGCCAGCAACAATGTTTCAGCGGTTCCACGCCACGGCACAGCGGCAGCTGCATTCACATAATCCGGCCCGGAACCGGCTGGAAAGGCCGGCGTTTGGTACATCTTGCTTTGCGCCAACGGACCTGCGGCGATCTCCGAAAGCGCGGCAAACGCCATCTCAATCGTCGCCGGCGGATCGCCGACGTCACTCGGCAGATTTGCGCCGAGCGCCACAAGCCCATTTGTAATTTCACCAAGACACATAGGCTTGCGCTATTGGTTCCAATCTTTATGTTCCGAACACGCTTTTCGTGCGATAGTGCGTGGATAGGACGTGAACGCGATTAGCAAAGCAACACACTCACGGGACCATATATAACCATGTTTTACAGAGACGAACGGCTCGCGCTGTTCATCGATGGCTCGAACCTCTACGCAGCAGCCAAAGCACTGCAGTTTGACATCGATTACAAGCTCCTCCGCCAAGAATTCCGCCAGCGTGGTCGTCTTGTGCGCGCTTTTTATTACACAGCGCTGCTGGAAAATGACGATTATTCACCGATCCGGCCATTGGTTGACTGGCTTCAGTATAACGGTTTCGCAATGGTGACAAAGCCGGCCAAGGAATTCACCGACAGCCAAGGACGCCGAAAAGTTAAGGGAAATATGGATATCGAGTTGACCGTTGACGCTATGGAAATGGCCCAGCACGTCGACCATATCGTTCTGTTCTCCGGCGACGGCGATTTCCGACCGCTCGTCGAGGCCCTTCAGCGCAAAGGCGCCAGGGTGTCCGTTGTGTCCACGATTCGCAGCCAACCACCGATGATTGCAGATGATCTGCGCCGGCAGGCGGATAACTTCATTGAATTGGATGAGTTACGTGACGTCATCGGTCGCCCACCGCGCGAGCCGCGGGATTCCGATTCAGAAGACTACGCCTCAGCTAAGTGACCGGACGCCCGCGACGATCGCGCGCGGTGTGACGTCGGGCAATCGCATCCTCAAAGATGGTGGCTCTTGCGGCACGCGTAGCCGTGCGCGCGCGGCCTTCTGCCACGGGCGCGGCGGCAAAAGCGGCGCCACGCTCGTAAGCGCAGTGCGGTCATGCCTTTGACGGCTGGACCCGAGGCGCGTGACCGCCTAAATCTGAGGATATGACGAAGCCGCCCCTCAAGCTCTATCTGGCTGCGCCGCGCGGATTTTGCGCCGGCGTGGATCGCGCGATCAAGATCGTTGAGATGGCGCTCGAGAAGTGGGGGGCGCCCGTCTTTGTCCGCCACGAGATCGTGCACAACAAATTTGTCGTCGACGATCTGCGCCGGAAAGGCGCCGTTTTTGTCGAAGAACTTGACGAATGTCCGGATGATCGGCCGGTGATCTTTTCTGCCCATGGCGTGCCGAAATCCGTTCCCGCCGCCGCAGATGCCCGCAACATGATCTTCGTCGATGCGACCTGTCCGCTTGTGTCGAAGGTTCATATTGAGGCCGCGCGCCACGCCGCGGCGGGGCTTCAGATGGTCATGATTGGCCATGCCGGTCATCCCGAAACCATCGGAACCATGGGCCAGTTGCCCGACGGCGACGTTCTTCTAGTGGAAACGGTCGAGGATGTCGCAGAGCTTGATGTGCGCGATCCGGCAAAACTGGCCTTTGTCACCCAAACGACCCTCAGCGTAGACGACACCGCCGATATCGTTGCGGCCCTTCAGGCGCGGTTTCCCGATATCGTCGGGCCACACAAAGAAGACATTTGTTATGCCACGACCAACCGCCAGGAGGCTGTGAAGGAGATGGCGCCCAAATTAGATGCCATGCTGGTGGTCGGGGCGCCCAATTCATCGAATTCGAAGCGGCTGGTAGAAGTCGGCGAGCGGGCCGGTTGCGGCTATGCGCAGCTGGTTCAACGGGCCGGCGACATCGACTGGCGCGCGCTGGATGGCATCCGCAGTTTGGGCCTGACTGCAGGCGCCTCGGCACCTGAAGTGCTGGTCAATGAGGTG
Source organism: Pseudomonadota bacterium (assembly GCA_039183205.1). GTDB lineage: Bacteria > Pseudomonadota > Alphaproteobacteria > Rhodobacterales > Rhodobacteraceae > HKCCE3408. The sequence goes on along the minus strand of JBCDBR010000001.1, from coordinate 262,478 downwards.
ATCGATGCCTTCCGCAGCCGATACGAGGTGCAGGTCGAAAAGGTGATCACCGCCGAAGAGAACGTAGAATTCAAAGTCCCGCGGGTCCTGCGGCTACCGGCATAACGAACCCGCGGGCGCGGGCGCGGTGCGGCTTGCAGCACTGCCGGCAAATCTTGCGTCGCAAAACCCGCACAATCTCACCTCGAGACGCGCTGGGGCGATCGGAAAATGAGGCACGCGGCTGAGGCTTTGTTTGCCCTGGAAGATCCTGTGGTCCTATCGCAAAATCGCATCAGCAAATTCCAAAAAGGTCTGGCGTCATGATCACACTACAATTCTTGCTGACAGCCTTTGTGGTGGTGATCGCGCCCGGCACGGGGGTTATCTACACGCTGGCCATCGGGCTGGGACGCGGTCGGGTCGCCTCCGTTTGGGCGGCGTTTGGCTGTACGCTTGGGATCGTGCCCCACCTTGCTGCCGCCACGCTGGGATTGGCCGCGATCCTTCATACCTCCGCCTTGCTATTCTCGATCGTCAAATTCGCGGGCGTGGCCTACTTGCTATACCTGGCATGGCAATCGCTGAAATCTGGCGGCGCGCTAGAAGTCGCGGCCGAAACGACGGTTGAAGCGGGTTGGCGGATCGCCCGGCGCGGCGCGTTGATCAATATCCTCAATCCGAAACTGTCGATCTTCTTCCTCGCCTTGCTGCCGCCCTTTCTCTCAGCCACGCCCGAAGCGGCCACGGCACAAATGGCCGCACTTGGCGCGGTGTTCATGGCGATGACATTCGCAGTCTTCGTACTTTATGGCGCGTTTGCCGCGGCCGCGCGGCGCTTTGTTTTGGGATCGGACGCTGTGTTGCGCTGGCTCAATCGGAGCTTTGCGGCGATCTTTGCCGCATTAGCCGTGCGCCTTGCATTCGAGCGTGCAACATGAGCGATCGAGAAACGATCGACGTGTACAATGACCGTGCCGCGGATTACGTGGCGCTGACGCAATCGGCAAAGGCGCCGGAACCGACATTAGTTGCCTTTATGGCGCGGCTTTGGACCGGCGCGCGCGTTTTGGATCTGGGCTGCGGGCCTGGCGCGGCGTCTGCCCATATGGCCGCCGCAGGCTTGAAACCCGACCCTGTGGACCCAGCACATGCCATGGTCGAGATCGCCAAAACCACCTTCCACGTGCCGGCACGCTTAGGTGATTTTTACGATCTAGATGGTCCTTATGACGCCATATGGGCGAATTTTTCGCTGCTGCACATGCCGCGCGCGGATGTGCCTGGGTATTTCCATCGTTTGGCGGAGGTGATGCCGAAGGGCCTTTTGCATATCGGTCTCAAAACCGGAACCGGCGAAGAGCGCGATACGATCGGCCGCAAATACAGCTATTTTACGGTTTGTGAGATCTCAGAATGGCTGGTTGAAGCTGGGTTTGAGCCGGAGACGCCGATCACAGGAGAGGAACTGGGCTTGGCCGGCACGATTGATCCGTATTTTACGCTCTCGGCCGTTCGGTCAGGCAATTGACGTGCTGCGCCCGGGCACTTACGCCTGCAATCCATGACGGCAACGCGTATCCCCACCGTGCCTCTGATTTTGGGCCTGTCCGGGCTGATCCCGTTCATTTGGGGTGCGGCCACGCATCTGATCATGCCCGCCGCCTTGTTGGACACCCCTTCATGGCAGCTCTTTACCGGGCGAAACGTGCTTTTGGCCTATGGGATCACCATCCTATCCTTCATGTCTGGCACGATTTGGGGCTTTGCCACGCGCAGCCCGAACCCAACGGCCGCCTGGGGATTTGCGCTGTCCGTTTTGCCCGCGCTCTTTGGTTTTTTTGCGTTCCGCGCAGCTCCGGGCCTGGCATGTTTGGCGCTGGTTTTTGGGTTTGTCGCATTGCTCAGTCTTGATCTTCGCGCCATCCGACTGGCCGAGGCACCGCATTGGTGGCTGCCGCTGCGCCTGATCCTGACGACCGTCGTCTGCGCCTGTCTCTTGGTCGGCGCCTTTGCCTGAGCTTTTCGCCTATACGGACGGTGCCTGTTCGGGCAATCCGGGCCCGGGTGGCTGGGGCGCGCTTTTGATCGCACGGGACAAAGATACCATCGTCAAGGAACGCGCGCTGCACGGCGGCGCAGCCGAGACAACCAACAACAGGATGGAGCTGATGGCCGCCATTTCAGCCCTTGAGGCCTTGGATCGGCCCAGCAAAATCACTCTTGTGACCGATAGCGCCTATGTCAAAGGTGGCATCACCTCATGGCTGCATGCATGGAAAAAGAACGATTGGCGCACATCGACGAAAAAGCCGGTGAAGAACGAGGATCTATGGCGCCGCCTCGAAACCGCAGCCGCCCGCCACGACGTCACTTGGGAATGGGTCAAAGGGCATGCCGGCCATCCCGAAAACGAACGCGCGGACGCGTTGGCGCGAACGGGAATGGCACCCTTCAAACCATAGCATCAACGACACGGCATGGCGCGCATTACCGCCGACGTTTGCGCCGCTTTTGCGCCCATTCCGTCGGCAATAGCACCAGCGCCGCGATCGAGCTTATGATTGCATCGACCCCGGGCGGGCCAAAACTGATGTGAAACAAAGCCTTTAGGGTAAAGGCGGCCACCACAGCACCCAAGGCGATCATGATGGAGGCGACATAGCCATTATGTGTGATGCCCCAGCGCTCAAAGAAGAAACCAACCAACCCACCGATCATGAGCGACCCAAAGAAGGCGAATAAGATCATCTACTGTCTCCCAATATGGTCCCCGGCGTAACCCGCGTTCCGCGTAAGAAATCGGGCGCCATTTGCCGTCCCCTGCCTTCGCCCTGCAACTCGGTAATGCCGACCGCGCCCGAACCGGCAGCAACGGTCAATGCCGTGTCGCTTGTCAGAACCTCACCCGGGGCGCCGCCGCCTGTCTCGACCCGAGCGCGCAGCAATTTTAGCCGCTTACCGTTCATCAGTGTCCAAGCGCCGGGAATGGGCGCAAGCCCCCGGATCGTGCGCGCGATGGTTTCGGCGTCTTGGGTCCAATCCACTTGAGCTTCGGATTTGTCGATTTTCGCGGCATAGGTGACGCCAGCCTCCGATTGGGCGCGCGGCGTGATCTCCGGCAATCCGTCCAAGACCTCCAAGATGGCATCGGCACCCAGAATGGACAAACGGTCATGGAGCTCTCCGGCGGTCTCTTCGATACCAACCACGAGCTTTTTCTCCAGGAAAACCGGCCCTGTATCCAAGCCGGCTTCCATTGCCATGATGCAAATACCTGTCTCACGATCACCGGCCATGATGGCGCGCTGAATGGGTGCGGCACCGCGCCAGCGCGGCAACAGGGAGGCATGGATATTAAGACACCCCATCTGCGGGGCGTCCAAGACTGGTTGCGGCAAGATCAGCCCATAGGCCACAACAACCGCAATGTGCGGCGCCAGGGCGGCAAATTCAGACTGCGCCGCCTCGGACTTCAGCGTTGTCGGATGTCGGACGGGTATACCCAACTCAATCGCGCGGGCGTGCACGGCCGAATGCCGCGCGCGTTTGCCGCGTCCAGCGGGCCGGGGCGGTTGTGTGTAGACCGCGGCCACGTCATGCCCCGCCTGAACCAACGCATCAAGCGGCGCACAGGCAAAGGCCGGTGTCCCCATAAAGACCAATCTCATAGCCTGCTCCCTACCAAATGACGCCACCGCTGACCATCGCGATGCCAAATCATTTGGCGCTCCGGGGACGTCTCTTGGGCGGTGTCGGATATCAGTCCGCGGCCCGGCTCTTAGCTCAACTTGCGAAACTTGCGCAGCACCATGTCCCGCTTCGTTCGGCTCATCCGGTCAATAAACAGCAGGCCGTCGAGGTGATCGATCTGGTGTTGCACGCTGCGCGCCCAAAGCCCTGTGAACCGATCCTGCATAGGACGGCTTTCAGCATCGATGTAGGACACAACGGCAATCGCATGCCGCGTCACCTGCGCCTCGATCCCCGGAAGATTTGGGCTTGCCTCCCAGCCCTTGACCAACGGGCCTTCGGTTTCGATCAAGACCGGATTTGCCATCCGCACCGCGCTGCCGCGTTCGGTGCTGGCATCCACAATTGCCAGGCGCAGTCCGATGCCAATTTGCGGTGCGGCAAGGCCGATGCCCGGCATTGCCTCCATCGTGTCGATCATATCCTGCCAGATGCGCTGCGTGTCATCGGTCACCTCCTCAACGGCAACGGCGACCTCGGTCAGTCGGCGGTCGGGCCACCGTAGCAGGCCGCGCTTCACACCGCCGCCGCGTAGTCGATGATAAGCCGGCCGTCCAAATGGTCGTAATCGTGCTGGATCATGCGGGCTGATGCGCCCGAAAACCAGGATCGTTGCGGCATCGCCTCACAGTCAAACCATGCAACCTCGACGGCGTCCGGCCGCAGCACGGAGCGCGGCTCACCTGGCAAAGAAATGCAATGCTCAACCGCGGCCAAGTGTGTATCGGATCGAGCCACTAAGGTTGGATTGACAAATGCGCGCGGCGCCCGCGCCCCGCTCTTCCAGTCGCAATCCATCACGAAAACCCGTTTCGAGACCCCCAAAACGGGCGCGGCCATGCCGCGGGCATTCGCGGCATACATCTCCGATAGGAGATCGGCGACCAATTCGGACAACGCATCGTCAAACGCGGCAACGGGCTCTGCCGGCCTTTGCAAAACCGGATCGGGCCAGAGCCTGACCCGGCTCATGCACCCTCCCGCGCGCGCTCTTTTTTCAGCTTTATCATTTTTCGCGTGATCATCTGCCGTTTCAAGGGCTTCAAATAATCAATGAACAGCTTTCCTTCGAGATGATCAATCTCGTGTTGAATGCATGTCGCCCACAAGCCATCGAAGGTTTGCTTTTGCGCGGCACCATGAATGTCCATCCACTGCACGGTCGCCTCCGCAGGTCGTTCAACCTCTGCATAGATGTCGGGAATTGAAAGACAGCCTTCCTCATACGTGCCCCGTTCGTCGGACACCGCGACGATTTCTGGGTTGAACATAACGATCGGGTTGCGTTCAGAGCTGTCGTCTTTCTCACAATCAACCACAACCAACCGACTGAGCACACCCACCTGCGGTGCGGCCAATCCAATGCCGGGCGCGGCATACATTGTGTCCAGCATGTCGCCGGCAAGCTGACGCAACTCATCACTCAGATCGGCCACAGGTTCGGCCGATTTCTTCAGGCGCGGGTCAGGATGGATCAGGATCGTTCGTTTCATGGCGCGGACATAGGCGATGCGGCTTCGCTCCGCAATGAGGGCCTTGCGGTTCCTGCGGCCCGCACTAGGGTTTGCAGGCGCAGCAGGAAAGGCGGTCCATGGATTTCGACACAGATATCAAGCGGCGGCAAACGGCATGTGCCAGCTTCAAACTCGAAGCGAAATTTGGCTGGACAGCAGATGACGCGATCCCGATGTGGATCGCCGACAGCGACTTTGCCACGGCGCCTTGCGTCAACGAAGCACTATCGCAGGCCGTCGCCCACGGTGCCTACAGCTACGGATATGATCGTGACGCATACCATGCGGCTGTTGTGTGGTGGATGGGCCAGCAACTAGGCTGGCAGATATCACCCGATTGGGTTGTGCCGGCCCAAGGACTCGGCCACGCCATTGCCACAGCCCTTGATATCTGGTCCGAACCCGGTGAGGGCGTTTGCTACTTTACGCCGGTCTATCACGAGTTTCGACTTAAGACCGAACGGGCGCATCGCCGCCCTGTGCCGATGCCGATGGCGCTGGTTGACGGGCGGTACGTGATCGATTGGGACGCTGCCGAAGCCGCAATCACGCCCGATACGCGCGTCTTGCTGTTTTGTTCGCCGCAAAACCCGTCTGGCCGCATCTGGACCGTCGCGGAACAGCGCCTTGTCGCGGCCTTTGCCGCCAAACACGACCTGATCTTGATCTCCGACGAGGTGCATGCCGACCTGCTCTTTGGTGATGCCGAACACGTGCCGATGGATGTCGCCGCGCCAGAGCATCGCGATCGCACCATCACGCTGCATGCCGCGTCAAAGGCATTCAACCTCGCGGGTCTTCGCGTCGGCCAATACATCATCTCCGATCCAGCCTTAAGAGAGAAAGTCATCGACCGGATGACCGCGCTGAATTTCGATCCCTCCACATTGGGAATATTGGCCACAACACGCGCGTTCAGTCCTTTAGGTGCCGAGTGGCTGGCCGCACAGCTAGAATATCTTGACGGCAACCGCCGCGTCTTTGACGATGGGATCAATGCGATCCCCGGCCTGAAATCGATGGCGCTGCACTCCACCTTTTTGCCCTGGGTGGATTTTGCCGGCACGGGCATGTCACCCGAGGAAATCACCGCGCGCATCCACGGCCAAGCCCGCATTGGAAGCGCGCCCGGCACGTGGTTCGGACCGGGCGGTGAAACCTTCCACCGGTTCAACCTGGCCATGCCGCGCGCCTGGATCGAGGATTGCGTTACACGAATGCAGCACGCGTTCAGCGATTTGCAATAGCTGACCGCAATCTTGCCACATCCTCCGCCTATCGTCCCGCGCGATTGTCACAGGAGATTGCGGATGACACACGGCGCGGGTGGAACGGATGGCGGTATTGGCGCCTTCGTGATTGGGTTTTTGATGATGTGTGCCGGCGGCTACATGCTGCTGAACGGGATCATCCTACGGCCGCAATTCGGTTGGGGCATGTCCGTTCTCACGCTACGCGGTGTGCCAATAACCTCAGGCATGATTTTTGTCCCGTTTATCTTCGGCATCGGCATCATTTTCTATAACGGCCGCAACATAATCGGCTGGGCTTTGACGATCGGGTCGATCAGCGCAATGATCTTTGGCGTGATCGCGAACACGCAAATCATTCTGGCCCGCATGACCGCGTTTGATCTCGTTGTGATCTTGGTTTTGCTGGTTGGCGGCATCGGTTTGTTCCTCCGATCGCTCCGAACTCTGCGCGGCGCGGTCTGAGCACCCGCAGCGCGTGGCGCGGCTCTTGCACAGGTTGTGGCAATATAATAGCGCTTGCCAAGACGATATTGAAACATCCTTGCGCGAGTAATCGATGAGCTTCCGCCTGCAACCTGCGCCGCCTGCCCGTCCCAACCGGTGTCAACTTTTCGGTCCCGGGTCCAACACAAAACTGTTCGAGAAAATGGCGGCGTCGCATGCCGATGTAATCAACCTCGACCTCGAAGATAGCGTGGCGCCCGATGATAAGGACGTTGCCCGCGCCAATGTGATCACGGCCATCGGGGCGGTTGATTGGGGCACCAAAACGCTCAGCGTGCGGATTAATTCGCTCGATACGCCCTATTGGTATCGCGATGTCGTTGACCTTTTAGAACAAGCAAGCGACCGGTTAGACCAAATCATGATCCCAAAGGTCGGCACGGGGGCTGACATCTATGCCGTGGATGCATTGGTCACGGCCGTCGAAGCGGCCAAGGGGCGAAAGAAGAAAATCGGCCTGGAGGTGATCATCGAAAGCGCCGCCGGGATCGCCCATGTCGAAGAGATTGCAGCCGCATCGCCGCGTCTGACAGCGATGTCGCTCGGCGCGGCGGATTTTGCCGCATCGATGGGCATGCAAACCACTGGGATCGGCGGGACGCAGGACAATTACTACATGCTGCATGATGGCGCGCGTCATATGAGCGACCCGTGGCATTGGGCACAAACCGCGATTGTGGCGGCGTGCCGCACACATGGCTTATTGCCGGTCGATGGTCCGTTTGGCGATTTCTCGGACGATGATGGCTACCGGGCGCAAGCGCGTCGATCCGCGACATTGGGCATGGTTGGGAAATGGGCCATTCATCCAAAGCAAATCTCACTGGCCAACGAGGTGTTTACCCCCTCCGAAACCGCCGTCGCGGAAGCGCGTGAGATTCTGGCCGCGATGGCGGCAGCCAAAGCATCAGGCGCAGGGGCCACGGTCTACAAAGGGCGGCTTGTTGACATCGCCTCGATCAAGCAAGCCGAAGTCATCGTCGCGCAAGCTGAACTGATCGCGGGAGCTTAAGGCCTGGGTCGGAGGGACGGACACCGCCCGCCTGACCCGCTAACCTCATTGCAGCGGCATGACAAGCTCGGTGATCAGATCATGCGGCGCCGTATTTGTCGGATCGTTCAAATAAATCTCATAGGAAGGTGCGTCGGCCGGGCGCTCGCCCGCGGAAGACAGCCAGGGGCCGTAGAAATAATCCCAAGCGGTTGCAAGGCCGCTATAGGGGCCTTTGAACGTCAAAACCGCCGAGCGGCTGGCAGGGATATCATAGGCCTCAAGGCCATCCGGGACCGCGGCGTCGCCCAAAAGCGTGGCACCCGCAACGCTGCGCAACTCCGCTTCGGGAACGGACATCGGATCGTCGAAATAGACCCCAACACCCGACCCGATTTTGTCGAAATAGCCCCGCGCGCCGATTGTCGCATAAAGCGTCTGAAAGACGCGGCCGATTTCGGGATAAGCGCCTCGATGGGGCAACGACGCAAGGCGCAGGCCGTCCAAATCACGGATTGAAACATCATACATATTCAGGTCTCCTTTGGTGCGGTGAATGGCCAATGTCGTTGCCTTGCCCTCGGCTCTGAAGCGCGCGGGCGCGCATCGATAGGCATCCGAAAAGGCACGTGAAAAGCTCGCGATTTGCGGGTAGCCGACCGAAACTGCGATCTCTGCGACCGGACGATCCGAGCTGACAAGCGCGTTGGCCGCAAGGTGCATCCGGATCCGCTTGACGGCTGCGGCACAGGTTTCACCGGTCATCGCGCGGAAAACCCGGTGCCAGTGGAACCGGCTCATCGCGGCGACATCTGCCAGACAATCCAGCGACAAATCACCCGCCGGGTTGTCATGGATATAGGTGATAACGCGTTGCAGCCGCGCCTCGTAATCAACCGTCATCTTTCCCGTTTCCTTGCCATGGCTTCTCCTAGCAGAGCTCGACCTTGCAAATCTTGCTGAGTTGCATCCAGACGCATGCAGCGTCATATACCCGTGAAAACACGGCGCGGATGCTCCACATGAACTATCTCGACTTCGAAAAACCGCTGGCAGAAATTGAAGGCAAAGCAGAGGAACTGCGCGCCCTGGCACGTGAGAACGCCGAGATGGATGTCGAAGACGAAGCGCGCGCGCTAGATTTCAAGGCGCAGGAATTGCTGCGCGAGCTTTACGAAAACCTGTCCCCATGGCGCAAATGCCAGGTGGCACGCCATCCCGACAGACCGCATTGCCGCGATTATATCGATGCGCTGTTTTCTGAATATGTGCCGCTGGCAGGGGATCGCAATTTTGCCGATGACCACGCGGTGGTGGGAGGGCTTGCTCGGTTTGACGATAAGCCTGTCGTCGTTTTGGGCCACGAAAAAGGCTATGACACCAAAACCCGGCTTGAACGGAATTTCGGCATGGCCCGGCCTGAAGGCTACCGCAAAGCCGTCCGCCTTATGGACCTGGCCGACCGCTTCGGTTTGCCGATCATCACCTTGGTCGACACACCCGGGGCGTTTCCTGGGAAAGGCGCCGAAGAGCGTGGGCAATCCGAGGCTATCGCGCGATCAACCGAAAAATGCCTCAACGTCGGCGTCCCGCTCATCTCGGTGATCATCGGAGAAGGTGGCTCAGGCGGTGCGGTTGCCTTTGCAACGGCGGACCGGCTTGTGATGCTCGAACACTCTATCTACTCTGTCATCTCTCCCGAAGGCTGCGCCTCGATCCTGTGGAAGGATGCCGAAAAGATGCGCGAAGCGGCCGAAGCGCTGCGCTTAACGGCGGATGATTTGCAGAATTTGGGCGTTGCCGATCATATCGTGCGCGAACCGGTTGGCGGCGCGCAACGCGACCGTACGGCAACCATCGAAACCGTCGGCCGCGCAATCCGCGACATGCTGGCCGAGCTGTCGGATGTGACGCCGGAAGCGTTGGTTGCCGGGCGCCGCGGGAAATACATCAGCCTGGGCGATGCCGGCCTTGCCGCGTAGTGCCGCGCTTTGGCCGCAATTGAGGCCCATGGGCGCCAGACCGACAAGTCCCTAATTTTAAATCCTTTTCCGGCATTAACGATTTGGAAACGATGTGTTCCGGGTCCAAATTGCGACATTCTCTTGCCACATTTCCCCGACTTGCGTCATACAAAATACCAGGTGGGAGCAATGTAGTAAGTACTGGGGTAGCGAGTTTATGTCGCGTTACGAGTTCACGGTCATTCCGGCGCCGACGCGCGTGCGGAAGCTGACTGACCTGACCAAGGGTCAGGATAAGTTCTGTGCCACCATCACCGACATCTTGACGGATATGGGTCTCGAAGGTTGGGACTTTATGGGAGCCGAAACGCTTCCCTATACCCGCAGGCGCTTTATCATCTTTTGGCAAAATGCCGAACGGACCTGCCTTGTGTTTCGGCGGGAGATTGAGCGCCTTGTGGAGCCCAAACGTGTATCGAGGCCTAAGGCCGAGGTGACGGAAATCACTTCGCAACCCATCCGCGAGGCGCGTTCGGAGGTGGTGGCACACTTTAAAACGGGTGCCCGGCGCATTGGCGTCATCGAACCCGATGCCGCGGAGACCAAGGATACAGCCGATGAAAAACCTGCGGTCGATATGACCGGGTTGTCGGCCCTTGAGCGCGCGGTTGCTTTGGATGGTCAGGCGCGACTGTCCAGCTGATCGAATTCGGCTTGCAGCTGGGGAGAGCCGCGGCGCGGTGTTCTGGGGGAACCGCGCCGCGAAACTATGCTCTCACCACATTCGGGGTTTGGCGTCCGAAACATAGCCAGCGTCATAGCTGGCGGCGTCAAACCCCGACTTAAACTCCGCGATAAAATCGCCCGCGCTCGGCACGCGGCCACTCTCATCTTTACCCGACCAGATGTTGGATCGCAAAATCGCCTTGGCGCATTGAAAATAAATCTCTGATATTTCCGTCACGATCACGGTCTTTGGGTGTTTGCCTCGTTGCGTAAAGCTTTCACAAAGCGCGGCATCCTTCGACAGGCGCGCCCGGCCGTTGACGCGCACGACATTCGTCGCGCCGGGGACCATGAACATCAGCGACACACGGCCATCGGTGACGATATTTCTCAGTGAATCCAACCTATTGTTACCGCGCCAATCCGGCAAGGCCAGTCTCTTTTCATCTAGGATGCGCACGACAGGCCCGTCATCGCCGCGCGGGCTTGCATCGGTGCCGCCCGCCCCCACCGTTGCCAAAACGCAAAACCGAGACCCCTCAATCCATCGCCGGTAGCACGGCGTCAATTGAGTTGCGACTTTATCCAGTGACGTACGCACCGGCGCATCGACGTAGATCTCTTCCAGCGCGCTGATCGTTTCGATGAAGTCCATGGGTCACCTTTCCGCCTGGTATCCAGCTTCGGCCATAAGGCGGTCCGAGGCCGTCTCAATTCGCGTTTCAATCTCTGCCATGAAGGTCTGCATCGGCTGGCCCGGCGCGATCGGATCCAAAAATTCGACAATCGCCAAGCCAGGTTGCCGCATGATCCCCACACGGGGCCAAAACAGACCCACATTCGTCGCCGCCGGCACGCAGGCCTGTCCTGTTTCTTCGTAAAGAACACCTGCGCCGACCTTGTAGGGCATCGCCACACCCGGCGCGACGCGCGTGCCTTGCGGGTAGATGATCAATTGCCCGGGCTCTGCGTCGCCCGCGGCCACGCCCGCCATCATCTGATGCATCGCCTCGCGGCGCCTCCCCCGGTCGACGGGAACGCAGCCGATGCGCATGGCATACCAGCCCAAAATCGGCGCCCATTTCAAAGCACTTTTCATAATGAACTTTGGACGCGGAACAACCGAGACGATGATGATGATGTCGAGGAAACTCTGGTGCTTGGAGGCAATAAGCACCTCACCGGTTGGGATATCTCCGCGCGCCTCCGATTTTAGTCCGACCATCCACGACGCGGTCCACCGAACCCATCTGCAATAAGTCCGAATTCCGGCGAACGCACCACGGCGATCGAATATGGCCCATGGCGTGAAATAGAGCGCGAGGACGAACATCATCAGATACATCTGACCGACAAAGATCAACGACCGTAGCGCCTGCATCACCGCATCCCCCGCAGCGTGCGCCCGGCAGCAAGCCGCGTTGCCAAAAATGCCGTTGCCGCCGCCAAGGGCGGGACGGTGAGCGGCCAGAGCCACTCAAAGCCCCGAAAGCGCAACCCGGTCAGAAATCCATCGCCTATGGCCGGGCCTGGCATCACTGCAATCGCCAACATACCAAAGATCATGCCCAGGCCCGCGCCCATAACCGCACGCAGCGTGAACCGGCGCACGAATGCGCGGGCGATAAACCCATCCTCCGCGCCGACCAAGCGGAGCGTCCGGATCACTTGTTCGTTGGCCGCAAGTGCCGATCCGGCGGCCAAGGTGATCATCGCGGCGGTCGATCCGAGGATCAGCACCAACGCAGCCCAACCCATCAAACGCAGCCGCCCTGCGGCCTCAACCAGCGGGCGCCGCCATCGGCTATGGTCGTCCAACACCGCGCCGGGCGCCTCGGCGGCAAGTCGTTGCCGGAGCCCTTCGGCATCATAACCTGGATCATCCTCGGTCACCTCGATCAAACGCGGCACCGGCAAATCGTCCAATGGAAGGTCCGTGCCAAACCACGGCGCAAGCAAAGCTTGCTGATCAGCCGCGCTTAGAGCTTCGGCATCTGCCACGCCGGGCGTTTGGTTCAAAACGCGCAGCACGGCCGCGACTTGGGGCTCTACCTGGCCTGGTGGAGCCGAGACGCGAATGGTTGCCGTCCGCGCCAATGCATCGGCCCAAAGCGTTGCAACCCGCCCCGACGCCAGCGACAGCGAGATTGCAAAAACAGCCAAAAACCCCATCGCCGCAGCGGTAAAGAGGGTCAATTGCGCCGTAAATCCAGACGGCGGCACAACCCGGTCGGCTTCTGCGTCGCGTCGCGCACGGCTGAACTTGATCATAGATCCGCCCCCGCAAGCGCCAATTTACCGCCATTGAGGCGCAGAACACGGGCTTGGGTTCGCGTTTTTGCGGCCCGAATGAGGCTGAGGTCATGGGTGGCCATCAACACGGATTTACCCATGCCGTTGAGCTCGGTCAGAAGGGTTAACAGCCGAACCGACATGTCCCAATCTACATTGCCAGTGGGCTCATCGGCCAAAATCATCTCCGGATCCATGATAACGGCGCGTGCCAGCGCGGCGCGTTGACGTTCGCCGCCGGACAGCTCGGGCGGCATGGCATCGGCGCGATCCGCGAGGCCAACCCAAGCCAAAAGTTCGGCCAGGTTTTCTTCGGTATGCCGACCCTTGCTGTCGGCCACGGTCAAAGGAAGGGTAATGTTTTCCGCCACGGGCAGATGATCGAGGAACTGACAATCCTGGTGCACCACGCCGATCCTTTGTCGTGCGCGGGCGATACCGTCGCGGGACAAGCCCGAACTTGGTGCGCCAAACAAAGCCACTTGGCCCCGGGTTGGCAAAAGATCGCCGTAGCACAAGCGCAGGAAGGTCGTCTTTCCCGCGCCGGACGCGCCGGTAAGGAAATGGACCGAGCCCGGCGTCAAATCCAAATTGACCCCGTCGAATAAAGGCGCGGCGCCGTAGCCATATGCGACGTCCGAAAGCGCGATCACCGGAAGCTCCCGTCGAGGGTAGATGTGGCGCAGTCTTGCCTCACCTGCAGAACGGTTGCAATCTTGCTTCACGCACGGCGCTTGGAATGGCGTGCGCGGGTTGTTAATGATATTGTGGATAACGAGGCAGTACGGCCTGCAGAAAGCGGGCAAAAAAGGCGAAATCCGATGCGACTTACATGTCCAAATTGCGGTGCGCGGTACGAAGTTGACGAAGCGATGATCCCGCCAGAGGGTCGTGATGTTCAGTGTTCGAATTGCACCACCACCTGGTTCCAGCCCGGTGTTCGGCAGGGCGATGCCACTGTCGAAGCGACACCGCCCCCACCGGAGCCGCCTGCCGCGCACCGAGAAATCAGCAGGCCGCTTCGTGACGCGCCGATGGCCGAGGAGGCCGAGCCGCCACGGCGGGAGCTTGATCCGGAGGTGCGCGACGTGCTCCGGGAAGAAGCGGCACGGGAAACCGCGCTGCGCGAGCAAGAAGCAGGCGCTCTGGAACATCAAGACGAAATGCCGCTTGAGGCGCCGGACGACCCCGTACCAGAAGACCTGTTGCCCGAAGACCCGTTGCCGGAAGACGACGAACCGATCTCCGATGAGGATGCGGCCCTGGGTGCGGTCGTCAGCGACTTGGTGGCCGAGGCGGAAAACATCGGCGAACTCCAGGACGCGCCACGGGAACGCGCCCGCAGCGATGCAGCGGCGCGCTATGGCGGGGGCGACAGCGCGATTGAGGCGCAAATTGCGGCGGCCGCGGCGGGCGGCGCGGCGGGGAACAATTCGCGTCGAGATTTGCTGCCGGATATCGAGGAAATCAACTCGACCCTTCGGGCAACCGAAAACCGGAGCGCCGGTGGAGCGGGTGGCACCGATATCGATACCGTCGAAGCGCGTCCACGGCGGCGCGCCGGCACGCGGCTGGGCTTTGCCATCGCCGTTTTGATTTTTGCGGCCCTGATCGGCGTTTACGTCAATGCGCCTAGGATCGCGGATGCGGTGCCCCAGATCGGCCCTGCCTTGCAGGGTTATGTCGCGCAGGTCGATCGCTTGCGGGGATGGATTGACGAGGTCGCGCAAGGCGCGTTGACCGGTGGCGGTGAGGACGACGTGCCGGAGGAGGCTGCCGCAGCACCCGAGGCCGGAACCGACCCTGCACCGGCGCCAGAAGCCGCGGCAGAGCCAGACGAACCCGTGGCAGAGCCGACGCCGGCGGTGGCCGAGGATGCGCCCGAAACGGCGGTCGAAGGAGATGAGGTGACGGAAGGTGACGCGCCCGCAGGTGAACCCGCGGATGAAACGTCAACACCAGAGACCGCCACAGACGGTTAAATTCCGCGCGCGCGGGTCGGATTAAGGCGGGTCATCGGCTCGATTTGACGTCCGAAACAACGTGCCGATGCGAAGTCGCCCGGGCCCAAAGAGGCGCGCGTCGACGATGTGGGCCTTATGCCCCAACGCCGCACCAATTGCCGCGATGAACGCGCGCGCGGTTCCAAACCATGCACATTCGACACCCAATCCTGTCGCCGCGCACTGCCATGCCACGGCGCGTCGTCACAAATTGTGCGGGGTGCCGGTCGTTCACATCATGTAACCGGCAGCGCAGCCACGGACGCATGCGCGGTATGACCGCATGCAATGCCCCATCCCGGGGTTTGGGCACGCAATCCCAGCGTCGCAGACTAGGGTCTGTTGACGTTCAGGATTCACATTTGATTTGAGGTCTGACTCCAGGTTGCAAACAACAGGAGAGCAGCCTTGACCCGACGTGTATTGAGCGATGCCCAATGGGCGATCATCGAACCCTTCTGCCTTGGCGAGGTCAGTGACCCTGGCCAGACCGGACGCGATCCGCGCCTGTTCTTGGAGGCGGTGTTGTGGATCGCGCCAACTGGCGCGCAGTGGCGAGAGTTGCCAGCAAAATTCGGCAATTGGAACGCGGTGTTCAAACGATTTCCACGATGGGTCAAGGCTGACGTATTTTATCGCATTTTCAGAGCCTTAAGCGCAGATATCGACTTGGAGTAAGCTATGATCGACGGCACCATCGTCAATGTGCATCGCTCCGGTCAGGGCGCTAAAGGGGGACTCAAGGCCAGGCCATAGGGCGCTAGCGTGGTGGCGTCACGACCAAGATACTGTCATTGACCGACGCGCTTGGAAACATGACTGATTTCTGCCTTTTGCCGGGGCAGGCTCCTGATCTGCGCAGCGTGCCGGACTTGATCAAAGGTCTTGGCGCTGACCACCTCTTGGCAGATCGTGCATTCGATGCCGATTGGCTGCGCGCGGCGCTGGACGTGCAGGGCACAATCTCGGTTATCCCGCCCGGCAAAAAGCGCAATAACCCGGCGGACTACGACGAAGAGATGTACAAGTGGCGGCACCTCATCGAAAATTTCTTCCAGAAAATAAAGGATTACAGAGGCATAGCCACTCGATACTGCAAAACAGATAGCAGCTTCGCCGCATTCATTTCTCTCGCCGCAGCCATGCTATGGATCAAGTGAACGTCAACAAACCCTAGTCCGTCAGGCTCTTGCGACTTTAGGGCGCGGTTCTGCGGGTCTCGCAAAATCGAACGCGGCGCACCAGCGACGCTCGGGCTGGCCCCTTTCCAACCTCAGAACCCCAATCAACGTCAAAAAGCCTGCGGCCAAGATACGTGGGACCTGGACGATTGGCCTTTGTGCCATCGGTCAGGGCTATGGCAGGGTCGGTCGGACCCGCCCAAGGCCCGCTTGCCTAAAATTGGTCGAGGAGGCGGCGCAAATAGTCGAGTTCGACGTCGGGCCGGCTTTGCTCTGCCGAACGGCGGCGCAATTCGTCGAGCAATTCGCGCGCACGGCGAAACGCCTCTTCTCGACGCTCGAAGCCCTCTTCGGTACCGAATGCGCCTGAATTTCCGGCCTGGCGGCCCAGAGGATCCCGCGACGGGCTGGACGGCGCGGCGTTGCCTTGTGCTTGTCCTTGGCCGGGATCTTCCAGCCCCTGCGCTTCGGCAAGGGCACGGCCCAACTCGCCCATGCCCTCACGCAGGGCTTCCATCGCTTCGCTTTGACTGTTGAGCGCGTCGGCAAGCGCTCCGCCCTCAAGCGCCTCTGCGGCCTCGTCCATCGCGCGCGCCGCATCGCCCAGTAGCCGCTCGGCCTCCTCAGCGCTTTCTGAGCTCAGCCCAGGCAAGCTTTGGGCCTGCTCCTGCAATTGACGCAACAATTCTTCCTGCCGTTCGGCAAGCGTGCGGCCGTCATTTTCACCGCCCTGCGTGCCGCCTTCGGCTTGGCCATCGGCACCGTCTTCGCCGTTTTGGGCGCTGCTGCCTGGTTGGCCTTGCTGCTGTTGGCCCTGCTGCGGCTGGCTTTGTTGGTCAGGACTGCCCGGCCTTCCAGGATTGTTGAATTGTTCCTGCAACTCGCGGAAGCTGTCATCGGACAGGTCCTGCTGATCGCGCAACGTATCTTGCAGGCCCTCCATGGCTTGTTGGCCGGGGCTGCGGGGCCCGTCGCCGTTGCCACCCTGCGTCATCTGCATGTTTTCCATCATCTGCCGCAGCGCTTCCATCATCTCCATCGCCTCCGCCATGCGGCCTTGTTCGATGAGTTCTTGGATCTGGCGCATCATCTCTTCGATGTCGGCCATCGACATTTCCATCGATTCCCCGGACTGATCGGGCTGGTCCGTCTCGCCGGGCTGCGCGTTTTCAGCAAGCTCGCGCATGTATTCATCCATCGCTTCACGCAGCTCTTGCATCAATTGATCGATCTCTTCGGGTGACGCGCCTTGGCGCATCGCTTCGGCCAGCCGATCCTGCGCCCGACGCAACCGTTCAAGCGCGCCCGAAAGCTCACCCTCTTCGATCATCAGCGCCGCTTCCCACAGCATCTCAGCGACCGCGTCCTGCGTCTCCTGCGACAGGCCGTCAATCGCGGCCTCAAGCCGTCGCATCGCGCTGCGGGTCAAAAGATAGGCCGCCTCATCGTCCCACAAGTCTTCCGCTTGCCAGGTAACGGCGCGCAATAGCTGCATCGTGCGCATTGCATTTTCGCGCGACCACAAAAGGTCCCGGCGCATTTCAATCAACGCGTTGGCAAGCGGGTCGAAAAACCGCCGACCGGGTAGGCGGTCGAAGCTTTCGGTTGTCGTACCGATCTGCCCGGCATGGTCGGTGACCTCAAGCGAGATGGTGACCGGCAGGTTCGCGTAGGGATGCAGCGACAGGTCCTCAACAAGCACTTCTGTGAATTCAGAACGGCTGCCCGAAAATGGCATCGGCAGGTCCAAAATAACCGGATCGCGCGGTTCGGGATCGACCCGCAATCCATAGCGCCGATCGGCAGCACTGGGATCAAGCCGGATGATGGCGCGCCCCGACACCACGGCATAATCGTCCGTTGCAGTAAAAGGCAGCTGGAATTGCCCTGGCGGAATGCCTCCAAGCTCTCCGTCGACGACGACCGTGGGGGCTTGGTCAGGCAGGGCTGATACGATCCAGGCCTGCCCGCCGGGCCCGTCAATGGCCAGTTCCCCGCTGCGCTCAAGCGTGACGTTTTGCGCCGCATCTGTCGGCAATACGCCTTCGGGCGGCGGCGTGTCACTGAGTGTTTGGCGCAAGCTGAGCGCCCCGTCGGAGCCGTAGAACCGGATCGTGATCCGGGACCCTTCGGGCGCCTCAAACGCCTCACGCGAAATGTCATTGAGGTAGAGCGAGGGGCGCGCCGTATAAAGCGGCGGTTCGATCCAGCCTTCCCAAGACGGACCACCGGTCGATGCCTCAATCGGGCCAACAAGGACCGGGCCGACATCGCCCACACGTCCAAGCGCGCCAAACAGCACCGCCGCCAGGAGCGCCGTGGCCGCCATCAACCGCAACGCAAAGGGATCATGTCCCGCTACGCGGAGATCCGGCGCCGGGGCACGCGCGCCGCGCACACGCGCGCGCATACGGCGCAGATGCGCCCGCCACACGGCGATACTGGCCGGATCATCCCCGCCAACGGCCGGTGCATCCTGCAACGTGGCGATCGGATGGCCGACCAAGGTCGCGTCCAGTCGTGCCTCCGCATCAGCCCAGCTCGGCCAATGAAACCGCCTTATCCCTGCAATCAGCGACCAAATCAGCGCTACGAACCCAACAGCCGCAAGGCTCACCAAAACCGGCAGGATCGCTGCATCTGCAACCCGAAACGCCAGCAAGGCCAGAATGAGCATGACAATCGTGGCAAACGGCCAAAAGGCCCGAACGGCGCGTTCCACTACCATGCCGGCCCGCGTCAAGCGGAGCGGCCATTGCAAACCATTCAGAACGTCGCGCGTTTGCGGGTCAGCATCGGGCGATGAGTTGTCGGTCAAGAAACACCCTTCATCGGCTTTCAGACATTATAGCCATTCGGGTAAGATATCTCGGTTAATGATTTCTTCAAAGGACGGTCTTGGGCGGATGACCGCGAATTGATCGCCCTGCACCAAAACCTCTGGGATAAGCGGTCGGGTGTTATATTCGCTCGACATCACAGCGCCATAGGCTCCAGCGGATCGGAATGCGACAAGGTCGCCGGCAACGACCGGGGGCATTGCACGGTTCTTTGCAAAGGTGTCGCCAGACTCGCAGACCGGACCGACGATGTCGTAATCGTTCTGTGCAACGCCCGGTTCGGGCTCGATCACCGGCACAATGTCGTGCCAAGCGTCATACATCGCCGGTCGGATCAGGTCGTTCATCGCGGCATCAAGGATTAAGAAATCCCGTCCCGCGCCGGATTTCACAAAAATCACTTGGCTTACCAAAATGCCGGCATTGCCGGCGATCAGGCGACCTGGCTCAATTTCGACCTCAACGCCGAGATCGCCGACCGAACGCTTGATCAAATTGCCGAATTCAACCGGCAGCGGCGGCGCCTCATTGCCGCGGGTATAGGGGATGCCCAAACCGCCGCCCAGATCGAGCCGGCGGATATCGTGCCCTTCATCGCGCAACTGACGTGTGAGGTCTGCAACCTTCTGATATGCGGTCTCAAACGGTGCAAGCTCGGTCAGCTGGCTGCCGATATGCACATCAATGCCAACCACAGTGAGACCGGGCAGGCGGGCAGCCAACGCATAGACCTCGGACGCGCGTTCAATGGGAATGCCAAACTTGTTCTCGGCCTTGCCCGTTGCGATTTTTTCATGTGTCTGGGCATCGACGTCTGGATTGATGCGAACCGTCACCGGGACAGTGGCATCTAAGGATGCGGCAACTTGGCTCAGCAAGTGCATCTCCGGTTCGCTCTCGATGTTCACCTGGCGAATGCCACCGCTGAGGACCTGTTCCATTTCGGCGCGCGTTTTGCCGACACCGGAAAAGACGATCCGATCCCCTGGAATGCCGGCCGCGCGGGCGCGGGCATATTCCCCGCCCGAGACCACATCCATCCCGGCGCCAGCATCGCCGAGCGTCTTGATGACCGCTTGGTTCGAATTGGCCTTCATCGCGTAGCAGACCAGATGCGGCAGCGGGGACAACGCGTCGTCAAAAAGCCTGTAGTGGCGCAAAAGCGTGGCCGTAGAATACAAATAAAACGGTGTGCCAACCTCTGCCGCGATCTCCGGGATCGCAACACCCTCGGCGCTAAGGATGCCGTTTTGGTACAAAAAATGGTCCATACCGCGCGCTTTAGCCCCTGCGCGCCCGAAGGTACAGATAGAGCGGCAAGCCGCAGCTGAGCCCGATGCCATAAATCGCGGGAATGGCCAAAAGACCCCACCAATCGCGCCGCTGGGCGGTCTCAACCAAGACCCATAGGGTCAGCGCCACCGCGGCAATCGTCAAGTCCCACACAAGTCCGGTCGTCGCCTGATTGACAAACCAGGCATCGATCATCGGCTGCAAGGCCCAACCTTCGGCCGCAAACCAGCGATAGAAATTGACCCATGGCAGCACACCGACAACGGCAAGTACAAGAAAGAGGTATCGCATCATGACGTCTCCGAATTTGCCCTGAGGTAGCGCACGCCAGAGCGTCCTTCCACACAGCACGCGGGATTTTGCCCTAGCGTTTTAATTGACCACCCCCCGCCCCCGCGCTACCCCTCTGCGGAGCTATATTGTTGCGCAGCGCAAAGGCGGGGCGCCTCAGCCAAGGAACATCAGATGGCCGATATCGAACGGGAATCGATGGAGTATGATGTCGTGATCGTCGGCGCCGGACCTGCGGGGCTGAGCGCTGCAATCCGGCTCAAACAGCTCGATCCCGAAATCACGGTTGTGGTGCTCGAAAAAGGCTCCGAGGTTGGAGCGCATATTCTATCCGGCGCTGTGCTTGACCCATGCGGTCTCGACGCTTTGATGCCGGATTGGAACGACCGCGGCGCGCCCGTCACAGTGCCGGTTCGCGAAGATCATTTCTACATGGCCGGACCGGCCGGACAACTGCGTATCCCGAATTGGATGATGCCGCCGCTGATGTCCAACCACGGCAATTACATCGTGTCGATGGGCAATGTGTGCCGCTGGATGGCCGAGCAGGCCGAAGAGCTTGGTGTTGAGATTTTCCCCGGCATGGCCTGTTCAGAACTGGTCTATGACGGCGATACGGTGCGCGGCGTCGTGGCCGGCGAGTTCGGCAAAAACCCGGACGGCACGCCAAGCGACGGCTATGAGCCGGGCATGGAGCTTTTGGGCAAATACATCTTCCTCGGCGAAGGCGTTCGCGGGTCGCTCACCAAGGAAGTCATGGAAAAATATGACCTGTCGGCCGGACGCGATCCGCAAAAATTCGGCCTAGGGATGAAAGAGATTTGGGAGATCGATCCCGAGAAGCACCGCGAAGGTAAAGTGATCCACACGATGGGCTGGCCCTTGGGGCGCAATGCCGGTGGCGGGTCTTTTATTTATCACCTTGATAACAATCAAGTTTACGTCGGTTTTGTGGTGCACCTAAACTACGAAAATCCGCACCTTTACCCCTATATGGAGTTCCAGAGGTTTAAGCATCATCCCATGGTGGCGGAGCTTTTGAAGGGTGGCAAACGGATCGCTTACGGCGCCCGCGCGATCTCGGAAGGGGGCTGGCAGTCAATGCCGAAGGCTGTCGCTCCAGGCGTGGCCATCTTGGGATGCGGCGTCGGGCTGGTGAACGTGCCGCGCATCAAGGGCAACCACAATGCCATGCTATCTGGCAAGGCCGCCGCGGAGGCCGCTTATGCCGCGATCCAGGACGGTCGCGCGTCGGACGAATTGATCGCCTATGAAACGGAGCTGCGCGAAGGACCGATTGCAAAGGACCTCAAACAGGTGCGCAACGTCAAACCGCTCTGGTCAAGATATGGTCTGATGGGCGGGCTTGCCCTCGGCGGTGTCGATATGTGGGCGGCCAATATCTCTGGGCTGAACCCGTTCGGCACGCTATCGCATGGTAAATCCGACGCCGCCGCAACCGGGCAAGCCGCGAATTTCAAATCGATCGACTATCCCAAACCGGATGGAAAGATCAGCTTTGACCGCCTGACGAATGTATCGTTCTCGATGACCAACCACGAGGAACACCAACCGGCCCACCTTCGGCTCTGCGATGCCAGTGTTCCGATATCGGTCAACTTGCCGACCTATGCAGAGCCCGCGCAGCGCTATTGCCCCGCAGGTGTCTACGAAGTGGTCGAAGAAAAGGACACCGATCCACGCTTTGTAATTAATTTCCAAAATTGTGTGCATTGCAAAACCTGCGACATCAAAGACCCGAGCCAAAACATCGTGTGGACCGTGCCCCAGGGCGGTGATGGACCGAACTACCCGAATATGTGAGCCTGGATTGATGGACTTGGCCCCGCGCGGACCATAAGTTCACCGAGGTAGATTGATCGGAGCTTGTTGATGCGTCTCTTGTTGCCCACGACCCTCGCGCTTGTCTTGTCCACCGCAGCGGCGGCTCAAACTGTCTCGGGGTCCTATCTGGCCGCCAGGCAAGCCGTTATCGACGGCGACCATGCCGAGGCCGCGACGTATTTTGAACAAGCGCTGCGCCGTGATGGCGACAATTTGGAACTGATCACCAACGGTGTCTTGGCCCGCGCGGCACTTGGCCAATGGGACAGAGCCCTCGAGATCGGTGCCAACAGCCCGCCGGGACGAGAAGGGCGCGAGCTCATCAACATCGTCGAGCAAGTGGATCGCATTTCGCGCGGCAATTACGCCGAGGCGAGCGAGATGATCGGCGAAGGGCGTGCCGCCGGGCCGCTGGTGGACGACCTATCGCTGGCTTGGATGCTTTTGGGTCAGGGCGACATGTCGGGTGCCTCAGCGCTTCTCGACGAAGTTGCAAATGCCGGACCCTTGGCCGACATCGCCCGGTATCACTTGGCCTTGATGCGTGCCTCGGTCGGCGATTACGAAGGGGCCGATGCCATCCTTTCCGGTGCGGAATTCGGCCCGCTGCCGGCAAGCACCCGCAGCTTCCAGGCGCACGCGCAAATCCTTGCACAACTCGGCCGCACGGACGACGCCATCAGCATGCTCGACGCGGCAACCGCAGCAGTTCCCGATCCGGCGCTCACGGGGCTCCGCGCGGCGATCCAAGCGGATGCCGATCGCGCCTACGACTTCCTGGTCACGCCGCAAGAAGGCGCCGCAGAGGTCTTTTACACCGTTGCACGCGGTCTTGGCACAGATAGCGGCGGTATCCTCGCGCTTGTCTATGCGCGCGCCGCCGCCCATCTGCGCGAAGACCACGCCGATGCGGTTTTGCTTGCTGCGGAAATGCTCGAAGCCAGCGGGCAGCTAGATTTGGCGGAGCAAGCCTATAGCGACGTCGCACCCGGTCATCCGCTTTTCATTGCGGCTGAAATCGGACGCGCCGGCGTGTTGATGGACATGGCCGAAGGCGACGCGGCCGTGGCCGCCATGACGGCCCTTGCGGCCGATTTCGGCGATGTGTCCGTCGTGCACGGGACGCTTGGGGATATTTTCCGCCGGCTGGAACGGTTCGAAGAGGCCATCGAGGCCTACACGACGGCGCTGAACTTGGTCGACCAGACCCAGACGCGCAATTGGTTTTTGTTCTATACCCGCGCCATCGCCTATGAGCGTGAAGGTCTTTGGGATAATGCTGAGGTTGATTTCCGGCGCGCGCTTGAGCTCAACCCCGAACAACCCAATGTTTTGAATTATCTCGGCTATTCCCTGGTCGAACAGCGTCGCAACTTCGACGAAGCGCTCAATATGATCGAACGCGCTGTCGCGGCACGCCCGGATTCAGGCTATATCGTCGATAGCCTCGGCTGGGTGCTGTTCCGCTTGGGCCGATTTGAAGACGCCGTTGAACCGATGGAACGTGCGGTTGCTTTGGTGCCAACCGATCCTGTGATCAACGATCATTTGGGCGATGTCTATTGGATGGTCGGCCGAACTCGCGAAGCGGAATTTCAGTGGATACGCGCGCTGAGCTTTGAACCAGATGAAGAGGATGCAGAACGCATTCGGCGCAAACTGGAAATCGGTCTCAGCGCGGTCCTCGAAGAAGAAGGCGGCGTCGGCCTATTGGTCGAAGAGTGATCACGGAATTTGCGCCCGCGAAAATCAATCTCGCGCTGCATGTCACCGGCCAACGCAATGACGGGTACCACCTCCTCGACAGCCTGGTTGTGTTCGCCGATGTCGGGGATAGGCTTGCATTTCAGCCCTCCGACACACGTCGCCTCACGATAACTGGGCCATTTTCCGACGGCGTGCCGACGGGCCCCGACAACCTTATTTGGAAGGCCGTTGACTGGTTCGATCCGACCCTTCAGTTGGACATCACATTGGAAAAGACACTTCCGCATGCCGCCGGTATCGGCGGAGGATCGGCCGATGCGGGTGCAGTCATCCGTGCCTTACGCCAATGGCGTCCCGGCGGGCCGGATAACGGTGGGCTCGTGGCACTGGGCGCAGATGTCCCGGTTTGCACGCTTGGGGTCACGTCTCGGATGGGCGGAATTGGTGAAGACCTCCGACCGGTGCCGCGCCTTCCTCCCCTACCCGCGGTGATTGTAAATCCACGGGCACTTGTCCCGACCGCGAAGGTTTTTTCCGGGCTGAACCGAAAGGACAATTCTCCGATGTCCATGCCAGATTATGGCATCGGCGACAGGGAAAGCTTCATCCACTGGCTGTCAGCGCAGCGCAATGATCTGGAAAAGCCCGCTCTGACGTTTCAACCCCTCGTGCGCGACGTCCTTTCAGAATTGACAGCGCAAATGGGGTGCGCTCTTTCGCGCATGAGCGGGTCTGGAGCGACCTGTTTTGGACTATTTCCCGAAATCGATGCAGCCAAGAACGCGGCGCGTCGCATAGCAGCGTCGCATTCCGATTGGTGGGTCCAAGTTACGACGC
The DNA here is from genome assembly GCA_039183205.1 of Pseudomonadota bacterium. GTDB lineage: Bacteria > Pseudomonadota > Alphaproteobacteria > Rhodobacterales > Rhodobacteraceae > HKCCE3408. The sequence goes on along the minus strand of JBCDBR010000001.1, from coordinate 237,505 downwards.
TGGCAGATCACGACGCGCCCGGTTTTGGCACTCAGACCTGATACCCCAAGCCAACGAACCGGGTTTCCGTGTGGGACTTAGGCGACGCGGGCAACAACGTAATCGGCCAGATCCCTTAGCATCCCGATCAACGGATCGTCCGGAAACCCACTCAGCGCTTGTTTGGCCTTCGCGGCATAGGCCAGGGCCTCGGCCCGCGTTTCTTCGAGCGTGCCATGCCGCACCAATATCGTCAGGGCTTCGGCCAGATCTCCATCGCGCTGATCGCCCTTCCCAAGTGTCCGTTCCCAAAAGGCTCTTTCAGTCGCGTCTGCCTTGGCAATCGCGCGAATGATCGGCAATGTCAGTTTTCGTTCGCGGAAATCATCGCCCGTGTTTTTGCCCATGTCGCCCGAAACGCCGCCAAGGTCGAGCAAATCGTCAACGATTTGAAACGCCATGCCGATCGCATCGCCATAGATCGCCAAGGCCGTAACATTGGCCTCCGGCGCCCCCGCGATCACGCCGCCAACTTCGGTTGCCGCCTCGAAAAGCGCTGCCGTCTTGCCGCGGATCACCTGCGTATAGACAGCCTCCGTCGTGGCCAGGTTCGCCGCTGCGGTCAATTGCAGCACTTCGCCCTCTGCGATTGTCGCCGCCGCACGGCTGAGGATCCGCAGAACATCCAGGCTCTCGGTTTCCACCATCAGCAGGAAGGCCCGGGCAAACAAGTAGTCGCCGACCAAAACACTGGACGAATTGTCCCACAAAAGGTTTGCCGTCGGCCGGCCGCGACGCTGCGTGCTTTCATCGACCACGTCGTCGTGCAACAAGGTCGCGGTGTGAATGAACTCCACAGTTGCGGCCAGCTTGATATGCAGATCCCCCGCATAGCCACAGGCCCGCGCAGCGGCCAATGTCAGAAGCGGCCGGATACGTTTGCCGCCCGCTTCGATCAAATGCGCGGTCACCTCAGGGATGCGCGGGGCATGCTCCGATGCCATTCGTTCCCGGATCAAACCATTCACGGCCGTCAAATCTGCCGCCAAGGCAGATTGCAACCGTTCATGAGGCTTGCTGGTTACATCATCCAGGCCCATCCGCGCTCCTCTCGACAAGGCTGACCTTTGCACTTAGATCGCTGGCATGAAGGAAGTCCTGCGGTCCACAGATCCGACCATCATTGCCTTTGCCTCTGCACTCCTGTCCGGCGAGGATATAGAGGTCTTCGAAATGGACGTCCATATGAGCGTCCTGGAAGGCAGCATAGGCGTATTGCCGCGGCGCTTGATGGTGCGCGCGATCGACGCGCCCGCCGCGCGGCGCGCGCTCAAGGACAACGATCTCCCGGTATCTGAGTGAGCTTGTCGCAGGATGCGTTTCTGGGTGGACGCGTGTCGGCTTGGCAAAGAACCACCGGCTACCGCGCCGCCACCGATGCGGTTTTTCTTGCCGCGGCCTGCCCGGCCGAACCCGGCCAATCCGTTTTGGAACTCGGCTGCGGGGTGGGAGTTGCTGCGCTGTGCTTGTCCGCGCGTGTCCCGTCGCTCACCATTGCGGGGGTTGAGATCCAACCCGACTATGCGCAGTTGGCCGAGCGCAATGCGCGCGAAGCACATGCCCCCGTCACCGTTTACCAGGCCGATCTCAGCGAATTGCCCGCACCGCTCCGACAGCAAAGCTTTGATCACGTGATCGCCAATCCGCCATTTTTCAACGGCGGCTCCAGATCCGAAAACGCCGGGCGGGCGCAGGCGCGGCATGAGACAACAGCGCTTGCCGACTGGACCAATACGGCGCGGCGTCGGCTGAAACCAAATGGATCGCTGACAGTCATTATGACAACAGAGCGTCTGCCGGACATAATAACGCATCTCGGCGATGGCTTTGGGGATCTGACCGTCCTGCCGTTGGCGTCACGTCGAGGACGGCCGCCCAGTCGCTTTCTTGCCAAGGCGCGCAAAGGCAGTGCGGCCGGCTTTCGGCTGCTCTCACCTCTGGTTCTGCATGCCGGAGATGCGCATCGCCGTGACGGGGACGACTATTCCGATCAGGCCCGTGATATCTTGCGCAACGCCGCACGCATCTCGTGGGGTTGACGCACAATTTCTGAACGTAAACCAGTTTGTTTTGTGGATAGCTTTCATTTTGAACAATCACCTAGATGACAGATCGCTCAGATTGTGCTCACATGGGCTTGTTCTGCTACAACAAACAGGAGGATATCCATGTCGCTCGGCGCGCACCTTCACGAACTTCGGAAAAAGCACCAGGCCCTTGATACCCAAGTAGAAGCAGCGCAGCAAAGTCCCGGCATCGACGATCTGACCATACGGGATCTAAAAAAAGAAAAACTCCGGCTCAAAGAGGAAATCCGGCGCCTCGAAGGCTGATTGTCTAGGGCACAGCCGCCACGTACCGCCGGCTGCGTTCATAGATTGGGTCAATCGCGGTTTCCGCCATGACCCAGGCGCGAAACGCCCGGATCGCGGGTTTGTCCTCCGTTCCGGCGGGGCAAACGAGCCGGGTGCTGGAATTCAACGTCAAAGCAAGATCGAAAGGTGCGATCAGCCGCTCCGACTTAAGGTCGTTATGCGCAAGCGAGATACGCCCCAAAACGACCCCCGCACCGGACGCCGCGGCATCGATGGCGTGATCGGCTTGGCTGAACCGCGCGCCGGCCTCCGGCGCCGGTCCAAGACCTGCGGCTTCGAACCACCGTCGCCAGGTCACGTTCGGCTCTACCCGGGCGAGGTCTTCTTGATGCAAAATCGGGACATTGCGCAGATCGGTCGGCGTCTTGACGCGCGCAGCCAAGGCCGGGTGCATCATCGGCGTCACCCATTCCCGCGCAACCTGCTGAAAAAACAGGCCAGGGTCATCGGGTTCGGGTCCAAACCGGATGGCAACATCCACGCCATCGCGTTCAAAATCTATCAGGCGCAAACTGGCCGTTAGCCTTAGGTCAATCTCGGGATGAGCTTCGGCAAAGGCATAGATTCGCGGAGCCAACCACTTTGCGGTAAAGGCCGGTCCAGCGGTCACGACCAAATGCGGGGAGTCAACGTAGTCACACGCATCGCGCCAACTGGTTTGCAGCATGGCAAATGCCGGCGCAACGCCATTGGCCAGCCGTTCGCCGATCTCCGTCAACGCCACCGCCCGGTTCAAACGCCGAAAAAGCTTGGCGCCCAAATGGGTCTCCAGCGATTTGATTTGGTAACTCAACGCAGCCGGCGTCACCGACAATTCATCAGCCGCTTGGGCAAAGCTCATATGTCTGGCGGCCGCCTCAAAGGCGCGCAAGCTGGTCAACGGGGGGAGTCGCTCGGACATGTCAGTTAAATAGAGCTTAAGTGAACTATGCGAAAGTCTCGTTTGTCAGCGGGTGCAAATTACCCCATCTCTTTGGCCAAGATCGCTGCAACCCAGAGCCCTGAGGCCGATATCATGTTTTTTGACAACACAACTGACCCGAAAACCCGTGCCGCCATTCAACGCGCCCATCAGGAACGTGGCAAAATCCTCCGTGAAGTCCTGAGCTGGATGTTAAGAAAAGATTAAGCGGCCATGCATGTCGCGAAAACCGGCTTTGCATCAATTGCGCTTCTACGCCTATCGCTTTGCGCCATATGAAGTCGTGGGAGGCATCGCGATTAGCAGGAGCCCATCATGTTTGAGACGCCAAGCAGAGAAGAAATTAACGACATCATCGCCCGCGCTCAGAAAGAACGTGCGCGCACGGTGCGGCGCGGCGTCATGTGGATCGGCCGCAAACTCGTATCGCCGTTTCGAGCCGTCTTGCACAACCCCAACGCCCATCGCAGCTGAACGCGCATCGGACGCGGCGGGCGAAGGCACGGCCCGCCGTCCCGCGGCGTCTTAGGCCATATATTGGGCGCCGTTTGCCGAGATCGTTGATCCATTCACGAAACCGGCCTCGTCGCTGGCCAGAAACGACACGCAACGTGCGATTTCTTCGGGCTCGCCCAATCGGCCGGCCGGGATACCGGCGACGATCTTGTCACGGATGCTTTCATCGATCGCCATGACCATCTCGGTCGCGATATAACCAGGGCAGACGGCATTGGCGGTAATCCCGGCGCGCGCGCCCTCCTGCGCCAACGATTTCACAATGCCGATGTCACCGGCTTTGGTGGCGGCATAATTCACCTGGCCGAACTGTCCCTTTTGGCCGTTGATCGATGAAATCACGACGACACGGCCGAATTTGCGGTCCCGCATGCCCGGCCAAACTGGATGCACTGTGTTAAACACGCCGGTCAAATTGGTGCCGATCACATCGTTCCATTGCTCCGGCGTCATGCGGTGAAACGGCGCATCGCGTGTGATGCCTGCATTGGCGATCACGATATCGATCGGTCCGATATCGGCCTCCACTTGGCTGATGCCGGCCTTTGATGCGTCGTAATCCGACACGTTCCACTTATAGGTCTTGATCCCGGTCTCGTCTGTGAATTTGGCCGCCGCTTCATCGTTGCCACCGTAGGTCGCCGCGACCGTGCAGCCATCGGCTTGCAACCGTTTTGCAATTGCCGCCCCAATTCCGCGTGACCCGCCGGTCACCAACGCAACACGTCCCATGATTGTCTCCTCCAAGGCTGGGCCACCAGGTATGTCCCGGGTTCTAACTCTTTAGATGCCGCGGCCCTGCGGCACCGATCTTGTCGTCAAGGCCGCTCCACGCAGAGGGCGACCCCCATGCCGCCACCGATGCACAAAGTCGCAAGACCCTTTTTGGCATCGCGGCGCTGCATCTCAAAAAGCAGCGTGTTAAGCACGCGCGCGCCGGACGCGCCAATCGGATGTCCGATGGCAATTGCACCGCCATTGACGTTCACGATCTCCGGATCCCATCCCATATCCTTATTGACGGCGCAGGCCTGGGCCGCAAACGCCTCGTTTGCTTCGACAAGGTCGAGATCGTCGACCTTCCATCCTGCTTTGTCGAGCGCTTTGCGCGACGCATAAATCGGGCCAACGCCCATGATGGACGGGTCCAGCCCGGCCGTTGCATAACTGGCGATCCGGGCCAGCGGCGTAATTCCGCGCTTTTCCGCTTCCTCCGCGCTCATCAGCAATGTCGCGGCGGCGCCATCGTTTAGACCGCTGGCATTTGCCGCCGTGACGGAGCCTTCCTTTGCGAAGGCTGGGCGCAACTTCTGCATCGCTTCAAGCGTCGCTCCGTGGCGAATATATTCGTCCTGATCGATCGTGATATCGCCCTTTCGGTTCGGCACCACGACCGGCACGATTTCGTCGGCAAATTTTCCGGCCTTTTGCGCCGCCTCGGCCTTGTTTTGGCTGCTGACGGCAAAGCTGTCCTGTGCTTCCCGGCTGATCTGCCATTGCTCGGCCACGTTTTCCGCCGTTTGGCCCATGTGATAGCCGTTGAACGCATCCCAGAGGCCGTCGCGGATCATCGTGTCGGTGTATTTCAGATCGCCCATCTTTTGGCCCTTGCGCAGCGCGGCCGCATGCGGCGCGAGCGACATGTTTTCCTGCCCTCCCGCGATCACGATCTCCGCGTCGCCCAACATGATATGCTGCGCACCAAGGGCGACGGCCCGCAGGCCCGAGCCACAAACCTGATTGATGCCCCAAGCCGCGCTTTCTTTGGGAAGGCCTGCATTGATATGGGCTTGGCGCGCCGGGTTTTGGCCCTGTGCCGCGGTCAGAACCTGGCCGAGAATGGTCTCTGATACGTCTTCCTTGGCGACACCAGCGCGCGCGACCACGGCCTCGATAACGGTCTTGCCCAGATCATGCGCGGGCACGTTTTCAAAAGAGCCCAAAAAACTGCCGACGGGCGTCCGGGCAGCGGAGGCGATAACGACGTTGGTCATTGTGATCCCTTTCTAGCCGATGCGCGCTTTTCAACAGCGCAGCGCACCGTGTCATTGACTTGGGTCAAACGTAACGACGGGGATCGAGGGCGACAACCACCCGATTTCGGAAAGAAGATCAGCCGAGCGCGGCACGGCGCCGATCTTCGGCCGTTTCCGCGGGGCCAAGCCGGGCATGCCATGTCGGATTGATCTGCGGCGCACCGTAAAGGTAGCCCTGCAAACAATCGACGCCGGCGCGGCGCAACCATTCGGCATCTTCGGGGGTTTCCACCGATTCTGCGACCGAGAGCATGTCGAAATGGTGCGCCACCGAAACCAAGGCGCCGAGCAAGACCTGATTGTCGGCGTTGGCGTGCACGCCGTGAATAAACTGCCCATCGAATTTCACGATGTCGAAGGAAAAGTCGCGCAGATGGCGAAATGCCGTGAACCCAGCACCGAAATCATCGAGCGCAAAGGTCACGCCGCAAGACTGCAATTCGTTCATGAAGGATTGCACAAGCTCCGGCATGGTAATGGCAGAACTTTCTGTGATCTCCAGGATCAACCGTTCCACCGCATCGGGATGATTGCGGATGTGCTTTTGCAAAATGGCCATCCATTTCGGATACCCAATCGATCGCGCAGACATGTTGACGGACAATCTGAGGCCGGGATTGTGCTTCAGCGCACGCAGGCCAAGCGATAAGGCCCGGCAATCGATGGTCCGGCCAAGCTCCAAATCCTCAACCTTGTCCACGAAATCAGATGCCGGGATGACCCTGTCTTGCGGATCGATCATACGGATCAATCCTTCGTAAAAGGACACGCGGCCGCCACCATGGGTCGAGATCACAGGTTGAAAGGCCAGTTTGGCCCGGCCCGTGTCCAACGCCACGCGCACCAAATCGATGGCTGTCGTTTTGCGGTGGTGCACGGCGACATCCAATGGGCTGGCAAAACGAGGGTCCAATAGGCTTGCATCCTGCATTGGCATTGCGCGTGGTCTCCGGCTATAGACGCAATCACGGATGGGTCCAAATCATGAACATCCGATTAATTTTCGCTATTTGTTCCAGTTTTCCTAAACTTGTAGATATAGGATGAATGATGGGTGAACGATGTGCTTGGTGCGGGACCGATCCGCTTTACGTCGCGTATCACGACACGGAATGGGGTGTGCCGGAACGGGATAGCCGGGCGCTTTGGGAAAAGCTGATCCTAGATGGCTTTCAGGCCGGGCTGAGCTGGATCACAATCCTGCGCAAGCGCGACGCCTTTCGTAAAGCGTTTCAAGGCTTTGACCCAAACGTCATTGCGGGTTGGGGCGATGCCGATATCGCCCGACTGCTCGCCGATCCCGGCATCGTGCGACACCGCGGCAAGATCGCGGCGACGATTGGGAATGCGCGGGCCTGGCAGCGGATCGAAGCCGAGCAAGGTTTCGATCGGTTCCTTTGGGCGTTTGTCGATGGCAAACCCCTGCAAAATCAGTGGGCCGAGGACGCCGACGTTCCAGCAGAAACGGCGCTTTCCAAAGAGGTCTCGCAAGCGCTGAAGGCGCATGGATTTACGTTTTGCGGCCCGACCATCGTTTATGCTTTCATGCAAGCTACGGGGTTGATCAATGACCATTTGGTCACGTGCCCGGCCCATGCGCGCGTCGCCGAAATGACCTAGTCGAACGTGCCCGTCACCCGCCCGAGCAACATAAACGCGCGCGCCGTGCGCGTATTGGCAAGATCGATGATATCTTGATCGGTTGCACGCGTTTCAAAACTCATGAAGGTCTGATCGAAGGCGCGTAGAAAATGATGGACGGCATCGCGAAACACCGCGTCTTGCTTCATCCGACCCGACGCCAAGGCCAGGCTAGACCGGTCATTCACGCCGCCAAGCCCAGCAATCGCGCGTCCCCGGTCACCCCGGGCGAAAGCACGCCAAACCTCCGGACGGGCGCGGTCGGGGCGAAGGTCATCCATGTAGATCCCGTCTTGGCTCAGCAGCGTCAGCACATCCTGACTTGACCGCACCAGGCGTTCGGTTCCCCGGTCCCGCAGCGCCTTGCGCAGCATCGCAAACCCTTCGGCATCATGTTCGTTTTCGGGAAAGTTGAGCGCACCGATAAACTCTTCGGTCGAAATCGGCGCATCCAGCGCCTCAGCCGGTGTGCCCAGCGACAGGCTTGGCTGAGCCTCCTCTTGGGGTCGCGGTGCGGGATCAGGGGCTGGCACAGCGCTCGTCGATAGGTTTGCCGGTGGTTCGGTCATCCCGACGACTTGGGCTTGGATCTGCCGTTGCGCGGCAAGAACGGCATCAAGCTTTTGCGCAACATCCGGGCCTATCCCGACCTGCGCGGCGCTGATCTGTTGCAATGCCCTTTGCAAACGCCCGGCCTCGGCCCGCAGACCCTGCAAGGCGACAAAGCTACTGGCTGCAACCCAGATAAAGCCGACCGGTAAAAGTGCGCTCATCAGGCTGATGAACAGGCCAAGCGCCCCATCGCGTGCGCCGTAAATCACCAAAAACGCCACGAATAGCCCGATCCACAACAAGCTGATCAGCGCGGCAATCGCCCAAACCCGCCGTGGGGTTTCGTCAACGGGATCGGCAAGCAGACCCTGCCGGCCCGTCAACGGCCCTTGAAGGCGATCAGACATAGGTTATCGAGACGATTTCATAATCCTTCGAGCCGCCAGGTGTTTTGACTTCAACGCTGTCGCCCTCGTCCTTGCCGATAAGGGCGCGCGCCAGCGGAGATTTGATGTTTAGCAGGCCCTTTTCGATATCGGCCTCCGGCTCTCCGACGATTTTGTAGGTCTTTTCTTCTTCGGTTTCCTCGTCGACAACGAGGACAGTGGCACCGAATTTGACCGCGCCCGATAGGGTCGTCGGGTCGATTACCTGCGCCAATCCGATCGTGCCTTCGAGCTCTTTGATCCGGCCTTCGATGAAACTCTGCTTCTCGCGCGCCGAATGATATTCCGCGTTTTCGGACAGGTCTCCGTGCTCGCGCGCCTCGGCAATAGCCTTAATGATCGCCGGGCGCTCCACCGTGCGCAGCGATTTGAGTTCCGCATCGAGGGCCTTGTAGCCCGCAGGCGTCATCGGGATCTTTTCCATCAGCAAGTATCTCGGCTGAATTTCTGAATGGCTCAAGTTGGGCAGCGTATGCGCAGTCGCGCGGGAGTTCAACGGGGGCTAGAAGGTGCCTGAAATCCCAAATTCAATGCTACCAGAAAGCCCGATATTCGGGCCCGGCTCGGGCACTTCGGGCTCTCCGTCGACGCCGCACGCGGTCAGCGCAGCAAGGCTCAGTGCTATGATCGCCCATCGAAACATGCCCAATACTAGCTTAACCCAGCGTCCGCTTCCAGCGCGCGATTTGCGCACGCACCTGTTCGGGCGCCGTTCCGCCATAGGAATTGCGCGACGCAACCGAATTGTGCACGCCCAGAACATCGTAGACGCCCCCGGTGATGTCGCCATGCACCGATTGCATCTGCGCCAAACTCAGTTCGGGCAAGTCGCAGGCCAAGTCCTCGGCAAGTTTGACCAAACTGCCGGTGACATGGTGCGCCTCGCGAAATGGCAGGCCAAGCGTCCTGACCAGCCAATCGGCCAAATCGGTCGCAGTGGAAAACCCAGAGGATGCCGCAGCTTCGAGCGCGCCGCGATTGGCGGCCATGTCGCGCACCATCCCGGTCATCGCGGCCAAGGCCAGCATGAGCGAATCGGCGGCGTCAAAGGTCTGCTCCTTGTCTTCTTGCATGTCCTTTGAATAGGTCAGCGCCAGTCCCTTCATCACCGTCATCAAGGCCACATTGGCCCCAAAGATTCGGCCGATCTTGGCGCGGATCAACTCTGCCGCGTCGGGGTTTTTCTTTTGCGGCATGATCGACGAGCCGGTCGAAAACCGATCCGACAGCGTCACGAACCGAAATTGCGCCGACGACCAGATCACCAATTCCTCGGCAAACCGGCTAAGATGCATGGCGCAAATCGACGCGCAACTCAGAAATTCCAACGCGAAATCTCGATCGGCGACGGCATCGAGTGAATTGGCCGCAGGCCGGTCAAACCCCAGTTCCTCGGCCGTCATCTCCCGATCGATGGGAAAGCTCGTGCCGGCCAATGCCGCGGCACCCAAGGGGCTTTCATTCATCCGCTTGCGGGCATCGCGAAACCGGCTGACATCGCGGCCCAGCATCTCAACATAGGCCATCATGTGATGGCCCCATGTCACCGGCTGCGCGGTTTGCAGATGCGTAAAGCCCGGCATCGCCCAATCGGCGCCGAACTCAGCCTGGTCCAGAAACGCGCGCTGCAACGCCGTAAGCCCCTCGATCGCGGCATCCATTTGCGCACGCACCCAAAGTTTGAAATCCGTGGCGACCTGATCGTTTCGGGACCGCGCGGTATGCAGTCGGCCAGCCGGTGAGCCGATGATTTCCGTCAGGCGCGCCTCGACATTCATGTGAATGTCTTCAAGTGCGGCGGAAAATTGCAGCGTCCCCGCTTCGATCTCTGACAACACCGTGAGCAGGCCTTCCCGAATGGCCTCCGCATCTTTATCCGTCAAGATGCCCTGGCGGGCGAGCATTGCTGCATGGGCGCGGGACCCTTCGATATCCTGCCGCGCCAGACGCTGGTCAAAACTGATGGAGGCATTGATTGCCTCCATGATCGCGTCCGGCCCATCGGCGAACCGCCCGCCCCACATTGCGTTCGAGGATGTCTCGCCCATGATCCGCCTTTCGATCCTTTCCCTCGCTTTGGCCTTTGGCCTTGGCGCAAATGCGGTTGCCGCGCAAGACCTGGAAAGCCTGCGCGAAGGCTATATGCGCGGCGTGGTGTTTCATGAAACGCCAATCGATGTATCCGGTCAAACCTTCACGGATATGGAAAACGGCAGCCACACTTTGGCGGATTTCGAAGGCCAGGTTGTGCTGTTGAATTTCTGGGCGACATGGTGCGCGCCCTGCCGCGAGGAAATGCCTTCGCTGGATGCGTTGCAGCAAGACTTGGGCGGCGAGGATTTTCAGGTCGTCACGCTTGCGACCGGACGCAACCCGCCGCCCGCGATCCTGCGCTTTTTCGATGAAGAGGGGATCGAGGCCTTGCCAACCTATCTCGACCCACGCCAAGACATCGCCCGAGAGATGAGCGTCTTTGGCCTGCCGATCACCGTGATCATCGACCGTAACGGTCAAGAAATCGGGCGCTTGCGTGGGGATGCCGATTGGCACAGCGCCGAAGCCGTGGCCTTGCTGCAAGCCGTCATCGACGGCGCCGGAAGTTAGAGCCCAAACCCGGCAAAGGGCAAAAAGGTCACCAGATCTCCTTGCCGTATCTCGCGCGCTTCGGGTCCCAATTCCAACAGGCCATTGGCCCAAGACAGACCCGAGATGCGGCCCGATCCCTCTGAGGTGAACACCTCTGCACGGCCGTCTGCGGTCTGACGCGCGCGCGGATATTCCGAGCGGCCGGCTTTCTTGCGCTTAGCGAATGCGGCCGGCAGTTCCAGGCGCAGCGGCTCAAGCCATGCTCCGCCCGCCAAAACAGACAGGGCCGGTCGGGCAAACAATAACGTGCATACAAAGGCCGCAACGGGATTGCCCGGCAGACCGAAAACCGGGGTGCCGCGCCACATCGCCATGGCCAGCGGCCGACCGGGTTTAAGCGCGATACGCCAAGCCGTTAGATGACCCTCGGTCCGCAAAAGTGCTGAGATATGATCCTCATCGCCGGCGCTGGCGCCGCCTGATGTTAGGATCACATCCGCGGTATCTGCGCCGCGATCGAGCGCCGCGCGCACAGCGTCTGGATCATCGGGCGCAATCCCGAGATCGACAAGCGTATACCCCCAGCGCGCCACCAGCGCCGACAGCATAGGCCGGTTGGCATCGACAACGCCGCGATCTTGCGCTGTGGCCTCGACCAATTCGTCACCGGTGGACAGGACCCCAACTCGAAGCGGCGCAAAAGCGGTGACCGTGCCCGCACCCGCCGCGGCCGCCAGGGCGATATCGGGGCTTCGCAACACCGCGCCGCGCGGCAAAACGGTGTGACCGATCGCAAAGTCTTCGCCCGCCGCGCGGGTATTGCTGCCGCGTTTGATCGGGCCGCGAAACGACACCGCCAGTGGCGTAACCGCGCAATCCTCTTCCAGGACCACCGTATCGACGCCCTGTGGCAGAGCCGCACCGGTCAGAATGCGCACCGCATGCCCTGCGGGTACGGCGCCGTCAAAGGCTTGGCCGGCCGCGGCGCGCCCTGCCACCAATGGCAACGTGATCTCCGCCGCATCTGATGTTTGCGCAAATCCATAGCCGTCCACCGCCGCGTTTGCCGCCGGTGGATTCGCGCGCGTCGCAACCACATCGGCGGCAAGAATACGGCCGGCCGCCACGTCCAGTGGCGTCGCGACCGGCGCAACCACCGGGGCAATAGCCGTGCGCAAACGCGCCATCGCCTCGGCAACCGGTGTCCAATCCACCCCTGGCGGCAACGCAAAGCAATCATTCGCCAGAACCGGCGGCTTTGGTTTGGTCAGGGCCTCTATCAGCAGATCTTCATGGCCCAAACCCAGGATCCAACCTTCCTCATCGTCCGCGTGGCTGAGCATTTCAGCGAGGGCATCGGCAGATACGCCGGCAAAAGCCGCCGCAATCAGATCGACCTGGACCGCATCACGGATCGCGCCGGGATGCATATGTGCATGCACAAGGTCGTTCAGGATCGAGGGCCAAATCTCGGCCAAGACCACCTGGCCATCAGGTGGCTGAAACGGCCAGACCGAAATGGCCGCCCCGAAATCCCGCCGCAGACGCGCCAAGACCGGCAGACCCATCAAGACCTGGCTACCGACCGACCCGGCCCCGGCCAGTTGCCAGACCGGAAAGGCCCGCGGCGCGGCCAATTCGACCGACCGACGCTCCGGCAGCGTATCTGAAGTTCGATCGCGGCCCTTACGCGGCAGATCGGCCCAGTCCGTTTTGCCGCCATTGCCCCAAAACGGGCCAACGCCTGGGAAAAGCCGGTTTAACTCTGCCGCGATCTCCCAGCGATTATTGCCCTCCGGCAGGTCTTCGATCCGGCGTTCGAGCCAGTCCCAAACGGCAAACGGATCAGAGGTCTTGGTCAGCGCTTGCGCAAACCCCTTGGGATATCCGAATGGGAAATCAAACCCAAGCAGAACCCGCTCACCTTGCTGGAGCGCGCGGTCGATCCGCGCGCGCAGCCAGGTCTCGGCGTGGTGGCGATTGCGCTGGTAAAGCGGCGCCATATCGCTGCCGCCGATCCAGATGGCGTCCTTCTTCGGGGTCGGGCCACGGTCATTGCCGCCCGACCAATCCACCATCAACACCGTGTCAAACGCGCTCACCGCCAAATCTCTCGTTCGATGAAGTCAACAATCGCTGCGGTCGCGTCAATTGCAAGAACAGGACATGACACATTCGGCATCGTGTCGCTGGCCACCGCGCTGATGGTCGGATCGCTCTGCGCAATCGGCGGTTCTCGCGCACCAGAGAGCACGGTTTCGATCTTTGGATGCGGCGCAGATTTCCACCCTTCGACAATCGCCACATCGACCGGTCCAAGCTGGGCGAGCAACGTCTCCAACGACGGCTGCTCTGCGCCGCGCAATTCCTCTAGCGTGGCCACGCGATGCGACGAGACCACAACAACCTTTGCCGCTCCGGCCGCGCGGTGGCGAAAACTATCGGTTCCCGGCTGATCGACGTCAAATCCGTGATGGGCATGCTTGAGCGTCGCAACACGGGCGCCTTGATCGGCAAAATGCGCAACGAGCCGTTCCACCAACCCGGTTTTGCCGGAATTCTTCCACCCAACAACGCCAACGACCTTCATAACAATCGCGCCTCGGCTTCGGCCAAATCGTCGGGCGTGTTGATGTTAAAAAAGGCCGCAGCGTCGGGAAACACCGCCTCCGCCGCACCCTGCGCGTCGGTCCAAATCACGATCTTTCTCAGACCTGCCGTCAGGGCCGCGCGCAAATCATCGCGCAGGGCAACCGGCCAAAGGCCAAAGGTCGGATGCCGGTTGCCGTCGGCATCTTTTGCGAGCGCCAGGCCGCCGGGGGCGGCTTTGACAAGACGGCTGACCAAATCGCCAGGAAAATACGGCGTGTCCGCGGCGGCCGTCACGATTGTCTCTGCACCCTGACCCGCGGCCCAGTCGAGCCCGGCCAAAACTCCGGCCAGCGGTCCTGCATGGCCCGCAACGCTGTCTGCGATGACCGGCAGGCCCAGATCGGCAAAGCGTTCCGGGTCGCCATTGGCGTTAAGCGCCAGTCCATCGCATTGGGGCGCCAGCCGCGCGATGACATGCTGAACAAGGCTTTGCCCGCCCAGCATCAGCCGCCCTTTGTCACCGCCGCCCATCCGCCGCGCTTGTCCGCCGGCCAATATAACGCCCAAAGGCCGCGTCATCGCGCCGCTTTGCGCGCATGCTTTGCAGCTTCGTCGGGCACGGCGGCAATATCGGTATCTCGAATAAGCCGGTCCTCACCGGCCAAACACACGAACCGTTTTCCTTTCAGCCGGCCAATCAGCGTGAGCCCAACCTCCCGCGCGATCTCGACGCCCCAAGCGGTAAAACCCGATCGCGAGGCCAGTACCGGAATGCCCATCAAGGCCGTCTTGATCACCATCTCAGAGGTCAGGCGGCCAGTTGTGTAAAGGATCTTGTCAGCCGCTTCGACGCGCTCGGCACGCATCCAGCCGGCGATCTTGTCCACCGCATTGTGCCGCCCGACATCTTCCATATAAACCAGCGGCCGGTCCTCTTGGCACAACACCGTGCCGTGGATGGCGCCGGCCTCAAGATATAGGCTGGGCGTGCGGTTGATGCGATGGCTCAACGCATAAAGCCAGCTTGTCCGCAGCGTCGACGCCGGCAGAACCAGCCCGTCCAGCCCCGCCATCATGTCGCCAAAGACCGTTCCGACAGCACATCCGCTGGTGCGTGTGCGCCGCGCCAATTTGGCCTCGTGATCGGTCTCTGTATCGGTGCGCACGACCACGACCCCAAGCTCGTCATCGTAATCGACCGCAGTGACGCTTACCTCCGGACCCAACATGCCTTGGTTGACCAAGAACCCCACACCCAGATGGTCGGGATAATCGCCGATCGTCATGGTTGTGACGATCTCTTGGCTGTTGAGATAGATGGTCAACGGACGCTCTTCGACCACGGTCGCGGCCACCTCTGCGCCGCTTTCATCATGGCCGATGACAGCCCGCGACAGGTCCGGCCGTTTCGGATCGGGGGCGATTTCATAGCTCTGATGGCGCGCATCAATTTTGGTCATTTGCACCGGGTCCTGTCCCTTGATATGGGCCAAACGCTTACATCCTAAAGGCCTCCCATGTCTGCCGCCAGTTCCAAAAGCGCCTATCTGCACGGCATCGTCGTCTGTGTGCCGTTTGTTTTGGTGGCGATGCCCTTTGGTCTGTTGTTCGGCGTGGTCGGCGCTGAGGCCGGGCTGGACCTCCTTCAGGTCATGGCCTTTTCGACCGTTGTGATCGCCGGTGCTGCGCAATTCACTGCCGTCCAATTGATGACCGAGGCCGCGCCGATTGCGTTGGTCCTGCTCTCGGCTTTGGCGGTGAATATGCGCATGATGATGTATTCCGCCTCGCTGCAACCCCATGTCGGGCGCGCCGCGCTGTGGCAGCGCGTGCTGATTGCCTACACGACGTTCGACAATACTTACGCGATCTCAATGTCCACCTTTGACGATGCGCCCAGCCACACGACCCGGGAAAAGGCTTGGTTTTTTCTGGGAACCGCAACACCGATGGTGCCCGCCTGGATCGCGTCAACATGGATTGGCGCCGTGCTTGGCACAAATATTCCAGACGCCTGGGCGATCGAATTTGCCATGCCAGTGCTGTTTTTATCGCTGATCGGACCGGCGCTGAGATCTCTTGCCCATATCGCTGCGGCCCTCACGGCGATTGTGCTCGCGCTGGCCTTTGCCTGGCTGCCGTTCAATCTGGGTCTAATCGTCGCCGCCTTGCCTGCCATGGCCGTCGGGGCGGAGCTTGAACGAAGAGGATTCGGCCGGTGAATATCGCCAACCATTGGGAGGTTTGGGCCGTCATCATCGGGCTTGGGATTGGGACCTTCCTGATCCGGTTTTCGTTTTTGGGCCTGCTCGGGGATCGTGACCTACCAAACTGGGCGCTGCGGCATTTGCGCTATACCGCCGTGTCGGTACTGCCGGCGCTGATCGCGCCTCTGGTCGTCTTTCCCGACGCCAATGGCGGCACGCCAGAACCCACGCGCCTCATCGCGGCCGTCGTAACCTTGGCGGTCGGCTATGCCACACGCAGCGGCATTTGGGCCATTATCGCAGGCTTTGCGACGTTCTATGCGCTGCTGGCGATCTTCGGCTAAACCGGCAGAACCGCCTTGCTGCGCATGTCTTTGCAGGAAAAGCTCGGCTGTATCCGCACCACGCGGCGGGAAACGGGCCAACTTCTGGCGGCGGATAGGGGCGAAATCCTCCGCATCGCGCGCCACAGCCCGCAATCGCCCCCTGGAATAACCCCTGGGCCTCAAGCCGCGGCACCCGCGGGTGACTAGCCGAGGCGTTGAGCGCGACGGCATCGCCCAGCGCGGCATCCGTCCGGTCCCATTGCGGTGCGGCAGACGCAAAATGCGGCGGCCTACGATCCTGGGCGGCCAAACTCTCAACTGCTTAGATCGCGCAAGAACCGATCCCTATGCGGCCCATTTGATGGAACATCCCATGGACGGGATCTGGTCCTGGGGACCTTGGCCTGTCTCCGCCACCTGTCGCATCGCCTCGTAAAGATCGCGGCGTAGCTCTGCCGGTCCGGCCTGGGCCCGGCTGGCGTCAAGTCGGCCGCGATATTGCAGCTCCTGCCGCGCATTAAACCCGAAGAAATCCGGTGTGCAGGCCGCGTCCCACGCCCGTGCAACGGACTGATCGGCATCGTGCAGATAGGGAAATGGAAAGTGTCGCGCCTCTGCCATCTCGACCATCTTGGGAAAGCTATCCGACGGATAGCTCTCGGCATCATTCGAACAGATCGCCGCAAATCCGATCCCCAGTTTCGAAAGATCCCGCGCATCGCGAATGATCCGGTCCAGGACGGCCAAAACATACGGGCAATGGTTGCAGATAAAGGCAACGACCAATCCGTTCGGCCCCGCAACATCCGTAATCGCATAGGTCCGTCCGTCAGTGGCGGGCAGGGCGAAATCCGGCGCGCGCCAGCCAAAGTCGCATACAGGGGGTTGTGCAGCCATATCAAATGCCTCTTGCGTTGTGTCTATGCTGCGCCCGGTCGGGCGCGGGGCACGACCGGCCCACCGCGAGGATGGGCCGATAAAGGGCAAAGCGGCGGTTACGCGCGGGTTTGCAACGCATCCCTAATCTCCGCCAAAAGCTCCTCCGCTGTTGGGCCCTCCGGCTCTTCGGCGGCAGCGGCTTCTTCCTCTTGTTTTTCTGCCATGTCTTTGACCCGGTTCACCGTCTTGACCAGCATGAAAACAACCCATGCGATGATCAGAAAATTGATGATCGCCATGATGAAGTTGCCATAGGTAAAGGTTGCTTCACCAACCGCCAAATTCAAACCACTAAAATCGACGCCGCCCAAGAAAATACCAATGAGCGGGTTGATCAAATCATCGACCAGCGAGGTAACAATCGCGGTAAAGGCGGCGCCGATGATGATACCGACGGCCATGTCCATGACATTGCCCTTGGCAATGAAGTCTCTGAATTCTCCCAACATGATGTGCGTCCTGTCTGAGTTGTAACTATAGGCAGGCTGCGCAAACATGCACAGCGCGTGTGCAACCTAATGCGCACCAGGCACATGGCGGAAGAGCAAAGAAGCCGCTAATTCCAGATTGCACCAGCGGAGGACAGAAAATGGTGGATTTATCGAATTTTCCGATCACCAAAAGGTGGCCGCCCGAAAACCCAGATGTCATTCAACTCTATTCCTTTCCGACCCCAAACGGGGTCAAAGTGTCGATTGCTTTGGAAGAAATGGGCCTCGCCTACGAGCCGCACCGTGTCACGCTGGGCGATGTCGACGTGCGCAGCCCCGAATTCCTAAGCCTCAATCCGAACAATAAAATTCCCGCAATCATTGATCCAAACGGGCCAGACGGGGCGCCGATCGGTATCTTCGAATCCGGCGCAATTCTGCTCTATTTGGCGGAAAAATCCGGCAAATTGATCGGCACATCCGCCTCCGACAAACATCAGGTTACACAATGGCTGATGTGGCAAATGGGCGGTCTCGGCCCGATGTTAGGCCAGCTTGGGTTTTTCGTAAAATTCGCCGGCAGCCAGATCGAAGACCCGCGCCCGCGCGACCGGTATATCAGCGAAGCAAAGCGTCTCTTTAACGTTTTGAACCAACAGCTTGATGGGCAAGATTGGGTCGCGGGCGAGTATTCCATCGCCGATATCGCCATTGCGCCATGGCTCTTTGCGCTAAATTACTACGAGGCGAAGGACCTCGTCGACTGGGCGGACTTTGGCAACCTACAAACGTATTTGGATCGGTTTTATGCCCGGCCGGCGGTCGATAAGGCCAAAAATATCCCGCCGCGCGACGGCTAGGCTGGCAACGTTCCGCTCAGCACATACCGAAGGATGTCGACAATCTGGTCGGGGCGTTCGGCCACGGCCAGGGCGGCGGCATCTACTTCCTTCAGCGCATGCGCGTGCTCGGGGCCGTGCAGGACAATCAGCGACTTTCCCAGCGCGGCGGCGAAACCGGCATCGAAGGCGGCATTCCATTGCCGGTATTTCTCGCCAAATCGAACCACAACAATGTCAGCATCGGCAATTGCCTTGCGCGTTCGGATCGCATTTAGCATCGCGCCTTTGCGATCGTGCCAGATTGGCTCAGCCTCTGTGCCAAGGATCGCCGCACCGCAATCGTCGCTGGCGGCATGGTCCGTGACCGGGGCATCGAAGGCAACGTCCAACCCGGATGCGCCTGCGATGATGTCCGTCCGCCAGGATGTATGTATCTCGCCGGACAGATAAACTTTCAGGGTCATCCTATGCCTCTCGTGTTCAGGGCCTAGCTGCGCAGCGCGCCGCCGGTTGCCTTGACGATTTTGTCGACGATTTTTGCCGCAATGGCGTCAATCTCGTCTTCGGTCAAAGTCTTGCCGCTCGGCTGCAAACGCACCGTCAACGCCACCGATTTGCGCCCGGCGCCCAGGGCGCCGCCGATGAATTCGTCAAAGACGCGCACGCTTTCGATGATCTCTTTGTCCGCCCCTTGTGCGGCATTCACCAAGGCCAAGGCTTCGACCTCTTGATCAACGACAAAGGCAAAATCCCGCTCTACGGCTTGCAAATCGCTCATGGCAAGCGCGCCGCGGTTGGCCCCGGTCTTGCGTGGCTGCGGGATCTCCTCAGGCCAGACCGTAAAGGCCACGGCCGGACCTTTGACATCAAGTGCGGCTAAGACGCGTGGGTGGACTTCGCCAAAAACGCCCAGCACCTTTTTCGGGCCTAGGCAAATCTTGCCATGGCGGCCCGGATGCCACCAGTTCGGCGCGCCCCGCAAAATCTGCACCTTTTCCGGCGCGCCCAAGGTCGACAAAACCGCCTCTGCATCGGCCTTGGCATCGAAAAGATCAACCGCGCGGCGGCTGCCATGCGGGTCCCTTTGCGCAGAATGCCCTGTCAAAAGCCCGCAGACCAAAAGACGCTGTTGGCCCGGTTCGGCGCCAAAAAACGCAGCCCCCACTTCGAAAAGCGCCAGATCCACGAAGCCGCGCGCCTGGTTGCGCGCCGCCGCCTGCAAAAGACCCGGCAACAGGTCCGGCCGCAGGTGGCTCATCTCCGAGGAAATCGGATTTTCCAACTCGGCCACCGGATCGTCGCCCGCAAATGCCGCAGCCGCCGCGTGATCGATGAAGCTATAGGTGACGCATTCATCATAGCCGAGGGCCGCACAGGTCCGCCGCGCGGCCCGTTCGCGCAATTGCGCCGCGGTCAGAACTGGCGCCGGCACGCCCGTTTGCGCGCGCGGAAGCGGTATGGGCTCAAGCTTTGTGAGCGACGCCATCCGCGCAACCTCTTCGACAAGATCGGCTTCACCTTGCACGTCGCTGCGCCAAGGCGGCACGCTTGCTTCGACCACATCGCCGGTGCCGCTGATCCCAAAGCCCAAGGCCTCAAGATACGCGGTTTGCTCGGCTGCGGGAATGGCCATGCCAACCAAACTCTCAACGCGCTTGGTATCCAAACGATAGCTGCGCGTGGTGTCGATCGGATGGCCGGCTTCGACCACGTCGGAGGCTTCGCCGCCGCAAAGATCCAGGATCAATCGCGTTGCCGCTTCGAGCCCTGGTCGGGTGAATGCCGGATCCGCGCCGCGTTCAAACCGGTAACGCGCATCGGAATTGATCTTCAGATCGCGGCCCGTATAGGCGGTGCGGATCGGATCCCACCAAGCGCTTTCGACAAACACGGTCGTCGTCTCGGCGGTACACCCGGTTTCCTCGCCGCCCATCACGCCGGCAATGCTCTCAGGGCCGTTATCGTCGGAAATGACCAATTGACCCGCACCGAGCGTGTAGGTCTTGCCATCCAATGCCAGGATCGTCTCGCCCCCTTCGGCGCGATGCACCCGCAGATCGCCTGTCATCTTGTCCACGTCGAACACATGCAGAGGCCGGTTTTGATCATAAGTGACATAGTTGGTGACATCGACGAGCGCGGAAATGGGCCGCAATCCGATGGCCCGTAACTTGTCTTGTAGCCATTGCGGGCTGGGCCCGTTCTTGACGCCACGGATCACGCGGCCGGCAAAATGCGGCGCCTCGGCCAAAGTGTCGGCGTCGATGCGCACCGCAACCGGACACGGGAACGTGCCTGGGACCGGAACAATCGGTGTCTCTACCAATGTGCCTAAGCCGCGCGCGGCCAGGTCACGGGCAATCCCGTGCACGCCCAACGCATCCTGGCGATTGGGCGTGATCGCAATTTCGATCATCGGGTCGACCTTCGCGGGCTCATGCGTGGCCAGCCAATCGGCAAAGCTCTCGCCAACCTCGCCAGAGGGCAATTCGATGATGCCCGAATGTTCGTCCGACAACTCCAACTCGCGCTCCGACGCCATCATGCCATGGCTTTCGACACCGCGAATTTTGCCCACACCAATGGTGGTATCAATGCCGGGCACATAGGTGCCGGGATGGGCCACTACGACCGTGATCCCTGCCCGCGCATTCGGCGCGCCGCAGATGATTTGCTGAAGGCCATCCTTGGTCTCGACTTGGCAGACCCTGAGCCGATCGGCATCGGGGTGCTGCTCGGCGCTGGCCACCTTGCCGATGGTAAACGGTCGGAGCTTTTCAAGCGGGTTGACCAGCTCTTCAACCTCCAAGCCCAGATCGGTCAAAGCCTCCGCAATTTCATTCACCGACGCATCGGTCCGAAGATGCTCTTTCAGCCAGGACAGAGTGAATTTCATACTGTCACTCCCACCATGTGGACGCCCGGTGTAGCCCCAGCGCCGATATATGCATTTCCCCTTCGCCCACGCGAAGCCAATTGAGGTTCAAGCCGTGTTTCCCATCCCTGTGATGCGGGTGTTCGACCGGAGCAACCTTCTGCGATCGCCCTAACGCCGGGTCACGAAACGCTACGTCTCGAACCGACACAAAGAAAAGGTCCACACACCCCCGAGCCATACGCCCGGCCAGGCTGTCCATGTCCTGCCGAATAACGATCACGCCCAGCTCCCCGCGCAACGCCGAAATCTTAAAAAGATTTCGGACCGATTTCTTTTTAAGAAATCGGCGTCAACCAACGCACCGGGGCGCGATTGCAGAATATGACGATTTGGCCGGAATTTTCTGCGACCTGAAACCCACGTCTGTCGATCTCGGCGAGAAAACGCTCCATCCCCGCAAACCGCTCGATATCCCGCGCCTTGCGCCGGATCACGCCGCCTTGGGCCACGGCTTTGCTGCTGAACAAATCGTTCAGCCAAATGTCCGGCGAGAGGGGTGAGCTGCGGGTCTGCATGGCGACCACTTTTTGCGCGTATGGTTAAGGACATGTGAATCCGCTCACATCCCCGCATGCACGGCCGGCACGTGCAGTGCCGAGAACCCGTAATGCCGCAACCAGCGCAGATCGCTTTCGAACATCGCGCGCAGATCCGGGATGCCGTATTTCAGCATCGCGATCCGGTCGATCCCCATGCCAAAGGCAAAGCCCTGCCATTGGCTGGGATCAACCCCGCCGGCCTGCAACACTTTGGGATGCACCATGCCAGAGCCCAAGACCTCAAGCCAATCCTCGCCCTCACCGACCTTGACCGTGCCACCTTCCCAGGAACATTGGATATCGACCTCGGCCGAAGGCTCGGTGAACGGGAAATGCGACGCTCGGAACCGCGTTTTCACCTTGGTGCCGAAAAAGGCCGAGAAAAACGCCTCCAGCACCCATTTTAGGTTCGCCATGGAGATCTCGCGGTCAATCGCCAGCCCCTCGACTTGGTGGAACATCGGCGTATGGGTCTGATCGTAATCAGCGCGGTAAACGCGCCCTGGCGCAATGATCCGCAATGGCGCACCATCGCGTTCCATCGTGCGGATCTGCACGGGCGACGTGTGGGTGCGCAGCACATGGGGCGGGCGGTTATCGCCCGCGGCGCGCGCCATGTAAAACGTGTCCATCTCCGCGCGCGCGGGATGATGGCCGGGGATATTGAGCGCGTCGAAATTGTACCAATCGCTGTCGATCTGCGGCCCTTCGGCCACCGCAAAGCCCATATCGGCAAAAATTGCCGTGACCTCTTCGGTCACTTGGCTCACCGGATGGATCGTGCCTTTCCGCCGCGGCCGTGACGGCAACGTGACGTCGAGCCATTCCTCTTTCAATCGCGCGTCCAACGCGGCATCTGCTAAGGCAATCTTGCGCGCAACCAGAGCCGCATTGACCTCGTCTTTGAGCGCGTTGAGCGCCGGGCCGGATACTTGGCGCTCCTCCGGCGTCATCTTGCCGAGCTCGCGCATTTTCAGACTGATCTCACCCTTTTTGCCCAGCGCCGCAATACGGATGTCCTCAAGCACCGCCTCATCGGTGGCCTCCGCGATGCGGGCAATATAGGTTGCTCTTAGATCGTCCACACCGCGTCTCCCCGGCCAAATGCCAGGGGTTGCTACCGTCTCGCCCGCGGCTCTGCAAGGCACCGCGCGCCAGAACGCCGCCCGCAAAGCCGGTTTTCGGAGTGCCAGGGCCGCAAATCGTGCCGCGGCGACGGATTTGGCGCTTGGTCGCGTGTGATCCCTGCACAACGCGCATTCCCGCAAATCGGGCAGCCTCGACGCGCAGTCGGGTCGCGAAACGGAGTTGAAATTGGCAATCCAAGACGGCCAAGTTGCGTCCATGACCGACCAATCCACAGCCCGGTATCACGGACTTGATGCGCTGCGCGCCTTTGCGATGTTTCTCGGCGTCGTGCTGCACTCCGCACTGATCTATGTCGAACCGGTCGTCATGGCCGAACTTTTGCCCGAAACCGCCCCCGTCGAACCCAGCTTGGGCGTGTCGATCCTTTCGCTCTGGATCCATCTTTGGCGGATGCCGCTCTTTTTCCTGCTTGCTGGGTTTTTCGCCGAAATGGCGCTCCATCGCCGGGGTGCGGGGCCATTTCTCTATGACAGATTGATCCGCATTCTTGGAACGCTAGTCTTTTTCTTGGCCGTCTTTGCGCTGATGACAGGCCAGGACTTCGGTACGCTCGACCATCTGTGGTTTCTGTGGTTCTTGTGGTGGTATTGCGTCGCTGCCGGCGGATTGCATCGGCTCGGCTGGGGCCGGCATCTCAGCGCGTTGGAGTGGTTTTTCGCGCAGCGGTCGCGGGTGTTGTGGCTGATTGTGCCGGTTGCTGTAATGAGCCTTCTTCTGCGGGAAAACACCGTTGTTCAGATCATTCCCATCGTTCTGTGGGATCCGGCTTGGCAAGGCTTCGTCTTCAACATCCTGTTCTTTTTCGCCGGCCAAGCGCTTTGGCGCAACCGGGCGCGATTGCCCGAGATCCTCCGGCCGATGCCCAGTCTCTGCGCGCTGGGCGCGGGCAGCGTCGCGACGCTTTTATTGATCTTTTTCGGGGCAGCGGTCGAGACCGAGACGGCACCCTTTGGACTTTTCATAGTCGCAGCACCGGTCGCGGCAATTGGAACCCTTGGCACGAGCTTTGGCCTCATCGGCCTTACGCAGTCCTTCGTCTTGCGCGGCAGCCGGCTGCTATCGGGGTTGGTGCGGCTTGCCTATCCGGTCTACGTCTTTCACCTCTACATCGCCATCGCGATCTCGGTGGCGATCTATGCAGCCGATCCCCAGATCCCGCAGGGGCAGAACGTGGCGATCACAACCGTTGCGACCAGCTTGGCATGCGCGCTGCTTTACCTGGTCATGGTGCGGTTCACGCCGCTTGAATGGCTCTTTGCGGGATGGAAAAACGCCTGGTGGCAATGGCCCTTCGGCGAAAAAAAGGCCGCCCAAACGGACGGCCTGAGGTCGCGTGATGGTGCGGGCGGTTAGGCCAGCGCCGCTTTGGCCTGGGCGACGATCGCGCCGAATGCATCTGGTTCATGCACAGCCAGATCGGCCAGAACCTTGCGATCCACTTCAATGCCGGCCTTGGCAAGGCCATTGATGAACCGGCTGTATGTCAGCGTCTCATCATGGCTCCGCACGGCGGCATTGATGCGTTGGATCCAAAGCGCGCGAAACTGGCGCTTGCGGGCTTTGCGGTCGCGGGTCGCGTATTGGTTCGCCTTGTCGACCGC
Source organism: Pseudomonadota bacterium (assembly GCA_039183205.1). Taxonomy (GTDB): domain Bacteria; phylum Pseudomonadota; class Alphaproteobacteria; order Rhodobacterales; family Rhodobacteraceae; genus HKCCE3408. Next base: position 212,828 of record JBCDBR010000001.1, on the reverse strand, counting down.
CTGCGTGGCGGTGCGAAAATTACGACTGCGTGCGCCGTAATAGCCTTTGGCCTGATCCAGCACTTTTTTATGGCGGCGATGGGTGACGGTTCCACCTGTTGTCCGGGACATCTGAGCGGCTCCTTAACGGTCGTAGGGCATGTAGGATTTGGCGATCTTCTGATCGGGTTCAGACAACACAGCCGTCCCCCGCGCATTACGGAGAAACTTGTTTGTCCGCTTGATCATCCCATGCCGCTTTCCGGCCTGCGCCGCCATCACCTTGCCGGTGCCAGTGGTCTTAAAGCGCTTCTTGGCGCTCGACTTCGTCTTCATCTTGGGCATTTCGGTCTCCTGGTATAGGTCCGTTTGAGTGCCGCAGGCATGCCACTTTGGCCCACGCGCACTGCTAAGATCGCGGCCTATAGGCGGATTCCTAACCCCTGTCCAGAGAAGATGCGCGCATGCGCCAGCGGACAAGCAGATAGAGAGCGGTGCTGACCAGAACAACGGGCGTAAAAAAGGTGCCCAGCCCAAAGGCCAGCGCCACCACTGGCAAGACGGAAAGCCAGTCGCAATCCGGCACCAGCGACCGGACGGATATCGCAAGCACCAGCATCGCGGCGACAAACCCCATGATGAAGAACGCGCCATAGAAATTGAGGCCTGAGAATAAGAAGAACGCCCAAGTGGCCATCTGCAAAAGCTCAAAACCAATCAACGCCAGCGCATAGGGCACGGTCATCCACAAAGCTTCTGCCACCGCGACCTTGCCACCCAGCATGTGCCTGCTGCCCAAAAGCACGATCGACGCCACGCCGAAAGCCCGAAGGGTCTCGACCATGGTGATGGCCATGACACTGCGATCCCGCTTGCCGCCGGGTTCAACCGAATGCGGATAGGCATGAGGCCCATAGGCCAGATCGATCACCACCAGAAGGAAAGAACAAGCCACCAGTGCCAGGATCCCGGCCTCCAGCTTTGGCGTGTTGGCCCGCATGGTGGTAATCGCATCCCAGGGGTCCTGAAAAAAATGGACGAACCCACGCTTTACGAAAGCTATCATTGAAAAGATCTACCTGCGAAAAGTGTTTACAGGTACTCGCCTAATTCCGGAATGGGGCGGGAATACGGCCCTTTAGGCCCGTCACCCCATACTCCCAATCACCACGGCAAAGGCCGTGGGCACATTGGCCCAGGTCGGTCCGGCCGGCAGCGCCATCTGGACCAAAATCGCGACCACAATCGCCGCACCGACCAAAAACGGGCGCATCCCTTGAGGCCGCCGATCGGCCCAGGCGGCCACAGCGCTGACCGCCGCGAATGCAACGATCAGCGTGGCCGCAACCAAGGTCAAAGCGGCAAAAAAGCTCATTCCGGATCGGTGGCGTAGATCAATCGCTCCGCACATGGCGCGATCCGCAAAATATTGGTCGAGCCCGGCACGTTGAACGGCACCCCTGCGGTCACAACGACCTGGTCGTTTTCGGTAACAAACCCGTCCGACCTCGCGGCTCGGACGGCGTTCACAACTGCTTGCTTAAATCGCTCAAGCTGTATCGTGATCACGCAATGAAGACCCCAGGTCAGGCAAAGCTGTCGGGCGGTGCCCTCGACATGGGTCATCGCAATCACCGGCGGTTGCGGACGCTCTCGCGCGATCAGCCGGGCCGTCGTGCCCGATTGCGAATGACAACAGATCGCCTTGATGTCGGTGGCCTCGGCGATCTCACGCGCGGCCGCCACGATGGCATCGGCCGATGTGGTGCGTTCGCCGCCGCGGCTGGCGACCATGACCTGCCAATAGGTCGGGTCGCTTTCCACTTCGCGGGCGACATTGTCCATCGTCTGGACGGCTTCGATCGGATATTGCCCGGCGGCCGATTCCGCGCTCAGCATGACCGCGTCGGCGCCTTCATAGATCGCGGCTGCAACGTCGGACACCTCCGCCCGCGTGGGCACGGGGCTTTCAATCATGCTTTCGAGCATCTGGGTTGCCACGATCACGGGCTTTGCTGACAGGCGGCAACGGCGCACCAGCCGCTTTTGGATCGGCGGCACGTTTTGGACCGGCAATTCGACCCCAAGATCGCCCCGCGCCACCATAATCCCATCGGAGACATCGAGGATTTCGTCGAAACTATCGACCGCGGCCGGTTTTTCGATCTTCGACAAGATCGCGGCGCGGCCATTGGCCAATTCACGCGCTTCCCAGACATCCTTGGGGCGCTGGACAAAGCTCAAGGCCAGCCAATCCACGCCCAATTCGCAGACAAATTCCAAATCCTTGCGGTCTTTGTCGCTCAGTGCGGCCAGCGGTAGAACCACGTCCGGCACATTCACGCCCTTGCGGTTTGATATCGTGCCGCCCACCACAACCTCGCAATCGGCGAAATCAGCGCCGCAATCCTTTACCTTCAGCCGGATCTTTCCGTCGTTGACCAAAAGACTTGCCCCCGGTCTGAGTGCGGCGAAGATCTCAGGATGCGGCAGTTGCACGCGGGTTGCATCGCCCTCGGCAGGGTCGAGATCCATGCGGAATGGCGCGCCGACCTCAAGCTCCTCGGCGCCGCTTGCAAAGACACCGACGCGCAGCTTCGGTCCTTGCAAATCGGCCAAAATGGCAATCGGGCGGCCCAATTCCTTTTCAACGCGGCGGATATGTGCATGACGCGCTGCAATTTCTGAATGATCGCCGTGGCTCATGTTCAAGCGGAATACGTCCGCGCCGGTCTCAAACAGCGCCTTGATCGTTTCATAATCGCTTGAGGACGGGCCAAGGGTGGCCACGATTTTCACATTGCGTAGGCGTCTCATAGATGGCGCATCCCCCAAGTCCCTTTGGATCGTGTTTGCGCTCACAGCGGCGCAGGAATGCTATGGCGCAATTCGGCGGCTGCGGCAACTGCCGCTCCCGGCCATAACGCATTGATGAAAGCTTGACGCCCATGCCGACTGCGCCCAGCTATGGCAAAAGGAGGCGCAAGAATGGACCCTAAAACCAAACTCGAACTCGAGGCGGCCGCGTTTCGCAGGTTGTTGTCGCATCTAGACAGTCGAAAAGACGTGCAGAATATCGACCTTATGAACCTTGCCGGGTTTTGCCGAAACTGCCTCAGCCGGTGGTATGGCGAAGAGGCCGAGGCCCGTGGCATTGGTCTGTCAAAAGATGCCGCCCGGGAAATCGTCTACGGCATGCCCTATGCCGATTGGAAGGCGCAATACCAGACAGAGGCATCCGAGGCCCAGAAAACCGCCTTTGCCGCAGCGCCCAAGGACCATTAAGCAGCGGTGGTGGTCGCCCGATCCCGGCGCGCGCCTCAACCTGCCTGCAACACGTCCAGAAAGGCGGCGCCAAATCGGTCAACTCTTTGCGCCCCCATCCCTTGGATCCGGGCCATCGCGTCTAAACAGTCGGGCCGGCGTTCGGCCAAATGGCGCAGTGTCGCATAGGTGCAGCTGAGGTACTTTCCCGTGCCGTCCTCGCCGCGGGCCAATTGCTGCTGAACCTCCAGCAACCGGTCAAACAGATCGCCGGCGGACCGGCCGGCCACGGCCAGGCGCGCAGGGTGCATTTCAGGCGGTGTATCGCCGCTGATCAGCTCCAGAAAAACCGCGCCGTAACGCGCAAGCTTGGCCGCACCCACGCCCGAGATCCTGGCCATCTGATCCAAGTCGCTTGGACGGGTTTCGGCCATCTCGATCAAGGTGCGGTCGGCGAAAACGACATAAGCCGGCACGCCTTGGGCTTCTGCCAATTCGCGCCGTTTTGACTTCAGCGCCGACAAAAGCGGCGCGTCCTCCTCGCGCACCAATGCCTTTGCCGCCGGCCGGGACGTCGGGCGGGACAGCGCATCCTTGCGCAAGGTAATCGCGTCTTCGCCTTTCAGGATTGGCCGCGCGGCTCGGGTCATCCGCAACGCGCCATGCCGCTCCGGGTCCGGCCGCACCAGGTCAAGCGCCGCCATCTGCCGGAAAACGGCCTGCCAGCCGCGCGTGTCGAATTCCGTCCCAACGCCGAACGTCGGCAGCCGGTCATGACCGCGCTGACGGACCTTGTCGGTCCGAGTGCCGGTCAGGATGTCGATCAAATGCCCAGCGCCAAACTGCTCACCGGTCCGCAACATCGCTGACAGCGCCTTCTGCACCGCCACAGACCCGTCATAAAGCTCCGGCGGCGTGGCACAGAGATCGCAATTGCCGCAATCCTCCGCGCGCTCTCCGAAATAGGCCAGCAACCGGACCCGGCGGCAACCTTGCGCCTCGGCCAAGCCCAAAACTGCGTTCAGCCGCCCGTGATCGGCCGTCTTGCGCTCTGCCTGCGCAAGCCCTTCATCGATCTGCCCGCGGCGAAACCGAATGTCATCGGGGCCATAAAGCGTCAGGGTATCGGCAGCGGCCCCGTCCCGCCCCGCGCGGCCAATCTCTTGGTAATAGGCTTCAATGGATTTCGGCAGATCGGCATGCGCCACCCAACGGATATCGGGTTTATCGACCCCCATGCCGAAGGCGACAGTGGCGACAACGATAAGTCCGTCTTCCGCGCCAAAGCGCCGCTCAACCTCGCGCCGCGTCTCCGCATCCATGCCGCCGTGATAGGCAACCGCGCTGTGCCCGCTCTCGCGTAGGGCTGCGGCCAGCGTCTCGGTCTTGGCGCGGGTTGCGCAATATACGATGCCGGATTGCCCTTTGCGCGCGGCCGCGTAGCTCAGGATTTGCGCGCGCGGCTTATTTTTGACCTCAAAGGCCAAGCGCAGGTTCGGCCGGTCGAACCCGCGCAGGAACGTCACAGGCGGCGCACCGCCGAACAGGCGTTCGACAATCTCGGCGCGCGTTTCGGCGTCGGCGGTTGCGGTAAAAGCTGCCAGCGGCACGCCCAGCGCCGCCCGCAAGGCACCCACGCGCAAATAATCGGGTCGAAAGTCGTGACCCCATTGGCTGACGCAATGCGCTTCATCGACCGCAATCATCGACACTCCGGCGCGGCGCAAGATGCGTTCGGTGCCACCGGCCGCCAGCCGTTCCGGGGCAAAGTACAATAGCTTCAACCGTCCCGCTTCAAGCGCCTGCCACACAGCATCGGTTTCAGCCGCGGTATTGCCGGAGGTCAAAGCACCCGCTTCTACCCCGGCGGCGCGCATCGCACGCACCTGATCGCGCATCAGGGCAATCAGCGGGGAAATCACCACCGTGACGCCATTGCGCAGCATGGCCGGCAGTTGAAAGCACAACGACTTGCCGCCGCCCGTCGGCATGATCGCCAAAACGTCCCGGCCCGCGGTCACTGCGGCGACGATCTCGCTCTGACCCGGTCGAAACCCATCGAAACCAAATACCGATTTCAGAAGCTTTTCAGCGTCCTGCATGCCCGACGATCTGTGTTCTCTTCGCTCGATTAGCGGCAAGCCTCCCACATTCGGAATCGCGGTGCAACGGCCATGGCGCGCGCCCCCGACAACCCCCGCCGTCGGCGCCCTAAAGCGAGGCGGCTAAGATGGAAATCCAGGTATCGCCATATCGGCGCTGGTCGCGCGGCGCAAAGCCCGCGGCGGACATCGCGCGATTGTCTTCCCAGACGATCAGCGCGCCCGGAGCCACCCAGCCACCGGCTTGTGCCGACGTCAACGCCGCCTCGCCCAAGCCCTGACCATAGGGCGGGTCCAAAAAGATCAGGTCGAAGGCGCGGCGCGCTGCACCAAGTTTGGTGGCATCGCGGCGAAACACTTTGCTTTGCCCTTGCGCCCCGCATTTGGCGATGTTCTCGCGCAAGAGCGCCCGGGATGTCAGGCCATCATCGACAAAAACGGCATTGGCCGCGCCCCGGCTCAGCGCTTCAAGCCCCAAGGCGCCGGTTCCGGCGAACAAGTCCAAGACATGCGCGCCAGGTACAGGATCACCCATTGAGAACAGGACGTTAAAAAGCGCCTCGCGCACTCGGTCCGATGTTGGGCGAAGATGCGCAGCCGGATCGCCGGCGCCCAAATCGGCCAAGCGTCGTCCGCGAAAGGCGCCGCCGACGATCCTCACCCTTTCAAAAGCGATTTGAGGTCGGTTTCCGGATCGGCGATGGCGTCGGGCGCGGGCGACCGGCCGGCTTCGATCAACCGTTTGCCGACCATATAACCGCGCGGATCGTTCAACGCATCAACGGCGATTAGCCGATCATCGGCGAAATACCAAAACGACACATTGGGCGCTGCACCGCGGGTCACGATCCGAGTATATCCCGACATCAACCCGGCGATCTGTAGCTTTACGTCGTACTGGTCCGACCAAAACCAAGGCTTGGGCATATACTCTTCGTTCGCGCCCAGAATGTTTCGTGCAACCAGTTCGGCCTGGTCAATTGCGTGACCAACCGATTCAAGTCGCATCTGCTGGCCCTGCCACGGAAAAGAAGCACAATCGCCCGCCGCGTAAATATGCGGATCGGATGTGCGGCCAAATGCGTCCGTTGCAATCCCGTTTTCAAGCCTCAGGCCCGCGGCCTCCGCCAGGGTCGTCGCCGGTTTGATCCCGATCCCGACGATCACGACATCGACCGTCAGCGTGGTCCCATCGGTGAGCCGCGCCGCCTCGACGCGTGTGCTGCCGGTCAGGGCTTCCAACCCGGTCGCCTCGCGAATGGCGACGTCATGGCCGACATGCACTTGCCGAAAATAATCCGATGTCTCTTCCGCCGCGACGCGGTTTAGAATTCGGTCGCCCGCTTCGCACAAGGTGACGTTCATGCCGCGCTTGGCGCAAACGGCGGCAGCCTCCAAGCCGATATAGCCGCCACCCACGATCAGTGCTCGCGCGCCGGGCGCGATCTCAGGCGCCATGGCGTCGACATCGGCCAGCGTGCGCACCACAAAAACACCCTCAAGATCACCGCCAAGTTCGGGCGGCAGATGGCGCGGAACCGAGCCCGTCGCCAAAACCAAACTGTCATAGGACAGCGCTGCATCGCCAAGATGGACGCGCCGGTGCGCCCGGTCGATCCCGGTTACGCGCGTGTCGACCCTCAGGGAAATATTGGCCTCGGCGTAATAGCTTTCGGGCCGCAGATAGAGACGTTCAAGCGGCATCTCCCCCAACAAATACGCCTTTGACAGGGGCGGGCGCTGATAAGGCGGAACCGGTTCTTCGCCGATCAGCGTAATCTCACCGTCATAGCCCTCATTGCGCAGTTTTGCCGCGCATGAGGCGCCGGCCTGCCCCGCGCCGACCAGTATAATCCCCGCCATCTCATGCCTTCCGCGCGTAACAATTGGTACCTTGCCGATCGAAACCTATATGGCCTGCCAATACGGATACAAGCGAGGACCGAATACAATGACCATTTCCGCAGGCGCGCCGCTTCCTGATGCCAAAGTTCTGACCATGGGCGAAAACGGGCCCGAAGAGATCGCGATGGCCGCAAAATTCGCCGGCAAAAAGGTTGTGATCTTCGGATTGCCGGGCGCCTATACGGGGACCTGCACGACGGCGCATGTGCCCAGCTTCATTCGCACCCGCGACGCCTTTGCCGAAAAAGGTGTGGATGAGGTCATTTGCGTCGCGGTGAACGATCCGTTTGTGATGGCCAGCTGGGGCGATGCCACAGGTGCAAAGGACGCCAATATTACGATGATCGCGGATGCCGCCAGCAACTTCACCACAGCCATCGGGATGAATTTCGACGCCCCGCCCGTGGGCTTTTACGGCCGGTCCTCGCGCTATTCGCTCTATGCCGAAGACGGCGTGGTCAAGGTCCTGAATATCGACGAAAATCCTGGCACATGCGAACTCTCCGCCGGGGAGACTTTGCTCGACGCGATTTAGGCTGGTCCGAAGCGAAAATGGGCGCGCGCTATCCGGCAGCTGCGTCCATTTTTTTGGCCAAAGCCAGGTCAAGATCGCTCAGGCCGCCGACATCATGCGTGGTTAGGGTCACATCGACCGTCTTATAGACGTTAAACCATTCCGGATGGTGGTTCATTTTCTCTGCGATGATGGCCACTTGGCTCATCCAGCCAAACGCTTCGATGAAATTGCCAAAGACGAAGGATTTCGTCACCGCATCGCGGTCCGCGACCTGCGACCAGCCGGTGCCGGTCAGCTCCGCAATCGCCGCACGATGCGCGGCGCCTTCCAATTTTGTGCTCATTCCTGTTCCTCCACATCGGCACGCCGAAACGGGCCGTAGTCCGTCAGCACCTCGACCTCGCGGTCGATCGCGTCCCGCTCCGCCTCCAAATAGCGTGACACCGCATCGCGAAAACCGGGATCGCCGATCCAATGCAGGCTGTGCGTGACGGTCGGCATATAGCCGCGGGCCAGCTTGTGATCGCCCTGCGCGCCGGCTTCGACCCGGGCAAGTCCCATGGCGATTGCCGCATCAATAGCCTGGTAATAGCAGAGCTCGAAATGCAAGCACCGATGGTGTTCGACGCAGCCCCAATACCGACCGAAAAGCGTATCGCGGCCGATGAAATTCAGCGCGCCAGCAATCGGCTGGCCATCGCGCATCGCCAAAACAAGCAGCAGATCATCCGCCAGCGTTTCATGGGCAATGTCAAAAAACCGCCGGGTAAGGTAGGGCATGCCCCATTTTCGGCTGCCGGTATCTTGGTAAAACGCCCAAAACGCATCCCAATGCTCGGCGCGCAATTCCGCCCCGGACAGCGCCACGATCTCGCCGCCAAACCTCTGCGCCTCGGCCCGTTCCTTTCGGATGTTTTTGCGTTTGCGCGAACTCAGCGCTGTCAGGAAGTCATCGAACGTGCCGTAGCGGTCGTTGTGCCAATGAAATTGTTGCCCGGTCCGGTGCAACAACCCCATCGCACGGCCCGCCACGGCCTCGGCCTCGGTGCAAAACGTGATATGGGCCGAGCTGAGCTCATTATCGGCTGCAATTTGAACGGCCGCTTGAACCAACGCGCCCATCCCGGCCTCGTCCCATCCCGGTCGGGTCAGGAACCGCCGACCGGTGGCGGGCGTGAACGGCACCGCCAATTGCAATTTGGGGTAATAGCGACCGCCGGCCTGCTCATAGGCATGGGCCCAATTGTGGTCGAACACATATTCGCCTTGGCTGTGGGATTTGGCGTAAAGCGGGGCCACCGCGACCGCCTGCCCACCGGCCCGCGCCACCAAGTATCGCGGCTGCCATCCGGTGCCCGTGCCGACCGAACGGCTGTCCTCCAAGGCTTTGAGAAAGCGATAGGTCGTAAACGGATCAATCGGCCGCGCGCCGGTTTCCGTGCCCGGCGCGGCACAGGCATCCCATTCGGCTGCATCGATGCCGGAGAGCTGCGCATAAGCTGTGATTTCGATCTCTGCCGCGCCGTCCATGTCATCCCTGTCGCCACCTGTGTCGCAGCCTAGATGTGGGCCGCGCGGCCACCGGTTCAATTGCGGCGCATGTGCGCAGCACGCGAACGGCGGAAAACCGGTCATCAATTGCACGGCCCGGATCGGTTATGGCGCCATTTGCGGCACATACCCTTCGAAGGTGATGTTATCGACCAAGGGGCGTGCCATCGCCTCTTGCGCCGCGTTACGGATGGTCCAGGTCAAGATCGGCAGCCCCCGGGCGCGTAAGGCGGCAAGGTCGGGGTTTGCCAAGGCTTGGACATCGTGGCTGAGAAAGCACGCGCCAACGCGCTCAAGATCCGGAAACTGGCGCAGATGCGCCGCCCGCGCGCGCGGGACAAAGGACCAATAGGGCGGCTCAAACTCAGCCGTCACCAAACCCCGCGGGATATCGGGCGCCAATTCAGCGATCTTGGCGATCATGTCGGGGTTAAACGACATGACCGCGACAGGGCCGTCATACCCCGTCAGCGCCTCGATCGTCGCGGTCTCTAGCACACCATCGCTTCCGGTCAGACACCCGGATTGGTCCTTAATCTCCAAAAGGATCGGCACCGCGCCCGATACGGCCGCCAGGACCTCGGTCAGTGTCGGGATGTGGGTCGGGCAGTCGGCTAATTGAATATCGCGCAGACTATCGGCATTGCGCGCGCGAAAAGGCCCGCGTTCCGCCGTCATCCGATCCAGCGTTGCATCGTGAAAGACCATCGCTACGCCATCGGCCGAAGGCTGTAGATCGATCTCGATGCCGTAGCCATGGTGAACGGCGCGCGTGACGGCGGGAAGGCTGTTTTCCGGCGCGCCCTCTGCCAGGCTATGCAATGCGCGGTGCGCGATCGGCTTTGTCAAAAAGGGCCGGGGCAGCGTCACGGGCGGATCTGAAAGATACCTTCGACCTCCACCGCGACGCCAAATGGCAGCGCGCCGGCACTGACCGCGGATCGCGCGTGACGACCGGCCTCGCCAAGTATCTCGACCATCGTGTCGGATGCGCCATTGATGACCTTGGGCTGGTCTCCGAAATCCGGCGCGGAATTGACAAAGCCGACCAATTTGACGGCGCGGACAAGGCGCCCGAAATCGCCGCCACAGGCGTTTCGGACTTGCGCCAGCAGTGACAGCGCGCATAGCCGCGCGGCGGCGGCTCCGTCCTCAACGCTGAGATCGGCGCCGACCTTGCCGGTGACAAAGCCGTTTGCGTCCATCGGCACTTGACCTGAGACATGCACAAGCTCGCCGACAATCACGTAAGGGACGTAATTTGCCGCGGGTGCGGGGGCATCGGGCAGCGAAATGCCCAGGTCTGCCAGCCGGCCATCTACATCCATGTCATGCTCCTGTCGCTGAGGTCTTCGATGCGGATGTGCTACCGCGCCGCAGCGATGGGGGAAAGCAATTTAGCCCGCCGGGGCGATCATAAAATCCGCAGCGATCCCAAGCGGGACGGCATGTAGGGAACTTGGGTCGTCGATCCCGTTCGCATGGAATGGCGGACAGATCGGAAAAACGGCGACGGTTGGGTTTGGGGCGCGGTGTCGATGTCGCTCACGCGGTTGGCCAGCTGCAAGTCCGGTCGAAAGATGAACATGTCCGTTGCATCCAAGCGGATGGGAAAGATCGGGTCTAACGTCTGGGCGCGCGGATGAGACACTGCAAAACACTCTGGATGTGAATTGCAGATTGTTTCGCAGGAAAGAATGAAGACGCCTCTAACGCTGATCGAGATCGCTGAGCACTTGTTGCAAAACTTCCATCAAGATCTGCTGTCCCAAATCGGGCTGATCGGTTTGGGTCTGCGGCACGGCGCGCGGCATGTCCGCGGGGTCGATCATCGGCAGAGGCAAAGGGTCGAGACCCGCATGGATCGGCGCCATGGTTTCGCGCCAAATCTCCGACGGTAGACCGCCGCCGGTAACCCCGCGCAATGGCGTGTTGTCGTCATAGCCCATCCAAACGCCGGCTACGTAATCGGCTGTGAAGGCCACAAACCACGCATCGCGCGCGGAATTGGTCGTGCCGGTTTTACCCGCGATCTGCCATCCGCCAAAGCGGGCGTTTTGGCCGGTTCCGTTTTCCACCACTTGGTTCATCATATAGACCAGCTGCCCGGCCGCTTGCGCCGAAATGACCTGCTCGCCAAAACCGCCGCCGGCTGGCGCTTGGTACAAAGGCTCGTCCGAACCGCCGAGTTGCAGTTCCTCGACCGCATAGGGCGTGACGGCATAGCCGCCGGACAGAATGCCGGCATAGGCGCCGACCATCTCCAGCAGAGTGACCTCAGAGGCGCCCAGCGCAATCGCGGGGCCCAGCTCACGCAGGTTGGCATCGATGCCAAAACCTTCGGCGACACGCGCCACCTCGTCCCGGCCCACCGTCTCCGACAACCGCACGGCGGCTGTGTTCAGCGATGACCGCAACGCGTCGATCAGCATGATCTCCCCATAGAATTCACCGGTATAATTGGCGGGGCTATAGGGTCCTGAACCTGGCACATCGATGGTCAGCGGACCGTCATAGATCAGATCGTCATAGCGCCAGCCCTGATCGAGGGCCGCAGCGTAAATGAACGGCTTGAAACTCGACCCTGGCTGCCGCTGCGCTTGGACGGCGCGGTTGAAAAAGTTGCGCTCACCCGGGATATCGCGCCCGCCGACCATGGCGCGCACCGCCCCATCGGCGGACATCACAACGACGGCGGCCTGCGCGCCAGAGCCTTCGCTGACCCGGTCGGCAAAGATGACATCCACCGCCGCCTCGGCCGCGGCCTGGATCTCGGGGTCAAAGGTCGACCGGATCACGACATCTTCGGTGGTCTCACCGGTCAAAAAATCCGGACCGGCGGCCATGACCCAATCGGCAAATGCCCCGCCCCGGTCCGACACGGCACCAGGCGACAGGGTGGCGGGCGCGGCCCTGGCATCGGCAAGCTCGGCATCGCTGAGATAGCCTGACCGATGCATCAAGCCCAGCACGACACCCGCGCGGCCCTGGCTGCGTTCCAGATCGTTCGTCGGCGCGAACCGCGACGGCGCCGTCAAAAGCCCGGCCAGCATCGCCGCCTGTTGCGGCGTGGCCAAATCCGGCGTGGTGCCAAAATACCGCTCCATTGCGGCGGTCACGCCATAAGCGCCGGCGCCGAAATACGCACGGTTGAGATAGACCGAAACCACGCCGTCGCGCCCATACCGCCCGGTCAACGCCAATGCCCACGGCACCTCTTGCACCTTGCGCCAAAGCGTCGTTCGCCGGCAATCGGCCTCGTAATCGGCCTCGCTCTCCCAGGTTGTGGCATCAAACGGCACGCCCAGGCACATCAGCTTGGCAACCTGCATCGCGATGGTCGATCCGCCATGGCCCGAAAACGGTCCGCGGCCTTCCGAGATATTGATGCGGATAGCGTTGCCGATCCCTATGGGATCGACGCCCGGATGCCAATAAAACCGGCGATCTTCCGTTGCGATGAGCGCATCCACAAGGTTCGACGATATCGCCGTGCTATCGGCGGCACCGCCGTATTGGGCACCCCGACGGGCGAAGACCTCGCCATCGCGGTCCAAAAACGTAACCGAACCTCGGATACGCGCATCTGCGGCTTCGTCGATGGGTGGCAAGGTCGCGTAGATATAAGCCGTCGCGACAAACACCAACAAAGCTATGACCGCCGCGGAGCGCCAGACCAGCGCCCAGATCAGCCCAAAAAGAAATCCTAAAACCCGCGCCAGCACACCACGTTGCCGCGCGCCTTTGCGATGCGCTTTGCGCGCTGATCCTCCGCCGGACCCAGCCGATGCGCGGCGCGGCGCCGGTTTGGCCGGGTTTGCCCGGCGATCCGCCACCAGCCGGCGGCCGCCTCCACTGCGTCGTGTTGTGCTCATGTTCGGACCTGCCGTTATTTTCTGACAAGGTAAGCTGTTTTGAGTCGGATGTGGAGGGATGCCACCGACAGCGGCAGTTTTTGAATTGATCAAATTTTAATCGATAGAGAGAATTTGCGCAAAATATTTGCAATCCGCACTTCAGACCCCCCCGCCATCCAGGCCCGCTCGTTGCCCTTGACCGCTGCACACCATGATTAACCGCGTGTGACGTCCGTTCGGGGACAAATTGAAAAGCGAGGGAAACTGACGTGAAACTCATCATCGCAGCGATCAAGCCGTTCAAGCTGGAGGAGGTTCGCGAAGCGCTGACCTCCATCGGCGTACGCGGCATGATGGTGACAGAGATAAAGGGCTTCGGATCCCAGTCCGGGCACACCGAGATCTATCGCGGCGCGGAATATGCCGTGAATTTCGTGCCGAAAGTGAAGCTTGAAGTGGTCGTGGCCGACAGCATGGAAGACCAGGTTGTCGAGACCATCGCCAGCACAGCGAAAACCGACAAAATCGGGGACGGCAAGATATTCGTTCTTGATGTGCAAAGTGCCGTGCGCGTGCGCACAGGCGACACCAACGACGACGCCCTCTAAGGCGCAAACCGTCATAAAATTCTAGGACATGGGGAAACAATGATCACCAAAATTTCTCTCAAGCTCGGGCTAGTGGCGGCGCTTGCGTTGGCACCGGCGGCGGGCTTTGCGCAAGAGGCAGGCGTGGACGCTTCGACTGACTCTGTATTCATTTTCAACAGCTTGCTGTTCTTGGTCGGCGGCTTCTTGGTCTTCTGGATGGCGGCTGGATTTGCCATGCTCGAAGGCGGTTTGGTCCGCTCCAAGAACGTGGCCATGCAGATGACAAAGAACATCTCGTTGTTCTCGATTGCCGCGATCGCTTACTGGCTCGTCGGGTACAACCTGATGTACCCGCTCGGCAATTGGTCGATCGGCACCGATGACACAGGCGGCTATCTTGGCGCGTTTGGCGTGGCCGTTCTTGAGGCTGTCGGCGTCGGCCGCGACGCTGCGGACGATTACGGCTATGCCTCGACAGGATCGGATTACTTCTTCCAGTTGATGTTCTGCGCGACCACTGCCTCGATTGTGTCGGGTGCGCTGGCTGAACGGATCAAGCTCTGGCCGTTTTTGATCTTCGTCTTTGTGCTGACGGCCTTCATCTACCCGATCCAGGCATCCTGGCAGTGGGGCGGCGGTTTCTTGTCCTCGCAAATGGGCTTTTACGACTTCGCCGGTTCGACACTGGTTCACTCCGTCGGGGGCTGGGCTGCTTTGGCCGGTGCCATCATCCTTGGCCCGCGTCTGGGTAAATACACCGCAGATGGCAAGGTTGCGCCAATGCCCGGCTCAAACCTGGCGCTTGCAACCTTGGGTACCTTCATCTTGTGGCTCGGCTGGTTCGGCTTTAACGGCGCATCGCAATTGGCCATGGGCACGGTCGGCGATGTCGCCGATATCAGCCGTATCTTCGCCAACACCAACATGGCCGCTGCGGCCGGTGCGGTCACCGCGCTGATCCTGACGCAGATCATGTACGGCAAGGTCGATCTGACGATGGTGCTGAACGGAGCCTTGGCCGGCCTGGTCTCGATCACAGCCGAACCGCTGGCCCCATCGCTCTTTGTGTCGCTGATCTTCGGCGCCATCGGCGGTGTGATTGTCGTCTTCACCGTGCCGCTTTTGGATCGGTTGAAGATCGACGACGTGGTTGGCGCCATCCCGGTTCACCTCTTTGCAGGTATCTGGGGCACGCTCGCTGTGGCGATCACCGGCGGCTATGACGGCGGTGCGACCTGGGGCGGTCAGATCATCTCAATCGCGGTGATCGGTGCCTTTGTCTTCATCGCCAGCCTGATCGTCTGGGTGATCCTGAACGGCATCTTCGGCATCCGTGCCTCCGAGGAGGAAGAGACCAGCGGTCTCGATGTCTCAGAGCTTGGGATGGAAGCCTATCCCGACTTCACCAAAGCGTCCTAAGCGGAGCCGAGATCACCGGCCCGATCTCGCATCGGGCCGCTTCAAAGCAAGGGCGTGCCATCGGGCGCGCCCTTTTTGGCGGTGCGGCAGGTCTGGTCACGGATGAGTTCGCGCACCGTTAACAGGGATTTTCCGTCTTTCTGTGCGAAAATCGCGTATATACCAAATCTATACGCGAGATATACCGGTTCTATATGGCCGATAGGGACCAAAAAAATCGGCCCGAGACGGCATTAACCGTCCCGGGCCTGGTTAAAGCACCCGTTAAGCGCTGCGCCTAGATGGCGTCTTCGATCCAGCCTTGCAGCGCAGCTTTAGGTGCGGCGCCAACCTTGTTGGACACGACTTCTCCGTCCTTGAACATAAAAAGCGCCGGAATACCGCGCACGCCCAATTGCATCGGCGCATTGGGGTTTTCGTCGACATTGACCTTTACGATCTTGACCTTGCCATCGAATTCGCTCGACAGCTCTTCAAGCGCTGGTCCGATCTGTTTACACGGCCCACACCATTCGGCCCAAAAATCCACGACCACCGGTAACGGCGATTGCCGCACTTCGGTGTCAAAGGTGTCGTCTGTCACAGCGACGGTCGCCATCATCTGCCCTCCAGGTTGGGGTCATCAAAGTTCGAACCCCAAAGTATGGACGCAAGCGGCACGGGTCAAGGTAAGGTGGCGCGGGCAAGGGCCGCCATCACAGCGTCGTGTGGCAGCGGCATCAATCGCGCCGTTTTGGTCCAAAGGATCGCGGTTTCGATGCTGTGGCCGGGATAAAGCGCCAGGAGCATGTCTGCATAGGCCCCCATCTGGCGCATCAGCCCTTCCGGCACCTCCGCGGCACTGTCAGGGACCCGCGCGTTGGATTTGAAATCCACCGCCAAAACGTGCCCCTCAGAGATGACAAGCCGGTCGATTTGGCCGAGCAATTGGCAGTGCAGAACGCTGCTCTGCGCGGTCAAGGCCAGTTCGGCCAACGCATCGCCGTCGAACAATGCCTTGAGATCGGGTGCGGTCAGCACCCCGCTGGCCTCCGAGAGCAAAGCCGCCATCTCCGCGGCGTCCGGTATCTGGGGCCCGTCCATCGCCACGATCCCCGGCGCCGCGCCCACCCATGACGCCGGCGGTAATTCTGGCAGATGCTCCAGCAACAAATGTATCAAGCGCCCGCGGCGCAGTGCGGCGGTCTCATCAAGTGCGCCTGGATCGCCGGGCATGGCCTTCGCACCGCCCAACTCCGACGGCGCGCGGGCCGCAGGTGTCGCAAGATGCGGCGCACGTGCCGTGGCCCAGTCCGGCAAAGGCGGCGCTCTGTCCTCCTTGGCGCCTGTTGGAACTGCCTGTGGCCAATCTCCGGTCTCCAGCCGCCATCCCTGCCCGCCCGGCATGGCATGCGCTGTCGCGCCTATGGCTGTAGCGGCGCTTTCGATTGCTCCAAACCACGTATCGGTTTCCTTGTTGCCATCCTTGCGCATCACGGGACCTGTCGCCCCAACAACCAACCATTGCGCCGCACGGGTCATGGCGACGTAAAGCAGGCGGTCCTGTTCGGCCAGATCAGCGGCCTTACGGTCCAGAAGCGGTTGCCTCAAGGGCTCAGGCACCTCCGCGGCAGGTCCGGGCCACATGACCGGCGCACCTTGCGGCTCCACCAAATTCACAGCGGGCGCGCGGCCTTTGTGGAGCCCAGTTTCCGGTAGAACGACGATGGGCGCCTCTAAGCCCTTTGCACCATGGACCGTCATGACCCGAACTTGTCCCGTCGCACGCGCCGCATCGCGTTTGACCTTTAGCTCATCGGCCTCGAGCCAGGCCAGAAAGCCGGTCAGACTTGGAACTTCGGTCCGTTCATAGACCAAGGCTTGGTGCAACAGGGCGTCGATACCATCCTCCGCCTCTGCGCCCAATCGGGCGAGCATTCGCGGCCGCAAGTTCCAGTATCCCAAAGCGCGTTCTAGCAGATCATAAGGGCGCAAATGCCCCGCGCGCTTGCGGAGATCTTGCAAAATCTCTGCCGTCGGTCCATCTGGCAATGCCGCCCAAAGTACGCCGTCACGGCCATGGGCCAGCCGAAAGAGCGCATCATCATCCCAGCCAAACATCGGCGAGCGCAGAACCGCCGCCAGCGACAAATCATCGGCCTGTGTGGCCAGAATGCGCATTAATGCGATGAGATCCTTAACTGCCAATTGTTCGGTCACTTCAAACCGGTCGGCGCCCAAAATCGGCAGATCGCGAGACTTTATGTCCTCGATAATGCGAAAAAACAGCGGGCCGCGTTTGCGCACCAAAATCAGGATGTCGCCGGCATCGGCGGGGCGGGACATCGCGCCATCCCGGATCAGCGCTGGCGCGGCCAAGGTTTCGGCGACGAAAGCGCCAACCTGACGGGCCATGCGCGCCACCGGGTCATCGGGTGCCACCAGATCGACCGGATCGTACCATGCGGTTTCAGCGGCTTTTTCCTCTGCGGCCTCAACCGGCGGCCAGATATCGATGCGGCCCGGCAGATCGGGGTGAAACGCGGCATGGCGAACATCCGATCCCAGCCCGGTGCGCCCAGATTGCGCCGCGACCTCGTCGACAAGCTGCAAAATCACTGGCGCGGATCGAAAGGAATAGACCAGCTCATGCTGCCGCAACGGCGCGGGGCTGTCGTTGAGTTGCGCACGAAAGTGATCGCGCATGCGATCAAATGCCGACGGGTCGGCGCCTTGGAACGAATAGATCGATTGCTTGACATCGCCGACGATGAAAAGGGTTCGGGCCGTATCGTCCCGCGCGCCTTTTCCGGCCGCAAACTCCTCGGTCAGCGCCTGCATGACCTCCCATTGCTCGGGCGACGTGTCTTGGGATTCGTCGACCAAGAGATGATCGATGCCGCCATCGAGCCGGTAAAGCACCCAAGGCGCAATCGTTTGGTCGGTCAAAACTGCGCGGGCGCGCCGGATCAGATCACTAAAATCAAGCCAACCGCGCGCCGCCTTGGCCGCGTCATAGGCAAGCAGGAACGCACGCGCAAAGCGGTGCAACGCACGGCTACGATCGGCCGTTAACAACGCAACGCGCCGCGCGCGGGCCGCCTCAACCCGGGACATGAACGCTTCGAGTGACGCAAGATCGTCGCTCAGTGCTGCGCGCACACTTGCATTGACGAAGGTCCCGATTTTGGCCGTGAAGGGCTGCTTTGCTTTTTCGCCGGAAAGCAGCACCGATTCCAAAATCGCAAGACTTTCCAAATCTGGCGCGTTCCACGGAAAGGATGAAAGTCTGTCCGCGATCGACTTTTGCCGGTCGATCTCGGGGTCGAGACGATCCACGACGCGTCGGCACAGGGCCTGCTCTCCGCCAATTATGGTATCGGCCAAAACGTTCTCTGGCGTGAGGCCCGCAGGCAGGCCCAAATGGGCGTCGAAATCCGGCATCGGGCCATTGAAGGCCGCCCGTCGGTCCAATACGGCTCGCATCAATCCGCGCAAATCATTGCCGTTTGTAAAGGCAGCGACCCCGGCCACGACGGCGCCATCGGCACCGTCCGCCATCGCTTCGAGCACAGTGTCCATCAGGATCACTTGCGCCCTGTCCTCAATTTCCTGAAATCCGGGCGAAACCCCTGCCTCCAACGGGAACCGACGCAAAACGCTGGCCGCGAAGGCGTGAATTGTTTGGATTTTCAGACCGCCCGGGGCCTCGATCGCGCGGGCAAAAAGCGTGCGCGCTTGGCGCAATCGGGCGGCATCGCGG
Source organism: Pseudomonadota bacterium (assembly GCA_039183205.1). Lineage (GTDB taxonomy): Bacteria > Pseudomonadota > Alphaproteobacteria > Rhodobacterales > Rhodobacteraceae > HKCCE3408. The sequence goes on along the minus strand of JBCDBR010000001.1, from coordinate 193,902 downwards.
TCTTTGGTCGGCACGCCCATTTCGGCAAGTCTTGCACTCACATCGGCATCGGCTAGCATCGACCATTCGCCGAGCTGCGCAAAGAGCCTGTTTTGCATCTCTGACGCGGCCGCCTTGGTGAACGTTAGGCACAAAATGCGCTCGGGCCGGGCTCCGTTTAGGAGGAGCCACGCGACCCGGTTTGTCAGAACCCGCGTCTTGCCCGACCCGGCATTCGCCATCAACCAAGCCGACTGAGCAGGGTCTGCGGCGTCCACTTGCGCGCGCGTGGCAGCATCCATCGTCACCGCCCGACCTTTCGCGTTGCAATCGGATCGCTATCATCCCATTCGCCGTAACGGGCAAGATGTTCGTAGTCGCTCGGCCAACCGACGTTCTGCATCGCGCGGCGCGGCGCAAAGCCTTGAGCCTCGTCCAGGTACCGCGCCCAAAGCTGCATCAAATCGCGCGCCGTCTCGGAATTGGTCGCAGGCGTTATGTCGATCACATATTCCGGCCTTGATCGGTTTAACCCCAGAAACGCCACCCGAGCGGTTTCGGCCGGCGCCTTTGTGAATGCGCCGCGCGCGGCCATCGCGGCCTCAAGGCGGAGCTGTTTGTTAAACAGACGTTCGACCTGTTTGGTCGGAACGGCGCCGGATTTGTAGTCATAGATCGCCAAGCGGCCATCGGCGAGCCTGTCGATCCGATCGGCTTTCCCGCGCAACGTGACATCAAGCGGAAGGAACTGTGCCGCACCAGAGATCTCTTGGGCAAAAGGATTTGCATAGGCCCGCCTGTCGGCCTCCGCGACCACAAAACTGCGGGCAACGCGCTTGATGGTTTGGAGCCAAAGATGGCGCGCGACGGGCCATTCCCGGGCACGCCGCAACTCCGCCTCGGCGATGTCGATCAACAGCATTTCTGCATCTTCCGGGAGACCGCCTTCGGTCTCGGACACAAAACGTTGCAGTATTTTATGCATCACCTCGCCCTTCAGCCGTGGATCGGCCTCGGGACGCAGTGGCTTTAGCGGTCGAAGGCGGAGCACTTTTTCCGCGTAGATGGCGAACGGGTCGCGGATCAGCTTTTCGATTTGCGTCACCGACAATGACCGTGGACGGGCATCGGCTGGCGGGGCGGGGGCGACCCGCTTGGCGCGTGGGATCGGCGCACCGGGCGCGTCCAGCAGCGCCGCCTGAGCCAACCGATCCTTGCCGCGCTGACGCATCTCAGCCAGCGCATTTCTCGACACGGAGTTGGTGCCGTTCAATAAATTGGTCAGCCGATTGAGCCACCGCGATGGCACGGTTTCGGTCTCGGCATCGCGTAACGCGCGCGAAAACCAAACCTCCCGCGCAGCGGCGGCTTGCTGAAAATCATGCGCCGAGAGACCGGTACGCCGGTCCGGCAAGCGAAGCCCAACCTGAGATCGCAATGCGCGGTTCAGCCAAGGATCAGCGGCATCCGTAGCCGGCCAAACGCCTTCGTTCAGCCCGCCCAAAATCATCAGATCCGCGCCTTGAACGCGCGCTTCGAGCGCGCCCCAGATCATCACGCCTGCATGGGGACGCACGGGATTACGAAGTTCGGTATCGGCAAGGATCGCGGTGATCAGATCGCGGTAATCCCGGCCGGTCATGACGCCCGCGGCAGCCGCCTCCGCGGCCACCGTGCGCATCCGTTCAAGCGCAACTTGGCCCGCTTCGCCCTGCCACAACGTGGTTGTGCTGCCGGGATTTGCGCCGGCACATAGCGTCTCTGTCCGGGCCATGTGCTGAGCCACCAGATGCTCCATCGGCGCCGCCTGCGCCTGCGCCTCAAGGATCGAACGGTCTATCCAATCGACCCAGTCCTGCGCGCCCGGCAGGCCAGAGCCGTCCGCCCAAGTCCGAAGATCGTCGCGAGATGGCCGCAGCGCACCACCGCGCAGGCATTCCAGTTCGAGTGCTTCGACGCGCGCAATATGCTGCCGGCGGCCATCCCCGGAATGGGTCAGCGGATGTTTCAGGATTGCGAGCAGTTCGACCGCATCGCCGCGACCGCCCATGAGATCGGCGACCAAGGCCAAAAGGCGACCAGGCGCGGTTGTGTCGAGCGGCAATCCGGCACTGTCATCAGGCATCAAATGCCATCGGTCGAGCACCGCCGTTACAGCGCGGGCCAGACCGCGATCAGGTGTAACAAGTGTTGCGCGCTGCCCCGTTTCGGCCGCCTCACGCAGGCGGAGAGCGATGGCTAAGGCCTCGGCCCGCGGGGATGGCGCCTCCACCAGCGTGACGGCCTGAAACGCAGCCGATGGGGGTGCGGCCTTGGCCAAGGCCGGCGCCTCGAGCAGCCACGCATCCGTCACCGGTGCGGGCCGAAGCGCCAACGACATCCAGGCATTGCGCTCTGGCGCGAACGGCCGGTCGCCGGTCCAAGCTTCAACCGCGTTCGGCGGAACCTGCATGATCTCGGCAAACCGTCCCAGTCGAAATTGCGGGTGATCCTCACCGGCCAACCCCGCGCCTCGACGGTCTTCCCGAAGCCGCGCCCAGACCTCGGCCGGCATATCGACGTCCATGCCCGGCAAGATCACCGCCCCTTGCGGCAGACGTGCGACGGTTTCCATAAACCGTGCGGTCGCCCCACGCGATCCGGTTGAACCCGCCACAAGCACGGGGTGGAGGGGCGGCGCATGGCGCCACAAAGCCGCGAGCTTTGTCACAGCGCGGGCAAGCCGAGCCTCGGCGGGAATTGCCTCTGCGGTCTCGGCGAAATAGCGCGTGATTAAACCCAGAAAGGCAGAACTTCGCTGCCAATGGCTGGCCAGCTCCGCGGTTTGCAGCGCCATGATCGCATCTGGGGACACGCCTTCTTCGTGCATCTCTGCCATCAATGTCGCAAGGCTGTCGGCCAATTCATAAAGAGCAGATCGCGGGGCGAGCCGCGCATCGGCATCCAAGAGTTTTCCGATCAGCTGCACCAGGTTCAGGCGCAGGCCAAGGGGCGTCATCGCTTTCGGCAAATCGTGCAATTCCGGGCGTTCGGCAATACGGTTGACCGGCGTCAGGCGCGGCAAAAAGCTGGCCTCTCTTTCGGCATAAAGCGACTGGATGCGGCGGCGCATTCGGTCTGAGGCCACAAAGATCTCAACCCGTGCAAGCGCGTGCGGCGGCTGGCCGGACAGGCGCGCATCAAGACCGTCGATCAGCGCGGCCGAAAAATCGACGCCAAGGGGCGTGCAAAACACACGTGGTGTGGGGTGTTGATCAAACACGGGCCTTGTCCAACATGTCTTCGGCCGTTGCGATGCCAGCAGCATGTCCGACATCGGCCCAGTGACCTGGGTGAATACAGCCGAAAAGCCGACCCTCCCGCATCAACACCGTCCAGATCTCCCACATCGAAAAGGCCTTTGCGGGCCATTGCGCAACAACGCCCGCATCCATGATCTGCGCGCCAGTATAGACCATCCCGGATCGATCCGGCGTGACCCTGCCGGAGGAGCTTAGGGCGAAATCGCCCCCCGCGCGGCGACCGATGGCCCGGCTGGTCGGCACCAACAAAACCAATGCCCCCATTTGCGCCGATTGCCAGGCGGCCTTGAGCGTATCGAACGGGTTGGCGCCCGTCCAAACGGCATCGGCATTTAAGGTCCCAACAGCCCCGTCGCCCAAAACCGGAAGCGCATTTCGCAACGCCCCACCGCTGTCCAAAATCTCGGGCTCTTCGTGCAAAACATGCACGGGTCGGCCCTGCATATGCGCCTTGATCTGTTCCGCGCGATAATGCGCGTTCATGGCAATTGGGCCGCCCGCCCCAGCAGCAGCTTGCAAGGCGTGATCGATCAAGGGCCGCCCACCAACCTCGATCAGCGCTTTGGGCCGATCGGCGGTCAAAGCACCCATTCTCGTCCCGAAACCGGCGGCAAGGATGAGAACGGGCAACGTCATTGTCTCAACCGCGCGGGTTCGTAATGCCGCAAGATCTGCGCGATAGGCGCGCGGAGCGGTGCAGCCGCGTCGTGACGCAAAGCGCGACGGATTAACGCCACGGCTCTCGGTATGAATTGAAGATATCGCGTCCGGCCCCCCGCACGCGCGAGACGGCGAAAGATGCCAAGGATGCGGACGTTTCTGGCAAGGCTCAACAAATTGACCTGCGCCGTGAATTGCACAAGGTCCGCGCCGGTCGCGGCGGCGTGATCGGCAATCAATTGGGCGCGCAGATTTTCCGGCACAACACGCCGAGGATCATCGACGAGCGAGGCCAGATCATAGCCAGGCGGCGCGACAACAGCGTCTTGGAAATCCAAAAGACCCACGCGGCACAATCCAACCCGGTCCGGCAACCAAACCACGTTTTCCGCATGCAGATCCCGCAGACTGAGCGGGCCGGGCGCATTTAGATGGTCACGCAAGACGGGGCGCACGGCATCGCGGATCGGCGACCAAGAAAGCGGTGCGCAAGCCTCGTCAGCAGCTAAGGCCATCAGATCGCACAACCCATCGGCGTCCAGGACCGGGACCCAGCCAGGTGGCGGCCGCGTTTCCAGATCGATCACCACTTGGCCCACGGCTGTGTAGAGCATAGCTTCTTGCATCGGATGTTTCGCCGCCATTCGGGCCATCAGCGTGTCACCGAAATCCTCCATGAGCATCAGACCTTTCGCGACATCTGTTGCGTAAATCTCCGGAGCCGACAGGTTTTGGCGACGAAGCCACGCGGCGATACCGAGAAACCGTTCGAAGGCAAGATGTTCAGCGGGTGGCGCGATCATCAGAACAGCGGAGCGTGTTCTATCGCGAACCCGCTCATAGCGACGCGTGGAGGCGTCGCTGGCAAAGGCCGCGCGCTGCACAATCGGCCACCCATTTGTCCGCAAAAAAGCCTCAATCGCAGTCGTCATGGCACCTGAAAACCTGCCAGCAGACGTTGTGCGCTAACGGATGCGGGCTTGCCGTAAAGTCCCACCTGTCGCGCCGCCTGGCCGGCCATGTCAAATCGCATCCACATTGCTGTATCGGGCCAGATGGGCCCAGCTTTCTCTGGCCATTCGACCAACAATACGGCCGTCTCGGCGGCATCCAACAAACCGAGTTCCGCAATGTCATCCGGTCCGTCCAAGCGGTAAAGATCTGCATGCCAGATTTCGATGGCGCCGGCGTCGTAGGTTTGCACCAATGTGAACGTGGGCGACGGCACATCATCTGCCATTGTCCCTTGGCGTGACTGGATCAGCGCACGCGCGAACGCCGTTTTCCCCGTTCCCAATGCACCAGACAGCAAAAGGATGTCCCCGGGTGCGATCACATCTGAAAATCGGGCCGCCAATGCGCGGGTTTCGGTTTCACTCGACAGCACCAATTGCCGCAGCTTTTCGGCCGGCCAAGGAGGCTCTGTCGCGACGGGCGCAGTCATAGCGGCCAGTCTACAAACCGGGGCCAGCGCCGCAAGCGGTCATCTTGGGGCGCTTAGGCGGGTTCCACCGGCAGCGATTGCGGCGTTCTGACTTCGAAGCTCAGCATTGTCGCGCCGCCTTTGAGCGGTGAGACACGTGTAAACAGCTCGCCCTGGCCGGGCACCAGCATGAGGTCGGTCCAAACCACGCGGTCCTGTCGCTGATTTGCAAAGTCGCGGACCTCACCCCAAAGCGGGGCTGGCATCGTCACGGCTTCCCACCGTTGTGTTGCTTCCTTTAGGGTCAACACACCCAAAAGCTCTCGCGGGTCATGGCCCCAAAGATCAGCGTAGGCGGTGTTTGACATCACAAGCTGACCTTGCGCGGAAAACACTGCGAGCGCCATTTCGTCTTGGTCTATCGCAGCCTGATAGAGGTCGAGATCGGCCCGGAATTGGCGCGTCAACGAAACTTCGGCGCTTATGTCCTCGAACATAAACGCAATCGCGCCGTCCGGGTGCGGGCGGCCGATAACGCGATAGGTTTGGCCCATCGGCAACGTCCAAAGGTCGTGATATGTGCCCTCTTCGGCATCGGCTTCGAGCTGTGCGATGCTCTCGCGCCAGGCCTTGTAATTCTTCGGTTCTGGCATTTGGCGCTTTTCGCGCAATTGGTCGAGAAAGGAATAGAGCGTCGGACGCGCCGACAGGAACTTCGCGTCGATCGTCGAAAGCGACACCAGTGCCGGGTTGAACAGCACCAATTCCCGCCGCCGGTCGAAAATGGCCAAGCCAATTGGCAGATCCGCGAATGTCTTCGACAAGGTTTGCACAAAATCCCGCAATGCGTCCTCGGCCGCGACCAACCGTTCCGCAGGCAGCGCCGTTAACAGGATCTCATCGCCCGACGGTTGCGCAGAGATCTCAAACCACATCGGGTCTTTGCGATTACGCATTTCCAGGGCGCAGCGACGTGATTGCCCAGGCTCGGGAAGCGGCCGGATTTCTTTTCCAAAAAGCTGCCGCGGCGGCCAGCGCAGAACAGCGGTGTCATCCTGAGAGGATTCGAGATAGCGAAAATAGCTTGCATTGGCCCAGGTGATCTGCCCGTCCCGGGTTTCCCGCCACGCAACAACAGCGATGCTATCTGCCGTTTGGCGCAAGCCTTCGGCGTCGATCCGCTGCTGGCGAAAGCTCTCTGCATCGAGCAGTATTTTGCCATCGCTCTTTTTTGCGTTCGCCACCGTGATCTGCACGACATCGCCATTGACCGTGCCACTGACCGTAAGCTCATCCTGTCCCGCCTGACCGGAGAGCAAAAAGCCATGTCCGGCGCGCTGCAACACATCGAAAGCGCTGCGTATCTGGGGGTTTACGCGGACCAAAACGTCGGACAAAGCGCTCCACGCGCCGGCGCGATCCGTCGGGTCGGCGAGAAACACGTCGCTTTCGGACGCATCAGAGACAAGGTAGCCGTCGCGGAATTCGTAGACACGCGGTGCCTCGGACGACCCGTGATCGGAGAAACTGGTCTTGGCGTTACTCGCTTTGGTCAGCCACCGCGAGACCAAGATGGCCAGGACGGCTGCAATCGTGCTGCAGGCAAGGAGCGCTATGACTGCAGGGAACATTTCATCGGACATACCAAGCAACACTAATTTTTACGCCCCCCAACTTCAGGGACACTGATTAATGCTCTGTTAACAATTGATCGAAATTGCGGCGCGTTGCGGCGCGATCAGATGGCAATTGGTTGGTTTTTTCCGAGCGCCGCGCCGGTTTGGTCCACGGGCACAGCGATCATTGTGCGGGGCCAGCTAACGACGACAACAGCGCCGCGCTTTTCGCTCCGTTCGTCATCGGACAAGAACGGGTCGGTCGCGTTGTGAAACTCGATCTCTGCGCCAGACCGTTCAAGCAATGTCTTGGCAATAAAAAGACCTAAGCCCATACCTTCGTAGCCTGGCCGCGCGATGCCCTGGTCGCTGCGGCGACCACGCAGAAACGGATCGCCCAATCGCCCCAACAAATCCCCCGGATAACCGGGACCGTCATCGATCATGCGTATGCGTATCGTGTCATCCGTCCAGGATGCTTCAATCCAAAGCTGTTTTCGCGCGAAATCCACACCATTCTGGGCAAGATTGCGAAGCCCATGGATAACCTCTGGCAACCGCAGAACAACCGGCTGCTCGTTGCCGGCATCAGCATCCGGTGAAAGCGCGTAATGCACTTCAATTCCCCGCGCGGCATGTGGCTCAACCGCCTCTCTCAGTACCGCACCCAAAGGGGCCGAGCGCAAATGCAGATCGTCTTTGCCGGCCCGACCCATCGACCGCAGGATATCGCGGCAGCGATCTGCCTGGTCACGGATCAGTCTGGCATCTTCCTGGAGATCGGCGCGGTGTTTAAGTTCATCGACAAGTTCGGTCGACACCAATTTGATGGTTGCCAGAGGCGTTCCCAATTCATGCGCGGCCGCGGCCACGACGCCGCCAAGATCGGTCAATTTTTGCTCGCGCGCCAAGGCCATTTGCGTTGCCGCAAGCGCTTGGCTCATGGAATGACTTTCCTGCGTAACACGCCGCGCATAGCCGGACAAAAAGACGATACCGATGACGATGGCACACCAGAACCCAGCCACGAAAATTGGCGGCAGAGCCAACAGTGTTCCTGATGCGGTGACGAGGGGCAGGTGATTAAAGCTTAGCACGGAGACGATGCATATCGCGGTGAGCCCAAGAAAAAGGGTCGAACGCAGGGTCAAGGCCGTCGCTGAAATGGTGACAGGGGCTAAGATCAAAAGCGCAAATGGATTGTTCAAACCGCCCGTAAGGAACAGCAAAAATCCAAGCTGTGCGAGATCGAACAATAGCGTCAGCATGGCATCGCGGTCGCTGAGCCGTTGGTTTTCCGGAAAAACGGCCATGGCGACCAAGTTCGAAACCACCGATGCGCCGATCGCGAGAAAGCAGAGGCCAAGCTCAACCCGCAATCCCATATAGAAACTGGCAATGACAACGGCGACTGTCTGCCCACCAATGGCGAGCCAACGCAGCACCAAGAGCGTGCGCAAACGCACCCAATCACTGCGTGCGTCAGCGATCAAAAGGTCGAGCGCGGCGTCACTCTGAGCGGGACGTTCGGTCACAGTCATATGAGGTGAAATTGCATCGCGAAGCGCGTACGTAAAGGGCAAACCGGTCAAGGAGCCTGCGCATGACCCGAATCTACGCTGTCGCCGCCGCGGCAATCGTTGTTGCGTTCTTGGGAGGAATTGGAATTGCCATTGCGATGGGTGGCAACACGGAAGACGACTTCGCGCAGTGCCGAGGTTCGTCGATCGCGGGGGCGGGTGACGTGGGCGGACCGTTTGAACTGGTGTCAGAGACAGGTGAAACGGTTACCGATGAAACGCTAATCACCGAGCCGACGCTGGTGTATTTCGGTTATACGTTTTGCCCGGATGTGTGCCCTTTCGACGCCGTCCGCAACGCAGATGCCGCAGCACTTCTTGTCGATCGCGGGATGAGCGCGCTCCCGATCTTCATTTCGGTCGATCCGCAACGCGATACGCCCGAGCAGCTATCGATATTTACCGACAATATTTACGAACGGATGATTGGGCTCACTGGCAGCCGGGAACAGATTGACGATGCGGTTTCAGCCTACCGGGCCTATTACAACATCAACGATACAGGCGATGAATACTATCTGATCGACCACACCGCATTCACCTATTTGGTCCTTCCAGAACACGGTTTTGTGGACTTCTTCCGCCGCGAGGCAACAGCGGAACAAATTGCCGATAGGACGGCCTGCTTCATTGAGGCCACCAGCTAAAATTGACGGCGTGCACCATCGGCATATAACTGGTCCACTGACGTGGAAGGGATATGCCATGAACCAGGATCGCCAATTGCGCGATATCGGGGCCGATAAGTCACTGTTGCTTGTTGACGATGATGAGCCATTCCTGCGTCGCCTACAGCGCGCGATGGAAAAGCGCGGCTTTGAGGTGGAAGCGGCAGAATCCGTGGCTGCTGGCACCGCGATCGCGACCGCGCGTCCCCCGGCCTATGCTGTGATCGATTTGCGCCTCGAAGACGGCAACGGTCTGACTGTCGTCGAAACGCTGCGCGAGCGGCGGCCGGATAGTCGTGTCGTCGTGCTCACCGGATACGGTGCAATTGCAACTGCGGTGGCTGCGGTGAAAATCGGCGCCGTGGACTATCTTTCAAAACCGGCCGACGCCAATGATGTTACCGCTGCACTTCTGGCCGCAGAAGAGGAGCTTCCGCCGCCGCCGGAAAACCCAATGTCGGCCGATCGCGTCCGGTGGGAACATATTCAGCGCGTCTACGAGCTGTGCGACCGCAACGTCTCGGAGACCGCGCGGCGGCTCAACATGCATCGCCGCACGTTACAAAGGATACTGGCAAAACGGTCGCCGAAATGACACGGGCCTGGGCCGTGCTCTGCGCGTTCGCGCTGGCCGGCTGCCTGCCATTTTTTAACACCGATAGCCTCCCGCAAAACGCCACCGGCACCGAGTTCGACGCCGGAGGCATCCAGCCTGCCGGAACCAACCTAAGGATTGATTTCGGGCGCGCGCAAGACGGTGTCGTGGATACCGCATCCCAGCTTTTCGGTGCCGTCCCGGATCGTATCACAGAGCAAAGCGAATGTGGTGCGGGGGTCGTAACGGCGGCAAGTTGGCCGGGCGTTACGTTGAACTTTCTAGACGGCGATTTCCGCGGTTGGGTGCTGGCTGCGCCGGGATTGTCAGCCGAAGGATTGACCGTCGGCACGCCGCGCGCCGCCATCAACGGGGTCACCTTCCGCGAGACAACATTGGGGACAGAATTCGGTCGTAACGGCGTTTTCGGATTGATCCTGCCCGGCGAGGACGACGTCAGCCTTCTTTGGTCCGGAGTAAGCTGCTTTTTCCGCTAGGCCATCTGCGCGCGTAGCCATTTTTCGAAAACGCGTACTCTGTCCGGGACAGGTCCGGTCGGTGTAACGATATAAAGCCGATAGGGCGGACCATCCGCGCCCGGCGCCATGAGTGTCACCAGGCGGCCAGCGGCCAAATCATCCTGAACAACTGGAAACGGCTGCATCGATACCCCACCACCGGCGCGCGTCCCGGCAAGCACCAGTGGATTTGCATCGAAATAGCTGACCTGCACGTCCTGAAGCGAGATGCCCTGTGCCTCGATCCACTCATGGAATTCGAGAAAATTGTTTTCGATGAGCCAGGGCAACTTCGCCATTTCCTGTGCCCAGTCCTGCGTGCCATCAACGCGCGCTGCGATCTTTGGATGCGCGACCAAAACCGAATAACCGCTTTGCAACAACCGTGCATCAAGACCCGGCCAAGACCCCGTCGCGCCATATCGGATCCCGATGTGATGGCCGGTCTGTCGAAGGTCAACGGCCGTGTCATCCGCCGAAATCGTGAGCGGCGTTTCAGGATGCGACGACCAAAATTCAGGTAGCCGTGGCATCAGCCAATTCTCGGCAAAGGTGCGGGTTGTCGTTATGCTCAGCGGCCCGTCGCCACGGAGCGCGTCAATCGCCCGGACACCGCCCGCGATTTCGGCAAAGCCGCGCGCCAAATCCGAAGCCAGTCTGGCGCCGGCCTCTGTTGGGATCACGCCGCGACCGGCACGCGCCATAAGCGCTTGACCAAACCGATCCTCAAGCGCGCGCACATGCTGCGCAACCGCGGCATGCGTGACGTTCAACGTGCGCGCGGCCGCGGAATAGCTTTGAAGCCGCGCCGCAGCCTCGAATGCGCGCAGCGCCGCGAGAGAGGGGATGTCACGCCAATCCATATGTAACTTTAACTTACATTACAGAAATATTCCTGGCTAGGGCTTACCGGCCTCTGCGCGTATATAACTTCCATCAAGCGATGAAGGAGACGGATATGCTTACGATCTTCGCAGACAGTTTCTTGACCGGAACACACAATAAAAGATGGGATTCCCCGGACCATTGGCGCGAGCGTGACCATCGACCGCGCAGCGAAGGGTCGCTTCGCATCGCGGAGCGGCAAAAAATGCGCCGGTGGTTGGCCGACACGGGCATTATGTGAGCTTGGCTCTTATATCGCCCATGGCGACGATCTGCCAACCCAGCATTGTCCGGTTTCGGGTTGGCAGATCGTTTTACCAATAAGTGACGCCAAGCAGACAGCACATGCGCAAATGCTAAATCTCCGCCAAAAGCGTGCCGTGGCGGGACGTGAATTCGGCGCGCACCTCGGCTGGCGGGCGCAGCTTTAGGCCGAGCCCGGCGACGATTTCAGGCTTAGGATGACCGAAAAACCGATCCGCCTCAGCCTCCGCGAAACCGGCGAGTTGAACTGCTTCGAGCCATGCGGATACCTTGTCGGCACGCTTGATGTCGGCTTTGACCGATTTCGGAAGCACCGCGGGCAAACCAAAGCGCAAATTGACCGCCGCCGTAAGCCGATCGTCCAAAGCCTTGTAGCCGGGTCCGACGGCCGCCTTCACCGGCGAAATCATGTCGCCAATGACGTATTCCGGCGCGTCGTGAAGTAACGCGGCAAGACGCCACTTTGCGGCTGCTGCGGGTCTGATGCGGCCATAGATTTCTTCGACGAGCAGGGAATGCTCGGCAACGGAATAGGCGAAATCTCCCCGGGTTTGCCCGTTCCAACGCGCAACAAAGGCCAAGCCATGGGCGATATCCTCGATCTCGATATCGACGGGCGTCGGATCAAGGAGATCAAGCCGTCGCCCAGACAACATCCGCTGCCATGCCCGCGGCGGCAATTTCGCCATTTGCGCCTCCGAGAAAAGTGTCCTTGTCCTTAGCACCTTGGACAGGCGGGGTGAAGAATCGCTAGGGAAAAGCTGTCGTTTCTGGCTAGGCTGCCGGGGCGACTGCAAATGAAAGGGAGACTGAGGATGAAGGACGACAAAGACAGCAAAAAGATGCCGGGCGACAAAGACGGCAAAGGCGGCAAGTAAGTCCGCGGGGGCTGTGCTTTGGCGCGGCCCCCAGGCTACCACCCCAGAGCCATCGCGGACGCGCAGGCCGCGAGGTCGTCGACCTGGCCACGCATAAAAACCAAAACATGTCATCGTGCCCGATCCCGCATTGAAGCTGTGCGGAGCGGCTGTTATCTGGCGGCCAAGGCACGGGAGCGGCAAGGAGACCTGCATGACCGACTATACCGTCAAGGATATTGCACTGGCTGAGTTTGGCCGCAAAGAACTCGATATCGCTGAGACCGAGATGCCGGGGCTTATGGCGTTGCGAGAGGAATACGGTGACAGCAAACCGCTCTCAGGTGCGCGTATCGTGGGCTCTTTGCACATGACGATACAAACCGCCGTTCTGATCGAGACCTTGGCCGCGCTTGGCGCCACGGTGCGCTGGGCTTCCTGCAACATCTTTTCCACACAAGACCACGCGGCCGCCGCTATTGCAAAGGCAGGTATTCCGGTATTCGCGGTTAAAGGTCAAAGCCTTGAAGAGCACTGGGATTACCTCGACAAATCGTTCCAATTCGACGACGGCCCGAACCTGATCCTCGACGACGGCGGCGATGCGACGCTGTACGTCTTGCTTGGTGCGCGTGCCGAAGCAGGCGAAGAGATTATTCCGGTCCCGCAATCCGAAGAGGAGGCCGTGATCAAGGCGCAGATCGCTACGCGCATGGCGGCCTCGCCAGGGTGGTTTACGAAAATCCGTGACCAGATCTTGGGCGTTTCGGAAGAAACCACAACCGGCGTACACCGGCTTTACGAATTGCAGCGCGATGGTCGCCTGCCGTTCCCGGCCATCAACGTCAATGACAGCGTCACGAAATCGAAGTTCGACAACAAGTATGGCTGCAAAGAAAGCCTGGTCGATGGCATTCGGCGCGCAACCGATACCATGATGGCCGGCAAAGTTGCGGTCGTCATGGGCTATGGCGATGTTGGCAAAGGTTCCGCAGCGTCGCTGCGCGGCGCGGGCGCGCGAGTGAAGGTGACGGAGGTCGATCCGATCTGTGCGCTCCAGGCAGCTATGGACGGGTTTGAAGTCACGCTGCTCGAAGACGAACTTGCCACCGCCGATATCTTCATTACCACGACCGGCAACAAAGATGTCATCCGCATCGAACATATGCGCGAGATGAAGGACATGGCGATCGTCGGGAATATCGGCCATTTCGACAATGAGATTCAGGTCGCAAGCCTACGCAATCACAAATGGACGAATATCAAAGAACAGGTCGATATGATCGAAATGCCGTCAGGCAACCGGTTGATCCTGCTATCCGAAGGTCGTTTGTTGAACCTTGGCAACGCAACCGGCCATCCGTCTTTTGTGATGAGCGCGAGCTTTACCAACCAAACGCTTGCGCAGATTGAGCTTTGGACCCGAAGCGACGCCTATCAAAATGAGGTTTACGTGCTCCCCAAGCATCTTGACGAAAAGGTCGCACGGCTGCACCTGGCAAAAATTGGCGCAAAACTCACACCTTTGGCAAAGGACCAGGCCGATTATATCGGTGTGCCACAGGACGGCCCGTTCAAACCCGAACACTACCGGTACTGATCGGCATGGCTTCGATCGACCGCGTCGTCATATTTGGCCTAGGCGCGGTCGGCGGAACGATTGCCGCCGCACTTTCCGAGGCTGGGCACGATGTCATCGGGATCGCGCGCGGTCGCCAATTGCACGCGCTACAAGAGGGGCCGTTGCTGCTGCGGATGCCGGGCGGTGATCTGCTTCTGGCGCTGAACGTCGTGTCGGACCCTGCCGATATCACTTTTCGTTCGGGTGATGCGATCTTGCTGACCATGAAGACGCAGGATACCTGGCCGGCCTTGCTTGCGTTGCGCGCAGCGGGATGGCGCAAACAACCGATCTTTTGCTTTCAAAACAGCATCTCGAACGAAGATATGGCGTCGCGCCTATTCCCGAACGTGTACGGTGCCACCGTGATGATGCCGGCCACGTATGTACAACCAGGCGAGATCATCGCGAATGGCGCGCCCAAAATTGGCTTATTCGATATAGGACGGTACCCGTCGGGCCTCGATGCCGCGAGCGCCTCAATGGCGATTGCCCTCGACGGCACCCGAATGGGTGGCTACGAACATGCCGATGTGATGGCGTCAAAACGTGGCAAATTGCTGCTCAATGTCTCCAACGCCGTCGATGCGGTGGTCGAACAAGACGGACACAAAAGCTCGATCGGCGCTACGGCCCGTGCCGAAGCAATTGCTGCGTTTAAGGCCGCAGGCCTCCATTGGGACAACGTCGATTTAGACGATCCGCGCCGCAAGGAATTCATGCAAATCACGGACGTGGCGGGCGCACCGCGCTTTGGCAGTTCAACCCGGCAATCGCTGACGCGCGGTACGGGCTCGGTTGAGACGGATTACCTGAACGGGGAAATCTGCCGCCTTGGTCGGCTTTACGGCGTACCGACGCCGGTCAACGCCTTTTTGGCGCAAGTCACGGCAGAGATGGCATCCCAAGGCACGCCCCCCGGGCGTTTGACCACCGGACAGCTGGACGCAAGACTTGCGGCCTGGCGCGCGCAGTAGTGGTCAGACGACTGATCATCGCGCTCAGTGTTGCAGCATTGGTCTCGGGTGGGGTTTGGTGGCTCGTCTCCTCCGAACAAAGCCCATTGCCGGATCATTGGAACCCATCGCGGCCCTTGGATATCGCTGCACCGCGGACACCGCTGACGGCGATGAAACTGCGCCGCGCCGCTGCTATGCCTGAGGCGTGCCTTGCCGCGCTTGCGCCATTTGCAGAGCTCGAACCATTACCGGCACTGGACGAAGGCAATGGGTGCGGCATTGATCCACGCCTACGCCTTTCAAGCGTTGGCCAAACCATGCTGCGCCCGCTTGAAACAAGTTGCGCCATCGCGTTGCGCCTGGCGATGTGGGAACATCACACCGTTCAGCCGGCCGCCGCAGCGCAATTTGGGGTCGCGGTTACACGCTTGCGTCACCAGTCGAGCTACAATTGCCGGCCAATCCGCACGACATCCGGTGACGGTCAAAGACTAAGTACGCACGCAACCGCCGAGGCGATCGACATTGCTGGCGTCACCTTGGCTGACGGGCGCCAGTTGGAATTGCGGGGCAATTGGGACGGAACAAGCCCCGAAGCGCAGTTCTTTCGCACGTTGCGCGATGGTGGCTGTGACTGGTTCGTGACCGTGCTGGGCCCAGAATTTAATGCGCTCCACGCGGACCATTTCCACATGCAATCCGTCGGCTGGGGCACTTGCCGTTAGCCGCCTTTGGGCGAGCAGTTGCGCGCATCGGTTGTTTAACTCTCAACACGGTACGTTCGAACGACAGCATATCGATATAGCCCCCGCTGCACGAACCAAAAAATTCGACATATCATGGACTTGGTCCGTTATCTGTCACAATCCGGCGACTCTTTGCCCAATTCGGATGTCTCCGCCCGAGATTTCCCCTTTCATTTGCAACTTCTTCGCGACAGGTTCGGGCGGTGGGGCAAGTGGGTGGCCCTTGCGAAAAGATTGGGAGACGAAAATGGGCAAACGGGATGAGCTGATTGCGCAATATGCGGACGATCTGCGGAACAAATGCGGGATGGAGCCGGATATGGACCTTTTGACCAAGGTCACAATTGGGTGCGGCCCGGCAATTTACGACGCGGACGCCTCGACCGTCGCGGCCTCGCAGCCAGGTGAATTGGAAACAGTGAAGACAAATTTCTTGATGAAAAAGCTTGGTTTGTCCGATAGCCCTGATTTGGAAAGCGCCATCGATAGCGTGATCGAGACCTACGGTAAATCTGAACGCAACAAATACCGCGCTGTGGTGTATTACATGCTTACGAAACACTTCGGGAAAGAGGCGGTCTACGGCTAGCACTCGCTAAAATCCGAAGGGCTTTGCAGTAGGCGCAAGGGCTAAGGCGTGATACGACGCTGATGCCCGGCCAGGACGGCGGGCCCGAATACGAACACGTGCGGAGCGAGCGCGTGGGTGTGGGAGGGTCCCTGCTGCTTGGGGACCCTCCCTTTAATTTCAGTCCGGTGACACGCCGCCCATCTGACAGATGATGCGCCATTCAGCCTCTGTCACCGGCTGCACGGAAAGCCGCGTATTGTTGGCCAAGACCATGTCGCCGAGTTTCGGCTCCGCCTTCACATCGGCAAGGGTTACGGGCGTTGCAAACGGCGCAATAGCTTTGATGTCAACGCAATCCCACCGTGGATCATCGGTTGTGCTGTCTGGGTGGCTTTCTGTGCAGACCTCGACGATGCCAACCACCGCTTTTTCCTTGAGTGAATGATAAAAGAACCCGCGATCGCCAAGCTTCATTTCGCGCATATTGTTGCGCGCTTGATAGTTGCGCACACCGTCCCATTCTTCGCCCGCGGCGCCTTTGGCGACCTGATCATCCCAAGACCATGTGTTGGGTTCGGACTTAAATAGCCAATAGCGCATCGTATTTCTCCGTTCAGTTAGGCCTTTGCGCCTTTTTTTCCGCTGCCTAGAAGGGGCGCGGTCTTTGTATCAAGCGGCCACCGAGGGCGGGCGGCAAAGGTCAGATCGCTTCGTTGACCGGCGGCGAAGGCTTCGTATCCGGCATAAGCAATCATTGCGCCGTTGTCGGTACAAAGCGCCAGTGGCGGCGCGATAAACGGCACTGTGCCCGCCGCATCGCGCAGCGCGGCCCGAAGGGTTTGGTTCGCAGCAACGCCCCCTGCAACCGCAAATCCGGCGATCGGACCGGCCGCAGCAAGCGCGCGCGTCGCCTTTGCCGCCAAAACCTCAGCCACCGCCTTTTGAAAGCTGGCCGACAGGTCGGCGACATCCGCGGGATGCAGGCCGCCTTGCGCGGCGACCATATCGTCACGGGCGCGCAAGACCGCTGTTTTAAGACCTGAAAAGGATAAATCGCATCCCGCGCGATCCAAGAGAGGGCGGGGCAGCTCAAATCGATCTTCATCACCATCTTTTGCAGCTGTTTCGATTGCCGGTCCACCGGGTTGAGACAACCCCATGGCGCGGGCAGCCTTGTCAAAGGCCTCGCCCGGTGCATCGTCGATTGTCCCTCCGAGGCGTGTGAAGTCGTTCGGTCCGGCGACCCGCAAAAATTGGCAATGACCGCCCGAGACCAAAAGCACAAGGAAGGGATAGTCCAGACCGTCGGTCAGTCGCGGGGTCAGCGCATGCCCAGCCAAATGGTTAACCGCCAGAAGCGGCTTTCCCATCGCAAAGGCAATCGCCTTTGCCGCCATCACACCCGACAGGACACCGCCGATCAGCCCCGGCCCGGCGGTGACCGCAATGGCATCGATATCCTCCAAGGCGCGATGTGCCGCCGACAGCGCGGCATCGATGGACAGATCGATCCGTTCTGCATGCGCGCGCGCGGCGATCTCGGGCACAACCCCGCCAAAGGTGCGATGAAGATCCTCCTGACCGAACACATGATTGGACAAAATCTGCGCTCCGCCTGGTCCGACCTGCACGACAGCGGCCGCGGTATCGTCGCAGCTCGTCTCAATACCTAATATCGTGGCGGTTGCGCTGACTGGCATAGCGTTCATTGCTCGATCCGTTTGCGGCAGGTAACACTGCAGCACATGACTGACAATGGCGCGCCCCTGATCCTGCTGACCCGCCCCCGCGCGCAATCCGAGCGCTTTGCGAGATCGGTACAATCCCTCGCCGAGACGAAAATCCTGCCGCTCCAAGAAATCGTGCCAACCGATCCGATCCCGTCGCTCGATGGCATATTCGGACTGATCTTTACGTCTGAAAACGGCGTCGCGACATTCGTCGAGGCATCTTCTAGGCGCGACGTGGTGGCATTCTGTGTGGGTGAGCGCGGCGCGATAGCGGCACGCGCGGCGGGCATGGTCGCCCAGAGCGTAGGCCGCAACGCCGACGAGCTGGTGGCGTTTTTGCTGTCAAAGCCGCCTGCGGGCACGGTCATGCATCTCCATGGCACCCATGTGCGCGGCGATGTCGCCGCACGCCTGGCCGCGGGCGGGATCAGTGTCAAACACCAAAGCATTTACGACCAGCGCGCCGTCACACCTGCCGAACCGATTTCCCAACTCGGCGCCGGACGCACCGTTTTTGCGCCGCTCTTTTCGGCCCGCAGTGCATCCTTATTTGCCGCCGCCGTTGGACGCGCGCCAGGCGACTGGCGGTGCCTATGTCTGTCGCACGCTGTCCGCGACGCGTTGCCCCCCTATCTGAGCGCGCGAGCGAAGGTCGCCACATGCCCGACCGCTGAGGCAATCCGTGATCTGATGGCCTTAGACATTTTCCCTAGCCCCTGATGGGTCCGCCGTGCCACCTTGGCACAGGTGACTCGGGTCCACTCAGCACATGTAATTACGGTTGATCAAGAAAGGGTTCTTCCGATGGCACGGAAAAAGAGCACATCTTCGAAAACCGAAAAGGATACGTTGGATACGGCTGGAAACGTTGCGTCAGACGACGAAAATGCCGATGCCACAGCGACAGAAACGACCGAGGCAGATGCGTCCGAAACCAGCGACGCCGAAACCGCCGAGACCAGCGAGGCCGCGGCGCTAAGCGCCGACGGGGACGCGGATACCGAAGCAGACGCGGAAGCAGGCATGTCAGCCGAGGGCGACGCCGCAGCTGAGGAGGCAACCACCGATCCAGTGCCAGAGGCGCCAAGCCCCGAAACCATCGAAGATCAAGCACCGGTGGCAGCCACGCCTTCGACCATGGAACATCCCGAACGGGCAGGATCAGGCCCCGGCTTTTTCCCGCTGGCCCTGGGCGGGATCGTTGCGGGTGCCATCGGCTTTGGCGCTGGATATTTCTATGATCTCGGCGGAACGGGCCAGGTCGATGAACTTGCGGGCTCGGTCGAGACCCAATCTGCGAGCATCGATACACTCGCTGATCAGATCGCCGCGCTCGAAGCCGACCTTGCAGGTTTCGCGCCGCCCGAGGTCGATCTCAGCGCCATCGAAACCGCGCTTGCAGATCTCAGCGGCCAATCCGAAATTACGTCGGCTGAGTTGGCAGACTTGGCCTCAAGGATCGAGGCCGTTGAAGCGCGACCCGTCTTTACCGGCGAGGCGGGCACCGACGAAGCGGCCCTGGCAGCAGCGATTGAACAATTGCGGGCTGAATTGTCTGATCAGCAATCGGCCAACGAAACACTCGCGGCCGAAATCGAGGCGATGGCCGCCGATGCAGAAACGCGCATCGCAGAAGCCGAGGCCCGCGCCGGCGCGTCCGCAGAAGACGCCGCGATGCAAGCTGGTCTGAGCGAATTGCGCATCGCTTTGGCCTCCGGCACGCCGTTTGCCGATGCATTAAGTGAAATCGCCGATAGCGAAGGCTTCGACATTCCAGAGCCGTTGGCTGCCGTTGCTGAAACGGGTGTGCCCACCTTGGCAGAACTCGAAGCAGAATTCCCAGCTGCGGCGCGCGCAGCGCTACCGGCGGCATTGCAGGCCAATGCCGGCGACACAGCAGGCGAACGCCTGGGTGCGTTTTTGCGCAGCCAGGTCGGTGGGCGCGCATTGGAGCCGCAAGAGGGCGATGACCCCGATGCCATCCTGTCGCGCGCTGGCGCGGCGGTGGAAACGGGCGATCTAAATGGCGCGTTGGCGGAACTGACAGCCCTGCCCGACCCCGCACTTGAGGTTATGGCAGCGTGGATCGAAAGCACCGCGACGCGTGTCTCCGCGTTGGAGGCGATCGATGGCCTTGCTGGCACGCTCGAAGGTAATTGAGGAGACCTGCAATGCTTTGGTCGCTTTTGAGAGGATTTATTTTTATCGCCATCGTCGCGGCGTTGACCCTCGGCGTGATTTTTCTGTGGGAGATGGACACAGCGGCACTCATCACAGTCGCCGGGCGTGAATACATAATTACCCCACTTTTGGGCTTGATCCTCGCGGTTACGGCATTCCTCGCGGTTTGGCTTTTCATCCGCGTTTTCGGGCTGCTTTGGGCGACCTTTAGATTTCTAAACGGCGACGAAACCGCGATCTCACGCTACCTGAACCGGCGTTCGGAACGGCGTGGATACCAGGCCCTCTCAGAGGGAATGCTTGCTTTGGCGGCGGGTGAGGGACGGCTTGCAATCCGAAAGGCAAAGCGCGCAGAAAGCTATTTGCAGCGGCCGGAATTGACCAACCTCATCATCGCACAAGGTGCGGAGATGGCCGGTGATACCACCTTGGCCACGCAGACACTGAAGTCGATGGTAACCGATGACCGAACACGGTTTGTCGGTATCCGAGGGCTTGTGAAGCAAAAGCTCGAAGCGGGCGATACGGATACCGCGATGAAGCTTGCCGAAAAGGGGCTCTCTATCCGGCCGCAGAACACCGAGATACAGGACATCCTCTTGAAGTTGCAAACGCAGGACGAGGATTGGAGTGGTGCGCGCAAGACACTGGCGGTGAAGCTTAAAAGTGGTGCGCTGCCGCGGGATGTGCACCGCAGGCGCGATGCTGTGCTGGCCTTGGCCCATGCGCGTGATGCGTTGGCCGAAGGCAAGATCGATGTGGCACGGGCCGAGGCTGAAAACGCCAACACGCTCTCGCCCGATCTGGTGCCCGCCGCCGTTATGGCCGCCCGGATGTCGGTTGAAAAGGGCAGCGCGCGGCAGGCCACGCGCATCATCCGCAAGGCCTGGGACGCAGCACCGCACCCAGATCTGGCCGCGGCATTTGCGGCGATCGAGCCGGAGGAAAGCGCGCGCGCGCGGCTCGCACGCTTCAGGCCGTTATTGAACAAACACCCTGGCGATCCCGAAACGCGCTTGCTGCACGCGGAGCTTTTGATCGCGGCGGAGGATTTCCCAAAGGCGCGCACAACACTGGGCGATTTGCCGGAAACAGCGCCGGATGCGCGGTCGCTTACGCTTATGGCCGCGATTGAACGGGGCGAAGGCAGCGAGGATCGCGTCGTGCGCGCTTGGCTGGCAAAGGCGATCGCTGCACCGCGCGGACCGCAATGGGTTTGCGAAGTGGACGGCAAAGTCTACCCGGAATGGCAGCCCATTACGGATGGCGGCTTTGATACGCTCACTTGGAAGGCCGCGCCGGTTTCCGACATAGCGTCCACAGACACATCGGGGATCTTGCCCTTAATCGTTGGCCCACCGGCCAATGACCCGTCAGAGGCGGAGCCTGAAGCAGAGGAGGCCGATGTCGTGCAAACAGAAGATGGCGCGCCTGCGATGGAAATCGATCAAGACGAATCGACGGATGCGGACGTAAACGCCACTGCCAGGACCGCGTAAACACAGCGCCATCCCGACCGCGCCGGCCGCCGCATCAGGCTTCAAGCCCAAGGTTTCAACAGCGGGTTGAACATCCATTTGGTCCATAGTAGTGGCGTCAAATGAGAAGGATGCCGGTGTAGCTCAGCTGGTAGAGCACGTCATTCGTAATGATGGGGTCGTAGGTTCGAGTCCTATCACCGGCACCACCCCACTGAGGACGAAGAGGGATCGCGTGGCAGACATCATCTTGCATCACGGTGACCTGCCTGACGGCCTCGTACTTAGCGACACTGTCGCAATCGACAGCGAAACGATGGGCCTGAACCCGCACCGAGACAGACTCTGTCTTGTTCAGCTATCGGACGGAAATGGCACCGCGCATCTGGTTCAGATTGCAAATGGGCAGACGGAGGCGCCGAATTTGGCGGCCCTCTTGGCCAATCCCGACAAACTCAAGCTCTTTCATTTCGGCCGTTTTGATATCGCGGTTTTGTTTCATGCATTCGGTGCGCTGAGCACACCGGTCTATTGCACAAAAATCGCGTCGAAACTCGTGCGAACCTATACGGACAGGCATGGGCTGAAAAACCTGGTTCAGGAAATGCTGGATATCGACATATCCAAACAACAACAAAGCTCCGATTGGGGCACTGACACGCTAAGCGAGGCGCAGTTAAATTACGCCGCCTCAGACGTGCTCTATCTCCACAAACTCAAGCTGGCGTTGGACGAACGCCTGGCGCGTGAAGGCCGCACGGAGATGGCGCAAGCGTGTTTCGACTTTTTGCCAGCCCGTGCCATACTCGATTTATCGGGTTGGCCGGAGACTGATATTTTTGCTCACTAGGATTGCACCGGACCGCTATTCAGCCGTCATCGCGTGGGTGAAAATCACGTTACCTTTGGTTGCGATTGGTGTGCTGTCGACCCTGTTTTTATTTGCCGGCAGGCCGGACCCGGAAGACGCCCTTGTCCTGGCGGATATCGACATAGCGGAATTGGCCGATGAACAGCGCCTAGGGCGGCCGCGATTTGCCGGTTTGTTGGAAGGCGGACAGGCCTTGCGGTTTAGCGCCGAACGGGCCGCCCCCCTGGCCGACGCCACCGATCTCTTTGCCGCCGAAGACGTGTCCGTCCGGCTCACTTTGGCCCCTGGCCTCGAAGCGCTCATCGATGCCGGGGGCGCGCTTGTCGATATGAGCGGCCAAACCGCCCAGCTTTCCGGCGGTGTCATCATCCGCCGCACTGATGGTCTCCGGCTTGAAACCGCGCAGCTCACCATGGGTCTATCTGAGCTCAGGGCACAAAGCGATGGACAGGTAGTTGTCGAGGGCCCGGGCCTGACGCTTGAGGCCGGCGCGATGCAGATCAATCAAGCAGAGCAAATGCATTTCACCGAGTGGGTTCGAGTGGTATACGACCCTGCAAGTGTCGAGGAGTGACCATGCCCGCCCTTATACGATGCCTCTTTGTGCTTTTGATTTTGCCGCAGATCGCTTCGGCACAGGTGGGGATCGGGTTTGGCGGCGTCGCCCACGACGGAAGCCAGCCCGTCGAAGTTACGGCCGATGCGCTGACGGTAAACCGGGAAAGCGGAAACGCAGTTTTTTCGGGCAATGTCCTCATCGTGCAAGGGGATCTGCGCATGGCCGCCGGTGAGGTCGAAGTGATCTATTTGGAAACGGCGACCGGGACCGATATCGATCGCGTGGTCGCGACGGGTGGCGTACTTTTAACACGTGGCGAGGACGCAGCCGAAGGCATCGAGGCTGAATATAGCGTGGCCGATGCCATCGTAACTTTGACAGGTAATGTCCTGGTCACGCAGGGCCCGACTGCCATCGCCGGAGACCAGATGGTCGTCGACTTGAACACGGGTTCCGGCACGGTGAGCGGCCAGGTTCGGACGACATTGCAGGGCAGCAGCCCATGACCAAACTTACGGTCGAAGATGGCGGTCAAGGACTGGTCATCTCGCATTTGCGCAAAAGCTATCGCCGACGGCCCATCATTCGCGATGTCTCAATGACGCTACGCCGGGGCGAAGTTGTCGCACTACTCGGACCGAACGGTTCGGGGAAAACCACCTGCTTTTATTCAATCGCGGGCCTGGTAACGCCGGATGGCGGCACCGTTACGCTTGACGGGCAGGATGTCACACTTCTGCCGATGTATCGCAGAGCCAAAGCTGGGATCGGCTATTTGCCACAAGAGATGTCGATCTTTCGCGGGCTGTCCGTCGAAGACAACATCATGTCGATCTTGGAAATCGCTGAAAGCGACCGGCGCGCACGCCAAGACCGGCTAGAGGAACTTCTTTCTGAGTTTTCGATTGGCCATTTGCGACGTGCGGCTGCACTTTCGCTTTCGGGCGGGGAACGTCGGCGGGTCGAGATTGCGCGGTGTCTTGCCTCCAAGCCCGCCTACGTATTGTTGGACGAGCCGTTCGCTGGTGTTGATCCGATTGCCGTCAGCGAAATTCGCAATTTGGTATCTGACCTTAAATCCCGCGGATTGGGGGTCTTGATCACCGACCATAACGTCAGAGAAACGCTTCAGATCGTGGAACGCGCCTACATCTTGCATGATGGGGCTATTTTGATGTCTGGATCCGCAGACGAGGTTGTGCGCGACGAGAACGTTCAGCGCGTCTATCTCGGCCAGGGCTTCCGGGTCAGTTAACCTTTCCATGAGTTGACATCGCGGTCGTTTCTGGCGCCAAATGATGGTGATGACGTCTCTGCCCGGACCATCCTTCTTACAAAAGTCGTGCCCATCGATCACGAGGGCGGGCAGTCCGCATCCATTCCCATGCTCAGCGGGAGGCCCGGCAATATCGGGCGGAAGGAAGGATTGATGAGATACAAAATCTCCGGTCGCCAGATCGAAATCGGTAGTTCTTTGCAAACTTATGTGGAGGAAAACCTCGGCACGGCTATGGAAAAATATGCCGGTCGGCCAACGGATGCGAATGTCATCTTCTCGAAAAGTGGGGCGGAATTTGTCTGCGAGGCCAATGTTCATTTGTCGACCGGGCTAACCTGTGCGGCCAAGGCCTCCGCACACGAGATCTACGCGGCATTCGATCTGTGCAGCGACAAGATGGAAAAGCAGTTGCGTCGTTATAAGCGGCGTCTGAAGGACCACAATCGCGCCCGCGAACGTCCCGTTGAAGTTTCGGAAGGGTCTTCGTATATCCTCGCCGGAACAGAATCGGAAAATGTCGAGGACGAACCTGAGACATTACAACCCATTATCGTCGCAGAGATGGAGACGCGGATACCGTCGCTATCGGTTGGGGAAGCGGTGATGCAGATGGAGTTGGCCGGGGCGCCGCTATTGGTGTTTCGAAACGAGGGACGGGATCGGGTCAATGTGGTCTACCGACGTGACGATGGCAACGTCGGATGGATTGATCCACGCACGAATTGAAACATTTTGCGCCGGCGCGCTGCCGGGATGGGGACATGATGGATTTGCCAAGTGTGCTGAAGCCTGACGCGGTGCGCGTGGTCACGGATGTGACCTCGAAAAAGCGCCTGATGCAAAAAATCGCGGAACTTGCGGCAGCGCTGGTCGACAAACCGCAATCGGAAATATTCGATGCGTTACAGGAACGCGAAAGCTTGGGCCCCACGGGCGTAGGCCATGGTGTGGCGCTGCCTCATGCGCGTTTGGACGGGCTAAGCGACGTGCACGGCGCCTTTTTACGGCTCGAACATCCGATCGATTTCGATTCCGTCGACCGTCAGCCGGTTGACCTCGTCTTTGCCCTTTTCGCGCCCGCCGATTCCGGGGTCGACCACCTCAAAGCCTTGGCGCTTGTGTCACGCACTTTTCGTAACGAAGCCCTGTTGAGCAAGCTGCGCGCGAATGCCGATCCGGTCACGCTGCACACATTGATTACGGATGGTGAGGCCTCGCAAGCGGCCTAATCCGACCAGCGTCGGTAGCCGAAAAACACGTAATCGCGGCGATAGACTTTCTGCGCCAAGGCCTCCAGCCTAGCGTCGTAAATCGCAGATAGCGGAAACGGTCGGGTTTCGGGTCCCGCAGGCGGTAAGGGTAGTTCCGTCTGCGAAGCGGCCGAAAGCGGGGCCCATTCTTGTTCAAGCCGTTCTGCGCGGATCAGAAAATCGGGCAAAGCAAAGTCTGCCATGCCGCGCAAAATCGTTGATTGACCCGACCATTCCGCAGGTGGCGAAAGGCTCGTTTGGCCGGCAAGAGCCCGACCGAGAAACGACAAAAAGGCGGAAAACGCAGCCCCATGGGCAGCGACGTCATAACTGTCATCAGGCCAGTTTTGCGGAAGTGGCACTTCATACCGGCGGCGCAACATTCTGCGCCGCTCCGCATGCATTGGACGGCGCGGCAGAACGGATGCGCAAAACACATCATGGGCACGCGCCAATGGGTGACGCAGAACCGAGAACTTCCGATGGTTCGGGCAGTTACGCATCCATTGCCTCAGCTCACGTTGCGTTAACCCGCGGCGGGGGGCGGCACCCGAAAGGCTTTCCATCCAGGACGATAAACTGACCTCCATCACGCCCGCAATCGGCATGAAAATGAGGCCTTGGTCAGGCAAAACAGAAAGCGACTTCGCCGAAAGTCCGCGCGCAATGTCGGATCGACTGGGCCGATTGAGGCCAAAGGGATCGATGCCGGCCAGGGCGGCTTGCATCTCTGTCGGATTGATCACCTTGGACCGTGGGCCGCCTGGATTTTGCGGTTTAAGCGTCGACCCCGACGGCTCGATCTCTTCTTTGACGTTTAAATAGCGCAAAAGACCGTTCAAGACGGCCTCGTCACCGAGGTCGTCGTAGCCAATCTCGAAGGCCGATTGACCGTTGATTTGTAGATGATGGCGGAGGGTCGCGGCAAAGCGCTGCCAGTTGACGAGCATCGCTGCGAATTCAGCGGCGTCAAAGCGCACCTCCGCCTTTGCATCCGAACGCGCATCGGTCATACGCCACTGGCCGGTCTCCGCCGCAATCTTCCGCGAAATATAGCTGTCCAGTGGATTGCGCGTCAGGATGACCTTCGCCACACGTGGGTTTGCCACTATCGGATCGAGAACCCTTGGATCATGGTCGTGAAACAATCGAATGACCGGCAGATCGGGCCCGGCCTCCGTTTGCAAGGTCTGCAAAAACCCATTGGGATCGGCCTCGCGCCGCTTAAGATCGTAGCCAAACAAGCGATCTTGGTTCTGCCGGCCGATAAAGCTGGGGTTAAAGACTTCACCAAAGCCGCGTAACCCCGGTACCGCATTAAGCAACGCCTCAAGATGATTGGACCCGGTGCGCATTTCCGCGAATACGACGCAAAGATCGAAGGCGCGCTTCATGGTTTACTGAACCAGATATGGCTTAATGCGTTTGGGCGGGTTCGCCGGCCTTTTGGCTTGATCCATATCGCCAACCAAATACGGGTTCATTCCTTGATTCTTGAGGTTTTGAACAAATTTTTGCAGCCCGGACACGTCCGCCATAATCGGGACTTCCGTCAGGCGCGGCGCGGCCGGACCGGCGATATGATCCAAAAGATGCTGCAAATGCTCGATCGGTTGATCGAGAAAGTCCGCCAAGGTCCAAATGTGCAGCGCAGCGCGGGTCGAAAGGCTGCGCAAGGTTTCCAAATAGGCCGCCTCAATGCGCTGCAGGCGTGCAGCCTCTTTGCGAATGTCGGCAAAATCGATATTGGCGTGGAATAGCGGGACGATCCAGGCACCCGATACGACCCAAAATGCAGCGTTTTGATCGCCTGCGAGAAAGGGCACAATCTCTTGCCGGTCGCCTGGGCCAAATTGAAACACCTGCCGCTCGCCGCGGGTATTCCAGACCAAGTTGGCGATGAATTGCCCTGGATTGTAATCGCGTAGCGCCGCGTCGTTTGTCAAACCGCCGGAAAAATCATGGCGACCTTCGGCAAATTCCGCGTTCTCCGGCGCAAAGAGGTGGCGGTGCACGCGTAACCCTGTTCGCCGCGACAGCCAGCCATCAAAATCTGAAAACACAGCGTCAAAGCCGTGGCAAATTGTATAGGGCGCTGCGGTGCGGCCATTTTCCCAATCATTACGCGGAAAGCGCCCTGCCATATACAGCCCGCGCCGTCCCCGCATGCGCCGCTCTTTCGCCTTGGTAAAGACCCGATCAATTTTTGCTGGTGCAGGCGGCGAAAATGGTGCCTGGGCGGGGCCCAAGTTCAGAAACGTGTCGTAGAGCGTGACCGCCCGAGGCCAAACCTTGCGCGCCAAAAAGCAATCGGAACGCTGCAAAAGCTGCAAATGATCATCGTAAAAGACGTGCGGTTTGCCATGGTAGTCGAACTTGGACAACGTGAGCGACCGGCTTTCAAGATCTCGGGCATATCGTCGGACCAAGGTCTGAAAATAGCTTTCGTCCGGTATCCAAACCGTACGGAAATATCGGTCAAATCGCCTGCGTTGCGGATCGGCTAGGATCGCTGAAAGCGTCTGTCTGGTCAGACACCACCATTGGCTGCCCAAATGCGGGTCAACCCCGTCAGGGATGCGCCGCGTCGCACCATAGCGCCGCTGCAATTCGACGCTTCGATCAAAGAGCCAACGCTGCCGTTTCCAGGAAAACGGGAACCGCATGCGAAATCGTTCCTCGGCAAGGCCGCCGACCGTCCAATCGACATCCTCGGTTGTCACGCTTTCGATGAAGTCGGTACGCGGCCGTTCGGCCAGATAGGCCCTCAATTCCTCAACCGGACGCAAAGGCAGGCACGCGCCGGACGCCAAATAAACATGGCGCACGTCAATAAATTCCCGCAGCAAGACCTCAGACGCTGATTGGCTGGCCTGAACCAGCGACCAGGTCCCCCATTCGCAGGCAAAGCGCATGGAAAACCGCACGTTCCAAAGACCGGACAGTTGGTCCTTAAGCGCATTGAACTCCGCGGCCTCAACGCGTTTGTCGACGTGGATGACCACCGGGCAATCACGTTCCGCCCAATATCGGGCAACGTCGGCCGCGCGATCCAACGCAGTGTGGCACAGCATGACAAAACCTAAGCTGCTCATGCCCAATTGCCCTTTGACATCAGGCCGAGGATTTCCAGCTGCCGCCAATCGATGAAACGTTCGGACCAGGTGTTCCAGAAATTCGGGCTGCGCGCAGTCCCGTCGATGATATACGCCTCATATTCGCGCCCACGGGCGTAGTGCTCGCGCCGCTTCAATTCCTCTTCGGCCTTGGCCCCAAAGGTGTTGAGGAACTTGGCATGCATCAAAATGCCGGAGGCCTTTTCACCGCCCCATTCGTCGAAGACCAGATTGAGCCCTCGTGGCAAGAGCATATGGGTCGAACTGACATAGGCATATCTGCGGTTCCACCGCACGAGAGGAATTTTGTTAAGTGCCGGCGCGTCCAGCGGTGCGTTTGGAAAAAAATGACGCGCCCGCGGGCCGCCCTGGATCCAGAGGTTTCCAAATTCCCAATTGCGGGAAATCGTATAATTCCCGCTATCAAACCAACAGGCTTGCTCAAAGGGATCCTCGCCCTCACGGCACGGCGCATCCGCCACGGGTCCCTTCGGATACATATCCAAGACCATCGTGCCAAAGGCCCGCACCCCGGCATTTTCTAGCCAATAGGTCAGCGCCGGTAGCGGTCGCGTATCGCAATACGGATAGACCAGAAATTCGTCCGCATCGACGGTAAGGCACCAATGCCCATGACCGTAGCGCGCCAGCAGATGGTTGATCCAATCCATGCCAAAGCGCGCCCGCTTATAGCTGGCGCCCGTCGTCCAGACCGAGCAATCTGGCTGATCCAAGAGATAGGTTTGGCTACCGTCGGTGCTACTGTTGTCGATGAACAGAAAGTGCCGGACGCCGCGATCCCGATAGTATTTCAGGAAATAAGGCAGGCGTAGACGTTCATTGCGGAGCGTACAAAAACACAGAACATCACTTGGCTGGATGGCCCAGGTGCGATCCACGGCAAGCTCTAGCCCCCGGCCCTTTCGCCAGGCCCGCACAAGGTAGCGTTTTCGCTTCAATCTCAGGCCGTAGCGCTCGATCGCCTTCATGGTTCGCCCTGTACTGCCCCGGTTCAGTGCCGGGCTATGCAACAAAGATACCGGCACACCGCCGATACGTAAACGTCAACAAGGTAAATCGATGATTAGCGGGCGACCGCCTCGCCCCAAGCGCCGGTGCCCAATAGACCCATTGAAGCCAATTGCCGCCAATCCTCAAAGCGCACAGAATGATCCGCGGACCACAAAACCGGATCGGCCGCCAAGGCATCGTAGTAGGCGTTGTGGGCCTCTGATCTTGCAAAATGCTGCTGTCTTTCCTTTTCCTCCGCTGATCGCGGCACAATCGAAGGGAGGAATTTCGTATGCAACAGCGCGCCGGAAAGAACGCCCTGATCGGGCAAAGAAAACACGTCATTTAACCGTGGCGGCAACAGCGAATGGGTGGAATTCATATAGGCGTAGCGCCAATACCATTTCACCAAGGGCGCCTTGTTCATCGTCGGAGCTCGCGATGGCGCAGAGGAAAATAAAAGCCGGTCGCGGACGCCCCCTTGAAACAGGTCAACGCCAAGATGCCGCTGCGTGCTTTGGCGGTAGGGTCCTGGATCGAACCATTCCAACGCATCCAATGGGTTTTCCGCATCCGCCGCAGCGCTGAGCCTTTCGCGCGGGTACAAATCGACGGTCAGGGCGCCGAAACTCTGGCGGTCCTCCGCATCCAAATGGGCGACCAAATCCTGCAATGGACGATCTCGCCAGTGCGGGTAAATCAGCAATTCATCAGCGTCGACCGTCAGGCACCAACGACCTGAACCAAAGCGGCCTAGCAGCCAGCCGAGCCAGTCCATCCCGAACCGCGCCTGTTTGTAACTTTGCTTGGTTTCCCAGACGGATGTATCGGGTTGCCCGGCCAAAAAGGCTGCACTGTCATCGGTACTGTCGTTGACGACGAACAAAAAATGCCGCACGCCCAAATTCCGATAATGGGTCAAGAAATACGGCAGGCGCTCTGCCTCGTTGCGGATGCACGAAAAGCAAAGGATACCCGTTCCTGGGACACGGACCTTACGCGGTGTCAATGCATGGCGCGCACGCCAACTCCGCCACAGAAATTCTCGCCGACGCCAACGCAGACGGTAGGCGTTGCGCAGATCGTCCAGCATTTAGATTGCTATTCTGCCGCTTTAGGCGACATGGTCACTTCGTTGAGAAACTGGCCAAATTCGTCTCGCAAATCGTCTCGTGCCAGGCCGAATGCCACCGTCGCTTGCAAAAATCCTGCTTTCGATCCGCAATCGAAACGCTGCCCGCGGAAACGGAACCCATGGACATTGTCGGATTCTGTAATCTCCTGCGCAATCGCATCGGTCAGCTGTATCTCACCGCCGGCGCCGGACTTTTTCTTGTTGAGGTTGTTCATCACTTGCGGGGTAAGAATATAGCGGCCAATCACGGCAAGGTTGGATGGGGCGTCCTCGGTTTTGGGTTTTTCGACCATACCGCTCACGGTTACCACCGATCCCATGTCTTGCTTGATATCGAGCACGCCATAAGAGGAGATTTTGCTTTCCGGAACCTCCATGGCCGCGACCATGTTGCCGCCGGTTTCGGCATGCGCCTCAACCATCTGCTGGAGGCAAGGCACCTCCGCGGCGATCACGTCATCGGGCAAGATTACTGCAAAGGGTTCGTTGCCGAGCAAGCGTCGCGCGCACCATACGGCATGGCCGAGCCCAAGCGGCTTCGTCTGCCGTACATAGGCGATGGCGCCGGAATCCATATTGGTCTGCTTGAGCATGCCAAGCAGATCCTTCTTGCCCTTTTTTCGCAGCGTGTTTTCAAGTTCAGGCGCGTTGTCGAAGTAATCCTCAAGCGCGGATTTGCCGCGTGAGGTCACGAAAATGAACTCCTTAATGCCGGCCGCGCGCGCTTCGTCGATTGCGTACTGGATCAAGGGACGGTCGACGAGTGTCATGATCTCTTTCGGGATCGATTTTGTGGCTGGAAGAAACCGCGTGCCGAGCCCGGCAACGGGAAAAATCGCCTTTGTCACACGTTTCTTCATAGCCACTCCTTAACCGTCATACCCCGACTCGCGGTTTCCAAACGTTCGCACAAGGGGAATAACCGACTATTTCGCACATAAAGAATTTCGCCGCTAAGCCAAAGCCGGCATGTCTGCGTGATCCTAGGACGACGGCATGATTTGGCCCAAATAGCGACAATTCTAAGGCTGATGGCGAATTGTGCATAATTTCGTCTTTCCCAGCCGCTATGGCTACGGCATAGCCATCTCTAGCATCATCGCTTCGATGCGCGGCACGTCTTCTGGGTTATTCAGCTCCCAGAATTTGCGCCCGATGGCGTCAACCTCCACGCAAAGCAACCGCGCGCCGTGTTCGAGAAACCTCAGTTGTTCCAAGCCCTCATTTTGCTCAAGCGGCCCAGGCTCTTGGCGAAGATAGGACATGAGCGCCGAGGGTCGGTAGGCATAAACGCCGACATGGTGAAAAACCGGCGTAAAACTGCCCGGTTCGTAACGTTGCGCCGTAAAGGGGATCACCTCTTTTGAGAAATACAGCGCCTGGTTTTGGGCCCCAAAGACGGCCGTTGTTCCCCCGACGCGTCCGGCCATCCTGTCGGCTTGAAAGGCCGCCAAAGTCTGACCGTCGCATTGCAGAACGGGGGTGGCTACGTCGACGTCCGGTCGTGCACGCAACGCCGCGACCAGCTGGGACAAAAACCATGGTGGCGTGAGCGGCGCATCACCTTGCAAATTCACGATCATCTCGGGCCGCTCCGCCCGTTGCACGAGAACTTCGGCGCAGCGCTCCGTTCCGTTTTTAGCCTCCGACGATGTCATCGCGACCGCCCCGCCGAATGTCGCGACGGCATCGGCAATGCGCGCATCATCCGTGGCAACCAGAACTTGGTCGAACTCGGGAACCTCGCAAGCGACGCGCCAGGTGCGTTCGATCAAACTACGCGCCTCTCCGGTAGAACCTTTCAGCATTGCCAAAGGCTTGCCAGGAAAACGGCTGGAGGCATACCGCGCAGGTATCACACAAACCACCGTCATAAATCTAAGGCGCTTTGAGCTCTACGCCCGGCGCATAGGCAATGAAAAATCCGTTGCGGTAGTCTTCCTTGCCATAGGTGAACACGGCATGATCGTCGAACCGGACAACGCGGCCGCCGGCGCCACGAAGAACGGCATCGCCGGCGGCGGTGTCCCATTCCATGGTCGGGCCGAGCCGTGGATAAATGTCCGCCTCACCGGTGGCGACCAGGCAGAATTTTAGCGACGATCCGGCGCTCTTGGTTTCCCGCGTCGCATATTTGCCGATGTAATCGTCGGTGGCCTGATCCCGGTGCGATTTCGACGCAACAATACGCAGCGCCGCATTGTCGGGAACCGATACATTGATCGGTGCGGTATCTCCGATTGTGTCGGGATCAAACGGCCCACTCTCTTCAACACTTACGCCCGCGGCGTCGGTATAAAAAAGCCGCTCCTTAGCGGGTGCGAAAACCACACCGTATGTCGGTACGCCGTGTTCGACGAGCGCGATATTGACGGTAAAATCTCCTCGCCGCTTGATGAATTCCTTGGTGCCGTCCAACGGATCGACGATCAAAAACGTATCCGCGGTTTTTAGATGGCTTTCGGCCTGTTCCTCCGTCACCAGGGCCAGGTTGGGAAAGGCGGCGCGAAGTCCGTCGGAGATCAGCGCGTCTGCCGCCCTATCGGCGGCCGTGACGGGGCTGTCATCGGATTTGGTTTCGACGCCCATGTCGCTGCGTTCGTAAATCTCCATGATCCGATCACCCGCCAGTATCGCAAGACGGCGAAACGTCAGGACCAATGCTTCTGGATCAACTATGGCGCACCTCCGCCGATGAAACATCGAGCTTGATTGATCGTTAAGGTTGCGGTCGTTATCGTTTAGCGGAGCGAGAATTCCAAGAGGCTCAGATGTTCGAGGCCCGTCGCCGGCAATCGACTTTGGCAGTGATCCTGTCGATGCTGGAGCTGACATATATCACCGCGGTGCGCAAAGTCCGCCAGGCACATGGCAACGCTATGGTCGGATTGTTGATGAACGTGCTGCAAGCGGTGCTGTTCGTTGCGGCGTTTTATATGATGTTTGCTATTTTAGGCCTTCGATCCGCGGCAATCCGCGGCAATTTCATCGTCTATCTGCTGTCAGGTATTTACCTCTACCTTACGCATATCAAGGCGATGATGGCGATCATGCAAGCCGAAGGACCGGCCTCGCCGATGATGCAGCATGCGCCCATGAACACGCTTGTCGCGATTTTGTCGTCTGCGCTGCAAGTCTTGTATTTGCAGACCTTAGCTCTGTTGATCATCATTTTCTTCGTTCATACGCTCATTGAACCTGTCAGCATCGCCAATTGGCCGGCTGCCTTTGGGATGTACTTGCTGGCGTGGTTCAGCGGCATCGCCGTTGGAATGGTGTTGCGCGCAGCAAAACCCTGGATGCCGGACGTCGTGACGATCCTACAATCCGTCTGGACGCGCGCGAATATGATTGCATCGGGCAAAATGTTCGTGGCCAATAGCCTTGGGTCGGGCATGGTGGCGATGTTTGCTTGGAACCCACTTTTTCACATCATCGATCAAGCACGCGGATTTACATTTGCCGACTACGTGCCGCGGTATACCAACTGGGAATACGCGTTTTATGTCTGTGTCGCGCTCACCCTCATCGGCTTTATCGGGGAACATGTGACGCGCCA
Organism: Pseudomonadota bacterium; assembly: GCA_039183205.1. Classification (GTDB taxonomy): domain Bacteria; phylum Pseudomonadota; class Alphaproteobacteria; order Rhodobacterales; family Rhodobacteraceae; genus HKCCE3408. Next base: position 159,489 of record JBCDBR010000001.1, on the reverse strand, counting down.
ATATGCCTCGGCCAGCTGGAACGCACGCAGATAAGATGGCTTCGGCCCACTTTGTGGGTTTATTTCGGACCGTGGACAGACCAACGGCATTGCCGCGATCTTGATCCGGACGAAGACGGTCTTGGCGTCCAGGGCCGCCTGTTTGCGGTGTCGCTCATTCGATCTCAGTGCGAACGCGGTGCTATGTCACAACCCGGAGCGTCAGGTTGATCCGCCCGCCATCGGGCCAAAGCGTGCAGGAGCCCGGCCGGATCCGATCAATCCCGTGGAAGCGCAGCCGCGCAGAGCCGCCCATCACCAAAACATCGCCAGATCTCAGCCAAATGCTCTCGGTCTTGCCGCCACGCGTTTCATTGCCAATCCGAAACAATGCGTCATCGCCGAGCGAAATCGACAAAACCGGTTGCGCGAAATCGGCCTCATCTCGATCCTGGTGCAACCCCATGCGCGCGCTTTGATTGTAATGGTTGATCAAGCAGCATTCCGGCGCACGGGCCCCAGGGCAAAGAGCATGCCACGCGCCAAGAACAGATGCAGGGATCGGCGGCCAATCCTGCCCGCCTGGATGCCGCCGTTCGTAGCGATAGCCTTTGCGGTCGGTGATCCAACCAAACTGGCCGGCCGCGCTCATCCGGACGCGCATTTTTTTGCCCCGCGGCGTGACCTGATCCACCAACGGCGCCTGGGAAAGCACCGCTGCGACGTCGTTGGCCATCGCCAATTGTGCCGGGTGGTCGAGCCAACCAGAAAAGACCTTGATGCCGCGTATCTCAATCGAACTGGGTTGGTTCATGAATTCCCTTGCAATCAAAGGCCGCCTGGCGCTTGCAGGCTCCGGGTGGCCTCCTTATATACCCCCGGAACCGGCCGCGATATCTGCCTGCGGCTACGACGTAAGGGGCCAAGCCGGGGCCGCAATGGACCGGCGTAGCCCATGTCCGCCTGCTAAGAAGGGACTGAAAAAGCATGACTAAAGTCATTGGTATTGACCTCGGAACCACCAATTCCTGCGTCGCCATCATGGATGGCAGCCAACCGCGGGTCATCGAAAATTCCGAAGGGGCCCGAACAACGCCCTCGATTGTTGCCTATACTGATGACGAGCGTCTCGTCGGTCAGCCGGCCAAACGCCAGGCCGTCACAAACCCCGACAATACGATCTTTGCCGTCAAACGCCTGATTGGCCGTCGGGTGGACGATGCCGAAGTTGAAAAAGACCGCAATCTTGTTCCCTACGAAATTGTCGATGGCGGCAATGGCGATGCATGGGTTGAGGTGAAAGGCGAAAAATACAGCCCGGCACAGATCTCTGCGCAAATTCTGACGAAAATGAAGGAAACGGCGGAAGGCTATTTGGGCGAAGACGTGACCCAAGCCGTCATTACCGTGCCTGCCTATTTCAACGACGCACAGCGCCAGGCGACCAAGGATGCCGGCAAAATTGCCGGTCTTGATGTGTTGCGCATCATCAACGAACCGACGGCTGCGGCCTTGGCCTACGGGTTGGACAAAGAAGGTCAATCCAAAACCATCGCCGTTTATGACCTTGGCGGCGGGACGTTCGATATCTCGATCCTGGAAATTGACGACGGCCTTTTCGAGGTGAAATCCACCAACGGCGACACGTTCCTGGGCGGTGAAGATTTCGACATGCGAATCGTCAACTACCTCGCCGACGAGTTCAAAAAGGAAAATTCGGTCGATCTGACCAAAGATAAAATGGCGCTCCAGCGTCTGAAAGAAGCGGCGGAAAAAGCCAAAATTGAGCTCTCAAGCGCATCGCAGACCGAGATCAACCAGCCGTTTATCTCCATGGGCTCTGACGGTGCGCCATTGCACATGGTCATGAAGCTGACCCGCGCAAAGCTCGAAAGCCTGGTCTCGGACCTGATCGCGAAATCGCTGAAACCCTGCCAGGCCGCACTCAAAGATGCGGGTCTTTCAAAGGGTGAGATCGACGAAGTTGTGCTGGTCGGCGGAATGACCCGGATGCCGAAGGTGATCGAAGAGGTCACGAAGTTCTTTGGCAAAGAGCCTCATAAGGGTGTGAACCCTGACGAGGTTGTTGCTATGGGCGCAGCTATTCAAGCCGGTGTTTTGCAGGGCGACGTAAAGGACGTGGTTCTGCTCGACGTCACGCCTCTCTCGCTTGGCATTGAAACTTTAGGCGGCGTTTTCACGCGTCTGATCGACCGCAACACGACCATACCCACGAAGAAGTCGCAGATCTTCTCGACCGCCGACGATAACCAATCGGCCGTGACGATCCGTGTTTTCCAAGGGGAGCGTGAGATGGCCGCGGACAATAAGATCCTTGGCCAGTTCAACCTAGAGGATATCCCGCCCGCACCACGCGGACTGCCGCAAATTGAAGTCACGTTTGACATCGACGCCAACGGTATCGTGTCGGTCAGCGCCAAAGACAAAGGCACCGGCAAAGAACAGAACATCACCATTCAGGCCTCTGGCGGTCTCAGCGATGAAGACATTGAGCGGATGGTGAAAGACGCCGAAGAAAATGCCGAAGCGGATAAAGGTCGAAAAGAGCTGGTCGAAGCGAAAAACCAGGCCGAGAGTTTGATCCACTCGACGAAAAAGTCGATGGAAGAACATAGCGACAAAGTCGATCCGACGACCATCGAAGCCATCGAGCTTGCCATCAGCAACCTCGAAGAGCAGATGGCCACTGAGGATGCCGGCAAAATCAAGGGCGGCATCCAAAACGTGACCGAAGCCGCAATGAAACTCGGCGAGGCAATCTATAAAGCCCAGGCCGAAGCCGCGGGCGAAGAAGCGCCGGAAAATGCTGACGAACCATCGGGCGTTGATGACGACATCGTCGACGCCGATTTCGAAGACCTCGACGACGACCGCCAAAACCGGGCGTGACGCGCCACATCTGACCCCGAAGAACCGGCTGGGGAAACCTGGCCGGTTCCCGCGTTTCGGGGAGAAAGGATAAGCTGATGTCAAAGCGCGACTATTACGAGGTTTTGGGCGTCACAAAGGGTGCCGATGGCGACGCGATCAAAAAGGCCTTTCGGCGCAAAGCGAAAGAACTGCACCCCGACCGCAACGCCGACAATCCCGATGCAGAATCAAAATTCAAAGAGGTCAACGAAGCCTATGACGTCTTAAAAGACGCGGACAAAAAAGCCGCCTATGACAGGTTTGGCCACGCCGCGTTTGATGGCGGTATGGCGGGCGGTGCACGCGGCGGCGGACCCGGTCAGGGCGATTTCGCTTCGGCTTTTTCCGACGTATTCGAAGATCTGTTCGGCGACTTTATGGGCGGCCGGCAGCAAGCAGGGCGCAACCGAGCTTCGCGTGGGTCCGACCTCCGATATAACCTGCGGATTAGTCTCGAAGAGGCTTATTCGGGCCTGACAAAGTCAATCCGCGTGCCGACATCCGTGGTGTGCACCACCTGTTCCGGGACGGGTGCAGAGGGTGGTGCGGAACCGGTGACCTGCCCGACCTGTTCGGGCATGGGCAAAGTGCGGGCACAGCAGGGATTTTTCACCGTCGAAAGGACATGCCCAACCTGTTCCGGCATGGGCCAGATCATCAAAAACCCGTGCAAGGTCTGCGGCGGATCTGGACGCGAGCAAAAGGACAAGGCCCTGAACGTGAACATCCCCGCCGGGGTTGAGACCGGCACTCGGATCCGTTTGTCGGGCGAAGGCGAAGCCGGCCTGCGTGGCGGCACCAGCGGTGATCTTTATATCTTCATCGAGGTGGAGGAGCACGCGCTCTTTAAGCGGGAGAACATCGATCTTTTCTGTCGCGTGCCGGTCTCAATGACGACGGCTGCATTGGGCGGCGAAATCGAAGTGCCCACCATCGATGGCGGCCGCAGCCGGGTCCGGGTTCCGGAAGGATCGCAATCCGGAAAGCAAATGCGATTGCGGGCCAAAGGCATGCCAGCGCTTCGCGGCGCGGGCCAGGGTGATATGTATATCGAATTGGCCGTCGAAACGCCCGTGCACCTGAACGGACGGCAAAAAGAACTGTTGCGGGAATTCGAGGAAAGCTGCGCCCAATCCAACACGCCGAATGAAAGCGGTTTCTTTGACCGCGTGAAGAATTTTTGGGACGGGATGAAGAATTAGCCACCTGATGCGGCGCCTTGCGGTTCCGTGCCGCGGCGCGTCCGGACATTCGCAGCACCATAGCTCGAAACCCACGGCTTCGGCCCTTTCCCACCTCGCACGCGGCAGGTAGGATTTGCGGATCGAAACGGGGGGAGCATGGGCGCGCAAACCACGCCGATGATGGCGCAGTACCTGGAGATCAAAGCGCAACACCGCGATGCGTTATTGTTCTACCGGATGGGCGATTTCTACGAGATGTTCTTCGACGATGCGGAGGCTGCGGCCGAAGCGCTCGATATCGCCCTGACCAAGCGCGGCAAACATGCGGGCGAAGACATCCCGATGTGTGGGGTCCCCGCACATTCGGCCGAAGGGTACCTGTTGACCCTCATTCGCAAGGGTTTTCGCGTTGCAATTTGCGAACAGATGGAAGACCCATCGGAGGCCAAAAAGCGCGGCTCAAAGGCGGTTGTTCGCCGCGAGGTTGTACGCCTGGTCACACCGGGCACTTTGACCGAAGATGCTTTGCTCGAACCTCGACGGCACAATTACTTGGCGGCGTGGTCCGAAATTCGCGGCGATGGCGCCTTGGCATGGGCAGACATTTCAACAGGGGCATTTTCGGTCATGGCCTGTCCGGCTGTGCGTTTGGGGCCCGAACTTGCCCGCCTTCAGCCTACTGAGATTTTACTTCGCGATGGCTCTGACGTGCCGGCAGCGCTCGACGACCAACGCGCCGCGCAAACCCATCTTGGACCGGCCAGTTTCGACAGCGAAAGTGCCGCCATCCGGCTAACGGGCCATTTCAAGGTCAAAACGCTGGATGGTTTCGGACGGTTTGGCAGGGCCCAATTGTCCGCCATGGGCGCAATCCTCGATTACCTGGAATTGACGCAAAAGGGGCAGCTGCCCCGGCTTACGCCACCAACGGATGTGGCAATCGGCTCGGTAATGCAGATCGATGCCGCTACGCGCAAAAACTTGGAACTGACAGCGTCGTTATCCGGCGGCCGCGCCGGCAGCGTCTTGTCGGTCATCGACATGACGGTGACCGCCGCGGGTGGGCGTCTTTTGGCGCGGCGATTATCGAGCCCGCTCACCGACCGAAGGGAAATCTTGGAACGTTTAGAAGCGGTTGCCTATTGGGTGTCGGACCCTGCAGGCCGCGCGGACTTGCGTCAGGTTCTGCGTCGCGTTCCCGATCTTGATCGTGCGTTGTCGCGGATCGCGATTGATCGAGGCGGCCCACGTGATTTGGTCGCGATCCGCGCCGGGTTAGACGCCGCAAAGGCCTTGCACCTAGACTTGGCGGCGGAGTTACCGGCGATCTTGGCAAAGGCTACCGCCAGCCTGGGGGGGCATGACGAATTGCGCGACCTGCTTGACGCGGCGCTTGTGGCCGAGCCGCCGCTTTTGGCGCGTGACGGTGGATTTGTGTCCCAAGGTTTCCGCGATGATCTCGATGCCGAGCGCCAATTGCGCGACGAAGGCCGCAGTGTCGTTGCCGCTCTACAGCAGAATTACGCGCGCGACACGGGTATCGGTGCGCTCAAGATCAAGCACAACAACGTACTGGGATATTTCATCGAAACGCCCGCGACACATGCGCAAAAGATGCTCTCGGCGCCCTTGTCGGACCAGTTCATTCACCGTCAAACCACGGCCAATGCGGTACGGTTCACAACCGTGGAATTGAGCGAGATCGAAACTCGAATCCTCAATGCCGGCGGGCAAGCTCAAGCAATCGAATTGGACGTCTTCGCCGAGCTGTGCCGAAACTGCTTGGCGGCAGAGCCCCAAATCTCGGGGGTCGCCGCAGCGTTGGCGGAGCTTGATCATTTTGCCGGGCTTGCCGAACTCGCCGCGTCATTGGATTGGGCACGACCGGACATAAACGATACGCGCGGTTTTGAGATCGAGGCTGGCCGGCACCCCGTGGTCGAAGCGGCACTCAAACGGGCCGGCCAGCCATTCATCGCCAACGATTGCACACTAAGCGCATCGGACGGCGCGGCGATCACGCTTCTGACTGGGCCCAACATGGCCGGAAAATCGACCTGGCTGCGCCAGAACGCTTTGGCTGCGATATTGGCTCAAATGGGCAGTTTTGTGCCTTGCAAGGCCGCAAGCATCGGCCTGGTAAGCCAGGTTTTCAGCCGGGTCGGCGCGTCGGATGACTTGGCGCGAGGGCAGTCCACATTCATGGTCGAAATGGTGGAAACCGCTGCAATCTTGAACCAAGCAGATGACCGCGCCTTGGTGATCTTGGATGAAATCGGCCGTGGTACCGCGACCTATGATGGCCTCTCGATTGCTTGGGCTGTTTTGGAACATTTGCATGCGGTCAACCAATGTCGCGCCCTGTTTGCCACGCATTACCACGAACTTACACAGCTCGCGGCACGATTGCCCGGTCTTTCGAACGCAACTTTAGCCGTGAAGGACTGGGACGGTGATGTGGTGTTTCTGCACGAGGTCAAACCTGGCGCGGCCGACCGATCCTATGGCGTGCAGGTCGCAAAGCTTGCCGGGCTTCCCAAAGCTGTCATTGCGCGCGCGCAATCTGTTCTGGACGCGCTGGAAAAGGGTGAACGGGAAGGCAGGAACGACCGCCACGCAATGATTGATGACCTCCCGCTTTTTCGCGCCGTCGCCACCGAGACCGCCGTGCCGAAGGGTTCTGAGGTCGAAGACAAATTGCGCGACCTCGATCCCGACGCGCTCACGCCGCGGGATGCGTTGCACCTGCTCTACGATTTGCGCACGATGGTTAAGGATTAGCTTGCGGGGGTGGACGACACCCCAACCTGGGCCGGCCGCAGCAACCTGTCGTGCAGCATAAAGCCCTCTGCCATCACTTGGATGATTTCTCCGGCCTTTGTTCCAGGCAATGGCGCCTCAAACATGGCTTGATGGAGACTAGGATCAAACGCTTCGCCAACCTCGGGCGCAACCGGCGTCATCCCGTGTTTTCCAAAAACATTCAACAATTCCCGCAGCGTAAGTTCCACGCCCTCAATGACCGGACCTGCGGCCGCACGGCTATCCTCACCAGCCGCGTCCAGCGCGCGGCGCAGATTGTCGTAGACCGGCAGCAGGTCGCGTGCCAGTTTAGAGCCGCCGTAATGTTCGGCTTCGCGGCGGTCGCGCTCGGCGCGTTTGCGCACATTTTCGGATTCCGCCAACACACGAAGCAGGCGATCCTTCAGCTCATCCCGCTCCGCCCGAAGCGCGTCAAGTTCGTCGTTTTCGATATTCAGAATGTCCGCCTCAGCCGCTTCAAGTTCGGCTTCAATGGCATCCATATCGTCTAAAAACCCGTCGTCTTTCGGCTCGCCCATCTGGTCCTCTTACCCTCGGTCGGACATGAGTTTTCCGACCATCTGCGCGGTATAGTCAACGATCGGTACGATCCGTCCGTAGTTCAGCCGTGTCGGGCCGATCACGCCGACTGCACCGAGAATCTTTCGATCAGCGTTCATATAAGAAGAGACGACCAGAGAGGAACCCGAAAGTGAAAATAACTTATTCTCCGAACCGATAAAAATTCGAACGCCTTCGGCGCCTTCGGTCAATTCGAGGAAGCTTTCGATATCACGTTTGCGTTCGAGATCGTCGAAAAGGGTTCTTATGCGCTCCAGATCTTCGGTTTCCGACGCGTCGTCGAGGAGCATCGACCGCCCGCGGACGATCAATCTGCCGGTGTTTTCGACCTCATTTTCCCAAACCGCCATGCCGCTTTCGATGAGCGCTTGCGCAAGCGTATCAATTTCACGGCGCCGTTCGGCAATTTCGCGGCCAATCATACCACGCAATTCACTAATGGTTTTGCCTTGTGCCAGCGCGTTTAAGAAGTTCGCACCCTCCCGAAGCGATGACGGCGTCTGACCTGCCGGCGGCCGGAAGAGACGGTTTTCGACGTGACCATCGCCGAAAACGAGCACGACCAACGCCTGTTCATCAGAGAGCGAGACGAATTCAATGTGTTTAATCGGCGCCTCGTGTTTCGGCGCCAAGACCAACGACGCCCCCTGCGTTAGACCCGAAAGTGCCGATCCGACCCGATCCAGCGCGGCCGCAACATCCGGTGCATTAGACCCCAGGGTCTCATCAATCTTTGCGCGATCAGTGTCCGATAAATCGCGCATCTCCAAAAGACCGTCGACAAACATCCGAAGACCCATCTGGGTCGGAATCCGTCCGGCCGATACATGCGGGCTGTCCAGAAGGCCGAGAAATTCAAGGTCCTGCATCACGTTCCGCACTGTCGCGGCAGAGACCTTTTCATCTAGGCTTCGCGTCAAAGTACGCGAACCGACGGGATCGCCTGTATCGAGATAACCCTCGACCACGCGCCGAAAGACCTCACGCGAGCGGTCGTTGAGCTCATCCATGATATTGGGATGTTCGGTCATCTCACCGTTTATTTTGGAACCCGACGCCTGTCTGGTCAATCGGGCTTGCGGTCATTATGCGCAACGGATTATGCCACAGCTTGTATCGCTGATGCGGGAGGCCAACATGCGCCCATCTGGACGCCAATTAAACGAAATGCGCGAGATCCGGATTGAAACGGCTGTGACAGCCCATGCCGAAGGCTCCTGCCTGATACGCTGCGGCGGAACGCATGTGCTTTGCACTGCAAGCCTAGAGGAACGCATCCCGCCGTTTCTGAAAAATTCGGGCCTGGGCTGGGTCACTGCGGAATACGGCATGTTGCCACGGGCCACGCATACGCGTATGCGACGCGAAGCGGCGGCCGGTAAGCAATCGGGAAGAACACAGGAAATTCAGCGCCTTATCGGCAGATCATTACGCGCGGGCATTGATCGCGTCGCCCTTGGCGAGCGTCAAATCACCGTCGATTGCGATGTCATCCAAGCCGATGGCGGAACGCGGTGCGCAGCGATTACCGGGGGTTGGGTTGCTTTGAAGCTGGCGGTGCAAAAGTTGATTGCGTCAGGTCAGATCACAACCGACCCGATCACCGATCAAGTGGCTGCGGTTTCCTGCGGCATCTATGCCGGCCAACCTGTACTCGACCTGGATTACGCCGAAGACAGTGAGGCCGGGACGGATGGCAACTTTGTAATGACCGGCGGCGGGCAATTGATCGAGCTTCAGGCCTCCGCAGAGGGTGCCACGTTTTCCCGCCATGAACTCGACGCGCTTTTGGCGCTGGCGGATAAAGGTGTCGCCGCGTTGACAGCGGCGCAGAAGGACGCCGTAAGTTAATGCGCCGCTTCGCCGGACCCGAGCTTATTTTGGCGTCTCACAACGCCGGCAAGATCGATGAGATGCGGGCCTTACTAGACCGGCATGGGATCGCGCTGTCTTCGGCGGCCGACCACAATTTGCCAGAACCCGCTGAGACCGGAACGACATTTGTTGAAAACGCGCGCATCAAGGCGCATGCCGCAGCGAAGACAACCGGCATTCCGGCCTTGGCCGACGATTCCGGGATCGAAATTGATGCGCTGGGCGGCGCGCCGGGTGTTTATACGGCCGATTGGGCGGAAACGCCGACTGGACGTGACTTCGCCCTTGCGATGACCCGCGCGCATGCCGCGCTTGAGGACATCGGAGCGGCGGAGCCGCGCATAGCACGGTTTTGCTGCACTTTGGTTTTGGCGTGGCCGGATGGACATGATGAGGTTTTTGCGGGCGTGATGCCTGGCCGGGTCGTATGGCCGATGCGCGGCGCCCACGGTCATGGCTATGATCCCATTTTTGAGCCCGAAGGCTATGACCAAACCTTTGGCGAAATGGATCGTTGGGAAAAAAACAAGATTAGCCACCGCGCCCGCGCTGTGGCTCTCCTTGAGGCCGCTCTTGGCGCGTGAAATTGCGGTCTATGTTCATTGGCCCTTCTGCCAAGCCAAATGCCCCTATTGTGACTTCAACAGTCACGTATCGGCCCGCATAGACCACGATCGCTGGGCGCGGGCCTATGGTGCGGAAATCGACCGCTATGGCGGTGAAATCGGCGATGCTCGGGTGGTCAGTGTCTTTTTCGGTGGCGGGACGCCCTCGCTCATGCCGGCAAAACTGGTCGACCAGATCTTGGGCAAGATCCAAAGCACGTGGCAGGTTGCGAATGATTTCGAAGTGACGTTGGAAGCAAATCCGACATCGGTCGAAATTGCGCGATTTGCAGGATACCATGCCGCCGGTGTTTCAAGAATATCCATTGGCATTCAATCACTTAATGATGTTCATCTGCGTGCCCTGGGCAGGCTGCATTCGGCCAGAGAGGCCCGCGATGCGTTGGCAACCGCACAATCGATCTTTGATCGGATCAGCGGCGATTTGATCTATGCCCGGCAAAATCAAAGCTTAGAAGACTGGCGTGTTGAGCTTGAGCACGCGCTTTCGCTTGGATTGGATCACATGTCTTTGTACCAACTCACGATTGAGGATGGCACGGCGTTTGCGCATCGCTTCAAAGCGGGCGGGCTGAAGGGCCTACCCGGCGAAGACCTGGCCGCCGATCTTTACGAACTGACCCAAGAAATGTGCGATGCGGCTGGGATGCCAAGCTATGAGATCTCGAACCATGCCCGGCCAGGAGATGAGTGTCGCCACAACTTGGTGTATTGGCGCGGCGGCGAATATCTCGGGATCGGACCGGGTGCACATGGCCGCATCGAAGCCGATCAAGGCTGGGTCGGAACAGAAGGCGTTAGGGCCCCGCAGCATTGGCTGAACGCGGTTGAGAACAGCGGCAGCGGCGAGGTGCCGAGGCTCCCCATTGCTACCCCCGAGAGAGCCGTCGAATACGTTATGATGAGCCTGCGATTGCAGGAAGGCACGGAGTTTGCCCGCGCCAGAGCGGTTATCGATACTCAACGCCTCGATGCATTGGTCCAAGACGGATTTGCCTGGCGGAGGGATGGCAGGTTCGGCGCAACGCATAAAGGGCGGCCGGTTTTGAATGCCGTCCTTGCAGAGCTGTTGATTTAACCGCCCAAAAGCCGGACCAAATCGTCCAGCTGTGCTAAATCCTTGTAGCGGATCGACACGCGGCCGGTACCGGAGCCGACATCGTAATCGACACTGACAGACATGTTCAGTGCGGCCGACAGGCTGCGCTCCAACTCAGCGGTATCGGCGTCTTTGGTCGGGTGCGGAGTTCGCTTTGGGGACCTAGGCGGGCGTTGTCCGGCGGCAAGTTTCTCTGTCTCGCGTACCGAAAGCCCGTCTGCTGCGACCCGCCGCGCCAGCGCCGAGGGGTCGTCGGCCGTGATCAGCGCCCGCGCGTGGCCGGCAGATAGCCGACCCGATTGCAGCATGTCCTGAACCGTTTTTGGCAGGCCCAAAAGCCGCAACATATTGGCGATGTAGCTTCGGCTTTTGCCCAAAGCCTGTGCCAGCTTTTCCTGTGTATGGCCAAACCTATCCATGAGCTGACGGTAGCCCACAGCTTCTTCGATGGCGTTCAAATCAGCGCGCTGAATGTTCTCTATAATTGCAATCTCGAGAACCTCAGTGTCATTGAAATCACGGATGACCACCGGAAGCTCATGCAATTGCGCAAGCTGCGCTGCGCGCCAGCGCCGCTCACCCGCCACGATCTGGAAGGTTTCGCTGCCGGCTGGGTCCGGGCGCACGATGAGCGGCTGAATGACGCCCTTTTCCCGGATCGAGTTGCCAAGTTCTTCGAGCGCTGATTGCGTGAATTGCCGTCGCGGTTGATCCGGATTGGGTTGAATTTTCTCAATTGCGACCAGACGGTCAGCTTGGGAGCCACTCGGTGTATCTGGTTGGGCATTATCTTGCGGCATATCTGCCATCAACGCAGATAACCCGCGGCCCAACCCTCGTTTGTCTCGCTTTGCCGCCATGGCTTTTACCTTCACGCGTGAGAGAATTGCCGATCAACGACTTCGCGCGCAAGCGCGCGGTAAGCAGCGCTGCCGCGGGAGCCTGAATCGTAGTGCAATACAGGAACCGCGAAGGAGGGCGCCTCGCTCAATCGGACATTTCGCGGCACGCGCGTCTTGAACACGAGATCGCCGAGGTTCTCGCGCGCATCACCTTCGACCTGGTGGCACAAATTGTTGCGTGTATCGTACATCGTCAACACAATACCTTCGATTCTGAGTGCGGGATTAGCCGTTTCCCGCACTTGCCGCAATGTCTGCATCAACTGGCTCAGACCCTCTAGCGCAAAAAACTCCGCCTGAAGCGGAACCAGCACAGAGTCGGCCGCAACCATCGCATTTACGGTGAGTAAATTGAGCGATGGCGGGCAATCGATCAGGACGTAGTCATATCCACGCAAACCGTCACTTTGAAGCGAATCCCGCAACAGGAACACCCGCTTTTCGTGATGCACAAGCTCCACATCCGCAGAGCTTAGGTCGATCGTGGCGGGCACGATCGAGAGTTTTTCAAACCGCGTGGGGACTGTGACGTCGGACAGCGCCACATCGTCCAAGATAAGATCGTAGGTGCTAAGATCTCGGGCAGAGGGATCAATGCCCAGCCCGGTTGATGCGTTCCCTTGAGGGTCGAGATCCAGGATCAAAACCGACGCGCCGCCTTCAGCGAGTGCGGCGGCGAGATTGATCGTTGTCGTGGTCTTTCCAACGCCACCCTTTTGGTTCGTGATCGCAATGGTCCGGGCCCGATTTTGATTAGACACGAGAAAGCTCTCCTATCCGATAGATGACCGCATCACGGTTTGTTTTACTCAAAAAAAGCTCCCGGTTCATCTTCCAATTTCGATCCGCAGCAGCCTGTTCTTCTTTATGGTTTCGCCCTTTTAGGAACAGGGCACAACCCGCCGATGCAAGATGCGGCGATGCAAGGGCGCAAAGCTGGTCAAGCGGTGCCAGTGCGCGTGCCGACACGATATCCGCGTTCTGCGGCGGGCAATTCTCAATCCGTGCATTCAAAACAGTCGCCTCTGCTTCCGTTATGCGGGCGGCTTCTGACAAAAACGTGGCCTTTCGCTGATCGCTTTCGATCAGGGTGAAAGCGCAAGCCGGAAATCGTTCTGGACCCACAATCGCGCAAACCAATCCGGGAAAACCTCCTCCGCTGCCCAGATCGACCCAACGAGATGGAGCGGCGCGCGATAGCTCCAAGATCTGAAGGGAATCCATGATGTGGCGGTTAAAGATCGAAGAAAGTGTATCAGAGCCAACCAAATTGATCGCCTTTTGCCACTTTTTGACGGTGTTCGCATATAAATCCAAGCGCTTCAGTGTTTCACGTGAAACACGTCCCGCCACCCAATCATAGGCCTCCGCTTCGTTCATGCAGTTTTCTTTGCACCACGCCGTATATGCGCCAAGATAAGCGTCAAGGCAGCGGGTGTCATTCCGTCCATTCGCGCCGCCTGACCTATCGACGACGGGCGTACATGCGAGAGTTTGGCCACGAGTTCCGCCGACAATCCGCCAATGGCAGCGTATTCCAGCCAATCAGGGATTTTTGTCTCCTCGTCCCGCCGAAGCGCTAAAACGTCTTTTTCCTGACGCTTGATATAGGCGGTGTAGGACGCCTCTACAGACAATTGCGCACGCGTTTCATCATCAATCGTGGAAAGATCGGGCCAATGCGTTACCAGATCGTCGAATGACGCCATGCCGGCGCCCAATATCTCTTGGCCGTTACGACGCTTACCGTCTAGGTTGACGTCCAGCCCTAATGCCCGCAATTCACTTGGCGTTGCTGAATTACGGTTGAGAGCCTCACGACCCACATTCAACTTGTCCATTTTAGTGGTGAAGGCGCGTTCTTGCGCATCGTTTATCAACCCACGGGCCAGCGCTCGCGGTGTCAGTCTCTGGTCGGCATTGTCGATCCGCAGCGACAGCCGAAACTCCGCCCGCGAGGTGAACATGCGATATGGTTCCGACACGCCTTTCGTGATCAGATCGTCGATCAAAACACCGATATAGCCTTCATGCCGCGATACAGTGAACGGCGCCTGACCAGAAGCTGAATAGGCAGCGTTCAGACCGGCAATCAATCCCTGCGCTGCGGCCTCTTCGTATCCTGTGGTTCCGTTAATTTGACCGGCCAGAAAGAGGCCATGGACACTACGCAAGGCAAGCGTTTCATCCAGCACACACGGATCGACGTAATCGTATTCGATCGCGTAGCCAGGTTGAAGGATCTGCGCCGCCTCCAGCCCATGAATGGAAGTTACATAGGCCTCCTGCACATGCCTGGGCAGCGAGGTCGAGATCCCGTTTGGGTAGACAACGTCGCTTTCTAAACCTTCCGGTTCGAGGAATATCTGATGGCTATCCTTGTCCGCAAATCGTGTGATCTTGTCCTCAATTGACGGGCAATACCTCGGCCCAATGCCTTCGATTTGACCGCCATACATCGCTGATTTCGAAAGGTTATCGCGGATGATGTCATGGGTTTTGCCATTCGTGTATGTAATACCGCAATCAACCTGGCGCAGAACGTGCGATTTGGACATGAACGAGAAAAATACGGGTTCGGCGTCGCCAGGCTGTTTTTCAATGACGTCCCAGTTAATGCTGCCGCGGTGTAGCCTTGGCGGTGTGCCCGTTTTCAAACGCCCGAAATTCGGGATCATAGCCCGGATCTGCGCGGCGAGCTTGGTCGACGGATTGTCGCCAAGACGGCCGCCGGGCGAGGAAGACTCGCCAATATGAATGACGCCGCCCAAGAACGTACCGGTTGTAAGAACAACCGCATCAGCGACCAGTGCGCCACCATCTGCAAGTGTCACGCCAACAATGCGGTTGTCGCGAAATGAAAAGCGCGTCGCTTCGCCCTCAATAATCGTGATGTTGGGCGTAGCTTCTAGCGTTGCGCGGACAAATGCGCGATAGGCGCGCCGATCCGATTGCGCGCGCGGGCCCCTAACGGCGGGACCTTTGCGCCGATTAAGCAATCGGAACTGAATGCCCGCAGCGTCCGCAGCGCGAGCCATCAGTCCACCAAGGGCATCAATTTCCCGAACCAGATGCCCTTTTCCCAACCCGCCAATCGCGGGGTTGCACGACATAACCCCAATATCCGCACGTTTCATTGTGAGCAACGTGGTGCGTGCGCCTGCGCGCGCCGCTGCAAACACAGCCTCGCACCCTGCGTGGCCGCCACCGATGACTAAGACATGTCGTGCCTGATGTTCCACGTGAAACACGTTCACTTGCCGATGCAAAACGAGGAGAATATTTCGCCCAACACAGCCTCCACGTCAATGCGGCCCATCACGGAATCCAACGCCAATATACCTGCTCGGATCTCTTCCGCGACCAGTTCCACGGCGTAACGCCCCGAACGCAGATCGGCGCATGCAGCCATAAAGGCGGACCGAGCCGTCTGTAAACCTGCGCGTTGGCGGAGGTTGACCGCCACGCCAACTTTGGCAACGCGTTGCGAGAGCTCACGGCAAACGCGATCCATAAGCGCGTCCACGCCGGCGCCCGTAAGACCCGAAATATCGCCCACTTGGATGTCCGACTTTCCAACAAGCGTGATGTCGCCATCCTTTTGCGAAACTGGAAGGCTGGTTCCTTGGTCTGCCAATAAGAACACCCGCAAATCGGCAGCCTCCGCCCGGGCGACAGCCCGATTAACACCGATTTCTTCTACCGCGTCCTCCGCCAAGCGCAGTCCAGCGGTATCGAGCCAGGTGACAGGCAAGCCCTTCAAATCGGTCCGCACCTCTAAAACGTCCCGCGTTGTCCCTGCCACCTCCGATACGATTGCTGCCTCGCGGCGCGCTATCCGGTTCAACAGCGTTGATTTTCCGACATTCGGCGGACCCACGATCGCGATCTCAAATCCCGATCTCACCCGCTCGGCAATCTGCGCGCCCGTAATCTCCGCATCGATCCAGCCGGTGGTATCCTCTAACACCGTGATCACCTGGTCAGGCAGATCATCGGGCACCTCTTCATCAGAAAAATCTATTGATGCTTCCAAAAGCGCAATTGCTCGCAACGCGCCCCCGCGAAGTTTTTCAACAGCGCCCCCAAGCTCACCAGAGATCAGACGTTGTGCTTGTTGCCATTGATGCTCCGTTTCAGCGGCAAGTAGATCGGATAATCCCTCAACTTCGGGCAAGGTCATCTTATCATTGCCCAATGCACGCTGCGTGAACTCTCCAGCTTCCGCCAATCGCGCACCGGCTGAAACAAGGGCCTCTAAGGTGAGACGGATGACCGCGGCACCACCGTGAATTTGGAATTCGATGCTGTCTTCCCCGGTAAAACTGGCTGGCGCGTCAAAACGTAGAACCAGACCGCGATCAATCACGGACCCATCCGCGCGCCGGATCGATCGCAGCGCATGCATGCCGTGCCGAGGCAGCGGCCCGGACACCCGCTCCGCGATCACAAAGCTCTCTGGGCCCGACATTCGGATGATTGCAACGCCTGCACGGCCCGGCGCCGTCGAGTGCGCACAGATGGTATCCATGATCCCTCCTCTCGAATGCCTCATGCATTCATGGAATCAAAGAACTCCGAGTTTGTTTTCGTCTGCTTCAGTTTCGACAATAGAAATTCGATCGCATCCGTCGTTCCCATCGGGTTGAGGATGCGGCGCAAGACATATGTCTTCTGGAGATCGACCTTATCGACCAACAGGTCCTCTTTCCGGGTCCCGGATTTAAGGATGTCCATGGCCGGATAAACCCGCTTATCCGCAACCTTCCGGTCGAGAACGATTTCGGAGTTACCCGTTCCTTTGAATTCCTCGAAGATCACTTCATCCATACGGCTCCCTGTATCGATCAGCGCCGTTGCAATAATCGTGAGCGAGCCGCCCTCTTCAATATTTCGGGCCGCGCCAAAAAACCGCTTTGGGCGTTGCAAGGCATTGGCGTCCACGCCACCAGTTAGAACCTTGCCGGATGACGGCACAACAGTGTTAAAGGCCCTACCAAGTCTTGTTATTGAATCAAGCAAGATAACTACATCTCGTTTATGTTCCACGAGACGCTTGGCCTTTTCAATAACCATATCGCTCACAGCGACGTGCCGCGTAGCGGGTTCGTCAAAGGTCGATGAAATCACTTCACCCTTCACGGACCGCTGCATATCCGTCACTTCTTCGGGCCGTTCATCGATCAACAGAACGATCAAATAACATTCAGGGTGATTGGCCTCGATCGAATGGGCAATATTCTGCAATAACACCGTTTTACCAGTTCGGGGCGGGGCGACGATCAAGCTCCGCTGTCCCTTGCCAATCGGCGCCACAAGATCGATGATCCGGGCAGATCGATCCTTGATCGTCGGATCCTCAATCTCCATCTTAAGACGCTCATCAGGATAAAGCGGCGTGAGATTGTCAAACGCCACTTTATGACGGGCACGCTCAGGCTCTTCGAAATTAATCTGCGCAACCTTCACCAAAGCAAAGTAACGCTCATTTTCATTGGGCGACGTGATGACACCTTCAACTGTATCCCCGGTCCGCAATGAATACTGGCGGATCATATCGGGTGAGACATAGATGTCGTCGGGTCCAGGAAGGTAATTCGCCTCAGGCGATCGCAAGAATCCGAACCCGTCCTGCAAGACCTCCAGGACCCCATCGCCCGAGATCTCCCAGCCATCCTCCGCGCGCTCTTTGAGAATGGCGAACATCATGTCGCCCTTGCGCATGGTGGACGCGTTTTCGATCTCCAAATCCTCGGCCATATTGACCAGGTCTTTTGGGGATAGCGCCTTAAGATCGGAAAGGTTTAAACGGTCATCGCTCATGGACAAGCTCACATATTACGCCAGCCTGCGGCCGAACGCGTTTTATCTATCAGTGGGAGGCCTGGATGGGCCGGACGGCCCGAGGCAAACGCCAGATAAGCAATCGAGGCTCAACTGTCAACGAATGACTTAAAGTGGCCGTGCAATCACCGAGACGACGATGACGACCAAAAGTAATGTTGGAACCTCATTCATCATCCGATACGTGCGGCCAGGTCGTGTGTTCGTTCCAGCTACAAAGTCCTTGCGCCGTCGCCCAAGCCAGTGGTGAAACCATGTCATAGCCAAAACGGCAGCTGCCTTGGTCCAAGGCCAGATAGCTCCCCAGTCGACAACGCCGGGCGTCACCACCAAGGCCAAACCGAAAACCCAAGTCGCAATCATTGCCGGGTTCATGATGACACGCAACAGCCGTACTTCCATCGTTTGGAAAAGGTCCGCTGTGGGTCCGGCTTGTCCAACTTGCTCGACATGGTAGACAAACAGGCGCGGCAGATAGAACAAACCCGCCATCCAAGCAATCACGGAGATGACATGAAGGCTCTTTGTCCACGGATAGGCCCAGGCCAATATGTCCTGCATCGCGCGCTCCCAATCTCTTGGCCCTCTAAAATAAATATTATTAGAAAGAAAGGATGTGGTATTTGTTGTGCTCTGTATAACGGGGATAACTCTGTTGGCACCTGAATGTCCCCGGACATGTCCACGCGGACCCTGCGTCCCAGGCGCACTGTCGGCCACCTGTTTATGCTGAAAATACCGTAGCCTTTTCAATGCTATAGGTAGATGGAATCTGTTGATGACTTTTGTATAGGGCAACTCTCGTCGGTTGTTTTTCGCAGTGTGCACAGATTGGCGATGAAAAGTTGCGCCCGGGCATGGAGTGGCGGTAATACTCGCCCAAAACGTCGGCTCATCGGGATTGACCGCTGAAACCGTCATTTACACCCATTAACCCACACGCCGTTGCGGCGAATGTCCCCAAATCTATCCTATGGTCCCTGTTGTACTTGCCTCTCAATCCACGATCCGGGCAGAGCTTTTGCGCCGGGTTGGCGTGGCATTCGAAACCCGTGCCGCGCATGTTGACGAGGTCAGCATCCGCCAGGCGATGGACATGGATGGCGCCGCGCCACGGGACATTGCAGACAAGCTGGCGGAGTTTAAGTCGCTCAAAGTCAGCGGCAAAGAACCCCAAAGCCTTGTCATCGGCAGCGATCAAGTCTTGGCCTTGGATGGAAGGCTTTTTGAAAAACCCACCACGCCGGAAGCGGCGGTTGAACACTTACGGCTTTTGCGGGGCGGGACGCATGAGCTTTTTTCCGCCGCGGTTATTTCTCAGGCCGGTCAACCGCAATGGCGCACCATAGCGACAGCGCGGCTTGCGATGAAACCGCTCAGCGACGCATTCATCGACGGCTACGTCAAACGCAATTGGCCGAGCATCGGCGACAGCGTCGGCGCCTACAAACTGGAGGAAGAAGGTCCACGCCTATTTCACAAAATCTCTGGCGATCATTTTACCGTTCTCGGGCTGCCCTTGTTGCCCCTTTGCGCTTATCTGGAGACGCGAGGCGTGTTGAGTGATGGCTGACGACGTGCCCCTTGCTGGCGTTATCGGAGACCCGATCAACCATTCCAAATCCCCCATTTTGCATGGGCACTGGTTGTCGAGATACGGAATTGCTGGCCACTATATTCCGTTGCATGTCACCCATGAAAACCTGCCAAATGCATTGAGGGCACTGCCAAAGATGGGCTTTCGCGGTGTCAACATTACGATCCCACACAAGGAGCTGGCACTTTCGCTTTCCGACACGATCACTGATCGGGCGGCCTTAATTGGCGCGACGAACACACTGACCTTCACCGCGAAAGGGATCCAAGCTGATAACACAGATGGTTTGGGCTTCATCGAAAATATCCGACAGGCGGTACCTGCTTGGCGCGCAGATGCAGGCCCGGCCCTGATATTGGGTGCCGGCGGCGCGAGCCGGGCGATCATCTCAGCCCTTTTGCAAGAAGGAGCGCCGCGGATCATCCTGGCCAACCGGACCCGGGCGCGGGCCGAGGCGCTTCGCGATCAATTCGGCGCGCGCATCGAGCTTCTGCCCTGGACCCGGATCGACGACGCCGTGGGTGATGTGGCCACCATCGTCAATACAACCCCGCTCGGCATGCCTGGCGCGGGGGTCTTGAGGTTGGATTTCGCGCGTGTGCGCCCGGAAACTGTCGTGACTGATATCGTTTATACCCCGCTCGAGACCGAATTTTTAATCGAGGCTCGGCAAGCGGACTGTTTTGTGGTCGATGGTCTGGGCATGCTGCTCCACCAAGCGGCGCCAGGGTTTGAGCGGTGGTTCGGCAAACGCCCAGAGGTTGACGACGCCTTACGCGCGGCGGTTTTGAACGGATGATCGTTTTGGGCCTCACCGGGTCGATTGGCATGGGAAAATCCACAACGGCCGCGTTTTTCCGCCAGGCGGGCATACCTGTTTGGGATGCCGATGCCGCTGTGCATAGGCTTTACGCCAAGGGTGGGCTTGGCGTGGCGCCCATCGCGGCGCTTCGGCCCGAAGCTATCCGGGATGGGACCGTTGATCGCGGTGCACTCAAAACATGGATCGCCGAAGATACTCGGGCCTTGAAACGGCTGGAAGACGTGATCCATCCGCTTGTCGCACAGGATCGTGCGAAATTTTTGGCTGCCAATGAAGGCACCGATCTGGTGGTGCTCGACATCCCGCTTTTGTTCGAAACGGGCGATCCGGCACAGTTCGATGCGATCTTGGTCGTTAGCATCGATCCCGAAACACAAAGATCGCGCGTCCTTTCTCGACCGGGAATGAGTTTGGCCCAGTTTGAAACCATTCTTGCCCGGCAGATGCCGGATGCCGAAAAACGCGCGCGCGCCAACCATGTCATCGAAACACGGACACTTGAAGAGACGCGCAAATCGGTGGAAGCTTTGATCGAAGAGCTAAGGCATAAAAACCGAGCAGACGATGCGTGAAATTGTGATGGATACCGAGACCACGGGGCTGGAGCCGTCCGAAGGTCACCGTATCGTGGAAATTGGCGGGGTGGAGCTTTGGAACCACGTGCCAACCGGGAAGACCTATCACCAATACATCAATCCAGAACGCGACATGCCGTCCGAGGCCTTTGACGTGCACGGCCTAAGCACGGAGTTCCTTTCCGACAAACCTGTTTTCCAATCCATTGTGGAGGCGTTCCTTGAATTTGTGGGTGATGCCAAGCTTGTCATCCACAATGCCAGCTTCGACATGAAATTTCTCAACGCGGAGCTTGGCTGGGCCGGCGCGCAATTGCTTCCGAACGATCAAGCGATCGACACCCTGGCGATTGCGCGGCGGAAATTCCCGGGATCGCCCGCGTCTCTTGACGCACTTTGCCGCCGCTTTGGTGTCGACAATTCCGCCCGCGAAAAACACGGCGCGCTGCTCGATTCCGAGATCCTCGCTGAGGTTTACCTTGAATTGATCGGCGGACGTCAGCCGGATTTCGGGCTCGGCCAACAAAGTTCCGCATCCGGGAGCGCGGAAAACACCTGGCGCGCCTTCGCCCGGCCAAGCCCGCTCCCCGCCCGGATTACAGAGGAGGAGCAGGCGGCACATGCCGCCTTTGTCGCTGAATTGGGCGATGGGGCTCTGTGGCTTCGAAAAGCTTAGGCGTCTGCTGTCGTCGCTTGGCGGCGTGCCAATTCCTGACGGTAGATCTGGAGAAAATCGATATTCTCTAGGTTAAGGGGCGGAAAGCCGCCGTCGCGCGTAATGTCGTGAACGACGCGCCGAATGAATGGAAACAGCATCCGCGGGCATTCGATCATCAAAAACGGGTGGAGCTGGGCCTCAGGCACATGTTCAATCTGGAACACGCCAGCATATTCAAGCTCGAGCGCAAAAATGGTTTGCGGTTCGTCGTCGCGTGTCTTGCTATCGACGTTGAGCTTCACCAGGACTTCATACTGTTCCTCGTTGCGTTTACGTGCATCCAATCCAACACGCACCTGAATTTCGGGCTGACCGGATGATTGAATACCCTTTTGCATCGCGATATTTTCGAACGACAGATCGCGCACAAATTGGCCCAATATCTGCATTTTAGGCGGTGTCGTTGGTTTTGCCTCGGTCGCGCTGGCCTCAGCCGCGCCGTTTTCTTCGGCCATTAAAGCCTCCTTGGAATCCTCGTGATCGCCGACTTAGCAGTATGCGGAGCGCGTCTCAATGGCGGGTCCAGCCCGAGGGCGATTCCGGCTGGGTTTCTTCCTGTTCGTATTCGCCTTCGATTATATCGCCGCTTTGTGGTCGTCGCTGCCCCGGCCCCATGTCAAACCGCCGCAGTTCGATCCTTCGGCCGATCTCGCGGACGAGCCAGTTTCGCACCGCCGGCACCAGCAAAGCAAACCCGACTGCATCGGTAAAAAACCCCGGTGTCAGCAAAAGAGCGCCAGAAAACAGAATCATCGCGCCATGGGCCAGCGGACCTGTCGGATCCTGTAGATTTTCGAAGCTATGTCGCAGTCGTAAAATGGCCTGACTGCCCTGCGCCCGGACCAAATACGTCCCAATCGCCGCCGTCGCGATCACAATAGCGAGCGTCGGTCCAAGGCCGATCACACCCCCAATTTGGATGAAGAGCGCGATTTCGATGAGCGGCACCGCGACAAACAATAAAAAAAGCCACATGTGAAGGCTCCCATTTTCAACACTTGGTGCATGCCCCTGCAATGGACTTGTTGCATCCCCTCGCCTACATATGTGTGGAACGTTGCAGATTGAACGCCCTTCGAAGGTCAACTGATGAATTCACCCCTCCTTTCGCTCGTTGTGCTGGCTGCGATTGCTGTTTTTCTGATTCTGCGTCTGCGCAGTGTTTTGGGCACGCGGGAGGGTTTTGAAAAACCGCCCCAGCAGAGCATTGGGCGGAGCAATGCGCGCCGGGATTTCGAGGTAATCGAAGGCGGACCGGATCACGACATCACCGATCACGTCGAAGAAGACTCCGACGCAGCGAAAGCACTTGCGGCAATGAAAAGCGCTGAGCCGTCATTTTCCGTTTCTGAGTTTTTGTCAGGCGCGCGCGGTGCCTATGAGATGATCCTCATGGCGTTTGAGCGTGGCGACATCGAGGATGTTCGCGGTTTTCTTGACGAGGATGTTGCGGAAACATTCGACACTGTCATCGCAGATCGCGCGGACCAGGGGCTTTCCATCGACGCGAGTTTTGTCGGCGTGCGTGAGATTACACTGACCGATGCAAGATTTGATCACGCTGCGTCCCATGCTGAAATCACAGTCCGCTTTGTGGGCGAATTGACCTCGGTTGTGCGCAACGAAGACGGCGAAATCGTCGAAGGCGACGCCAACGCGATCAAACGGCAGCGCGACGTTTGGACCTTTGCCCGCGATATGGGTGCCGACGATCCGAACTGGGCGCTCGTTGCAACCGACGGCTAACCGATGCGGGCGTTGTGGTCAGCGCTCATTTTGGGCTGCATTGCAACGACAGTGATGAGCCAAGTACCACCCGCAGACACACCCGTGCGGCTGTTGGAATTTACCGAATTGCAAGGCTGGGCAGAGGATGACCACGGCGCAGCGTTGGACGCTTTTTTAGAGACATGTCTCGATCTTCGGCGCGGTGAATGGCCAGCGCTCTGCGCGGTGGCGCAGACGCAATCCGGAAACCCACGTGCTTTTTTTGAGCTGTTTTTCCGACCGGTCCTGATTGGCGGCGATCGGCCTGCGCTGTTTACCGGGTATTTTGAACCCGAATTGAATGGGGCCCGGGTCCGAGGAGGACGATTTCAGTTTCCAATCTATCGAACACCGCCCGAAGTGACTGGCCTGTGGTACACGCGCGCCGAAATCGAAGAAGATCGATTACTTGAAGGACGGGGTCTGGAAATTGCTTGGATCGATGACCCGGTTGAAGTGTTTTTCTTGCAAATTCAGGGGTCTGGCCGGGTTCAGCTTTCGGATGGTTCGGTTATTCGCGTAGGCTATGGCGGTCGGAACGGTCATGAATACCGCTCCGTCGGGCAAGAGCTTGTGCGCCGTGGCGTCTATCAGCCGCACCAAGTGTCCGCGCAGGTCATCCAATCTTGGGTGCGACGCAACCCGGAAGAAGGGACCGAATTGCTGCGCCATAACCCCTCATATGTATTTTTCCGCGAAGTGCAGATCGACGATCCCAGTGATGGGCCTCTGGGCGCGATGAACCGATCCATCACAGAAATGCGCACAATTGCCGTCGATCCCACCTTTACCCCCCTTGGCGCCCCGGTTTGGATCGAAAAGGGCGGTGCCGATCCTCTGCGTCGGCTGATGATTGCACAAGATACCGGAAGCGCCATCCAAGGTCCGCAAAGAGCGGATGTCTTTTACGGCACCGGAGACAGTGCGGGTCTGGCGGCTGGTCAAGTGCGCGATTGGGGTCGGATGGTGGTGTTGCTGCCGATTGAGCAGGCGCTGAGCCTCGCTCACGGAATTTAGATGTCGCGCCGCAAAAAGGGGCTTTCTCCGGAAGATCGGATGCTGTGGGAACGGGTGAAAGCGACGGCGAAGCCGTTGCAAAACCCGGCACGGACGACAGAAGACGCGCCACCCCCACCCAGCCAAAAGCCGGTTACCACACCGAGCGGGGGATCGAAGACCTTTCGGGTTGGCGAGCTTGCGGCAAAGCGGGCGTCAGGTCTGCAACTGGCGCCGTCCGTGGTGGAACGCGTGAACGACGCCCCGGTCCGGATGCATCAAGCCACCCACAAAAAAATGGTCAAAGGAAAGCTGACGCCGGAAAGCAGAATTGATCTGCACGGCATGACGCTCAGCCGCGCCCACCCTGCCTTGACGCGGTTTATTTTGGACGCGCATCACGCCGGCAAGCGATTGGTTCTCGTCATTACCGGAAAAGGACGGGATCGCGTTGATGTCGGCCCCATCCCGATCCGACGCGGTGTACTGCGCCACCAAGTTCCAGCCTGGCTGGCCGCGCCACCCCTGGGACAGATCGTGCTCGATATCCGAACGGCGCATGTTAGACACGGCGGTGAAGGCGCCTACTACGTCTATCTCAAACGTGCGCGTTAGAGCCTAAACTACAGAACATACCGGCCCAAATCGGTGTTGCGCGTCAGCTCGCCCAAATGGGTTTCCACAAAGGTCGCGTCGACAGTCACGCTTTCACCAGACCGATCAGGTGCGGCGAAACTCAGTTCCTCGAAGACACGTTCCATCACGGTATAAAGCCGACGCGCACCAATATTTTCCACCGAGCTATTTACCTCAGCGGCAATTCGGGCAAGCGCTGCGATGCCATCCTCGCTAAACCGAACCTCAACAGCCTCAGTCGCCATCAAAGCCGTATATTGCCGCGTCAGCGCGTTGTCGGTTTCGGTGAGAATGCGAATGAAGTCTGCTTCGGTCAAAGCCCGCAGCTCCACACGAATTGGCAACCGTCCCTGAAGCTCGGGCAATAGGTCCGACGGTTTGGCGATGTGAAAGGCGCCGGAGGCGATGAACAAGATATGGTCCGTTTTCACTGGACCGTGTTTGGTTGAAACGGTCGTGCCTTCGATCAATGGGAGAAGATCACGTTGAACGCCCTCGCGGCTTACATCGCCGCCGCGGACATCCTGCCGCGCCGCCACCTTGTCGATCTCGTCGATAAAGACGATGCCGTTCTGTTCAACGGCCTCCAGTGCCGCGCGCGTGACTGTCTCCTCGTCCAGCAATTTGTCGGCTTCTTCTTGGATGAGCACGTCGTAGCTGGTTGCGACCGTCATGGTCTTGCGGGTTTGGCGGCCGCCAAGCGCTTTTCCGAACAAATCCCCCAGATTCATCGCACCGCCCATCATTGGACCCGACTGGCCTGGGATCTCGAAGCCTTGGAATGGGTTTGAATTGTCCGCAACGCTCAACTCGATTTTCGTATCGTCCAGCTCCCCTGCGCGCAGCTTTCGTCGGAACATGTCGCGCGTTTGCTCTCGCGCGCCTTCTCCGGCGAGTGCTTCGATCACGCGCTCTTCGGCAGCTTCGTGTGCCCGAGCCTTTACATCGTCGCGCATTTGTTCGCGCACCATGATCTGAGCGGCGTCAACCAGATCGCGAACGATTTGTTCGACATCGCGTCCGACATAGCCGACCTCGGTGAACTTTGTGGCTTCGACCTTGATGAATGGGGCTTTGGCCAGCTTGGCCAATCGGCGCGAAATCTCGGTCTTGCCCACGCCGGTCGGGCCGATCATCAGAATGTTCTTGGGATAGACCTCCTCGCGTAGCTCGGCATCGAGTTTGTTGCGCCTCCATCGGTTGCGCAGAGCCACCGCCACGGCGCGCTTTGCATCCTTCTGGCCGATGATGAAGCGATCAAGCTCCGATACGATTTCGCGTGGCGTTAGGTCTGTCATGGCATCCCTTTAGAGAAAGCTACGCCGAGAGGTAAGGGCCGCTCGCGCCGGTTCAACACTATGTGTGGCCTATGGTTTGGCGTCGCGGTTCGCAGCATTGTAGCGATAGACCCATGTTCAAGTTAGGATCTGCTATGCTGACACGACGACATCTCCTGAAAACCAGCGTGGTTTTGATTGCCGCACCTGTGGCTTTGCGGGCCGGTGGTCACGGCCGGCTCGGCTCATTTGTGGGTGAGAGCAACCATGAAACCCGTGGGACGGCGGAAATCGCCGACGGTATGGTCAATCTGCTCGACGACTTTTGGTTTGACGGTGCGCCAGACCCCAAGGTTGCACTGGGGGCCGACGGCTATGATCCGGCGACACTGATGGGGCCGCTGGAATCCAATACCGGTGCGCAAAGCTACACCATTCCAGCCGGTATTGATCCCGCCGATTACAACGAAGTTTGGATCTGGTGTGAACGGTTTAACGTGCCCTTGGGTGTTGCCCGCTTGGGCTAAGCGGCCCATGGCGGAAGGCGGTCCTTGCCGGGAAATTGTGGCAAGGACCCCATAATCAAACCGCGCAGCGCCTCCCATTTGGCGCCCAGTAGAATTAGGCCGAAGCCAAGCAGCAGGATCGCCACGAACCCTTCTCCGTTGAGAACGGTCAGCGCGAGGGCGACGATGTAGCCAACGCCAGAAATCAGGAAGGAGCGGCGGTCAATCACAACCGCGACAATCGCCAGCGCTGCGACGAAGACAAAGAGCATCGACAAGGCCGAAACCGTGCCGAGGGAAAACAGCGTCAATGCCACGGTGTTGACGATGGCCGGCGCGGAGACGACGTGAAGCCAAAACCCGGCCCGTGACCGGAGCGCCACGCGATGTGGATCGCCCATATCGAACCACATGGCCGCAACGAACCCAATCATGCCCAAGGCAAAGGTCAAAATCGCGAATGGGCCATCATTGGTCAGCAAAAAGAAATCCCTTGGGTCCTCCGGAACGGTGCCGCCGGCGGTGATCAGGCCGAAACAAGTGGCAAACACACCGATGGCGATGACCGCCATCGCAATCGGGACACGGAACCACAGATAGTAGCCAAGCAAAGCGACGGTCGCACTTGCTGATATCAAGGTTAAAGTCCCGGGCTCGTCGAAGGATTGCCACAGTGCGAAGCCAAGACCGATTTGCCCGATGGAGATCGCGTAAAACGCGGTTAATGCAATTGAAGGGGCGACCATGCGGCGCCGGATCGTGAAATAGCGTGCAAGTGCTACGGACGCGACGGCGCCGATCAATCCAAAGATCATCGCGCTTGCCGGCATATCCTGGCTTATTGCAAACGCTGCGACGCCGGTCATCCCCCACCAGCCGGAATAGAGAATGGTCAAGCCAACCACGATAAAAATCTCATTGAATCCGCGAAAGAGCTCAAATGGCTCGTCAAGGCCAGCCAGATGTCGGCGGGCGCCATGGCGCTCTTCCGAAAGTGCCAGGATCGAAGCCGCTTGCGCCTCGTCGATCATGCCGGCACCTACGGCGGCTCGGATATCGTCGCGGGTCAATTCAGTCATGCGTCAATCGTCTCCAGCGTCAGGTTGCCGTTTGTGTAGACGCAAATATCGGCGGCGATTTCCATCGCGCGCCGCGCAATTGTCTCGGCATCGTCGGGACCATCAATCATCGCGCGCGCCGCGGCGAGTGCATAGTTTCCGCCCGATCCGATCGCCGCAATGCCATGCTCTGGCTCCAGCACATCTCCGGCTCCGGTGATGACGTAGAGCGCTGTGCCATCCGTAACGATAAGCATCGCTTCAAGCTTTTGAAGGTATTTGTCGGTCCGCCAGTCCTTTGCCAGCTCCACCGCCGCGCGCTTTAACTGGCCCGGCGTGGCTTCGAGTTTCGCTTCAAGACGCTCCAAGAGCGTAAACGCATCCGCGGTGGAACCTGCAAAACCGCAGACGATATCGTATCCGCCGGGTTTGAGCCGCCGGACCTTGCGCGCGGTCCCTTTGATGACGGTTTGGCCAAGGCTTACTTGGCCATCGCCGGCAACCACAACTTGCCCGCCTTTTCTTACGCCGATGATCGTTGTGCCATGCCATGTCTGGCCCATGATGGCCTCCGCTTGCCTCGGCGATATATATGGGCCGCAATGCCTAGACGAGCAAGCTCAGCCCCATCGCGCGCGGCGCGGTACCCGTACGGCCAGCATCGGCATTAGCCAAGGGCCGCGAAACCGGTCGAGATCGAGCGCCTCGACAACACCGGTTGTCGCTTCGCCGTTGAGCGTCGTTGACACCGCACATCGGTTGTAGAACGGCGCGTCCAGCATCGGCAAAACTTGGCGCGGTTTCGTTCCGGTATCGGATCGGGTCACGCGCCGGACCAGCCATGGCGGCCGGGGGAGTTTGGCTTGCGGCACGTTTGCAATGGCCATCGGCTGAGCCTTTGCATCAAACCCCACGGCCGCTTCGAGCCGCGATCCGTCACGGCGCACAGCATCGTAAAAACACGCGGCGCCATCGCCGGATGGGAACCGTCCCCAGGACCAATAGGAAAAATCGGCCTCAAGCGCGCGTGTCCCGAAATTTGCGTCGAAATAGCCTTCGCCGCGCCAAGACCAGCCAGGACGGTTTAGCCGAAGCTCGATCTCCGCCCGCGGCGCAAACGGCCGCCAAACATGCGCCCCGTCTGGGGTTAATGGCATCTCCACTTGGCTAAGCGCCGTGGGTCGAATTTCAACTTCGCCGGTGATGCGCTGTCCATGCGGCGTCGACATCTCGTTGATCGCAACGACCAGCCGGTCGTGTTCCCAACGCATCGAGGATGGTCCGATGGTGATCCGATCTTCTGAAAGATGCAGCGCACTGCGTCCACGATCAGTCATCGTCCAGCGACCGCCGGGACCGTAGGTGACAACGTTCAGGCAACAATGATTTGCCGGATCGCGCCGGCCAGACCAACGATACCAGGGCGAAAAGACGGAGCCTATAAAGCCGATGATGGTGATCGCCCGGCGGTGGTCGTCGCTGAGCCCATCGAGATACCACCAGGCGTAGCCATCGGGCGGGACGTCGATGTCAAAGCAAGGTCTGTCGCGATCGCCGCGGCCGCGTGCCGGCCGGAGAGGCAAGCCATCGGGACCCCCGCCCCCGGATGTGTTCCGCCCCCCGCCAGATAAAGGCCCGGTATCGATGTGCGGGCGGTCGGGCGCTGGAAGGCCGACATCATCCCATGTGGACTGCGCCCGTAAAGCGCGCCGTCCGATCCGGGGAAACGCGCCGCGAAATCCGTGGGCGTCGTCAGGTTTTCCCGTCCGGGGCGTGGCGAGAACCTCAATCCCATGGCTTCCAGACGCTCGAATGTCCTGATCTGACATAGCGCGAACTCCTCTTGTGGCGCTGGTTGCTGAGCAGGGCCGTTCATAATGATCTCGAACCGCTCCAGGCCGCCCACCTGATGGGCGCCGCCGCGATCTTGGGCGCAGACATACAATGTGGGGTCTTTAGGCATTTGACCTACGGCCAAATCGTCGAACTCCGAACCCGACCGATCGGCGAAAAAGACGTTGTGATGCGCAAGCGCGGAACCGATAGGCTCCGCTCCAAAATGCCAGACATAGGCGGAAAAGCTGCGCGGGCCTGTACCGGCTCGGTTCACCGCTCGGCGCGCTGGCGTGCCAAGCATGCCTTGATGCAGCGCTTTCGGGTCGCCGGCAAAAACCACCGCGTCGCAGGATAGGCGCGTTCCGTCAGATAAAACCACACCGGCAACGGCTTCGTTCTGCAACTCAATACGTTCGACGCTGGTGTTGGGCACGAAGCTCGCCCCGCGTGCCACGGCAAGATCCGCGATAGCTTGGGCAAGCCGCTGCATTCCGCCGTCCACGCGCCAAACGCCTGCGAATTCCGATGCCCAGATAAGTGACAAAAGCGCGGGAACCGATCCAGGTGCGCCACCCACATAGGTCGCGTAGCGTCCAAAAAGCTGCTGCAAGCGCACATCGCGAAACGTGGACTTTAAGAGCTGCGCCAAGCTCGACAGCGGCGCCATGCGCGCAGCCAGCTTAGGGTTCCACACAACATGCCGGACCAAATCGCGCAGCCTCGGCGCGGGCGCCTGCATCATCGGCTGATCAAATCCAGCAAAAAGCGCATGCGCACGCAGCGTGAAGCTTTTGAATGCTGCGGCCTCTGCTGGACCGGCGAATTGATCGATTGCGACGATGTTTCTTTGTAGATCATCGGTAAGGTCGAGCCGGGACCCATCCGGCCAAAAATGCCGCGCCAAAAGCGGCTCCCGAAACAAGGTCAGATGATCGGACAAACGCGCGCCGACAGCTTCGAACAGCTCCTCAAATACATGGGCCATCGTCAAAACGGTCGGCCCCGCATCCACGGGGCCTGCCGCGCTCTCTTGTTGGCGCATTTTCCCACCCGGGGAATGTCCGGCATCGACAAGCGTTACCCGAAGGTTCATCGCCGTCAGCCGCAATGCTGTTGCGAGCCCGCCAATTCCGGCACCGATGACGATAATATGCGGCCGATCGCTGGCCATGTTGTCTGCCTCCATGCGTCTAATAATGTTGACAGCCAAAGCTCAACTGTCCAGTGTAATTTACATATCGCCGCCAAAGCCGGAGCCGCTATGCCACTTTCGCCCCGTATCGAATCTGCGATCGATGGCGCAATTGCACGCGCACAAACACGACCGTCCCCGCCAAAACTTGCCCAGGCTTTGCACTATGCGATGAAGCCCGGTGGTGCCCGGATCCGGCCGACGATCTGCCTGTCTGTGGCCAAAGCCTGCGGCGATGACCGGCCAGAGATTTCCGATGCCGCTGCCGCGGCGATTGAGCTGATGCATGGCGCGAGCCTCGTCCATGATGACATGCCGTGTTTTGACGACGCCGATTTTCGCCGGGGCAAACCATCGGTTCACAAGACTTACGGCGAGGCTTTGGCGCTTTTGGCGGGCGACAGCCTTATTGTGCTGGCTTTTGATGTTCTGGCGGAGGTCGCGGCGCATGCGCCCCGTCGCGCCGTTCCTTTGATTCAGATTTTGGCCAAAGCAACGGGGATGCCCGGCGGCATATGCGCCGGTCAGGGTTGGGAAAGCGAGGACCAAGTCGATCTGTCTGCGTACCATCAAGCCAAAACGGGTGCGCTGTTTACCGCAGCCACCCGGATGGGCGCCGCGGCTGCCGGCTCCGATCCGGATGCCTGGACCGAGCTTGGCGCGCGGATCGGTGAGGCGTTTCAGGTCGCCGATGATTTGCGCGACGCCCTTTACGATGAGGCCACCTTGGGCAAGCCCGTAGGTCAGGACGAAATGCACGCGCGCCCTAATGCGGTGACATCCTTTGGCGTTCAGGGTGCAATTGACCGGCTTGAGGATATTTTGTCCGGCGCGATCGCGTCGATTCCATCCTGCCCAGGCGAGGCGGCATTGTGCGAGATGGTCCGCGCACAGGCAGAACGGCTCATGCCGGTGATTCCGGCGCGAACCGCCGTCTGATCGCATGTCGGCCGTCGATCCCGGCCCAGCTCTCGGTGTATTTGACCGATTACGATCTCGGCGCGATGCCGTTTTATCGTCACCGTCGTTTCAACGCTGGGCCGCACGGTTTTTCCTCACCAAGCGGGCGGCAAGACGCGACGGAGAGCGGCTCTTCGATCTCGTTGCGGGATTTACGTACAGCCAGATCCTTCGCGCGGTGGTTGGTTTTGAGCTACCAAACCGACTCGCATCCGGTCCGAAGTCCTCCGGAGAATTGGCGCTTGAATGCGGTGTTCCTTCGGCCTCGATGGCGCGGCTGTGCCAGGGTGCTGCCGCGCTCGATCTTTTGCAGCGGTGCCGCGACGGCCGATATCGCCTGGCGCGCTTGGGCGCGGCCTTGCGCGGTGTTCCAGGTTTGCAAGAGATGATCCGCCACCACGACATACTCTACGGGGATCTTTCCGACCCGGAGGCTTTCTTTCGCGGCGACGCGCTGCCCGAATTGGCCGCTTTCTGGCCTTATGTCTTTGGACCGGGTGCCGAACGTGATCCGGACCAATCGGCGCGCTATTCGCAATTGATGGCCGACACCCAAACCCTGGTCGCCGACGAGACCTTAAAGGCGGTCGATCTCAGCGGAATTGGCGAATTGATGGATATCGGCGGCGGGACAGGCGCGTTTCTGCGCGCGGCTCTAGAGCATTATCCGATGCTGCGGGGGCGCCTCGTTGATCTGCCGGGCGTGACCGCCGAACCCCATGCACGGATTATGCAAAGCCCTGCGGATTTTCGCACCGATGCGCTGCCGAAAGGTGCAGATGGCATCAGCTTGATCCGCGTGCTTTACGACCATAGTGACGATACGGTGACGGCGCTTTTGACGAAGGTCTTTGACGTCCTGCCACCTAAAGGCCGGATCCTGATTTCGGAGCCTATGTCGGGCGGTTCACAGCCGTCGCGATTCGGAGATGTTTACTTTGCGCTTTACTGCATGGCGATGCGCACCGGAACGGTGCGCGATCCGGCGCAAATTTCGGCTTTGCTCACGCGTGCGGGCTTTGTGTCGGTCCGCGTGGCACGAATGGATCGGCCATTCATCACGCAAGCCGTCACAGCCGAAAAACCCTGACAGGACAACGAAATTAACTGTCTATCTGAATTGACAAGTTAAGGTGTCAGAGTAAACTGACACATACGCGCCCCTCACCCTGGCGCTGCGGCGTTACACGCGCCAGACGAGACGGAGGTACAGTGTTTACCAACGCTGTCATCATGGAAGCACCGGCGAAGATCGCCGTCCGGGAAATCGAAATCGATTCGCCTGGCGCGGGCGATATTGTCGTGCGGACAACGTTCAGCGGAATCTCAACCGGGACAGAAAAGCTCTTTTGGTCTGGGCGTATGCCCCCATTTCCCGGCATGGGCTATCCGCTGGTTCCGGGCTATGAGGCGGTGGGCGAAGTCGTCGAAGCCGCGCGAGACACAGGTTTTGTGCCGGGCGATACGGTGTTCATTCCGGGCGCCAGTTGCTTTGGCGCCGTTCGGGGATTGTTTGGCGCGGCGTCCGCGATGCTGACGACGCCAGCGAATCGCGTTGTACGGGTAGACCGCAATCTTGGCGCATCCGCCGCATTGTTAGCCCTCGCAGCGACGGCCCGCCATGCCATGGCCGGGATCGAAAAAACGCTGCCGGAGCTGATCGTCGGCCATGGTGTCGTTGGTCGCCTTTTGGCACGGCTTACAATCGCTGCCGGTGGTGCGGCCCCAACCGTTTGGGAAACCGACCCGGGCCGATTGGTCGAAGGTGAGGGCTATGACGTCGTGCAGCCGGACAATGATCCAAGACGGGATTACCGCTGCATCTACGACGCGACCGGCGACAGCACCATCCTCGATCAGCTCATCGGTCGGCTCGCCAGGGGGGGTGAAGTGGTGCTGGCCGGGTTCTACCCGGAGCCGTTGCAGTTTTCCTTTCCGCCCGCATTCATGCGTGAAGCGCGCCTGCGCGTTGCCGCAGAATGGACCAAGGACGATCTGGTTGCCACGCGAGACCTTGTCGCGCACGGCGCGCTCAGCCTCGACAACCTCATCACGCACCGGCAACCCGCAGCAAATGCGCCAAGCGCCTACCGAACGGCCTTCGATGATTCCGGTTGCCTCAAGATGGTCCTGGATTGGGAGCAAGCTGCATGACGCTCGATGTGCCAAATCTCAAAGACTACGATTCCGGCCTGCGCGCCGAGGCGTCCGAGGAACCAACGCTTGAAGTGCCAGCGTCGGAGCCCACGAAGAAAACCCAGATCATTGCGATCTATGGGAAGGGCGGTATCGGCAAGTCATTCACGCTCGCCAATCTCAGCCATATGATGGCCGAGCTCGGCAAACGCGTTTTGCTGATCGGATGCGATCCGAAATCGGACACGACGAGCCTGTTGTTTGGCGGCAAGGCCTGCCCCACGATCATTGAGACCTCAACCAAGAAAAAGCTTGCCGGTGAAGAGGTCAAAATCGGCGATGTGTGTTTCAAGCGCGGCGGTGTTTTTGCCATGGAATTGGGCGGCCCCGAAGTTGGCCGCGGCTGCGGCGGGCGCGGCATCATCCACGGCTTTGAGCTTCTGGAAAAGCTCGGCTTCCACGATTGGGATTTTGATTACGTTTTGCTGGACTTCCTGGGCGATGTCGTCTGTGGCGGGTTTGGCCTACCGATTGCCCGAGACATGGCGCAAAAGGTGATCCTGGTCGGCTCAAACGACCTACAGTCGCTTTATGTGGCAAACAATGTCTGCTCGGCGGTGGAATATTTCCGCAAGCTCGGCGGCAATGTTGGTGTCGCAGGGCTCGTGATCAACAAAGACGATGGCACGGGTGAGGCGCAAGCCTTTGCCGAGGCGGTCGATATACCGGTGCTTGCTTCGATCCCGGCAGATGACGATCTGCGCAAGAAATCCGCAAATTATCAGATCGTCGGAACCTCTGCCGGGCCTTGGGGCGACATGTTCGCTTCGCTGGCCGAAAATGTCGCAGATGCACCGCCCTTGCGGCCAGAGCCCCTTAGCCAGGACGCGCTGATTGCGCTTTTCGATGCCAAAGAAACCGGCGCGAATTTCGTGCTGGAGCCGGCAACCGATGCGGATATGCGCGGCAAAAACACCAAACCAAAACAAAGTCTTGAGGTGATATACGATGACGTATGAGCAGCTGGTTGTGTCACAGACAGCATTCGTGCGCCAACGCAGCGGAGAATTGCTGCGCCGAAGTGCCCAGCTTTGCCAGGAATCGCGCTGGTTGATCAACGCATCGCGGGACGCGATCAGTGATCTCGATGCGGTTTTGCGCGACTTCAACGCAAACGCCGAGGCGCAAAATACGGATGACTGATCGGGTCGCATATGACCCGGCGGACACCGCTGAGATGACGGAAGGAGGGTGCCACGCCAGCACCGAGATGGAGACGGCGGCACGTGCGGCCGGCCAGTCCGAATTGCTGGACAAATACGCCCAAGACTATCCGATTGGCCCGCATGACAAGCCGCAATCAATGTGCCCCGCATTTGGCAGCCTGCGTGTTGGCCTGCGGATGCGCCGTGTTGGCACCGTATTGTCGGGATCGGCCTGTTGCGTCTACGGGCTGAGCTTTGTCAGCCACTTCTACGGCGCGCGGCGGTCAGTCGGTTATGTGCCGTTTAATTCCGAAACCTTGGTGACCGGGAAGCTCTTCGAAGACATCCGTGACGCGGTTCACGACATGGCCGATCCGGAGAAATACGACGCGATCGTCGTTACGAACTTGTGCGTTCCGACGGCCAGCGGCGTGCCGCTGCGCTTGCTGCCCGATGACATTAACGGTGTCCGGATCATCGGCATCGACGTGCCGGGCTTTGGCGTTCCAACGCATGCGGAGGCCAAGGATATCTTGGCTGGCGCCATGCTTTCCTATGCCCGCGCGGAGGCGGAGGCCGGTCCGGTACAATCTCCGACCGCGGGTATTTCAGACCGCCCATCGGTTACGCTGTTGGGCGAAATGTTTCCTGCTGATCCGCTAGGGCTCGGTGGGATGCTCGCGCCGCTCGGTCTGGCGGCAGGTCCGGTCGTTCCCTGCCGTGAGTGGCGCGAGCTCTATTCTGCTTTGGATTGCGCCGCGGTTGCGGCGATCCATCCCTTCTATACCGCAGCGGTGCGGGAATTCGAGGCGGCTGGTCGGTCGATCGTCGGCTCCGCGCCGGTTGGCTACGACGGTACCGCCGCTTGGCTTGCGGCCATTGGCGATGCATGCGGGGTTGCCGGAAAGGTCGCAGATGCGCAGAACGCTATTCTGCCGGCGATTAAACAGGCCCTCGCGTCCAGTGCAATTGACGGCACGATCACGCTGTCAGGCTATGAGGGATCGGAACTTTTGGTCGCCCGGCTGTTGATCGAAAGCGGCGCCAATATCCCTTATGTCGGCACGGCCTGCCCAAAAACGAAATGGTCGGAACCAGATCTAGACTGGCTGACATCAAAAGGCACGAAAGTGCAGTTTAGAGCCTCATTAGAGGATGATTGTGCAGCCGTTGAGGCCGTCAAACCGGACCTCGCCATTGGGACCACACCGGTTGTGCAAAAGGCGAAAGAGGCCGGCATTCCCGCGCTCTACTTCACCAATTTGATTTCTGCCCGACCCCTTATGGGCGTCGCTGGGGCTGGTTCCTTGGCGCAGGTTGTGACGGCGGCAATGGGCAACAAAGACCGGATGACCGCCATGCGGGAATTCTTCGATGGCGTTGGGGAGGCCGATACAGCCGGCATTTGGGAACGCGGGCCGAACCTCCGCCCGGATTTCCGCGCGCAACATCAACGGAAGCTCGACAAACAAGCGCGCGCTGCAAAAGCGGAGCAGATGATCTGATGTTGATCCAAGATCACGATAGGGCCGGAGGCTATTGGGGGGCGGTTTATGCCTTCTGTGCCGTGAAAGGCCTTCAGGTCGTGATCGATGGCCCTGTTGGTTGCGAAAACCTCCCGGTTACATCGGTGTTGCATTACACCGATGCGCTGCCTCCACATGAATTGCCGATCGTGACAACCGGTTTGGGCGAAGAAGAACTTGGCCGGGACGGCACCGAAGGCGCGATGAAGCGCGCCTGGAAGACGCTCGACCCGGCCCTGCCGGCCGTTGTCGTCACCGGATCGATTGCTGAAATGATCGGCGGCGGGGTCACGCCCCAAGGCACAAACATCCAACGTTTCCTGCCGCGCACGATCGACGAGGACCAATGGCAAGCCGCAGACCGCGCGATGACATGGCTCTTCACCGAATTCGGTCAAACCAAGGGCAGGATGCCACCGGAAAAGAAACGCGCCGAGGATGCTAAGCCGCGGGTGAACATTCTGGGCCCGATGTATGGCACCTTTAACATGGCCAGCGATTTGCATGAAATTCGTCGGCTCATCGAAGGCATTGGCGCCGAGATCAACATGGTCATGCCGATGGGCGCGCATTTGGCTGAGATGCGGAGCCTCGTAAATGCGGACGCTAATGTCGTGATGTACCGCGAATTTGGCCGCGGTTTGGCAGAGGTCCTGGGAAAACCCTACTTGCAAGCGCCGATCGGCATCGATTCGACCACAAAGTTCCTGCGGCGTCTTGGTGAGATGCTCGGCCTCGACCCGGAGCCTTTCATCGCACAGGAAAAGCACTCGACCCTAAAGCCGCTTTGGGATTTGTGGCGGTCGGTCACCCAAGATTTCTTTGCCACGGCGAGCTTTGGGATCGTGGCGAATGAAACCTATACCCGTGGAATTCGCAATTTCCTCGATGCCGAACTTGGCCTGCCTTGCCAGTTTGCAGTTGCACGAAAGGCGGGGGCCAAAACCGACAATGACGCGGTGCGCGATAAAATCGCGACGCAAAAGCCGCTGATCGTACTGGGGTCGATCAACGAAAAAATCTACCTTGCTGAACAGGCTGGCGGGCATGGCCCACGTCCTTCGTTTATTGCCGCGAGCTTTCCCGGCGCCGCGATCCGGCGCGCGACCGGCACGCCATTCATGGGATATGCGGGGGCTACGTATCTTCTTCAGGAAATTTGTAACGGACTTTTCGATGCGCTGTTTCATATCCTGCCACTCGGCAGTGAGCTTGACGCCACGCAGTCCACACCGGCAGCGCTCAAGCGCGATTTCCCGTGGGACAAGGACGCCCAAGAGCTATTGGACAAAATTGTCGCCGAACATCCGATATTGACCCGGATTTCAGCGGCCAAAACGCTTCGGGATGCGGCAGAAAAAGTCGCACTCGAAAGTGGATCGGACCACGTTGACCGTGATGTCGTCGCGACATTGCGACCAACGGGCAATGACATCCTACAAAAGGGAGGACAGGATGGCTGACGTCACTTCAAATGCGCCCATTTCGTCCAGGTCGAAACCGCCAAGGGCGGAATTCACCTTTTATTTTGCGGTCATTTTTGTGGCGGCACTGCCGCTTGCATTGATCGCCTGGGCTTTGGCCGCGCTGCGCGGTGGAACCCTTGCGACAAAAGGCCCCGTGGCCCGCGCCTGGTCTCAGGCACGGATCATTACGCCGATGATTTTCTCGGCCTGACTTAGGGCCTGGGATTGCACCTGAGCCGGCCAAAACAGACCAAGGCCGGTCGGGCGCCAAAGTAACCTCGGCAAGACCGGAGCCGAGACTGATTTCTTCCCGCTTGCTCGCGCAGGCGGGTGGAATTCCGGCAGGGCAATGAGGTCTTGCCGGTGCCTGGCCGCGGGGTGCGCGGCATCAGTCAAACGTTCCGGAGGAAAGTTTATGGCTGAAAGTGACCTGTCCTTCACGGGTCTGACCGACGAGCAGGCGCAGGAACTGCACGCGGTGTATATGAGCGGGCTCTGGCTCTTTGCAGGCGCATGCCTGGTTGCTCACATCGCCACGTACATCTGGGCGCCGTGGTTCGGCGGCGGAGCATGAGGTGAACCATGTCGAAATTCTATAAGATCTGGCTCATTTTTGACCCGCGCCGCGTCTTCGTGGCCCAGGGCGTGTTCCTATTCCTGTTGGCGGCAATGATCCACCTGGTGGTTCTGTCGTCTGGACTGAACTGGTTCGAACAAGCCGCGACAACGTCGGGCTTCTAAAGAACTCTGCCGCGGGCGGCGCGATCGCCCGCGGCTATCAACAATGATTTGGACCGCGGCGAAAAGACCAGACGCGCCAGGATACCGCAGCGGAGATACGCTATGGCAATGCTGAGCGATGACCGAGTTACACCGCAAAAGCGGCGGGACCCACCCAGGGCGATGGCCCGATTAATGATCGGGTGGGTTCGTCCCGCGCAACGTCCCTCAAAACACATCGGCCGCCCCGTTTCGGACCGGCCAGCAAGATCACCGAAAGCCGCAGCGCGCGGATTGCGTCATTCGAAGCTGCCTAAGGCGCGCAATTAAAACAGGAGGCGAGAATTGTAGCATCGACCGATAGGCGCCAAGTTTGCGAGCCAGCTCGGGCGGTGTGACCGGCCGCCCCGACCCCTAAGGCCAGACCATTGAACGCCGTGGTAAACCCACGCCGCGTTCGAACCCTTCAAACGACCGGAACCAACATGACCAGACCCAGCACGCCTCTTTTGGACCAAGTGAATTACCCGGCCGATTTGCGGCGTATGACCGACAGCGAGCTTGGCCGACTTGCACATGAGCTGCGGGCAGAGACCATCGCAGCGGTCTCAGAAACGGGCGGGCATCTTGGATCGTCACTGGGCGTCGTGGAACTGACCGTCGCGATCCATGCTGTTTTCAATACCCCTTACGACAAACTGATCTGGGATGTCGGGCATCAATGTTATCCGCACAAGATCGTCACCGGCCGGCGCAATCGCATTCGCACCCTGCGCCAGAAGGGCGGTCTCAGCGGGTTCACCAAACGCAGCGAAAGCCCCTATGATCCCTTCGGCGCGGCCCATTCATCGACCAGCATTTCGGCGGCGCTTGGCTTCACGACGGCGCGCGATCTTGGCGAGGCGACCGGGGATGCGATTGCGGTCATTGGTGACGGCGCGATCAGTGCCGGAATGGCCTACGAAGCGCTCAACAATGCCGGCGCGGAAGGCCGCAGATTGTTCGTCATCCTGAACGACAACGAAATGTCGATCGCACCGCCGGTCGGCGCGATGTCAACGTATCTGTCGGGGCTTTACGCGAATTCGCCGATGATGGCCTTCAAGACCATGGCCGACGAAATGACCGCGCATCTGCCCGAACCCCTAAGGACCAGCGCTGAACGCGCCCGGCAGTTGGTCACCGGCGTCACCGCACAGGGAACGCTGTTCGACCATTTGGGCTTTGACTATGTCGGGCCGATTGACGGCCACGACATGGGCCAGCTGCTGACGGTTCTGCGATCTGCAAAAACCTGCGCGACGAAGCCGGTTTTGATCCACGCGGTTACGGTGAAGGGCAAGGGATACGCGCCGGCCGAAGGGGCCGATGACTGTTATCACGGGGTCGCAAAATTCGACGTCGAAACCGGACAGCAGAAAAAGGCAAAGTCTAACGCGCCGTCGTATACAAGTGTCTTCGGATCGAGCCTAAAACGCCTCGCAGACACAGATTCGCGGATTGTCGGGGTGACCGCCGCGATGCCGGGCGGCACAGGACTTACCGCTCTCGGAGAGGCGCATCCCTCACGACTTTTCGATGTTGGTATTGCAGAACAACATGCCGTTACTTTTGCCGCTGGCATGGCCGCCGGCGGTCTCAAGCCCTTTTGCGCGATTTATTCGAGCTTTTTGCAGCGCGGTTACGATCAGATCGTGCATGATGTGGCGTTGCAAAACCTGCCAGTACGATTTTGTCTCGACCGTGCGGGCCTCGTAGGGGCCGATGGGCCGACCCATGCCGGCGCCTTCGATGTCGGATACCTTAGTGCGTTGCCAAACATGACGGTTATGGCCTGCGCCGATGAGGCCGAGTTGATCCATATGATGGCGACCATGGCTGATCACGATGCCGGTCCGATCGCGTTGCGATATCCGCGCGGCGAGGGCGAGGGCGTCGATCTGCCCGAGCAGGGGAAGGTTCTGCCCATCGGGCGCGGACGGATCGTGCAAGAAGGCGACGCGGTCGCGATTTTATCCTTTGGTGCCCATCTGGCCGAGGCATTGCGCGCGGCCGAAGCGCTGGAGGCGCGCGGCATCGGTGTAACCGTGGCCGACGCTCGCTTTGCCAAGCCGCTCGACACCGCGTTGATCGATGATCTCGCCCGAAATCACGCCGCCCTCATCACCGTTGAGCAAGGCGCTATGCTGGGCTTTGGGGGCATGGTTCTTCATCACTTGGCTGCCAGCGGGCAACTCGACCGGGGTCTTGCGATCCGCACGTTGGTACTGCCGGATCGGTTCATCGATCAGGCAAGCCCGGCAGAGATGTATGCCGATGCTGGATTGACCGCCGACGATATCGCATGTGCGGCACTGCGCGCATTAGGTTTGGAAACGGCCGAATTCGGAAAGGCGCGGGCCTAAACCGCCGCGCCGAAAATCGCCGCCGCATGATCACGCAGATAAATCGCGATCCAGGGCGTGAACCGTTGCGGGTTTTGCGCCACCTCATCGGTCAGGCTGTCTAGCGGGCGCCAAATGGTATCCATCACCTCATCGGGGTTCGGCTTTAGCACAAGCCCATCGGGCGCATCGCCGAGGAAAATGTCCACCACCTCGTGTTCGATCAACCCACCGCCGACATCGGCACGATATTCGACCGTATCGCGATACATCAGTGGTACGTTCCGGATCCCAAGCTCTTCGTCCAAGCGTCGCTCAGCGCAGGTAGACGGCGCTTCGTCCCAATGCGGATGGGTGCAGCAGGTATTCGCCCAGAGCCCGGGCGTATGGTATTTGCCTAAAGCACGACGCTGCAACAGGACCTCATTGCCGCGCATCACAAAAACAGAAATTGCCCGGTGCTTTAGCCCGCGGATATGGGCGTCAAGCTTTTCGACCGGAGTTAGGTCCCCATCGACCCAGGCTGGGATCATAGTATTCATGCGCGCGTCGCCGGTATCATGCCGGTGAGATGCGCAATATTTTTCAGCCCGATTTTGATATGCGCAAAGGGCCTGGCACGGACGAGCTTCTTGTTCATATAGGCTTCAAATGTGAGGCGCTGGACGTCGACATCATGGCACAGGCTGACAAAACGTTCCCGCCGATCATCGGATTTGTAATAGGCATCCTGCATCGCACCCAAGACCCGGAACACGTTTCGATGTTCGCGCATGAACAATTTTCGCGCCAGCCGGAGGTCCTTGACGCGGCCGGAGGCAAGGCATGCTGCCGCGGCGGTTGCGGCGAACCGCCCTCCGATCATAGCATAATAGATGCCTTCACCCGATGATGGCGCTACGACGCCGGCGGCATCGCCGGCCAAGACAACATCATGCCCGTTATCCCACTCCTCCAGCGGTTTGAGCGGAATCGGCGCACCTTCACGCCGGATCGTATCGCAATCGGCCAATCCGGACGCGGCGCGCAAATCCGCGGTTGCCCGTTTCAGATCGACGTCTTTCACGAGCGAGCCCATGCCTACGCTAGCTTGGGTTCCATGCGGAAACACCCAACCGTAAAAATCGGGACTAATCCGCCCATCATAGACCACATCGCAGCGATCGGGATCGTAGTTTCCGCACCGTCCAGGCGCCTCGATAATCTCATGATAGGCCACAACATAGGGGATATCATCTCCGCCGGGGACTTCTTGGCGCGCAACGCTGGATCGTGCACCATCGGCACCGACCACAAGTTTGGTCGCGATCCGGGTCGGATCGGTTTCCCCTTTCTTGCGGTAAAGCAAGGTCGTTTGGTCACCATCGCGTTCAATGCGCACAAAGGTCCCGGTCAACCTGTCGGCGCCGGCTTCCGACGCCCGGTTACGCAGGAATTCGTCGAAATGTTCGCGATCAACCATACCGACAAAGCCGTTTTCGATCGGAATGTCCACGTGGCGACCGGTCGGCGAAATCATCCGTGCGGTGCGGATCCGCGCCACGATCTGGCTGTCGGGGACAAAGAAATCCCGGATCAGTCGCGGCGGGACAGCGCCACCGCATGGCTTGATGCGTCCGTCCCGATCCAGCATCGCAACCTTGTGTCCCGATTTCGCAAGATCCTCTGCGGCTGTGGCACCCGCCGGTCCGCCACCGACAACGACAACATCATACGTCATGACTTAGTCCCCCGGTTGCAGGCTAGGCTTTGGATTTGATTGTGATGTCAGCAGCCGGCCGGCCATAATGGCGGCCGCAACAAACACGATGGCCTCCAGGACGAAGACAAACGCATACGCCGTTTCGGTCGTCAGCCAAAGCCGCCCAATGTCCAAAAGGCCGGTTGCCATCATCCCGGCAAGCCCTGCGGCGATGGCCTGTGCTGCGCCAAAAAGGCCCATGCGTGTGCCGGCTGCACCGGATTTTGCCGCAGCCAAACGCATCATTGACCCCACAGCGCCGACGACGAATAAGCCGTTGCCGAGACCCAAGGTCATAACGGACGGCATGAGCGGCGCCCGGATCGCCAGTGCCACCAAGCCAACCGCAGAGATCAAGCATCCGATTACGGCCCAAGCCCTGAGGCTGCCGACGCGCACAAAAGCAAGCCCGCCAGCGGCCAGCATTCCCAAAAGTGCGGCGCCATCCTTGCCGCCAGACAAGGTTGTGGACGCATCGGGAGTGAGCCCATGTACATGCCCCATAAACGGCTCTAGCACCAATTCCGAAAGGTAAAAGGCAAAGATCGAGAGGAATACAAATCCGGTAAAGCCGCGTGCGGCTGGGTCAGCCCATGCAGCCCGGAGCGCGTGTTTCAGGTCCGGCTCCGCTGGCGGCGGCACTGGGCCCAGCCGCGCCTCAACCCGCCAAACCGCAACCAAAGTCATCAAAAGCGCCACCAACGAAACGATGGGAACAACGGCCATTAGCCGGGCCGGCGAATAAGGCTCCAACGCCTGTCCCGCGCCGATCGAGGCGGCGATTGCGCCGATGATCAGCATCAGCCAGGCAAGCGTTGCAGCGACAGATTTCCGGTCGTCATGTGTTGCGGTCGCCAAAAGCGCCAAAAAGGATGTACCTGCCGCGCCAATTCCGAGCCCAATGAGGATATAGGCAAATATCCAGACCAAAAGGGCCGCCGTTCCGGTCAAATTGACGATGGCCCACGCGACCAGAATAAGCCCGAGCCCAACCGCAGCGACGCCCCCGAGAATAAAGGGTGTACGCCCTCCACGCGCATCGGACCGATGCCCCCAGACAGGGCGCGTGATTTGCACGCCATAATGCACGGCGACCAGGAGACCGGGGAGCAGGGCCGGCAGCGACAGCTCCACCGTCATCAGCCGGTTGAATAGGTTTACAGGTAA
The DNA here is from genome assembly GCA_039183205.1 of Pseudomonadota bacterium. Classification (GTDB taxonomy): domain Bacteria; phylum Pseudomonadota; class Alphaproteobacteria; order Rhodobacterales; family Rhodobacteraceae; genus HKCCE3408. The sequence goes on along the minus strand of JBCDBR010000001.1, from coordinate 115,379 downwards.
CGCCGCCATTCCGCCGATCGCCGCGTTGACCAGGCAAAGCCTCAGAATGCCACCCCAGCCCAAATTCATGCCAGCCCCCCTAAGGCGACTGCGGCCACCATCATCCCCAGCACATAAAGCGTAACGCCTGTGCCGTTATACCAGGGTGCGCGACCTTTGGGATCGCGCAACATCACCCGCATAGCGGCGAATTGCGCAATCAACGACATAACGATGATGGCGGCGTGACCCGATCTATCCCAGAGGGTCAAAAGTGCGATTACGGCAATTTGCGGCAGGGCCATGACGGCACAGGCGAGGCGTGCGGCTTTGACGGGACCGAGGGTCACCGGCAACGAATTCACGCCCGTCCTGCGATCGCCTTCAAGTGCTTTGAAATCGTTGAGCGTCATGATCCCATGGGCGCCAATCCCGTAAAGAACGGCCACCACCACGATGCGCGCGTCCGGCGCGCCGGCGGACAAAACAGCGGCGCCCGTGATCCAAGGCAGGGTTTCATAGCTGAGGCCGACAAGACCAGGCCCCCAAATGCCGGATCGTTTGAGCCGTACAGGTTCTGCCGAATAGGCCCACGCGGCCGCGATGGCGAGGATTGTGGCGACAAAACCCCAAGGCCCCAGAAACGCTCCGATGATGACACCCAAAACCGACATCGCCAGCGCGATCCACAGACCCCATTGTCCAGGGATACGGCCCGACGGGATCGGGCGGCCCGGCTCGTTGATTGCATCGACGTGCCGGTCGCACCAATCATTTGCTGCCTGGCTCATGCCGCATACGACCGGCCCGGCCAAAACGAGGCCCAAAGCGACAAAGCCCACGCGGTCCAACGGGTTCACCCCGACTGAAACGATGCCGCAAAGGTATGCCCAGATCGGCGGAAACCATGTGATCGGCTTTAGCAGCGTCACCACGGCCCGCGGCTCCGGCAGCGGCGACCTGACGGAAAGGGTCGTTTCTCTCATGCTGTCAGGCTAATGGGACGGCCAGAGTCGAGCAAGTGTAAACTAGAGTTTACGCCGCCGGTTTAATCGCCACTTTTGTTCAGCAATCCGTACTTGCGCAGCTTCACGTATAGCGACTGCCGCGACAACCCCAGCATTTCCGCCGCAGCGACGCGGTTATTGTCGGTCAGCTCGACCGCCGTCTCGATGCACATTTTCTCGATCACATCGGTGGTCGCGGCAACGATGTCCTTCAGCGGCGAAGAGCCGACAAGGTCCATCAGATTGCGCATGCCATCCACGGAGATCGGCATCCCGCCGGCAACATTCGATCCTGGACCGACGGGTTCGCGCACAACCTCAACACGGCTTGTGTCGCGGATCACAAAGGCAAAACCTGCATGCGTCGCGCCGCCAAGGCGGGTTGCCGAAATCTCGACCGAAAGTTGGCTCCCATAGACGCCATCCATGCGCGTCGAATAAACCCGCATGCGCCCTGTGCGCACCGCATTGTCGGTCAACACCTTAAGATCGACACTGCCGCGGCTGAGAAACTCGCTGAGGTTGCGGCCCTTTACTTCGCTTAGCTGACCGACATCGCAAAACCCTAAAAACGCATCGTTGGCGGAGCGTATGGCGCCATGGATATCGGTGAATACGACCGCATCCGGCCCGTCTTGATAAAGCTGGCTGAGCGTTGCCGAAAGCTCTGCGGCCAAACCTTCGGAGCTTCCCTCTGGTTCCACCCGACACAGCAGCATTCGGTCACCGGCAGCCCTAAAGAGCGTTGGATAGATTGCAACGGCCTGTCCGGCCCGCTTCGTTTCCGCGCGCACCGCGCCGCCGGTTTGGTTTCCGGCCATCGCCACCAGACTTTCGATGAACTCACCGCGGCGACGTCCGTCGAATTCTTGGGTGAAAGCACCGCCCACCATGGCTTCGCTTTCGGAGCCAAGCACCCGAGCGGCTGCGTTGTTCAGGTCCACGATCCGGCCGGAATTTACCTGAACCAAAACCATCGGCTCACGCGCGGCCTCCATCACCACCCGGTAACGCGTTTCGAAATCGCGGTGGCTTTCATAGTCCTTTTCAAGCGCCAACTGCGCTTTGACCAAGCGATGCTGAAGCTCTGATATGGGGCGCAGATCGCGACCCAGCATCAAAACGACATCGTCGCTGCCTGTTCGGTGCAAGGTATAGCGGATTGGGAATTCCCAATTCGCGTTGTCGAAATGGTTCAGCTCAATCGCTTCGACCGGCTTTGGGCTGCCGTCACGATACGCGTCAAGCTGTGCTTGGATCTTCGACAGGCTGTCTTCGGCCGTGAATTCGCGAATGTCGCGATCGCGCCAATGGTCCAACTGCCCTAATGTCGGATTGAGCGGATTGACCACAACCGACCGCACTTTGCCGCTGGTCTCTAGAACGATGGCGAGGTCGGCGGCGGTGGTCACGATTTCATTGATGTGCTCCGGCGAAATCGGCGGCGCCGTTTCATCGGTCCAGAAATCGGTACCTCTGCTGTTCATGCTGGTTTAACCTACTTCGGTGTCTTTTTCCTGCCGCGCCGACAAGACCCCACAACGCCGCGCAGCGGACCGGATGTCAGTTGTCATGACGTCAACCTTTAGCCGATCAGTTAGTGCGCGATCCGCGTCTGCCAAAGGTCCGCCCAAAACAATTGGTGTGAACGTTCGGCACTTCGACCGAATGACCCCAACAATTTCTTTGACAGCGGCAAGCGTTCTGACACCGGATGCCGTAATGCCGACCATATGATACCTGTTCTCGCGCAACCGAGCTTCAAGCTCGCGGCGGCGCTCTGCGATCGACATTTCGACGGAAACATCAGCGCGGCGGAGCTGGTCGGCGGCGATGAAAGCACCGAGCGTATGTTCCTCGGGTCTTGGAATTATGATCAGCACACGTTTGTCCGGCCCATGCACGTTGTTGACCGCTCGACGCCGCATCCGAAGCCGGCGCACCATTTCTTGCAAGCGGGCCGACCCGATAGAAACCTCTGCGAAACTAATGTCATCCGCAAACCAACGTTCGCCAAGCATCCGGGCAATTTCGGGCAAGAGGTGATCAATAACGTCGTCAATACCAAGCCCTTCGCGAATGACGTCGTCTATGGCTTGGTGGGCAATGTCCGGGTCAAGCGCGATAACAAGGTCGGAAAGACGCACCAGACGTTCCGTCAAATGCGGCGGCGTAACGGCCGTCTGCTTTGCCAGGATCGCCAAGGCTTGTGCAGCCAATAACTGCACCTCTGCCCGTTTTGCAGACGTGTCGGTGCTTTCCGCTGGCCATGTCAGTTTCGTCATGATGCACCCCTGCTTCTCGGGTCGTGCACGTCATATGATCAAGAAAATTCGCACATCCGGGCAGGTTTTCCGCCGACAGTGTCTCGCACACCGACCCAACTGTCAAATTAAATTGACATTGCGCAAAACGACCGTACGGCGCAACAGCTGTCCAACGCGATTTACTCAGGTAGCCTGGCAAGAATGCCGTTGCGTGCAAAAAACTGTCTGAAATCCAGCGGAAAGATATGTAAGTTTAGATTGACACTTTCCTGCTTCCCCAGCTAGCTTTTTCCATAGCGCGCTTGGGAATCGGAGACAGATGTCCGCGGAAACCCTGATAAATCCACCGTCCAGCGGGATTTACAGTGCCGAGGAGAGGCGGAGGAGGGACACAACTGTTTGGACGACCGTCCAAGCGGTTTTGGCTCCATTGCAATTTGCAGTCTTTCTGGTTTCGCTCGGGCTCGTCCTTTGGTTTTTGGCGACGGGTCAGGGCTACCTCGCAGCCACCATCTCTATTATCGCGAAAACCGCCATCCTGCTCACCATCATGGTCACGGGCGCGATTTGGGAGAAGGTCGTCTTCGACCAATGGCTTTTCGCGCCGGCCTTCTTTTGGGAGGACGTCGTGAGCTTCATCGTCATTGCGGCCCATCTGATCTATCTGTGGGCGCTTCTGGCAGGAAGTTCGCCCTCGCTGCAAATGACGCTCGCGCTGATTGCCTACGCGGCCTACGTGCTCAATGCCGCGCAGTTCCTTCTCAAGCTCCGCCGCGCGCGGTTGGAGGCGGCATGAAGGATCACGCAACGCTTCCCACCTCTAGCTGCACATCGGCGCCGATCCTGCGTGAACGCGGCCAGAGAGAGGTCTTTTGCGGACTAACCGGCATCATCTGGCTCCACCGCAAGATGCAAGACGCCTTCTTTTTGGTGGTCGGCTCCCGGACATGTGCGCATCTTTTGCAATCCGCTGCGGGCGTGATGATCTTTGCCGAGCCGCGGTTTGGAACCGCGATCCTGGAAGAGGCCGATCTGGCCGGTCTGGCCGATGCCAACGATGAGTTGGATAGGGAGGTCGCGCGGCTTTTGGCGCGGCGCCCCGATATCCGCCAGCTTTTCTTGGTCGGTTCTTGCCCATCGGAAGTGATCAAATTGGACCTGGCCAAGGCGGCCGAGCGTCTGAGCGCGCAGCACGCCCCGCATGTGCGTGTTCTGAATTTTTCCGGCTCAGGGATCGAGACGACCTTCACGCAAGGCGAAGATGCCTGCCTTGCCGCGATGGTCCCGGCGCTTGAGACGACCGAAGCCTCACAGCTGTTATTGGTCGGTGCGCTGCCAGATGTCGTCGAAGACCAAGCCTTGGCGCTGCTAGACGCGCTTGGCGTGGGGCCGGTGCGCGTGTTGCCGGCGCGCCGCGCGGACCAGGCGCCAAAAATCGGTCCCAATACGCGCTATGCCCTGCTGCAACCCTTCTTGGGCGAAACCGCAGCGGCGCTTGATCGGCGCGGTGCAAAGCGAATTGAGGCACCGTTCCCGTTTGGCGAGGAAGGCACAACCGCGTGGCTAAGCGCGGTCGCAAGAACTTTTGGGGTGGAACAGAGCCTTTTCGATCTGGTGACCGCAGCTCCGCGCGCCCGCGCGCGTAAGGCCATTGCGGCGGCCGCTGAAACTCTGCGCGAAAAATCGGTGTTTTTCTTTCCCGACAGCCAGCTTGAGATCCCCCTGGCGCGGTTTCTGACACGTGAGTGCGGAATGCGTGCGCTTGAGGTCGGTGCGCCGTTCATTCACACCGATATCGCAGCGCCTGACCTGGCGCTTTTGCCGGAAGGTCCGGTGATTTCCGAAGGTCAAGATGTGGACCGACAGCTTGACCGTGTTCGCGCGTCGCGCCCGGATCTCACGGTTTGCGGCTTGGGCTTGGCGAACCCGCTGGAGGCCGAGGGCCTGGCAACCAAATGGGCCATCGAGTTGGTCTTCACGCCCGTGCATTTTTACGAACAAGCGGGCGATCTTGCTGGCTTGTTCGCGCGTCCTTTGCGCCGGCACGATGTGCTGAAAGTGGCCACATGAAGCTCAGCGTGTGGACATACGAGGGCCCGCCCCATGTCGGTGCGATGCGCGTGGCAACCGCGATGAAAGGCGTCCATTTCGTCCTGCACGCACCGCAGGGCGACACTTACGCCGATCTGCTTTTCACCATGATTGAGCGTCGTGATCATCGCCCGCCTGTGACGTACACGACCTTTCAGGACCGCGACCTGGGCGCAGACACGGCCAGTCTCTTCCGCGATGCCTGCCGCGATGCCTATCACCGGTTCAAGCCTGAGGCGTTGATTGTGGGCGCGTCCTGCACGGCCGAATTGATCCAGGATGATCCCGGCGGGTTGGCGGATGCGCTTGGACTGCCGATCCCGGTCATTCCGTTGGAGCTGCCGAGCTATCAGCGGAAAGAGAATTTCGGAACCGACGAGACGTTCTTTCAATTGGTTCGCAATTTGTCTCGCCCGATGGAACGGACGGCGCGCCCAAGCGTGAACATCTTAGGCCCGACCGCATTGGGGTTTCGACATCGCGACGATATCGAAGAGGTGACGGCACTCCTGCTCGATACCGGCATTGACGTAAATGTCGTGGCGCCCTTTGGGGCCCGTCCGGCTGATATCGCCCGGTTGGGCGCGGCGCATGCTAATGTCTTGCTGTATCCTGAACACGCAGAAAACGCGGCGCGTCATCTCAAGCGTAGCTGTGATCAGCCCTATACCAGCCATGTGCCGATCGGCGTCGGCGCGACCAAGGACTTCATTGAAGAAGTGGCCCAATTATGCGGTGTAGAGCCGAAATCGGATATCTCTCGGCTGAGGTTACCGTGGTGGTCGCGCTCGGTCGATTCCACCTATCTGACGGGCAAGCGGGTTTTTCTGTTTGGCGACGCCACGCATGTTGCGGCGATGGCGCGTGTTGCGCGCGATGAGATCGGGTTCGAGATTGCGGGGCTCGGGTGTTACAATCGGGAATACGCCCGTCCGATCCGGGCTTTGGCGCGGGATTATGGTGTCGATGCCCTGATCACGGATGACTATCTCGAGGTCGAAGACGCGATCACAGCGGCACAGCCTGAACTGATCCTCGGCACGCAGATGGAGCGCCATATCGGCAAGCGGCTTGGTATTCCCTGCGCCGTGATTTCCGCCCCGGTCCACGTCCAAGATTTCCCGGCACGCTATGCGCCTGTGGCCGGCTGGGAAGGCGCCAATGTCCTGTTCGATACGCTCGTCCACCCGCTTGTCATGGGTCTCGAAGAACATCTTCTGACTATGTTCCGCGAAGATTTTGAGTTCCACGACCAAGCAGGTCCGAGCCACCATGGCGGAAAGGCTGCGCATCTCAAGCTCGTTCCCGACCCCGAGCCTCAGCAGCCCGGAGAATTGGTCTGGGCCAGCGCCGCGGAGCGTGAATTGAAGAAGATCCCATTCTTTGTGCGCGGAAAGGCACGCCGCAACACCGAGATCTTTGCCGCTGAACGCGGTGTTGATGAGATCACGGTCGAGACGCTTTACGAAGCAAAGGCCCATTATGCGCGATAGTCACGACCATATCCCGGGCTATAGCGTCGTGATTGTAACGCTTGATGCGCATGCCGCAGGGCCTGCTGCGCGCGTGTCAGAGCGGCTCGCCCCGGTTATCCCAGGCCTTGAGGTCACGGTGCATGCCGCAGCCGAATGGGCGGAGGCTCCAGCGGCATTGGACGCGGCAAAAGAGGCCGTGTCTCACGCTGATATTGTCATTATCAATCTACTTTTCATCGAAGAACATGTCCGCGCCATTCTGCCCAGCCTCAAGGCTCGGCGCGATGCGTGCGACGCCATGATTGGCGTGATCTCGGCGCCTGAGATTGTCGGCCTCACTCGAATGGGTGAGTTGGATATGAGCCAGCCTGCCTCAGGCGCAATGAAGCTTCTGAAGCGTTTGCGCGGATCGAAGGCGCCGTCGGCCAATTCCGGCGCGAAGCAAATGCGCATGTTGCGACGGCTGCCGAAAATACTGCGGTTCATTCCGGGTAAAGCGCAAGACCTGCGCGCCTGGTTCCTGACCATGCAATATTGGCTGGGCGGGTCCGACGACAATGTCGAACAGATGATCCGGTTTTTGATCGGTCGCTATAGTACAGGCAGCGAGGTTGTAGAAACCGATGCCGCACCGCCCATCGATTACCCCGAGATCGGGCTTTACCATCCCGACTTGCAAGGCCACCACATTACCGAGGATGCCGCAGAAATTTCTGGGCCCAAAGGCTACACGGCGACGGTCGGTCTGTTATTGATGCGGAGCTATATCTTGGCGTCCGATACCGCGCATTACGATGCGGTTATTCGTGCGCTCGAAGGCCGCGGTCTGCGCGTTCTGCCTGCTTTTGCCGGTGGGCTTGATGCCCGGCCAGCAATCGCTGCGTATTTTGAGGGTGGGCGTATTGACGCCTTGGTTTCACTCACCGGCTTTAGCCTGATCGGCGGCCCGGCTTATAACGACAGCGACGCGGCGGTTGCGTTGCTCAGCGATCTCGATGTGCCGTATTTGGCCGCGCATCCAATTGAATTTCAAACGCTGTCCCAGTGGGACGCCAGCGCGCAAGGGCTGAGCCCGGTCGAAACGACCATGCTGATTGCACTACCGGAGCTTGACGGTGCAACCTGCCCGACGGTTTTTGCGGGCCGCGAAGGTGGTCAGAACCGCGCCATGGCCCCGTGCCGCGAACGTGTCGAAACACTGGCAAATCGCGCACTACGCTACGCGACGCTCCGGCGTCGGGCAAACGCGGACAAACGATTGGCCATTGTGCTTTATGGCTTTCCACCGAATGCCGGTGCGGTTGGCACGGCTGCGCATTTGTCGGTCTTTGCCTCGTTGTACAACACACTTCATGCGTTGGCCGCGGACGGCTACGACGTCGATCCGCCCGCCAGTGTTGAGGCCCTGCGAGACACGATCTTATGCGGGAATGCCGCGCAATACGGCCAGCCCGCCAACGTGGCTGCCCGGGTGTCCGCATCTGATATCGTCGCCAACGAACCGCATCTGAACGAGATCGAGGCAGTTTGGGGCCCGGCCCCAGGAAAGGCCCAGGCCGATGGCGCCCATGTTTTCGTGCTTGGCGCGCAATTCGGTAAAGTCTTTGTCGGTGTTCAACCCGTCTTTGGGATCGAAGGCGACCCGATGCGCTTGATGTTTGAAACGGGGTTTGCACCAACCCACGCCTTTGCAGCGTTTTACCGGTGGATCCGCGGCTCGTTTTCCGCCGATGCGGTTCTGCATTTCGGCATGCATGGCGCGTTGGAATTTATGCCCGGAAAGCAGGCCGGGTTGGGCGCGCGCGATTGGCCGGACCGCCTCATAGGCGACCTGCCAAACGTCTATCTCTACGCGGCGAACAATCCATCTGAGGCGACCTTGGCCAAGCGCCGGTCGGCTGCGGTGACGGTCACACATTTGACGCCGCCCTTGGCGCAAGCTGGGCTCTATAAGGGCTTGGCCGAGTTGAAGGACACAGTAACCCGTTGGCGCGGCTTGGCGCCGGATGCCACTGAGCGGGCCGATCTGGAGACCCTGATTGCAGACCAGGCGGCCGCTGTAGATCTAGACGGATCGACGCCTGAGGCGTTGTGGCTGAAACTACTGGAAACCGAAGACGCGCTTATCCCGGATGGGCTACATGTGGTCGGTAAACCGATGAGCGCCGCGGCATTGGCCGAACACTTAAGGGCGCTGCCGGAGGGCACGGACCGGGAGGCCGTGTCGAGCCATCTCGCCAAAGACCCAGAGCTTCCCGGGCTTTTGCGCGCGCTGTCTGGCCGCTACATCCCGCCGGTTCCAGGCGGTGATCTGATCCGTTCGCCCGAAATCCTGCCGACCGGGCGCAATATCCATGCCTTCGACCCCTTTCGTATGCCCACAAGCTACGCGCTTGCGGATGGGGCAAAACAGGCGGACCGGCTTTTGGCGGCGGCGGTTACGATGCCCCGCAGCGTGGCCTTGGTGCTGTGGGGTTCGGACAATATCAAAACGGATGGCGGCCCGATTGCGCAGGCTTTGGCGCTTTTGGGTTCGGTGCCCCGTTTCGATAGTTACGGTCGCTTGTCCGGCGCCGATCTCATCCCGCTCGAAGAACTGGGCCGCCCGCGGATTGACGTCGTTATGACGCTGTCTGGTATATTCCGTGATCTCTTGCCGCTGCAAACAAGGATGCTGGCCGAGGCCGCGTGGAAGGCCGCTAGCGCCGATGAGCCCTTGGACCAGAACTACGTCCGCGCCCACGCGCTGGCCTATGCCAAGGCGATGGATGTCGATCTCGAAACCGCCGCGCTACGCGTGTTTTCGAACGCTGAAGGCGCTTATGGCGCCAATGTGAACGTCCTGGTCGATCAATCGGCTTGGGGGCAAGAAGACGATTTGGCCGATGCCTATGAGGCCCGCAAGAGCTTTGCCTATGGGGTTAGCGGGAAACCGGTCAAGCGCCCCGAACTTCTGAAATCCGCGCTCGCTGATGTGGATTTGGCCTATCAAAACCTCGAAAGTGTCGAACTCGGCGTGACGACCGTCGATCATTACTTCGATACATTGGGTGGGATCAGCCGAGCTGTAAAGCGTGCCCGCGGCGACGAACCGCCGGTATTCATCGGGGATCAAACCCGCGGCGAGGGCAAGGTGCGCACCCTTCAAGATCAGGTGGCGCTGGAAACCCGATCGCGAAGCCTCAATCCGAAATGGTTCGAAAGCCTTCTACAGCATGGGCATGAAGGTGTCCGCCAGATCGAGGCGCAAGTGACCAACACACTTGGCTGGTCGGCCACGACGGGCCAGGTCGAGCCCTGGGTTTACCAACGCCTCAGCGAAACGTTCGTGCTCGATGAAGATATGCGTCGTCGGTTGACGGCGCTTAACCCGCAAGCTTCGGCGCGCATGGCCGGGCGGCTCATCGAAGCTGCGGACCGCGACTATTGGCAGCCCGACGAAGAAACGCGCGCCGCTCTCCTGGATGGTGCGGACGAAATCGAAGACCGACTAGAAGGTGTGGAGGCCGCGTCATGAGCCCGAGAGACGATATCCCCGATCTGCGTGGCCGGGATGGCGAAGGGTCCGTCCAGGTCCACCAGGACCCCAATGTCAAAATCCAAGGCGCGAAGGTGTTTTCGATCTACGGCAAGGGCGGCATCGGAAAATCGACGACGTCGTCTAACTTGTCCGTTGCGTTCTCGACCCTGGGCAAACGCGTGCTGCAAATCGGCTGCGATCCCAAGCACGACAGCACCTTCACGCTGACCGGGCATCTGCAACCAACGGTGATTGACATCCTCAAGGAGGTCGACTTTCACCCCGAGGAATTGCGCCCCGATGATTTCGTGACCGAAGGGTTTAACGGGGTCCAATGCGTCGAGGCTGGCGGACCGCCGGCTGGCACGGGATGTGGCGGCTACGTCGTCGGCCAGACAGTCAAATTGCTCAAGCAGCACCACATGCTCGAAGACACAGATGTGGTGATTTTCGATGTCCTGGGCGACGTTGTTTGCGGCGGGTTTGCCGCACCACTTCAGCATGCCGACCGCGCCGTGATCGTTACCGCGAACGATTTCGATTCGATCTATGCGATGAACCGGATCATCGCCGCCGTTCAAGCCAAATCGAAGAACTATAATGTGCGTCTGGCCGGATGCATCGCTAACCGGTCCAAAGATACCGATGAAGTGGACCGCTATTGCAAAACGGTAGGCTTTAACCGCATCGCCCATATGCCGGATATCGACGCCATTCGCCGGTCGCGCCTGAAGAAAAAGACGTTGTTCGAGATGCCGGATGACGAAGACATCGTTTTGGCACGAGCTGAATATGTGCGGCTTGCAGAAACGCTCTGGAATGGCACCGAACCGCTCGCGCCTGCGCCGCTCCCTGACCGCGAAATCTTTGAGCTCTTGGGGTTTGATTGATGACCACGCGCGCGACATATGATGCAACACGCGATCAGGTGGAGGCGTATTTTGACCGCACGGCCACGCGCAGTTGGGCGGCGCTGACATCGGACGCACCGGTCAGCCGCATTCGCCAAACCGTCCGCGCCGGTCGGGAAGAGATGCGCTCTTTGATACTGTCTCGGCTGCCATCGGACCTTCTGGGCGCGCGCATCTTGGATGCCGGGTGCGGCACAGGTGCAATGAGCGCCGAGTTGGCCGCGCGGGGTGCTATTGTCGTCGGCATCGATATCTCACCAGAACTTATTCGGATCGCTCAGACGCGTCTGAGAACGAGCCTACGGGATCGCGTCAGTTTTCGCGCCGGCGATATGCTTGGCCCGGGTCTCGGCAAATTTGACGCCGTCGTCGCAATGGACAGCCTGATTTACTATACGCGCCCAGACCTTGTCGCCGCAGTTTCGGGTTTCCAAACGCCAAGGGTTATCTTTACGGTCGCGCCGCGAACGCCGCTTCTAATGGCGATGTGGGGGCTGGGAAAACTCTTTCCGAAATCGGATAGATCGCCCCGGATGGTGCCGCACACTGCAAAAGCACTGTCGGCTGAACTGTCACTAACCGGCCATTCAGGCGCTATTTCGCGGATCGGCCGCGTCGCTCGTGGGTTTTACATCTCCGAATGTCTGGAGCATGCTTCGTGAACCGGGTTGTGCGCATATCCCGGCGGCTCTTGCCGTTTTCAGACGCCGCGAGCGCTGATCTCCCGCTTGGTCAGCTGTTGCGGTTGTCGCTATTCCAGGTTTCGGTCGGCATGGCTGGCGTTATGCTGCTTGGCACGCTCAACCGCGTCATGATCGTGGAATTGTCGGTGCCTGCCGTTTTGGTCGCGGGGTTTGTGGCGCTGCCGGTGCTCATTGCACCGTTCCGCGCGCTTTTAGGCTTTCGGTCGGATACGTACCGTTCGGCGATCGGATGGAAGCGGATCCCGTATCTGTGGTTCGGCACGCTGTGGCAGATGGCGGGGCTTGCCATCATGCCGGCAAGCTTGCTCGTCTTGGGCGGCAACCCTGTCCATGACATCCCGTTTGCGGGCGAGGTGCTGGCTGCTTTTGCTTTCGTTTTCACCGGTCTGGGCATGCATATGACCCAGACAGCGGGGCTCGCCCTGGCCGCAGACCGCGCGACCGAAGACACCCGCCCACGTGTCGTTGCGCTGCTTTATGTGATGTTCTTGGTTGGTATGGGGCTGAGCGCCCTGATCATCGGCTGGCTGTTGCGCGATTTTTCCGGTGTGCGACTGATCCAGGTTGTTCAAGCTGCGGCCGTCGCAACGGTCGTCTTGAACGTCGTGGCCCTCTGGAAGCAAGAAAGAGTGCGCCCCATGACCCAGGCCGAACGCGCAGCACCAAGGCCGATTTTCCGCGACGCATGGGCCGATTATTCCCTGGGCGGCACGGCCGGCCGACTGTTGGCGGTCGTCTTTTTGGGCACCATGGCCTTTAACATGCAGGACGTGCTTCTGGAGCCTTACGGCGGCGAGATATTGGGGCTGAGCGTGTCGGCGACGACGTTGCTGACGGCCACATGGGCCGCCGGAGCGCTGGTGGGCTTTGCACTGGCGGCGCGGTGGTTGTCGCAAGGGCTCAACCCGATCCGGATGGCCGCGCGGGGATGTCTCGCTGGCATTGTCGCCTTTTCGGCGGTCATCTTTGCCAGCCCAATGCTGGCGGAATGGCTCTTCTTTGCAGGCGCTTGTGGTATCGGATTTGGAGGCGGATTGTTCGCTGTGGCGACCTTGACGGCGGCGATGACGCTCCCGGCAAGTGGCGCTGCGGGCCGTGGCCTCGCGCTTGGCGCATGGGGCGCGGCACAGGCCACGGCGGCAGGCCTGTCAATCGCGCTCGGTGGTGCCATTCGGGACGGCATAAACCACGTCGCAACGTCCGGAGCCTTGGGCGAGGCGCTGGCCAACCCGGCAACCGGATATTCCACCGTCTATCACCTCGAAATCGCAATTCTCTTTGCGACCCTCATCGCCATTGGGCCTTTGGTTCGGTCCGGGCATGCAAACAACCTGAGCGGGGAGGCCGGCAAGATCCGCCTTGCCGACCTGCCAACATAAGAAAACGGAGAACCCTATGGTTGACTCATTCTTTGGCAATTTCGATCTGGCGAGCCTGTCGATTTGGATGTTTTGGATCTTCTTTGCGCTCCTGATTTACTATCTCCAGACGGAGAATATGCGCGAAGGCTACCCGTTGGAAAACGATGAGGGGCAGCCAGCGGCAAATCAGGGTCCATTTCCGCTCCCCAATACCAAGACCTTCAAACTGCCCCATGGTCGTGGCGAGGTGACCGTACCGGGGCCGGACAGACAGCACCGCGATAATCTCGCGCTTGAAAAGACAAACGTTGCTGGAGGTTATCCGTTTCAACCGACCGGCGATCCCATGCTTGATGGTGTTGGGCCTGCGTCTTGGGCCGCGCGCCGCGACGTACCAGAGCTTGATGGCCACGGGCACAACAAGATCGTCCCAATGGATCGTGCCGATGGCGTTCATGTCAGCGCCGGTCGCGATCCACGCGGTTTGCCAGTGCAGGCTGGCGATGACGAGGTGGTCGGTGAAATCACGGATATGTGGATCGATGCACCCGAGCAATTGGTCCGTTATCTGGAGATGGAACTGGATTCCGATCACGGCGGCGGCAAGCGCCTGGTGCCGATCCAACTGGCGAAGATCAAACCGGACCGCGTGAAGATCAACTCGATCTACGGACGTCACTTCGCCAATGTGCCGGTGACCAAATCACCCACGCAAATCACGCTCTTGGAGGAGGAAAAAATTTGCGCCTATTACGGCGGTGGCACCCTTTATGCCTCCGAAGACCGGATTGGACCGGCGCTTTAGGACGGAGGACATCATGAACCAGGACGACTTTCAGACCGAGCCTGTCCCAGGGTTGCCCGAACGTCTACCACCGGGCGAACATATTCTTTGGCAGGGGGCCCCGCGGGTCTGGGCCCTTGCCACCCAAAGCTTGCGCCTCTACTGGGTCGCAGGCTGGTTTCTGTTAATTTTCGGCTGGCGCGTGGTGTCGGGCGCGGCAGTAATGCCGTGGGCACAATCGGTTATCGCGGCCTCCTTCGTCTTGATCCTTGGCGCCATCGTGTGCGGCCTGCTATTTGTAATCGCCTTGGTTCAGGCCAAAGCTAGCCTGTACACAATTACCAATCGCCGCGTTGTGATGCGTATTGGCGCGGCCTTAACCATGACGCTCAACCTGCCATTCCGTGAGATCAACAACGCCCATTTGGCCGTTGCGCGAGATGGCACCGGCACGATCGCATTCGAGATGAAGAGCCGACCGTCGCAATTGGGCTACGTCGTGCTGTGGCCGCATGCGCGCCCCGGGCGGTTGCGCCAGGTTGAGCCTGCTCTGCGCTGTATCGCTGAGCCACAACAGGTCGCCGCGATTTTTGCCCAAGCCGCAGAAACCGAAATATCGCTGCCGGTGATCAGCCGCGTACCTCAATCGGTGGCGGCGGAGTAAACAGATATGGTCCGAGCGCTGCGCCAAAAAAATTGCGGATCGGTATCAAGAAACCGTGCCGCGGATCTTGCGCTTGGTCAGCAAAAGGATTGCCTCTCTCAGCCCCAAAGCAGGGGCTCTGATGCAGGCATATATCGGGTTCTGGAACGCGAACGGGGGGCCGCCGGTCACTCCGCCAGCGACCCGATCCGGCTTGTGCGTCATTCAGACAGACGCCTGAGCCTTCGCGACCCCCTGACCGCAACGAGGGCCGAACATTCTGGCTTTGGTGCGGGCAATACACGGGCTCTTGCCCGGCAAATAGAGGAATGACCAAATGGGACTTTTGACGCGAGAATTCGAACATGCACCCTGCGAAGTCGAGGTAAGCCATACCTTCGACAGCCTGCATGCGCATGTTAAATTTTTGGACGGCACCGTCATCCACCCCGGTGACGAAGTGGAAGTACAAGGCCCACCAGTGATGGCGCCCTATGGCGAGGTCGTGCGGGCCAAACGCGAGGCCCGCATCGTGCGCGCCAGCCGCATCGAACAAATCTGGACACGCCTGACCGGCGATTTCGAATTCATGGAATTGTGTGAATTCTCCTTTTCAGAGGAGGTTTCGGTATGAAAGACGTTGCACATTCCGCCGACGCCACAACGGTCGAAGAGGCGCTTGCAAGCCCGCAGCACCAGCCTGTCATCGATAGTGAAACCGCAACGGCCGTTGCAATGCAAAACACGCTGTTGACGCCGCGATTTTACACAACGGATTTTGACAAGCTTGATGCCATCGACGTATCGGCGCTGCGCACAGAATGGGACAAGCTGATCTCTCAGATGAAGTCTGACCCCAACAAGGGTCACTTCAAGAAGAACGAGGACTGGGACCATATCGATTGGGACGGGATGGAGCCGCAGCTAAAGGCTGAGTTCATCGATTTCTTGATCTCCTCCTGCACTGCGGAATTTTCCGGTTGCGTGCTCTATAAAGAGATGAAACGCCGCGGCAATAACGAGGATATCGTCACGCTGTTCCAGCTCATGGCCCGCGACGAGGCCCGTCATGCCGGCTTTATCAACGATGCCCTGCGCGAAGCCGGCATCGCGGTAAACCTTGGTTTTCTGACCCAGAAGAAGAAGTACACGTACTTCCAGCCGAAATTCATATACTATGCCACGTATCTGTCGGAAAAGATCGGCTACGCGCGTTACATCACGATCTTTCGCCATCTAGAGGCACATCCGGAGCACCGGTTCCATCCAATTTTCAAGTGGTTCAGGGAATGGTGCAACGATGAGTTCAGCCACGGGGAAGCCTTTGCGCTGTTGATGAAGACCGACCCGAAACTAACGAGCGGCATTAACGTCTATTGGATCAAGTTCTTCCTCACAGCGGTTTATTCGACAATGTATGTGCGCGACCATCAGCGCCCTGCATTCCACAAAGCGCTCGGCGTTGATCCTGATTGGTATGCGCAGGCCGTCTTTGAGAAGACCTCAGAGATTTCGCGCCAGATCTTCCCACTGACGCTGGATATCGACCATCCGCGCTGGATGCCGACGCTGCGCCGTTTGCAAAAGGCCAACGCCGATCTGGCCCGTCACACGAGCAGTGGAAACATCTTTGGTCGCATCGGTGCCACGACCCGCGCAGCAGCGGCATTTGTGTCGCTTATGACGATCCCGTCGATACCAAATGACATTCCGTCAGAGACGAGACTGGAGCCCAGCTACTGATGTTTTCTAGCCCCTGGATCGCGGGCGTTTTGGCCCTGTTTCTTTGGTGGTTTTCCACCGGGGCGATCCTGTATGCCGTGCGCCATGCCGACCGGGCCGGGCCATCCGCCCGGCTGCGGGCTGTGCTTTTGGCTCTCCCGCTTGCTGTCGCGGGTTGTGCGGGGTTTTGGCTCACCCTCAACGACGTCAGCATTGCAGGCATTTACCTTGCGTTTTTGTCTGCACTGGCGTTGTGGGGCTGGATCGAACTTGCCTTTCTTGCCGGGATCATCACTGGGCCAAACGGCCACGATCTGCCGCCCGCCACCCCGGAATGGGAACGGTTCATTCGAGCTTGGGGCACCATCGCTTACCATGAGATGCTGCTGGTCTTTGCGTTTATCGCAATGTTCCTTTTGGCCCAGGGCGCTGAGAATCACGTCGGTCTATTGACCTTCGGCGTGCTCTTTGCGGCCAGGATCAGTGCCAAGTTGAACCTTTATCTCGGTGTATCGAAGATCAATACCGAGTTTCTGCCCGGCAGCCTCAATCATCTCCCAAGCCATTTCCGCATCGCGCGAATGAACTGGTTGTTCCCGTTATCGGTCACGTCGCTCAGCTTTGCGACGGCCTGGTGGTTTTGGCAGATGGTCTACGCCGCGCAACCCGCCGACGCGGCTGGCTTCGCACTTTTGGCGGCGCTAACGGCGCTGGCTCTATTGGAGCACTGGTTCCTGGTGCTCCCCCTTCCTGACGAACGGCTTTGGCGCTGGATGCTGCCTGAGCCCAACAAGACCCAAGCGACGAGACTCAGCGAGGACGTGCGATGAACTTCGATCATTTGTTCCAAGAACAACTGAATTCCCTCAAGGAGGAGGGGAACTACCGGATCTTTGCAGAGCTGCAACGCAAATGCGGCGCATTCCCACGTGTGCAAAACCACGGCAAAGGCCGTGACGAAGTGACGGTGTGGTGCTCCAACGATTATCTCGGCATGGGGCAGAACCCCAAGGTGATATCCACCATGGTCGAGACGGTTCGAGCCTGCGGCAGCGGTGCCGGCGGGACGCGGAACATCTCTGGTAATGCGTTCCATCACAAGCGACTGGAAGAAGAACTTGCCGACTTGCACGGAAAAGAAGCTGCGCTGCTGTTCACGTCCGGCTATGTGTCGAACTGGGCCGCGCTGTCCACGCTTGGGGCTCGGCTGCCGAATGCGGTGATCCTGTCCGATGCCCTGAACCATGCCTCGATGATTGAGGGCATTCGCCACGCGCGCTGCGACAAACGTATTTGGAGGCACAACGATCCCGAGGACCTGGATCGAAAGCTGACCGAATTGCCTGCAAACGCCACCAAGATTGTGGCCTTTGAAAGCGTCTATTCTATGGATGGTGATATCGCACCGATCGCCGAGATCCTGGATGTTTGCGAAAAACACGGCGCGATGAGCTACATTGATGAGGTCCATGCGGTTGGCATGTACGGCCCCCGTGGTGGCGGCGTCGCCGAACGCGAAGGTCTGATGGACCGGATAACTTTGATTGAAGGCACACTTGGCAAAGCTTTCGGCGTGGTTGGCGGCTACATCACCGGTTCTGAGGCCTTGTGCGATTTCATCCGTAGCTTTGCCAGCGGGTTCATTTTCACCACGGCGCTCCCACCAGCTGTTGCGGCCGCGGCGACGACCTCGATCAGACATCTCAAAGAAAGCACCGCCGAGCGGGACATGCAAAAGCGCCAAGTTGCCCGGCTACGCGCGCGATTGAATGCAGAAGGTATCCCGCATGTCGACAACCCATCCCACATCATTCCCGTGATGGTGAAGGATCCGGTGAAATGCCGGATGCTGAGCGATTATTTGATGGAGCAGTTCGGCATATACGTCCAACCGATTAACTATCCGACGGTTCCCAAGGGGACGGAACGGCTGCGCTTCACGCCGGGACCGCTCCATTCCGATGAGGATATCGATTACTTGGTGCAGGCCTTAAAGACGCTTTGGAAGCAATGTGCCATCGCGCATGCCGTGGCCTAGGCGCACGGAAATATCACTGGACTTCGGGCTGATTGGGTTAACTACTGACGTGGGTCCAAAAGTCTAAGGAAGCACCCGATGACACGCAACGCCGTGTTTGCTGCGGCAGCTACCCTCGCATTTTCCCAGGTCGCATGGTCTCAGGGGCAAGCGACAGGCGATCCTGCCGCCGGAGAGGCCGCGTTTCGGCAATGCATCGCCTGCCATGTGGTCGTAAACGACGCTGGTGAAACCCTGGCCGGTCGAAACGCAAGAACCGGACCGAACCTCTATGCACTTGGCGGGCGTACGGCCGGAAGCCTTGCGGGCTTCCGCTATTCCCCGGCTTTGGGCGCAGCGGCGGAAGCGGGGCTGGTCTGGGATGAGGCAACGTTTGTGGGCTATGTTCAAGACCCCACCGGCTATCTTCGCGACGTGCTTGCCGATCCCGGTGCGCGGGGTTCGATGGCCTTCCGCGTCCGCAATAGTACGGATGCCCTCAACCTCTACGCTTATCTTGTGTCGTTGTCAGAATAGGACTGCGCGGCCGCCAAATCTGCCGAGGGTTTGGACAGGCGTTAACCGGGTGGCGTGCCGGACAAAAAGGCGCTGATCCGGTCCGCGATCCGCGACGGGGCCTCTTCGTGGATCAAGTGGCCTAAGCCATCGAGGACCTCAATCCGCGCGTTCGGTATCGTCGCGGCCGCCCGCATAGCAACATCCGGAGCGACGGCCTCATCCTTTTCGCCATGCAAAAATAGCACGGGAACGGCGATGTGTGGCAGTTCGCGAGACAGCGGTGCCAAAGACCAAGACGCCATCATCGCAAGCGTGCCAGCGACGTGCCGCCGGTCGCTAATGAGACGGCGGTAGCGATCTAAGCCATCCTGCGAAATCTCTGATCCCGTCCCGCGGATCAGGCGTTCAATCGCCGCCGGGTTCACCGCTGACCGTGCGAGAAAGGGGGCCGCGAGCGGGTTGAGCGCCAAAAACCGGGCCATCAAGGGGAACAAAAACCCCGCTAAACCTTGGAAGTCTTCGAGCGCGCCGTTCAGGACAATGACGGCACTGGGCGGGGTGGTGAGTTTCTGGCTCAGCGAAAGGGCCAGCGCACCGCCGGCGGAATGACCAATGATAACTTTGGGCTGGCTTCCTATGCCGGCCATCAAAGCGGCAAGGTCTGTCGTCATATCGGCAAGCCCGGCGCGCATGCCCCGCGCGCGGGTGAGACCATGGCCCGGCAGATCAGGTGCCAAAACCCTGTAACTGCGCGCTAAAATTCGGGCCAGATCACCCCAGGAATGCGCCGAGGCGCCCGCGCCATGCAGCAGCAAAACCTCATCGCCTTCGCCCAAATCGGCCAGATGCCACCGATAAGGCATGATCTTCGCGGTTTGGCTAAACTCGGCCAACGGCCATTGGGGCGGCAAGTCCTCTGGCGCGCCGGGCGTCATCACTCTGCCATTGACCCAGAGACGGCGCGCGCAAGTCGTTCGGCATCGGCCCGTGGCAGTGCCAAATATCCCGCCCCCATGACGGCCGCGAACTGCGCCAGGCCGCCCGTCGGACGCAGGCCAGTGTCGATGACGACGGCCGGGATTTCATGGCGCATGATCTGACGTGCGAAACCCTCGGCCTCTTCTTGCGCTTTTGCCCGTCCGCCGGTGCCCTCAAGCGTCACATTCGCGCGCCCATCGGTCAGCAAAGCCACGGTCGGGGTCATTCCGCGACCTCGCAAGTTTAGCGCCAGCGTGAACGCCTCGCGCAGACCCGACGCCAGAGGTGTGCCGCCACCGCCGGGCAATGCCGCAAGCCGGCGTTTGGTTTGCACCAGCGACCGGGTTGGCGGCAAAAGTAGCTCCGCGCCGGCGCCCCGAAACGCGATCAAGGCAACGTAATCCCGTCGCGCGTAGGCTTGCGCCAATAGAATCTCAATAGCCCCTTTCGCTTCGGCCAGTCGGGCAAGCGCTGCGGAACCAGAGGCATCGACGGTAAAGATAATGGCTCGATCGGAACGTTCTTCGTATTGCCGTATGCGCAAATCACTACGGTCGATATGAAGCCCGCCCCGCCCCGGGTTTTCGAGTTTGCGCACGCGCTGCCACGGTGCGGCCACCCGCAACGTCGCAATTAAGTCAATGCGGGCCTCTCGATCGGCCGTGCCTTGCCGTGCGGGCAAGGGCCGACCGCGGCGGTTGCTGCGGCGTCGATCCCCGGCACCACTGCCCGCGGCAGCCTTTCGAACCGCCGATCTTGCGATCATACGATCCAGAAAGTTCTCCGGTAGCATCGCCCGCACCGCCTCAAGAACCACTTCGTTAGGCAGTGTATTTCGGCCGTCATTTTCGTCTCTAACCTGGTCATCAGGCTCTAGGTTCGGCGGATCCTGTTTATCGTCAGTCTCCTCCGCGTCCGTGCCGGGCAACTGCGTAGCACGCGGCGCCAAGACGAGCGCCACCGCCTCGGTCAAAGCGTCCGATCCGATGGTGTCCCTACCGTCCCACGCCGACAGCAATGCAGCAGCGCGCAAGGCCAGAACCGGCGCACGCAACGACCGCACGCCGAGTGTCGCGGCGGCAATCGCAAGCGTTTGGATCGCGCCCTCAGGAACCGTTGGGGATGCAGCTCGGGCCAAGTCCAGGTGACCCGTTTCAATGTCAAAGGGCGGGGCATCGGACAGGGCAAGCCCGCCCAGATCAAGTGCAAGACCGAGCCGTTCTGCCAGTGTCGGCGCGAGGGTTTCGTCGTCAACGCCTTCGTCGATTGCAACGAGCATCAGCCCCGCGTGCATATCTAAGGCGTTGGCCAAACGCGCCGCGAGTGCCGGCCGCGCCCGTTCGGCCATCGGCAAAACGAGGCCCCCCGCCGACTGCAACAGACCTTGGGTTTCTACGACGGTTCCGGCCGACAAACTGGCTGCGACATCGATGCCTCCGAAAAGAGCTTCGTCGCCGATATCTGGGGTCAGGCGGCGAAATGGGCCGGCGTATTTCTCCAGCGCATTTGTGAAGCGGTCACGCACCGGGCCGACCCGTGCACGCAGGTGCAAGCCACCAAGATCCGCGCCGCCAAGCGCTAAGCATACCAATGCTCGTTCTGCCAGGTACCACCGGGGATGGGTCACCCGAACACCTCGTCGATGGTGCGGGTAACACGCATCGCGCTGCCAACTTCGTCGAGTGGATCGCGGCGCAGCCGGTGGCTGAGCGCCATCGGGGCCACTTTGGTCAAATGTGATCGGTTGAGGGTGGGTTTGCCTTCGAAGGCCGCAAGCGCACGTCCGGCACGCAGCAGGGTCAATTCCCCGCGTAGCCCGTCCGAACCGAGGGCCACGCAAAGTTCCGCGCAGTCGCGCAAAACATCCTCGGGCACATCAACGGCCGGCAAAGCCGCGCGGGCGGCGAGAATCTTGCGCCGCTGTGCGAGGTCCTTTCGCCGCCACGCCTTGGCGAATGCTATGCGGTCACGGTCGAATGCGTCGCGACGGCGGATCACTTCGATGCGCGTGTCGATATCTTCGGGCGACGTCACCTCGACCGATAGACCAAAGCGATCGAGCAATTGCGGTCGCAGCTCTCCTTCTTCGGGATTGCCCGAACCCACCAACACAAACCGCGCATCATGCGTGATTGAAAGGCCCTCGCGTTCGATCACGTTGACGCCCGACTGCGCGACGTCCAGCAAAAGGTCGACCAAATGATCGTCCAGCAGGTTCACCTCGTCGATATAAAGATATCCGCGGTTCGCGCGTGCCAAAAGCCCGGGTTCGAAGGCCTTCACGCCTTGCGCCAGCGCGCGCTCAATATCGAGCGCGCCGGTCACCCGATCCTCAGTCGCACCCAAGGGAAGATCAATAACGGGGGTCGGCTTTTCGATGATCCGTCTGTCGGACACATCGGCCCAGTTGGGGATATCTGCGACCGTTTCCGAATTCACCGGGCAATCGGCGACGGCCTTGATCGGCGGCAAAAGCGCGGCAAGCCCACGAACCGCCGTCGATTTGCCCGTACCCCTGTCGCCAAAGACCAAAACCCCGCCAATTCCGGGATCAACCGCCGTCAACACCATGGCGCGTTTCATCGCGTCCTGCCCGACGATGGCCGAAAACGGAAAAGCGGGGATCATGCGGCCTGCAATAGCGCATCACGCATGGATCGCCCCTCCCATGTGCCGGTGACCTCGGTGACTGCGAAACGGGCATAAAGTTCTTCGGAAAACCACTGGCCTTCACGAACCGCGCGGATCGCCCGCGCATGCGGACCAGACGCGCGTGCAAAGCTGTCCATTGCACGCGTTGACGGCCACACCGAAAAGGTGACCTGATGAAACCACGGCACCTCGCCTACACCGATCTTGAAGATCACATCGTCGTTTTCACCGATGACATCAGAAATCGCCGGGACACGGCCCCAAAATTTCATCATGATGGATGGCTTGATCGTCGCGCGTGTCAGCGCGGCAATCGGTCCCTTTGGTACCGGTGCAGTCGAGTCAAATGGCGCAATGCCAGACCATCGACCTCGCGCGCTACAGGCCGTGAGTTGCCAGGTGCAGCGTTCCTCAGACATCGCGGCATAGCGGCGAAAGATACGTGCATTGGCCAAAGCGTCGGCTGCGATATCGGACGAAGGCCAGGTTGCGAGAATGCCGTAGACTGCGGTGTTGGGCACGGGGGTAAAGCCTTCGCCCGTGCCCGATCCGCAAAGTTTGAAGAAGCCGATACCAGGCACCCGCGCGAGTGCAAAACGCGCGGGACCCATCTGAGCAAGCGCCCAGGCCCGCGCGCGCAAAGGGCCAAAACGGTAAAGGCTGAGGGTGACGGCTTGCATCGGTCGTTTCACGGTCTGTCAACTTATACTTACAAGTTTTGCCCTGGGTTGAAAGAGAAAATGCATGTCGCCCAGATTGATAAGTTGATTGTAAATTTCGCTAGACATACTAATCTCAACAATGATGGAGTTTCCGAGAAATATCGGCCAGGTCCCAATGCAAGCCATTGTTATTGGCGCGGGCCTGGGTGGTCTGGCCTCTGCGATGCGGCTAGGCGCCAAAGGCTATCGTGTCACACTCATCGATCGGTTGGATATGGCCGGTGGCCGCGGTTCCGCAGTTTACCGCGGCGGGCACAGGTTCGATTTGGGTCCTACGATTGTGACGGTCCCACAGGTCTTCCGTGAACTTTGGGCCGCTACGGGACGTGATTTCGACGCCGATATCGACCTTCGCCCGATTGACCCTTTTTATGAAATCCGCTGGCCGGATGGGTCCCGGTTTACCGCCCGGCAAGATACCGAAGCGATGCGGGCAGAGGTTGCCCGACTGTCGCCGCAAGACGCGCGCGGCTATGATCGCTTTCTGCGACATGCCGAGGCGCGCTATAGCTTTGGCTTTGAGGAACTCGGCCGCAAATCGATGCACAAGCTTTGGGACCTGATTAAGGTCCTGCCGCGGTTCGCAATGCTGCGCGCGGATCGCTCCGTCTACACACATGCCGCCCGGTGCTTTCGGGATGAACGTTTGCGCATGGCGTTCAGCTTTCATCCGCTTTTCATCGGTGGCGACCCGTTCCACGTCACGTCGATGTATATCTTGGTCAGCCATCTCGAAAAGCAGTATGGCGTTCACTACGCGATGGGCGGTGTGGCGGCCATTGCACAGGCGATGGCCCGCATTGTTGGGGAACAAGGTGGCACTTTGCGCTTTGGCGAAGAGGCCGACGAAATCCTGGTCAAAGATGGGCGCGCGGCCGGCGTGCGCCTAGCCAGTGGAGAGGCCTTGCGGGCGCCGATCGTGGTGTCGAATGCGGATGCCGGACATACCTACAACCGCTTGTTGCGCAACGCGCCGCGCAAACGTTGGACATCCAGGCGCCTGGCGCGCTCGCGCTGGTCGATGAGCCTTTTCGTCTGGTATTTCGGAACCCAAGGCACGCGGGAAATGTGGCCGGATGTGGGGCAACATACAATCGTGAACGGACCGCGCTACCGCGGTCTTGTCGATGACATCTTCATTCGGGGCAAATTGGCTGAGGATATGAGCCTATATGTCCATAGACCGAGTGTTCTCGACCCAAGTGTCGCGCCCGAGGGCGGGGATACCTTTTATGCGTTGAGCCCGGTTCCCCATCTTGGCCATGGCTCCGCGGTGGATTGGGATGACATGGCCGAGACCTATCGCAAGCGCGTGCAAAACATGCTCGAAGAACAGCTTTTGCCGGGCCTCGGTGATCGGATCACCCAGTCCGAAGTGTTCACGCCGCACACGTTCCGGGATCGGTATCTGTCGCCGTTTGGCACCGGTTTTTCGATCGAGCCACGCATTTTTCAATCCGCATGGTTTCGGCCGCATAACGTCTCTGAAGAGCTTCCGGGTCTCTATCTTGCTGGCGCTGGCACACATCCTGGGGCCGGATTGCCGGGTGTGATCGCGTCTGCTGAGGTCTTGGGCAAACTCGTGCCCGATGCGCCGGTGCCAGCACCGGTGGAGCTTGCCGCCGAATGATTGCGTCCGACGATCTTACAGCCTGCCAGGCCGCCATCCAGGAAGGTTCCTACTCGTTCCACGCCGCATCAAAACTATTGCCAGCCGCCGTCCGGGATCCAGCGCTGGCGCTTTATGCTTTTTGTCGTTTGGCCGATGATGCGGTCGATTTTTCGGACCAAAAACCCGCTGCGGTCCTGGAGCTCGGCGCGCGCCTTGAATTGGTCTATGCCGGCCATCCGAGAAACGCCCCGGCGGATCGCGCTTTCGCAGCTATCGTGGAGGAATTCGATATGCCGCGCGCCTTGCCAGAGGCGCTTTTGGAGGGGCTTGCCTGGGACGGCATCGGGCAGCGGTATGAAACGCTTTCGGATCTGCGGCGCTACGCTGCGCGCGTGGCCGCGGCGGTCGGCGCGATGATGTGCGTCCTGATGCGCGTGCGCGATGCCGATGCGCTGGCGCGCGCCTGTGATCTGGGTGTGGCCATGCAATTAACCAATATCGCCCGAGATGTCGGCGAGGATGCGCGGGCCGGCCGACTTTATCTGCCCACAACCTGGTTGGCCGAAATCGGATTGACGCCAGAGGCCTTTTTGGCCGACCCAAAAATGACACCGGAGATCGGCAAATTGGTGCGCCGGCTTTTGGTTGAGGCAGACCGCCTTTATGTCAGGTCCGAGGCCGGGGTCGCGGCGCTGCCGATCTCCGCGCGACCTGGGATCTTTGCCGCGCGACATATTTATTCTGCCATTGGGGGCGTCATTCGCCACAATGGTTATAACAGCATCACCCGACGCGCACGTACGACTTCGGCCACGAAGCTTGCGTTATTGGCTTTGTCGTCGTTGCAGGCCGCCTGGGTCAGCGTCAGCCCGCGAAGCTCGGTTATCCATGCCAAGCCGCTGGCGGAAACGGCATTCTTGGTCGATGCCGCGGCGCATGCCGCCAGGGATACCGGCCGGTGGAGCGACCAGGTCATGGGCGTTTTGCTGGAGCTTGAATCCCGCGACCGCGAGTTGGACCGCGAGGCGCGAACAGCTATTTGAGGCGCCATGGATTGGTTCACCCTAGCGATTTGCCTGCTTGCCAGCGGCGGCGCCGCTTCGACCGGGGCCATGTTCCCGCCCGGGATGTGGTACCAAGAGCTCGATAAACCACCTTGGGTTCCACCGAATTGGGCTTTTCCCGTCGTTTGGACGGTTCTCTACATCGCCTCGTCAGTTGCCGCGGCGCGGGTTTCAGGCCTCGACGGCGGCGGTTTGGCCATGGCGTTTTGGGCCATGCAAATTGCGTTCAACACGCTCTGGTCACCGGTGTTTTTTGGCCTGCGCAACATGCGGGCATCGCTGGTGGTCATGGCGTTTTTGTGGATCGCGGTCGCGGGTACGATGATCTCATTCTTCGCGGTTGATCCGCTTTCAGGTTTTTTGTTTGTGCCCTACTTGGCCTGGGTCAGCGTCGCGGGCGCGCTGAATTACAGCGTATACGCCCGCAACCCTGACGTTCGACCCATCGCACTTTAGGCCAGCGTCCGTTCGACCTCTTCGCGCTCGAAAATTTCGATCACATCGCCTTTGCGGATGTCGTCATAGTTTTCAAAGGCCATGCCGCATTCTTGGCCGGACTGGACCTCTTTGACCTCATCCTTGAAGCGCTTGAGTGTTTTCAGAGTGCCTTCGTGGATCACCACGTCATCGCGCAACAGCCGCACGCCGGCTGATCGCCGGGCGATGCCTTCGGTCACCAAGCACCCGGCAACGGTTCCAACGCCCGAGACGCGGAAGGTCTCTTTGATCTCGGCATATCCGATGAAGTTCTCGCGAACCTCGGCGCTGAGCAGCCCTGAGGCCGCCGCCTTCACGTCATCGACCAGATCGTAGATCACCGAATAGTACCGGATCTCCACGCCCTTTTGGTTGGCCGCATTTCGCGCCGGCGCATTGGCGCGGACGTTGAAGCCAATCACGGGGGCCGTGGATGCCTCAGCCAGGCCGATATCGGATTCGGTGATGGCACCAACGCCGGAATGCAGCACCCGCACGCGGACCTCATCGTTGCCGATCTTTTCCATCGCTTGCACAATCGCCTCGGCCGAGCCCTGCACGTCGGCTTTGACCAGGATCGGCAATTCGGCGACGTTTTCGTCCTCTTTTGCTTTGGCCAGCAATTGATCAAGCGTTGTCGCCGCGCCCGCCGCGGCCCGTTTTTCCTTGGCGAGATTTTCGCGGTATTGCGCGATTTCGCGCGCCTGCGCTTCGGTTTCCACAACGTTCAGAACGTCACCGGCTTCGGGTGTACCGTTAAGGCCCAGAACTTCGACGGGTACAGACGGGCCGGCCTCTTTCACGCGCTCGCCCTTGTCGTTTTCCATCGCCCGGACCTTGCCCCATTGCTCGCCGACAACGAAGATATCGCCCTGGCGAAGCGTGCCGCGCTGAACCAGAACAGTTGCAACTGGCCCGCGCCCAACATCGAGCTGCGCTTCGATAACGGCGCCTTCGGCGGCGCGTTCAGGGTTGGCCTGAAGCTCCAAAATCTCCGCTTGGAGTGCGATGGATTCAAGCAATTCATCCAGACCTTTGCCCGAGATTGCCGAGACCTCGACGTCTTGAACCTCGCCAGACATCTGCTCCACGATCACCTCGTGCTGTAGCAGTTCGGTGCGCACTTTCGTTGGATCGGCTTCGGGTTTGTCGATCTTGTTGATCGCCACGATCATCGGCACCTCGGCCGCTTTTGCATGCGCGATGGCTTCGACCGTCTGCGGCATGACCGCGTCATCGGCTGCCACGACCAAGACCACGATATCGGTGACCTGGGCGCCGCGTGCGCGCATGGAGGTAAAGGCCGCATGGCCCGGCGTGTCGAGGAAAGTCAGGAGCGTCCCGCTCTCCGATTTCACTTGATAGGCGCCGATATGTTGTGTGATGCCGCCCGCTTCGCCCGCGACGACCTTGGCGTTCCGGATCGCATCCAAAAGAGACGTTTTGCCGTGATCGACATGGCCCATGATCGTAATGACCGGCGGGCGCGGCTGTAGATCGGCATCGCTATCCTCGACCGAGTCGATCACGTCTTCCACATCGGCATCCGAGACGCGTTGTACGCGATGCCCGAATTCCTCAACGATCAACTCAGCGGTGTCGGCGTCAATAGCTTGGTTTTGGGTGACCATCATGCCGTTTTGCATGAGCGCTTTGACGACGTCGGCCACGCGTTCGGCCATGCGACCGGCAAGTTCCGACACCACAATCGTTTCGGGCACTTGGACGTCGCGTACGATCTTTTCACGATCCTGCTGGCCGCCCATCGCCTTTTGCCGCGCGCGTTCCTGCTTGCGCTTCATGGCTGCAAGGCTGCGCTGCCGGCCGCCTTCGCCGCCGGCTAGGGCCTGGTTCACAGTTAGCTTACCGGAGCGGCGGCCACCGTCTCGGTCGCCTTTACCCGCCCGTTCGCGGCCCCTGTCGTTTTCGCGCTTGCGATCGTCTTCGCGGCCCCGCGACGGCGTCGATGGGCGGGCAGGGGCTTTGGCGGCGGCTGCCTCTGCCGCGGCCTGATCCGGCGCGGCTGCTGCGGGTGCTGCCTGGTCACTTCCTTTTGATGCGCGTTTGCGATCGTCTTCTTCTTGCTTGCGTCGCGCATCTTCTTCGGCGCGCGCCTTCAAAGCTTCCTCGCGCTCGCGTTCTTCGCGCTCTTTGCTTTCGGCCTCCAGCCGACGGCGTTCGCGCTCCGCTTCGCGTTCCTTTTCCTCGGCCTCGCGCCGCGCTTTATCCTCGGCTTCCTGCGCCTTCGCCGCTTGCAGGGCCTTTAGGCGGCGTTCCATCTCCGCGTCGGACACACCCTTTTGGCGCGTGCCGCCCTCGGCGTTTTGCACGGCTGCCGATTGTGCCCCGGGCTTGGGGACCATGACCCGCTTGCGCTTGGTTTCCACCACAACGCTTTTCGTTCGGCCGCGCGAAAAACTCTGGTTCACACGCCCCGAGCGTGCCCCACCCGAGAGGCCTAGGGGTTTTTTTCCGTCCTGATCGCTCATGCGTCTTTGTCGTCCTTCCCGGCGGGTTTTCCGCCGTCTGCTTCACGCAGCCCTTGGAGCTTTGCGGCTTCCTCTACAACACGAGGGCTGAGTCCGCCAGCGCCAAGCGCGCCATGTATCACACTTTGGCGTCCGAATGCCAAACCCAATTCGGACGCTGTTAAACAGCCGAAGTATCGTGCACCGGTGGGCGTCCAGAGCTTCGACTTCCCACGAGATGAGCCGTCGGACGCTTGGAGGAGCACCTTCACCTTGCCGTCCTGGCTCAACCAGTCCTTCACTTTTTCAAATCCGGCGACCGCTTGGCCGGCTTTACGCGCCATAGCGACCAATTCAGTGACCCGGCGCGCCAACAGGCGCTCAACGGTCTCGCCAAGATCGGCGGGAACCTGAACCTTCGATTTTGCCGCCCGCGTGAACAGGTTCTTTGTGACGGCCAGATCGATCGCGGATCGGTCTGCGCTCACCCAGATTCCCCGCCCGGGCAAGCGCCCGAGGATGTCTGGAACAACCTGGTTTTCGGGCCCCAGAACAAAGCGGACAAGTCCCGATTTGGGTCCGGTGTCACCTGTCGCGATGCAGCGCCGTTCAGGCGTGTCCGCTTTTTTTGCCTGGCCGCCGCGCGCCAAAGGGCAGACCCCGGGGCATCACGCCCCGGCCTCCTCTTCCGCGGCGGCCGCTGCCGCTGCCGCTTCTGCCTCTGCTTCGGCCGCGGCTCGAGCCTCCAGCTCCTCGATGGTGACCCAGCCAAGCTGTAACCGCGCGGTCATGACCATGTTCTGCGCCTCTTCAAGACTCACGTCATAGCTTTCAAGCAAACCGTCATCCTTGTGCCGCTGGCCATCAACGGTCGTCCAACCACCGGCAAGTTCCCAATCCGCGCATGTGGCAAAGTCTTCAAGTGTCTTCACCCCATCTTCCGCGAGGGAGACCAACATCTGGGGCGTCAAACCCTCAAAATCAATGAGGCTTTGCTCCACCCCCATTTCTTGCGCCTTTTCCAGGGCTTTGCGGTTCTGTTCGTCGATATAGTCACGCGCCCGCGCTTGCAATTCTTCGGCCGTGCCTTCGTCGACGCCGTCAATGACCAACAGCTCATCCATCTCGACATATGCAACCTCTTCAAGCGAGGTAAAGCCTTCGGAGACCAGCAATTGCGCGAAGAACTCATCCAGGTCCAGCGCGTCCACAAACATCTGCGTCCGCTCCGCAAATTCTGCTTGCCGCCGCGCACTTTCCTCTTCTTCGGTCAGAATGTCGATGTCGAGCGCGGTCAATTGGCTGGCAAGCCGTACGTTCTGGCCACGCCGACCGATGGCCAGGCTGAGTTGATCTTCCGGGACGACCACCTCAATCCGTTCGGCATCCTCATCAAGGACAACCTTGGAAACCTCTGCCGGTTGCAATGCGTTGACCAAGAAGGTGGGCGCGTCTTCGTTCCAGGGAATGATATCGATCTTTTCGCCCTGTAGCTCGTTGACGACGGCCTGCACGCGGCTGCCGCGCATCCCGACGCATGCGCCAACCGGGTCGATGGAGTTGTCGTAGGAAATGACGGCAATCTTGGCGCGGCTACCAGGGTCGCGGGCCACGGCCTTGATCTCGATGATCCCATCGTAGATCTCCGGCACCTCCATCTTAAAAAGCTCCCGCATGAATTCTGGCGCCGTGCGGCTCAGGAAAATCTGCGGACCGCGCGTTTCGCGGCGCACATCCTTGATGTAACAGCGGATACGGTCGTTCGGCCGATAGCTTTCGCGACCAATCTTTTCGTTGCGTCTTAGCACGCCTTCGCCGGCGCCCACGTCGACGACGACATTGCCATATTCCTCGCGCTTGACCACACCGTTGATGATCGTTCCCGCGCGGTCTTTGAATTCTTCAAATTGCCGGTCGCGTTCGGCTTCGCGAACTTTCTGCAAGATGACCTGTTTGGCCGATTGCGCAGCGATCCGGCCCATATCAACCGGGGGGACCTCGTCGATCAAGACATCGCCAACGACGGCGTCGGCCTTGTAAGGTTTAGCTTGCTCAACCGTTAATTCGGCCTTCTCGTTTTCGACCTCTTCATCTTCGACAACGGTTCGAACGCGCGTGA
Organism: Pseudomonadota bacterium; assembly: GCA_039183205.1. GTDB lineage: Bacteria > Pseudomonadota > Alphaproteobacteria > Rhodobacterales > Rhodobacteraceae > HKCCE3408. The sequence goes on along the minus strand of JBCDBR010000001.1, from coordinate 84,287 downwards.
ACGTGGCCTTGCCCGTTTTGCGGTCGATCGACACACGAATATCAAGCTCCGAGCCGTAGCGAGACTTCGCGGCGCGGGCGAGGCTTTCTTCCATGGCTTCGATCACCAGGCTTGGGTCGATCATCTTTTCCCGCGCCACGGCCTCAGCGGTCTGCAACAGCTCCAACTGGTTTGCGGATGTGATTGCCATATCAGTCCTCCGCCCCTTCGGGCTCTTGATGAATGTCGTCGAATTTGGCGGGGTCGATGCCGGCCGCCTTGCTTTGTTTGAGCATTTCTTTGACCAGCGCGTCGGTCATCACAAGCTTTGCATCGCTCAGCCAATCGAAATGAAGACCGATCGTGCCCATGTCGAGGTTGATCAGAACCTCATCGCCATCGGTTCCGGCAAGAACGCCTTTGAACCGCCGGCGCCCATCGATAAGCTCTGTCGTCTCCAGTTTAGCGTCCCAGCCTTCCCAGGTCTCAAAGTCCTTCATCCGGGTGAGCGGCCGGTCGATGCCCGGGCTGGAAACCTCAAGTGTATAGGTGTCCTCTAGCGGGTCCTCGACATCCAAAATCGCCGAGACCGCATTCGAAATGGCGGCGCATTCGTCGACGTCAATCGAGCCGTCCGGGCGCTCGGCCATGATTTGCAGCGTCTTGGTTTGCCCGCCCATCAGCCGGATGCGCACAACGTCGAACCCCATCGCCTCAATCGAGGGAATGAGGATCTCTGCCATGCGGCGATCCATCGAGGTTTTGGCGACAAGATCGTTCATCGCGGTCCTTAAACAAAAAAACGGGCCAGCGGCCCGTTGCGTATTCCGGTGGTGCGCTTCCGGTTTGGACCCGGCGGCTCCGCTGTTGATTGGTACATAGGGGGAATCGAAGAGAGGTGCAAGGCGAACAAATGAATTGTGCCACAGCGAACGTCTCGGGCCTCCGGACGGGGTTTGGTTCTCCATTCGGAGTTTGTCCTGACTTGGCCAGACGAATTGCTTTGCTTGGAGGTCTTTCAGTGCCTGCCAGGGATCGACGTTCGCCCAGCCGTGACCCCGCGGTTTCATGTCGCGGCGCTTTAGCCCACAAACCGAAAGAACGCGTGTCGCGCGTTGAGGCTCACCCGCACCAAACCCGCGTCACCACGCCGGCTTCGTCGTAACTGACGTTCAGCCGATCCGGCACGAAATCTGTTGTGGCTGCATCGTCCGGGCCAAGCATGCGCGTGTCCTCGGGCAGGTCGATCATGCCCATCATTTCGGGGCTTTGGCCGACAAGGTCTTGCAACTCATCCGCGCCGCACGCGGACAGGTCGGCGCCGTCCTCTTGGCAGCCTGACACCGCCAGACACGCCACAACTATATACCTGCAAATCGTCAAGGATCGTTTCCGTTGCAACTTTGGCCAGATTGGCACAGGCTTTGTGCAATACAAAATCAATTTGGGGAGGGACACCAAATGCGGACACGCGCAGCTGTCGCCACGCAAGCTGGAAAACCGCTTGAGATCATGGAGGTGAACCTCGACGGGCCCAAGGATGGGGAGGTTCTGGTGGAGCTCAAGGCGACGGGCATTTGCCACACAGATGAATTCACGCTTTCCGGTGCGGATCCGGAGGGGCTGTTTCCCGCGATCCTCGGACATGAGGGCGCAGGCGTCGTGCTCGAGGTTGGCGCGGGCGTGACATCGGTCAAACCCGGCGACCATGTCATCCCGTTATATACACCGGAATGTCGTGAATGCGACTATTGCCTGCATCCTAAAACGAACCTCTGCCAGGCCATCCGCACAACGCAGGGGCAGGGCGTGATGCCGGACGGGACGTCGCGTTTTTCCACGCTCGATGGCGATCCGATCCTGCACTATATGGGCTGTTCGACCTTTTCAAACCACACCGTTTTGCCTGAAATCGCTGTGGCCAAGATCAACTCGGACGCGCCCTTCGACAAAGTGTGTTACATCGGTTGCGGCGTGACGACGGGGATCGGCGCTGTGATCAACACGGCAAAGGTCGAGATCGGCAGCCGCGCGATTGTTTTTGGCTTAGGCGGCATTGGGCTCAATGTGATCCAGGGCCTTCGTTTGGCGGGTGCCGACCAGATTGTCGGCGTCGACATCAACCCCGCCCGCGAAGAGATGGCGACGAAATTTGGCATGACCGATTTTGTCAATTCGACCGAGGTGGACGGCGATCTGGTGCCCTATCTTGTTGACCTCACGGGCGGCGGCGCAGATTACACCTTCGATGCCACTGGCAATGTGCAAGTCATGCGCGCCGCCTTGGAATGTGCCCACAAGGGCTGGGGCGAGTCGATTATCATCGGTGTGGCCCCTGCCGGCGCCGAAATTGCCACCCGGCCCTTTCAATTGGTAACCGGCCGATCTTGGCGCGGCACGGCCTTTGGCGGCGCGCGCGGTCGTACGGATGTACCGAAAATCGTGGATTGGTATATGGATGGTAAGATCGAGATTGATCCGATGATCACACATACCCTGACGCTTGATGGCATCAATGAGGGTTTCGATCTGATGCATGCGGGCAAATCCATTCGATCCGTGGTGGTCTATTAAACGCCGATAGCAATCACGGGCGGCGCCAATGGTCGGGTCGCCAATTCCGTCACCGCTGGCCCGGCCTCATTGAAAATTCCGGCCTCTCAAGGTTGCCTCAACCCATATTCGCCATATCTCGGGCGCAGCTTGCATCTCCGACCGGATTGGTTTCTGGATGCCGCACAAGATGTAAAAGAGGTCCCCATGCGCCCCACCACCTTCGAAGAAAAGTCCGAAAAACCCGAGGAAACGCCCGGCGGCCAGCTCGGCCAGCTTTTCTTCAAATCGCGCAACGTTCTGATTACCGGCGCCATCGATGACAAGGTCGCCCGCACCGCGGTGACCCATTTGTTGGCCTTGGCCGAAGACGGTGACGATCCGATCAACGTCTTTATCTCGTCACCGGGTGGCCATGTGGAATCGGGCGATATGGTCCATGACATGATCAAGTTCATCAAGCCAAAGGTGCGGACTATTGGCTCGGGCTGGGTGGCATCGGCTGGCGCGTTGATCTTTGTCGGCGCAGCGAAAGAGGATCGGTACTGCCTGCCCAATACACGGTTTCTGCTGCACCAACCCTCAGGCGGGGTGGGCGGCCAAGTTACCGACATTCAGATCCAGGCCGAGCAGATCAAAATCATGCGCGAGCGGTTCGAAAAACTGTTTTCCGAAGCCACCGGACAGACGCCGGAAAAGATCGCCGAAGACACGCAACGTGACTTCTGGCTCACCACAGATGAGGCGCTGGAATACGGGTTGTTGGGCAAGGTTATCGACACGGCCGACGACCTGCCGTGAGTTTGACGATCCGCGCGGCTGACACCACCGATGGCGCCGCAATTTGGGATCTGTTGGCGCCTGTGTTTCGGGCCGGTGACACCTACATGGTCAATCCAAAGATATCTCGCGAGGATGCACTTGCCTATTGGCTGTCGCCTGACAAGACCGTGTTTTTGGCAGCCGAGGGCGGTGCGGAGCTAGGGACCTATTATATCCGGCCCAATCAGCAGGGCGGCGGCGCACATGTGTGCAATTGCGGGTATGTCACCGCCCGGGCCGCCCGTGGCCGCGGCATCGCGCGCGCGATGCTCGACCACTCGCTGAAAATCGCCAAGGACATGGGCTTTCGCGCGATGCAGTATAATTTCGTCGTGGCCACAAACACCCGCGCGATCGATATTTGGGACCGCGCGGGATTTGATGTCGTCGGGCGCCTGCCCGGTGCGTTTCAGCATCCCGATGAAGGTTTTGTAGATGCCCTGGTCATGTGGAAAAATCTTGTAGAGGAAGGTTGAGGCCATGATTGGAATCTTGGGACTGTATTTGGCCACGGGCTTGGTTTTAGAGGGTGAGGGCGATCACCCGGCACCCACAAGATCCTTGAGCATTCAATCAGAGCCTGTGCCACTTCGGCTCAGCATTGGCGGCAGCGTAATTGAACTCTCGCCGATGGCGTTGCAAGATGTGGCGTTGGTGGACGGCGCCGAACCGGCTCTGCGACTAACATTTCGTCCGCAAACCGCTTCAGTTGTCGATACCACGACGCGCGGTGCTGTGGGTCAAACGATGGTTGTTTCCGTTTGCAGCATTGAGGTTGTCCGCACGGCTTTGACGGCGCCGATCACGGACGGAACGGTTACGATCGGAGGCAATCTCCCGCAGGACGACTTGATCCATTTCCAGGATGTTTTGCGCGGGCAGGCCCCGTGCGGCGCGGCGTCGGACCCGGCTACGAAATAGCCTCGCTAGCGTCCGTAGCGCGCCAAAAACGTCTTTACGACTTCATCGGCATGCGCCTTGATCGTCGCTTCGTCTGGAATGTCCGCAACACCCATGAGCCGTTGCAGCATCAAATCAGAGCGACAGAGCTGCATGAACGTGTCGGCCGCACCCCAAGGGTCGGAAATGTTCAGTTCAGCTTGCGCTTTGGGGCTGGCCATAAAGGCTGAAAGCTGAACCATCCCGTTTTTCGGACCCGTTTCGTAAAAGGCCTGCCCAAGCTTGGGGAACCGCTGCGCTTCGGCAACGCAAATTCGGAAAATCGCGAGGCCGTTTTCCGACATCAAGAAACACAATATGGAGCTTGCCATGTGATGCAGCGCTGTCGCGATATCCTGCTCTTGGCACGCGAGCTCCATCGACGCCTTTTTTTGAATATTGCACTCGCCTTGAAGAACCGCCAGGAAAAGCGCCTGTTTGTCTTGGAAGTAGCTGTAGAGCGTCGCTTTCGAGACACCCGCATCGCGCGCAATTTCATCCACGGAGGCCCCTTCATACCCTTCGCGCATGAACACGTCTCGCGCGCCGGAAATGACCTGGTCGTACTTCCGACCCTTCTTGAACTGTGGCTCCGCGTTCATGGTGGCCTCAATCTCCTCCGATATACATGTAAGCCCACCGGTTCATTCCGATCAACCCTTGTCCTGGGGCAGCGGCCGCGGCGATCCGGGCAGAACCGCAGCGCGCTGTCCCAAAAAATGCGCAAACCGGGAGAGAACTGCCCGCGCATTGGCGGCAGACTACCTAATCCGTCGCAAAAATGTAAACTATTCAGTTCAGTTTCGGATTCAACCCCACTGGACAGCCCGGCACGGATGGACTAGCGCGGATGCATGGTCGACATTTTCCTCAAGACCGTACCGTTTTTTGCGTTGATCGGGCTTGGTTACGGTGCGGTGCGGGTCGGCTTTTTCAGCCAAGAAGCAACGGCCTATCTCACGAAATTCGTGTTTTACTTCGCGCTATCGGCAATGCTCTTTGGCTTTGCCTCGAACCTCTCGGTCGCCGAGGCGTTTTCGTGGCCCTTTGTGCTGGCCTATTTGCTGGCGAGCTTAACGGTCTACGTCCTGGCCTTTGTGATCGCTGTTTTGCGACGACGGCCCTTCGTCGAAGCTGCGGTTGAGGCGCAATGCGCTGTCATCGGCAATACAGGATTTCTTGGCATCCCGATGCTGGTTGGCATCATGGGCGAGGCGGCAATTGCCCCCGCGCTTATGGTCTTGGCGGTCGACCTAATCGTGTTTTCCTCGATTATCACCGTGGCCATTACCGGCTCCCGCGGGGATGGCGGCGTGTTTGGCGTTCTCGCGACAGCTGGCATGGGCTTGGTCAAGAACCCCATGATTGTGTCGATCACGGCCGGTTTGCTGGTCTCCGCGTTTTCTCTGCCTGTGCCGGCTCCGGCGGCTGAGTTTCTTCTGATCCTGGGGGCGGCGGCAACGCCATGCGCGCTTTTCGCAATCGGCGCGTCATTGGCGGATAAGTCGACCGAACGTCTGAGCGTTGCGGGTTGGCTGACCTTCGCAAAGCTCGTCTTGCATCCCGCAGCCGTCGCAGGCGCGGCCCTGCTGATCTTCCCAGTGGCACCTTTTGGCGTTGCGGTCATGGTGGCTTGCGCGGCGCTGCCAGTTGCTGGAAATGTCTATATCTTGGCGCAGCATTACCAAGTCGCACCGCAGCGCGTATCAACGGCGATTTTGGTGTCGACCGTCCTTTCGATTGTGACGGTATCCTTGGTGATCGCTTGGGTGTCGGATCTTGCAGGGATCGGAGTGGCCAGTTAGGCCTGACCGAAAAGGAGTGCGCGATGGAAACCCTGTCTGAAAACCGCTGCTTCGGTGGCACACAGGGCGTCTATCGCCATGCCTCGTCAGCCACTGGAACGGATATGACGTTCGGCCTGTTTCTGCCTGCTGAGGCGGCAGCCAAACCGGTCCCGGTGCTCTGGTATCTCTCGGGTCTCACCTGCACGCATGAAAATGCCATGGTAAAGGCCGGAGCGCAGGGCTGGGCCGCGCAAAATGGATTGGCGCTGGTCTTTCCCGACACATCGCCGCGTGGCGAGGGCGTTCCCGATGACGAGGCGTTCGATCTGGGCCAGGGCGCGGGCTTTTATCTCAATGCCACCCAGCCACCATGGTCCACCCATTTTCAGATGTGGGACTATATCATCGACGATCTGCCGGCCTTGGTATTTGAACACTTTGCCGTCGACCCGGACCGCCAAGGCATCACCGGCCATTCCATGGGCGGACACGGCGCGTTGACCATGGCCATGACACGGCCGGACCGGTTTTCCAGCGTTTCGGCATTTGCGCCGATCTGCAACCCAACCGGCGGCGATTGGGGCCGCAAGCAATTTAAGGCCTATCTCGGTTTGGACGAGCCCGCTTGGTCGAGCCATGACGCCACATATCTGATGATGGAACATGGCTATCCCGGATCAATTCTGATCGATACTGGCGCGGCGGATCAGTTCAGCGACCTTTTGCGCACCGAGGCCCTCGCCGATGCCGTAAAGGCGCGCGGGCAACCCGCCACTATCCGGCGACAGCCAGGCTACGATCATTCGTATTTCTTCGTTTCAACCTTCATGGAAGACCACGTGAAATTCCATATAGAGGCGCTTTCCAAATGACCATCGAGGCCGTCATTTTCGACATTGGGAACGTGCTGATCGGTTGGCAGCCCGAACGCTTTTACGATCAAGAATTGGGTCGCGATCGGCGTCAAAAGCTATTTGCCGAGGTTGATCTGCACAGCATGAATTTGGCCGTCGATGCTGGAAGCGACTTCAAGCAGACGATCTACGAAACGGCCGATGCGCATCCCGATTGGAGTACGGAGATCCGAATGTGGCATGACAGGTGGTTGGACCTGGCCGGGCCAACGATCGAGCGGTCGGTTCGGTTGATGCGGGCCTTGCGCGCCAAGGGCGTGCCGGTTCATGCGCTGACCAATTTCGGCGTCGATAGCTTTGCGCTTGCCGCACGGCACTACGATTTCCTCAATGAATTCGACCGGCCCTTCGTCTCAGGACGTATGCGCATGGTTAAGCCGGACCCGAAGATCTACGCCGCCGTCGAAACTGCGCTCGAACTGCCAGGCGATGCCTTATTTTTTGCCGATGACCGGGCCGACAATATCGTGGCCGCCACAGCGCGCGGGTGGCAAGCGCATCTGTTTGAAACACCCGCGGGATTGGCCGATCGGTTGGTCGCGGAAGGCCTTCTGAGCCAGGCGGAGGCCGCATGACGGGGCCGGTGATGATCGGACCGGAGGCCGAAGACAAGCTGTCTTGGTCAGCGGTGACGGATGCGATCGTGCACGGTCACGCAAAGCCGCATGCGGAGATTGGAGATACGTTTCTTTACCGGAGCTCTGACACGTTGCTGAGCCGCGCGGCCTGGATCGATGGATTGGGCGTTTTGGTAAAGTCCGCCACGATCTTTCCTGAAAATCCGAAAGTTGGGCTGCCGACAATTGGTGGCGCCGCTTGCCTGTTTCGTGATGACAACGGCGCGCTGGACGCGGTGATCGACTTTCCCTTGCTGACGAAATGGAAAACGGCCGGTGACAGTCTATTGGGCGCCATACGATTGGCGCGCCCTGACAGCCAGACCATTCTGATCATCGGTGCCGGTACGGTCGCGGCATCGCTGATCCAGGCGTATTCGAGCCATTGGCCGGCGGCGTCGTTCCTGATCTGGAATCGCAGCCCTGGGCGGGCCGCCGATCTGGCGGCACGTTACCCGACGGCGACAGCTGTAAGCGATCTTGCCGGTGCCGCCGCGGGTGCCGACATCATTGCCTGTGCCACCATGTCGACCGAGCCGGTTCTGCGCGGAGATTGGCTCCGGCCTGGGCAGCATATCGATCTGATCGGCGCCTACCGACCCGATATGCGAGAGGTAGATGATACAGCGATCACGCGGTCCCGGCTTTTCGTCGATAGCCGCGAAACGACGATCGGCCATATCGGCGAATTGAAAGACCCGATCGCGCGCGGCGTGATTGGCGCGGGCGACATCATCGCCGATTTCTACGATTTGCAAAGCGGTCAATTCGCCCGAAAGGCGCCGGACGAGATCACGATCTTTAAGAACGGCGGCGGCGCACATCTGGACCTGATGGTCGCAGCCTATATGCGCGCTGCGCTTTAGTTACGCTGCGGCGGGCCGCGGCATAGGCTTTTCGCGGATCGGCAGATGTACAACCGCGCTAAGCGCTCCGACGCCGATGCCGACCCACCAAACAGCTTGATAATTGCCATAAAGGTCGAACATCCACCCGCCGAGCCAGACGCCCAGAAACCCGCCGAGCTGATGGCTGAAGAACACGATACCGTAAAGCGTCCCCATGTACCGCAGTCCATAGATATAGGCGACCAGGCCGCTGGTGAGCGGCACAGTTGCCAGCCACAATGCCCCCATCACGATGGAAAAGACGATGACACTGGTCGGTGTGATCGGCAGCAATATAAAGATCGTCGCGGCAATGGTGCGACCGGTATAGATCGCAGCGAGCAAGTATTTTCGCGAATAGCGCGCCCCAAGCCAACCTGCCAGCAACGTGCCGCCGATATTGGCCAGCCCAATGATTGCAATGGCCATCGCCCCAAGTGCGGATGTTGTCGTAATGCCGGCATTGTGCAGCAAGGACCCCGAAGCGATTGGCCCGCAGAATTCGGTGATGAAGGCGGGGAAGTGCGCGACAACAAAGGCCAATTGGTACCCGCATGAGAAAAACCCGATGAAGATCAAGGTAAAGGACGGGTCACGCAACGCCCGGCCTAAAATTTGGGTCAGTGTGTCTTCGAGCTCTGCCTTTGAGGCCATCGGCGGCGCCCGCATCAGGGGCAAAAACACAATCCCCGCGAGGCAAAGTGCAGCCAAAATGAACATGACCGTCTGCCATGGATAAGCCGCAAGAAGAAACTCCGTCACGGGCGGCCCGACGAGTTGACCGACAGAGCCCGCGGCCGTTGCGATCGCCAGGGCCATAGACCGGTTTTCATCGGAACTGGCCCGGCCGACCATTGCAAGCACGACGCCGAAGCCGGTTCCGGCAATGCCCAAACCAATCACGATATTGAGCGTCTGGTGACCCAAAGGCGAGGTCGCGAGCCCGGACAAAACCAGGCCAATCACATAAAGTGCGATCCCGCCGACAATCGCGACACGGTCGCCAATTTTCTCAGCCAGCGCGCCGAAGAGAGGTTGGCCGATGCCCCAAAACAATGCCTGGATAGCCAACGCCGTGGAATATTCCACTCGCGCCCAGCCAAACTCCGCGGCAATCGGGATCTGGAACAGTCCAAAGCTCGACCGGATCGCATTGCCCAAAATGAGAATTGCGGCGCCGCCGATCAGGATAGGCGTAATCATTGATGTGCTGCGCATCGGCGCTCTCCTATCGCGCCGGCAAACCTGCGCGATCGTGCTGGAGCCGTCAATTCGAGATATTTGATGTTCCAGATCAAGGTTGTTTGTGGCTACGTGCGCGCCATGGGGCAGGAACTCACAGCACTATATGACACCCGCGTCGCCGAAGGCGTGTTGCGGCGCGACCCGTCTCAGCGGGCCGCGCTTGAGCGGCTCGAACCGACGCGCGCCGCACTTGAGCTGGTCCAGCCGCGCGGATTTTTCGACCGCTTCCGCCGGCCCGACCGTCCGCCGGGCAAGGGCCATTACATCTGGGGCGGCGTCGGGCGTGGCAAATCCATGATCATGGATCTTTTCCATGCCCATACCGGGATCACTGAAAAGCGCAGGGTGCATTTCCACGCTTTCATGCAGGAGGTCCAAGCCGCCTTGCACGACGCGCGCAAAACTGGCGTCGACGATGCCATCAAACCGGTGGCTGAACACATCGCCGCAGACATCCGGCTTTTGTGCTTTGATGAAATGCAGATCACTGACATTGCCGATGCGATGATCGTCGGCCGGCTTTTTGAGCGGCTTTTCGCGGCCGGCGTTACGGTTGTGACGACCTCAAACCGGCCCCCAACGGATCTCTATAAAGATGGGCTAAATCGCCAGCTGTTCCTGCCCTTTATTGCGCTTTTGGAGGCTGAACTGGATGTGTTCGAGTTGGCCTCGGACACCGATTATAGGCAAGACAGGTTGGCCGGTGAGCAAGTGTATTTTACGCCCACAGGCGCGGCGGCGCGCAGCGCGATCGACCTGATTTGGAAGGATCTGACCGGTGGCAAGGAGGAGGAATTGATGCTGTCCATCAAGGGCAGGGAGGTTCATTTGCCGCGCTTTTGGGCCGGTCAAGTCCGGGCCGGCTTCTGGGAACTGTGTGGCCAGCCCTTGGGGCCCGCGGATTATTTGGCGATTTCCGAGGCCGCATCGCTTTTGATCCTTGAGGATATTCCGCAACTGGATGCGACCAAATTCAATGAGGCAAAACGGTTCGTTACGCTGATCGATGCGCTTTACGAGGCGAAGACACGGCTGATCGCGTCGGCGGATGCTGAGCCGGAATACTTATATCTCGAAGGCTCTGGCAGCTTTGAGTTTGAACGTACGGCCAGCCGCCTAAGAGAGATGCAGGGCGCCAATTGGGGCAGATAGAACCGGTATATCTGCGGTATAGATTTGGTATAGCTCCGCAGCCCGCGCGATCCGCCATGACATGCAGTATCCCATGCCGATGACCGACGACCTGCCACCGCTTGCACTTTCCGTCCGCCAGCCTTGGGCCTGGGCGATCCTTCATGCTGGCAAAGAAATCGAAAATCGGAGCTTGGGCGCCATTCGGTCGGGCCGAATGGATGTCGGCCGCATCGCACTGCACGCAGCATCGGGGATGACGCGAAAGGAATACGATTGGGCCTTATGGCGCATGACACAGGATGGCATCAGCGTCCCATTGCCATCCGATCTGCCACGCCGGGCGATTGTGGGTTCGGTGGAGGTCTCAGAGATCGTTACCGAAAGTGACAGTCCTTGGTTCGGCGGCAAATCCGGTCTCAGATTGCGCCAGGCCAGCCCGGTAAAACCCATTGCCGCGCCAGGCGCGTTGGGCTTTTTCCGATGGAGCCCCGGGGGCGCTCTGGCCCCAACGCTGGCGTGGATGGAAACCTATGCGCCGCCTGGCTTGTTCGACACCTTGCCGCGTCAATTCCGCAAGCCGCCGGAAAAGCCGTTCGGCACCGAAAAGGCCTAGCTCACTGGTCGCGCGTTGGCACACCGCGCCCGTTCGCCTGGGCCTGCGGCTGGGAAGGGTGTTGCGGGCGCTATAGAGCTGTCAGTGATCCAAGTGTTATCGATGCAGACATCTTGATAGAGATTTCCGCCGTTGAACCCAAAGCCGCCGACGCCGCAATCATTGACCTCACCATTGGCATTCCATTGCTGATAGCTTTGCGCCCCGGAATAGCCGCCGGTTGGAAATTCAAGCGTTGTTGTGTCGAAGTACAATTCCCACGAGGTGGTGGGTGTTAAGTCACCTAAAGACCATGCGCCAACGGGGACGTCATTCAAAAGACCGACGATCCGAAATTCCGTTACTTGCGCATCGGTGATGATCCCGGTGCCCAACAATTCCGCCGGAAAGCCAATGACGCCTTGCATCGTGTAGCCGGAATTTCCGATCCAGCAAAACTCGAAACGGGCCGTTTCAGCCGGTTTTGCCGCTGAGGTCAGCGCCAGGGTAAGCGCGACAGATGCTAGAACAAATCGCATGGGACGATGGTTAGGGGCTTCTGCGCCTAGGTCAATATTTCGGAGTGCAAAAGCCGCGTAGTTTTGCCGTCCGCCGCCGTGGTCAGCCATGCGTTTTGAGGATATCGCCGGCCAAGTAAAGCGAGCCGCAGATCAGCAGCCGCGCGGATGCATTCCCGGCGACAATGCGCGAAACGGCGGCCGCGACGTCCGGCGCAATCTCGGCCTCAATTCCGGCGTTTCGGGCCGCAATTGCCGTTTCTTCGGCACTCAGCGTGGCGGGCTGGCCGGGAATTGTGACCGTGTGCAGCGTCTGGGCCAGGGGGGCAAGGTGCCGCAGATAGCCTTCGGCATCTTTGGTGTTTTGCAGCCCCACGATCATATGCGTTGGCCGTTTCGGCAACGTGCGCAGTGTTGCGGCAAGGGCCGCCGCGGCATGGGGGTTATGGCCACCATCAAGCCAGAACTCTGCCTGCGGTGCAGCATCGAGCATCGGGCCCCGCCGCAGGCGCTGCATCCGCGCCGGCCATTTTGCGTGCTGCATCGCCGCGTCGGGATCGCCCGTGCCAAGCGCCCGCAATGCCATGAGGGCCATGCCCGCATTGTCGATCTGATGCGGGCCGGCCAAGACCGGCAAGGGCAAGTCCAAAAGCCCCGTTTCGTCCTGAAAAACCAAGCGGCCATGTTCTTCCATGACATGCCAGTCTGCGTCCTGCACAAAAAGCGGCGCTCGCAGACGCGCGGCCTTTGCCTCGATCACTGCGAGCGCGCGGTCATTTTGCCGCGCCACGATGCAAGGCACACCAGGTTTCAGGATACCCGCTTTTTCGCCTGCAATCTCTTCGAGGGTCTCGCCGAGAAAGCGCTGATGGTCGAGATCGACCGGTGTGATTAGGGTCAGCGCTGGCTTGGAAATGACGTTGGTGGAATCGAGCCGCCCACCCATGCCAGTTTCAAGCAATGTCCAATTTGCCTGGCGGGTGGCGAAAGCCTGAAAGGCGGCGGCCGTCGTGATCTCAAAATACGTGATCGGCGTGGCCCCGTTTGCGGTGAGACAATCGTCGAGGATCACGCTGAGTTCTTCTTCCTCGATCAACGTTCCTGCCAGCCGAATGCGTTCGTGAAATCGCACAAGGTGCGGCGAAGTATAGACGTGCACTTTTTCGCCGGCACCTTCTAAGCCCGCGCGGATCATCGCCAAAGTCGACCCCTTGCCATTGGTCCCCGCGACATGAACAACCGGCGGAACGTGGTCTTGCGGATTTCCCATCGCATCCAGGATGCGCCACATCCGATCTAGCGTCAGATCGATGAGCTTTGGGTGAAGCTGCATCATCCGCTCAAGAAGCGCATCGGAGTGTGGAGGTGCGAAGCTGTCTGTCATCTGCCGGTAACCTGTGCGCTCCTAAGGCCGCAAGCCTGGAGGATTCCCGATCTAGGCCGGGCCGGTTGTTTCTTCGGCACGGTCAACGGCGGCCTCCGGTGTCGGTTCCGGCGCAGGAAGTTCCCCCTTGATGGGGGGCGTTTCGCGCATGAGCATCCGTGTGATGCTGATCAATTCATCGCGCAAGTCTTTGCGATGCGTGACCCGATCCAGCATACCGTGATCAAGCAGATATTCCGCCCGCTGGAAGCCTTCGGGCAGCTTTTCCCCGATCGTTTGTTCGATCACCCGAGGCCCGGCGAAACAGATCAGCGCATCGGGTTCGGCAATCTGAACATCGCCGAGCATCGCGTAAGACGCCGTGACACCGCCGGTTGTCGGATGGGTCAAAACGACGATGTAGGGTAGGCCTGCTTCGCGCAGCATTTGGATCGCAATGGTCGTGCGCGGCATTTGCATCAAGCTCAAGATGCCCTCTTGCATGCGCGCGCCGCCGGCTGCGGAAAACAGGATCAAGGGCCTGCCAAGTTCGGTGGCGCGGGTGGCCGCGGCGATGATCGCATTGCCCACATACATGCCCATTGATCCGGCCATGAAGGAAAAATCCTGGCAAGCGGCCACGATCGGCGTGCGGCCGATCTCGCCTTGCGCGACCAGCATGGCCTCCGCCTCGCCGGTGGTCTTCTGCGCCTGGCGCATGCGATCCGGATAGCGCTTTTGGTCGCGAAATTGCAGCGGGTCTGCGGGCGGCGTGGGCACCTCAATTTCTTGGAAGATACCGCCATCGAAAAAGGACTGAAACCGATCGCGCGGGGTGATTGCCATGTGATGCCCGCAATTGGTGCACACATTGAGGTTTTCAGCCAATTCACGATGGAACAACATCGTGCCACACGCATCGCATTTGGTCCAAAGATTGTCCGGCAATTCACGGCGCGAAAAGATCGAATTGATCCGGGGTCGCACGTAATTTGTGATCCAGTTCATGTGCCGGCCCACCTTTCCTCTGCCGCGCCCGGACATAAGCCTGGGCAAACCGAATTGCAATCAGCGGCGGATTGCAACGCGCGCGGCGAGCCAGATCAGCGTCAGCGTCGCAAGCAGGTAGAGCGTATCAAGGATCATGGTCGGGTCCAGGATACCTGCCGGCGCGCCGGACGCGCCGCGATATCCTTCAAACGGGGCAAATACCCAAAGCGCCAAGGGTGCCTCAGGACTGTCTTCGAACCCATAGACGCAAAACAGGACGGCATTGTGCACAAAGTGAAATGCGATGGCCGCGCCGAGCGTTCCGGTGCGCGCCGTGAGGTCGGCGGCAAAGAAGCCGAAAATGCTTGTATAGACGACCGTCTGGAGCATTTCCGGCGCCGTGTTGGCGTTGAAGACGTGAAGGAGGCCGAAGCCGACCGATGGCAATACAGCCCACATGATGGGGCTTTTGAACCGCGCCGCCAATGTGCTTTGCAAAAAGCCGCGGAAATAGATCTCTTCGGCGGTGGTTTGGACAAACGTTGCGATCAGCGCAAAGGGCAGGATCAGGAGCCATTGCCAAAGCGGTCGCGTATAGGCGGCATCGGCGACGAAGGGTAGAACGGACCAAAGCGACAGGCCGAGCATCAAACCGCCCGACAACTTGAGCACAGCACCAAAATCCTGAACGGCGCGGGAGATCGGCCGTACCAGAACCATCCAATGCCGGTCTTGGAACCAGCGCATGGCCATAGCCACAGCCACCCACATCACCACCGTACCCAAAAGCGAAATGATCGACGTAGCTGCCGTGCCGAAACCGAAAACACCGCTATAGATCGCCGCATAAACCATCCCGCTGCCAAGCCACCAGATGATCTCGATGAACACCAAGCCTGTGATCAGCGTCCGGACGCTCGCCGCATCTTCGGAGACGTCAGACATTTCCGCTTGCGCAGCATAAGGGTGCCTCATGGCCGCAATATACGCCGTATCACCAGCCAAATCGCGCACAGAACGGCAATGTCGCGCACCAAGGCGAGTTCCAAGCTGCGATCGGCGATGCTGACCTCCGGTATCCACCAAAGCGAGAGCCCCGAAAGCGGTCCTTCGAGCGAGATAATCAGGATCGCAACAACGTTGTTGGCAAAGTGCAGACCCCAGGCCGCGCCGATTGTACCCGTCCGCGCCGTTAGGTCCGCGGCAAAGATGCCAACTAACGTGGTTACAGCAACGACAAGCCAGGCCGCATCGCCGAACTGGGCTGGGTTGTAATGGCCCAAGCCGAACAAGATCGAAGGCAAGAGCATCCAAACCAGCGGCGACCGGAAACGGGCCGCCAATTGCTGTTGTAGGTATCCGCGGAACAGAAGTTCCTCCGCACCGGTTTGCAACAGCACCATAACCAAGGCCATCGGCAGAAATGTCAGCCAAACCGACAGCCGCAAATTGACCTCTGCATCGAGGTAGGGCGGTATCAATAATCCGAGGGTCGACAGCAAGAGCGTAGCAAGCGCCGCGATGCCGAAATGCCGTGTCGCAACGGCCAATGGGCCGGTTAGCGAGACGAAGCTGCGCCCGTGCAACCAGCGTGCCGCCGCCATTGCGCCCAGGAACATGCCGCCAAATGTCGACAGCATCACAAGAACGTCGGTCGGTGTGCGTCCTTCGAGCAAGCCCCGCAATTCGGTCTCCAGGGGATTGGGGCCAATCCGACCATCTGTTGACCAGGTGTTGAGATCGTTCATGAAGTCGCTGGGAAGGCGCAAATAGACCGCAATAGCCAGCACCGCCAACGCGACAATTGCATAGATGAGCGTGGCCAAAACGATGCCCAACACCACGCGCCAAATCTGCGGTCGCGCGCGAGCGGGGGCAATAAAGCCCTCATGCACCGGATAGAGCATCGAAACTGCCTGTTCAGTCTGCTCGTTACATTTTTACGGACAATGCCCCGAATCGCGCCGGGCGGCAATCGCGCTTGTACCTGACGTAGCGCAGGCCTATTGCTTTTTTCGCTGATCCGTCGCGTCAAACAAGGAGGTGCGCCATGCTGAAAGGCAAAGCCGATAAATCAAAGCTTCCGAGCCGCCACGTAACGGAAGGACCGGCGCGTGCGCCGCATCGGTCCTATTTTTATGCCATGGGGCTGAATGAGGAAGAGATCGCGCAGCCTTTTGTCGGTGTCGCGACCTGCTGGAACGAAGCCGCGCCGTGCAACATCGCCCTCGGCCGCCAGGCGCAATCGGTCAAATTGGGCGTGAAACATGCAAATGGCACGCCGCGCGAATTTACAACGATCACTGTGACCGATGGCATTGCCATGGGGCATGAGGGCATGCGGTCCTCGCTTGCCTCGCGCGATGCCATCGCCGACACGGTCGAACTGACGATGCGCGGCCATTGCTATGACGCGATTGTAGGGCTAGCCGGTTGCGACAAATCCCTGCCGGGCATGATGATGGCGATGGTGCGGCTGAACGTGCCGTCGGTCTTCATCTATGGTGGCTCTATCATGCCGGGGCGGTTCCAAGGGCGGGATGTGACCGTGCAGGATGTGTTTGAGGCGGTCGGGCGGTATCAGGCAGGGCAAAACTCAGACGAGGAGCTGCGCGCGCTCGAACGTGTGGCCTGCCCTTCTGCCGGTGCCTGCGGCGGCCAGTTCACCGCCAATACGATGGCGTGCGTGTCCGAGGCAATCGGCCTGGCGCTGATGAATTCCTCCGGTGCGCCGGCACCGTATGAAAGCCGCGACGCTTACGGCACAGCCTCGGGTGAGGCGGTGATGCATTTGCTCGAAAAGAACATCCGCGCGCGCGATGTCGTCACGCTCGAAAGCCTGCAGAACGCAGCAAGGGTCGTGGCCTGCACCGGCGGGTCGACCAATGCTGGCCTCCATTTGCCGGCGATCGCGCACGAAGCGGGGATCGAGTTCACGTTGCAAGATGTGTGCGATATCTTCCGCGACACGCCCTATTTCGTCGATCTCAAACCAGGTGGCCAATACGTGGCCAAAGACCTTTATGAGGTGGGCGGCGTTCCTGTCGTGATGAAGGAATTGCGCAAAGCAAAATTAATCCACGAAGATTGCATCACCGCCAGCGGGCGGTCGATGGGCGAAGAGCTTGACAAGATCGAAGCCGACGCGGACGGCAAGGTGATCCACCCAATTAAGACCCCGATTACGCAAACGGGCGGTGTGGTTGGCTTAACCGGCAATCTTGCCCCGGATGGCGCGATTGTGAAGGTCGCAGGCATGAGCCAAGAGGATCAAGTCTTTACCGGACCCGCCCGTGTCTTCGAATGCGAAGAGGATGCTTTTGAGGCCGTCAAGGCGCGCGACTACAAGGAAGGCGAGGTTCTGGTCATTCGGAACGAAGGCCCGGCCGGGGGGCCTGGCATGCGCGAGATGTTGGCCACCACGGCGGCGCTATCGGGCCAGGGCATGGGAAAGAAAGTCGCGCTGATAACCGATGGCCGGTTTTCCGGTGCGACGCGGGGGTTCTGTGTCGGCCATGTCGGGCCAGAGGCTGCGCATGCAGGCCCGATCGGATTGCTGAAGGATGGGGACGAAATCACCATCGATGCGCTGAAAGGCGAGATTAGCGTGGCGCTTACCGATGATGAATTGGCGGCCCGGCGCGAAGCTTGGACCGGTCCGCGGAAAACCATTTACGCCTCTGGCGCCTTGTGGAAATACGCCCAGCTTGTGGGCTCGGCGCGGTTCGGCGCGGTCACGCATCCCGGTGCGAAAGAGGAGGCGCATGTTTACATGGATCTTTAGGCTCAGCCCCGTCGTTCTGCTTGCCAGCTGCGTCGGGCTTGGTTTGGGTGGCGGCAATGCGCGGGTTTCGGTCACGCAAGATGCCTTGGTGGTTGAGGCCCCGCGCGGGTTTTGCGTCGACCAAGAGGCGCGTCGTGACGACGGCCTGTCAGCCTTTTTAGTCTTTGGCAATTGTGCCGGCATGTCCGGGTCCAGATTTGCCGCGCAACCTCCGGTCGAGGCGGTGCTGACAGCAACGATCTCGGAGCCGGGCGATGCCGGTGGGATCAGCGCGGCGCTTGCGGACCTGCCGGCCTATTTCGGTTCACCGGACGGCCGCGCAGTCTTGAGCCGAACCGGCGATCCTGAGACCGTCACTCTTTTGCAGAGCTTTGTCGCGGGCGATATTCTCTATCTCCGCGCACAAGACGAGAGCCCAGGCGTGGTGCCAGGCGTCGAAGATATCTATTGGCGCGCCTATTTCGACCTTGGACCGCGGATTGCAACGCTTTCGGTGCTTGCCATGGATGACGCGCGCGATGACGAAGCGGCACAACTCAGCACGTTAGAGAGTTTTGTGGCTGGCACACGTGCGGCCAATCCCAATGTTCTGCCATCAGCACCCGATACCGCGCCATCTACGCAAGCTGGGCTCTTCAATTCTGGCTTCTTTCGGGGAATACTGGGACCGCGACAGGCGGCGTCATCGACGCAATAGGTGCGCAAGACCCAAAAGCAACCGGGCGGGCGACGATGAAAGAGGGCGGATCCTTTCTCCAAAAGCGGCGGCTTTTACGCGCGATGCGCCGCGCCAGCGAGTTGCCGAGCCAAGCCAGCCGCATGAGCGATGCGGAGCTTGCCGAAGCGGAGTTGGATATCGAACGCCTACGGCTCCGCGTCGATGATGCCGACCGCGCAGCGGAGGCAGCCCGTTCCGCGCTGGCCAAGGATCTGGCCGTCGATGGGCCTGAACAATGCGATTGGTCGCTAAGACCCGACCTTTGGAAATCTCCGATCCGGCCACGCGGCGCGGTTGCTATCCCATCGCCAACGGCATTGTCTCCGGAGATCACGATCTACCACGACTGCCCGGCACCGGAATTAAGCTATCGCCAAATTCGCGCGGCAAAAGGCGTGGCGCGCTATCACCTGGCCCTAGAGGTCTACCGATTCGGCGGAGGGTTTCTGTCGCTGGCTCAAACGTTGCCCGATGCAGCGATCGAAGGCCTGACGCGAAGCCATTTCTTTGTCGTCACGCTTGAGCTGGATTGCGAGGAGCCGTTGGAGATCTACAGCCGGCTCAATCTACAATCTGGCCCAAATACCGAACAATTGGTCCGTGAAATGCCGGTGAAATCTGGCTTTGCCTTGGCGGAGTTTGACCTTGCCTACACCAAGATCAATGAAAAGCGGATGGAGAAGGTCTGGCTCGACCTGATCCTGGAGGCACCGCAAATGAACCGGGTTTTGATCCGTGATATGACGATCACGCGCGCGCCGCGTGCAGATATTTGACCGGGAGGCAGCGGGGGTATGGAACTCAAGCGGATTGCGCTGAAGGGCGGGCGGTATGAAGGCCGGCTAGATGCTGACAGCGCCGATGTCCCGGTCATAGAACTGGTCCACCAAGAAAGGGTCGTTGGGCATGCTGAGGTCAGCACGGCCGAAGACGGGCTTCATGTTACCGCGGACGTGCCATCAAGCGTCCTTTCGGACGGTATCCAAGTGCTCGCGTTGCGCACGGCAAGCGACGGCACGGTCCTTGACCGCGTGACCTTTTTAATGGGGTCGGGCCTGGATGGTGATTTTCGGTCCGAGCTTGCGTTGCTGCGCGACGAGGTAGAACTTTTGAAGCGTGCCTTTCGTCGGCATTGCGTAGAAACCGGGATCGACTAAGCGGCGAGCAATTGACCGGATGCGCCACGCTGATGACGCTGCGTTCTGGGTGACGTGCACGTCAATTAGCGCCTAATGCAGGGTGGAGGAGGACAGCCATGCCTGCATACCCACATCTTCTTCGCCCGCTTGATTTGGGCCATATAATCCTGCCCAACCGGGTCCTCATGGGTTCGATGCATACCGGGTTAGAGGAAACCAAGGACTGGGCGCGCGTCGCCGCCTTTTACGCAGAACGCGCCCATGGCGGTGTCGCATTGATCGTCACCGGCGGCATGGCGCCCAACCGGGAAGGCGGTGTGTTTCCTGGCGCGGCCGGGCTTTTTACGAAAGACGACATCGCCAATCATCGGATCGTGACGGATGCCGTGCATGATGCCGGAGGGCGCATTGCCATGCAAATCCTGCATGCGGGGCGCTATGCGTACAGCCCGGACTGCGTCGCGCCGTCGGCCATCAAGTCGCCAATTTCTCCGTTTCCACCCAAAGCGCTCGACGAAGACGGTATTGAGAAACAGATCGCGGACATCGCAACAGCGACGCAGCGGGCCAAAGAGGCCGGTTATGATGGCGTCGAAATCATGGGCTCGGAAGGTTATTTCCTAAACCAATTTCTCGTCCGCCATACAAACAGGCGCGAGGATCGCTGGGGCGGGGATTATGCCAATCGGATGCGGCTGCCGGTTGAGGTTGTCCGCCGCGCACGGGCGGCCGTCGGCCCTGACTTCATCATCATTTTCCGGCTCTCGATGATTGATTTGATCCCGGAGGGTTCGACGCATGATGAGGTTGTCGAATTGGCGCAAGCGGTGGAGGCTGCTGGCGCTACGCTTCTCAACACCGGCATCGGATGGCACGAGGCACGCATCCCGACCATTGCCACATCGGTGCCGCGTAAAGCCTTTGCTTGGGTGACCAAAAAGCTGATGGGGCGCGTCGGCATTCCGGTGATCACGTCCAATCGGATTAACACGCCGGAGGTTGCAGAGGATGTCTTGGCCGATGGTTGCGCCGATATGGTTTCGATGGCGCGGCCATTTTTGGCCGATCCGCATTTCGTCGCCAAGGCGGCCAGCGATCGGGCGGCGGAGATCGCGCCCTGTATTGCGTGCAACCAGGCGTGCCTGGATCACACGTTTTCGGGAAAGCTGACCAGTTGTCTCGTGAACCCGCGCGCTTGCCACGAGACCGAATTGGAGCTGTTGCCCACATCTGCGCCCAAACGGGTTGCGGTGGTGGGCGCGGGTCCTGCGGGAATGGCCGCCGCGATTGCCGCGGCAGAACGCGGTCATGCTGTAACTCTAATGGAACGGGATGGTCGCATCGGCGGGCAGCTCAACATGGCGCGGGAAATTCCCGGGAAAGAAGAGTTTCACGGCCTGGTTGATTGGTTCGGAACCAAGCTCCGCCAGAGCGGTGTCGACCTGGCGCTGGACACCGTGGCAGAGCCGGACAATCTGGCGGGCTTTGACGAGGTTATTCTGGCCACCGGGGTAGCACCACGCGATCCAGAGATTCCCGGCCAAGATGGTCCGAACGTGCTGAGCTATATCGATGTGCTGTCCGGGAAACGACCGGTTGGACAGCGGGTTGCGATTGTCGGCGCGGGCGGCATCGGCTTTGATGTCGCGGAGTTTTTGGCGCATGACGGGGCAAGTCCGGCCAAAGATGTCGCGTTATGGCTGCGCGAATGGGGCGTGAGCGACCCGGCGGTCGACCGCGGCGGCCTGTCTCTCGAAGGCCCGCGGCCTGGTGCCCCGGCGCGCCAGATCACCTTGCTTCAACGCAAGCCCGCAAAACTGGGCAAGCGTCTGGGTAAGACCACCGGCTGGATCCACCGGGCCAGCCTCAAGATGAAGCACGTCGCCATGATTTCTGGCGCAAACTACGAACGTATTGATGCCGATGGGCTGCATATCAGCTTTGGCGAGGACCGAAGCGACCCGACCTTGGTCCCGGCGGACACCATTGTGCTGTGCGCCGGTCAAGTGCCGGAACGGCGGCTGGCCGATGCGATGGACGCGCGGGGCGTGCCGGTCCACGTGATCGGCGGCGCAGACGTCGCCGCGGAGCTTGATGCGAAGCGCGCCATCGATCAGGGAACCCGATTGGCTGCATCCTTGTGACGGGCTTTCACCATTCCTAAAGCCCTTTCGCACTACGAAGGGACAGAGATGTTGCGAGTGTCGGGTGCGTCAGACGACCCCGTTTTAGCCCTTGCCATAGCGCCGCGCAAAGTCCGGCGCCCTTTGAACAGCGGTTGCGTAACGAGTGGTGACAACACCCCGCCGGGGCGGGCGTGTGGGTGATGAGTAGGGGCAGTGCCGCTGGGCGCTGCCCTTTTCCCGTGCATCTCGCGTCACAATCGACGCGAAAGCTCGATCTCGCCATCGATTACACGGCCCGTCCGGGCGAACCCCGCGCTTTCATAAAGCCGGAGCGCGACGTCGTTTCCTTCGACCGCAGACGTCACCATGCGGGGCAGGCACATCCCCCTTGCCCAGTCGAAACACAGGCCCACCGCGAAGCGGCCATAGCCCCGGCCCTGAAAGGGTGCGGCAATCATCAACCGCCACAAAAATGCGGAGTTTGGGTCGTCACCGTCTTCGAGTTCGTGGATTTGGCGCATATCGATAATGGCCAGGAACCCGATCGGTTCGTCGCCATTCCAGATACCGAACGGATAGGCCCCGCCCTCAAACGGTGCTTGGGCGAGCGTGACCAGATTTGGCGCGACAAAGTTCTGCTGGCCCTCGGCAACGTCGAGTTTCCACAACCGGCGCAGCGTATGCCGCGTAGGAGGCCGCAATTCCAGCACTAGCCGAGCCGCCGTGCCCGTGCCGCCAACAACTTAAGCCGCAGCGCATTGAGTTGAATGAAACCTTGCGCATCCTTTTGGTCATACGCCCCGGCATCTTCTTCGAACGTGACATGCGCCTCGGAATAAAGCGATCTGTCCGACCAGCGCGCGACGGTTCGGGCCGCACCTTTGAACAGCTTCACACGCACGGTGCCGGACACATGTTCTTGGCTTTTGTCGATCGCCGCTTGCAGCATTTCGCGTTCGGGCGAGAACCAAAACCCGTTGTAAATCAGCTCCGCATAGCGCGGCATCAGGCTGTCTTTTAGGTGTCCCGCGCCGCTGTCGAGCGTGATCTGTTCGATCCCTCGATGGGCCTCGAGCAGGATTGTCCCGCCGGGCGTTTCATAGATGCCGCGGGATTTCATCCCGACAAACCGGTTTTCCACAAGATCGAGCCGGCCAACGCCATGCCGGCCCCCAAGCGCATTTAGCCGCGCCAGGATACTTGCCGGCGACAATGCCTCGCCGTCGATTGCGACAGCATCGCCACGGTCGAATGTGATCTCCACCATTTCCGGCGTGTCCGGGGCGTCCTCGGGGTCTACGGTGCGTTGATAGACGTAATCGGGCGCCTCTTCGGCCGGATCCTCAAGCACTTTGCCCTCAGAGGAGGTGTGCAACAGGTTTGCATCGACGGAAAACGGAGCCTCGCCCCGTTTGTCCTTCGCAATTGGGATTTGGTGCTGCTCTGCGAATTCGATCAGCTTCGTGCGGCTGGTTAGGTCCCATTCACGCCACGGTGCGATGACCTTAATATCGGGATTGAGCGCGTAGGCCGCCAGTTCATAGCGCACCTGATCGTTCCCCTTGCCGGTCGACCCGTGGGACACCGTATCGGCCCCCTCCTCGGCTGCGATCTCGATCAGTCTTTTTGTGATCAGGGGACGCGCAATCGAGGTACCCAGCAAATAATGCCCTTCGTAAAGAGTATTTGCGCGGAACATTGGAAAGACGAAGTCGCGGACAAATTCCTCGCGCACATCTTCGATATAGATCTTGGACGCGCCCATCATCTCGGCTTTGGCGCGCGCGGGCTCCAGTTCCTCACCCTGACCCAAATCGGCCGTGAACGTCACCACATCACAGCCGTATTCAGTCTGTAGCCATTTCAGGATAATTGACGTATCCAGCCCGCCGGAATAGGCCAGAACCACTTTTTTTGGAGCCGACATCACCCCTCCTTCGAACGCGCCTTGACAGGCTCCGGGGCTAACGGGTTTTCAGAGGCGGGGCAAGCATCGGGAGGTCCCTTTGGATTACGGTATTCGGCTGTTTCGCCACGTGGTCAATCAGGTCTTTGGCAATCTCAGCCAAGCTTTGCGCATATCGCTGGTGCCCGCAATTCTATTTGGCATCGCGTTTTACTGGGCCACAGACGGGTTTGCCGTGATGGGCCTTTTCGCATCGCAGTTTGCTGACCCGGCGCAACCGGTTCCTTCGGAGGAGGAATTTGCCGCTATGGCTGGGTTTGCCGGGCGTGCCTTCGTTTTGGTAATTTTGGGTGCGGTTTTGTTTTCCTGGGTTGCTGTGGCGTGGCACCGATACGTTTTGACCGAGGAGTTATCGCCCTGGTTGCCGCCGTTTTCCGCCGGCCGCACCCTTGGCTATCTCGGGCGTACGATCCTGATCGGCTTGGCCCTTTTTGCGGCCTTGATCCCGATCAGCCTCCTGTTTGGTGGGCTGCTTGCCACGGGAAATTTCGCGGTTGGGCTTTTCTTTGGCATTGCGGTCAACATGCTTATGAGTTGGCTTTTTGTACGGTGGGCGCTGATTTTACCCGCCCGAGCCATAGATCGCAAATTGACCTTCCGAGAAAGCTGGGACGCCACCAGCGAGGTTTCGGGCGAAATTTTGGTGCCAATTATAGGCTTTGCCGTGATCTTCACTATGATCACGCAGGTGCTGATCTTGCTGCCATCAAACCCGGTCTTCGCGCTTCTTTTGGCCGCCGTCTACTGGATCCAAACGCTGATGAACCTGGCGCTTTTGACCACTTTATACGGCAACCGCATCGAGGGCCGGGAGCTCAATTAATCGCTGAAGAGGGCGCCAATCTCCGCGCGCGCACGCGCGAAGCTTTGCTTCACCTCGGCAAAATTGACCGGGCCGTTGGATTTCGCTTCGCTTTCAGCCGCGGCGCAGCATTGCGCAAATTCGATAAAGCCCAAATTGGCGGCTGAGCCGCGCAAGTAGTGAAAATCCGCCGAACTAAAGGCTGACGCCGTGCCCATTTCGGCCAGCTTGGATTCAATCTCGGATAAAAACAGGCGGCCGACCTCGACAAAGTCGTCGTCGCCAATTTCATCACGGAGCTCTTCGACGCGGTCCCAATCGATCATCTATCCGACCCTGCTATGTGCTCGCGTCGAATACGCATGCAAGCCTTAATTTTCTGCAATCGCGCCCGCAATTTTTCGGCAAAATCGATCATTCATGCGGAGTTAAGCTGTGCCATGATTTCTGTCGCGTGATCGTATCGAGGGCTGCGCCAGTGACCATCAACACGCCGTTAACTGCTGGCGACGATCCCGCGACCGGGATCGAAAAGGCCCTTTCGGACCTTCGCGTTCTGCTGGTGGACGACAGTGCCGCACAACTCCAGCTGCTGAAGTCGATCTTGAAACGCTCTGGGTATGACGCGGTGTGTACCGGGAGCGCGCAGGACGCGCTAAATATCCTCGACGATGCCCGCCCCACCGTCGTCGTCTGCGACTGGATGATGCCCGAAATGTCGGGTCCGGAGTTTTGCAAGCAAGTACGCGCCGTCACCCGGACGCATTACGTCTATATTTTGATCCTGACATCGCTGAAGGATCGAAACGCGCCGGCACATGTTCTCGAGGTCGGGGCGGACGATTTTCTGGCAAAACCGGTCAATCCGCACGAATTGCGCGCGCGTATCCGGGCTGGGATCCGAATTGTCGAGATGCAGGCGCAATTGTTGGCGCAAAATCAAGCAACCTCCGATGCGTTGGACGAGCTGAGCGCCGTATATGCCGCGGTTGAACGCGACCTCAGTCAGGCGCGGATGTTGCAACAGGCGCTGTTGCCGACCGAGGAATGCCGGTTCGGCGGTTTCCACGCCGGATTTCTTTTGCGATCCGCGGGCAAGGTCGGCGGCGATTTGGTTGGTCATTTTGCTGCCGGTCCCGGACGATTGGGCCTTTATTCAATTGACGTATCAGGACATGGGGTCGCGTCGGCGCTCCTGTCCGCGCGATTGGCCGGAATGTTTTCCCAATCGGCCGATATCGGTGGCGTTGCCATAACCCGGGATCAGGCAGGTCAACCTATTCCGCGGAACGGTGTCGATATAACACGAGCCATCAATGATCGCCTGCTGGCTGACATCGATACCGAGCTTTACCTGACGCTTGCGCTGGTCATTGTGGATGAACAGCATGCCGAGATTGAACTGGTCCAAGCGGGCCACCCGCATCCGCTGATCCGCCGCGCCGACGGTCAGGTCGAACGTGTCGGGCAAGCTGGCCTGCCCGTCGGCCTGGTCTTTAACGCCGAATACCAGGCCGTCCGGCTGACGCTAAACCCTGGCGATCAGTTGTTTCTTCACACCGATGGCTTCACCGAATGCGTGTTGCCCAACGGGGACATGCTTGGGGAGGCTGAGCTGGAGGCCATCTTTGCGCGAATGAACCATCGCGGGGCTCCAACCGAGTTACTTGGGGCGTTGGTGTCGAAGCTGACCGAGGCCGCTGGCACCGAGGATTTCGGCGATGATGTGTCTGGTGTGATGATTGAAGCGCTAGCTGCGCCCACCCCTCAAAACGGCTCCGGCTAGGCCCACGAAATAGCGATCGCCATCAACGGCCAGAGCGCTGCGCGCGGTATCCCACGGAATGACGATGGCGAGATGCCCCGGTTCTTGCGGAGGGCCCAGTTTGCGCCCGACCATCGCAAGGTAAATGTGGCATTGCTTTTGCGCCCATACATCATATTCCGGCATGTAGGTGAAGCGATGAAACATGCCCAAGCGCCGGGGCCGTTGGATTGTAAATCCGGTCTCCTCCAGGATTTCGCGCCGCAAGGCTGGCAGTGAGGATTCGCCCGGATCAATCCCGCCGCCCGGCAGCTGGAATTCGGGTTTGGGACGTTCTTGGAATGTAACCAACAGCCCGCCGGGCGCGACGACCACCGCGTAGGCCCCGGGCCGTGGGACGTAGTAACGATCTGCATTGGGCGGCGGGCCGAAACGCCGGTTCATGGTCAACACTCCACGTGGTTGCTCTATCGAACACCGAAGCCCTGTTCAATCGCCAGTAGGTGGGATAAGGGCGCTGCCATGTCGACGGAACAAACACCTCTGGAAATTGCGCAACGCGTATTGCGCATCGAAGGCGCTGCGGTTTCGGGCCTGGCTGACGCCATGCCTTCTGACTTTGCGGCCGTGGTCGACGCGATTTTGGCAACCAAAGGCCGGGTGGTCCTGTCCGGGATCGGGAAATCCGGTCTGGTTGCGCGGAAAATCTCCTCGACATTCGCCTCTACGGGCACGCCGTCAACATTCGTTCATCCCGCCGAGGCAAGCCACGGCGATCTTGGCATGATCACGGATGGCGATTTGGTAATCCTTGTCTCAAACTCAGGTGAAACCGCCGAATTGCGCGATGTTATCGCGCATGTGGCGAGGTTTAGCATTCCGATGGTCGGTGTCTCAGGGGTCGCAGAATCGACCCTGATGCAAGCGGCGCGCTATGAGCTTTTGATCCCTCCGGTTGAGGAGGCCTGTATCTACGGTCTCGCGCCCACCACATCCACCACGCTGACGATGGCATTGGGCGATGCCTTGGCCATGTCGGCGATGGAATTGCGCGGCTTTAATGCCGACGCATTTCAAGCGTTGCATCCTGGCGGGCGGATCGGCGCGCGGCTTGCCAGGGTCGGTCAATTGATGCACGGCCAAGACGAGCTCCCGCTTGTGCCGGAAGACACGCCCATGCCCGAGGCGCTGATTGTCATGACGGAAAAGAGTTTTGGCGTCACAGGTGTAACGCGCGACGGCCTTCTTGTCGGGGTTGTGACCGATGGGGACCTGCGCCGAAACGTCGACCGTTTGACGACGTCGACCGCCGGTGAGGTCGCGAGCCGGCCACCTTTGGTGATCGGTGCCAGCGAGCTGGCCGCCGAAGCCCTTGCGCTTATGTCAAATCGCAAAATTACGGCGTTGTTTGTGACCGATGACGCGATGCGACCGCTCGGGCTGATACATTTGCATGATTGCCTGCGCGCCGGCATCGCCTAGACGGAAGACCCGCCCAGAGCTGGGCGGGTGTTACGAATTTTTTCGACTGCTTCTTCGCTGTCGCTTATCTTTCGCCGTCGCTCATCTCTTCTTCTAGAACGTCGAAGATTTCCTGCGCGTGGTTCGTGTTGCCGACGATTGTCAGGAACATGTTGCCGATCTGATCGTCCGACATCGCCGAGGTCATGTTGATTTGATCGAGCACTTCCGCCAAGGTCGAATCCTGCGTGACGTCAACGAACATCGGTTCCGATGTCATGGCCGTCAGTTCGGTTGGATTATCCTCGGTCGAGTTGAAGACCATGATCGCAACTTGGCGGGCATGGCCGTCAGCCAAAGCTGGCGCGGCGAGAGCGGCGACAAGGCCAGCGGCGATTGCAAATTTCTTCATAACGTATCCTTTCCAAGCAGGGTGTCCCGGGGTTCCGGAGGGTTTGTTTTCGTGACCGTTTCCGTCTGGCCACGACCAATACCTGCCGGTTGGACGCGGTTGTCTCAACCGGCCTCGCCGGAACGTGGTCATCGCGACAGAACACCGCGAGAAGACGTGATCTATGTGAACATTCGATTAAAAAGTGGAGCGAGAAAGTGGAGCATTTTTAGTATCTTAGAATCTTCACGAAACCTCCGCTTGGCGTTACCGTCCGACAGCGGAATAGGCGTCGAACCCAGCTTGTGTTACATCTGACTGGGAATAGATGTTTCTGAGGTCTGCAAGCCTGGCCTTGCGCATGTTTTGGCGCAATCGGACGAGGTCCAAGGCGCGGAATTCGTTCCACTCTGTTAGAATAACCAAAAGGTCGGCCTCGCGCGCGGCATCGTAGGGGTCCTCAACCCATTCAACACCGGGGAGCAGCGCCTCACCTTCGCGTCGGCCCTGCGGGTCCACTACACGAACGGTTGCGCCGCCGCCGACAAGTGCGGGCACGATGGTCAGCGCGGGCGCATCGCGCATGTCGTCCGTGTTCGGCTTAAAGGTGACCCCAAGCACCGCCACGGTCTTGCCATTGAAGCTGTCGTCGCAGAGCACCCGCAGCTTTTCGATCATCCGGTGCTTTACCCCATCGTTTACCCGAATGACGGTTTCCACGATGTTTTGCGGCGCGGCATGTTCTTGCCCGATGCGCGCAAGGGCAGAGGTGTCTTTCGGAAAGCACGACCCGCCATAGCCGGGGCCGGCATGCAGGAACTTGTTGCCGATCCGACCGTCAAGCCCGATGCCCTTGGAAACCTCCTTTACGTCCGCGCCAACTTTTTCGCACAGCGCGGCAATTTCGTTGATGAAGGTGATCTTCGTCGCCAAAAATGCGTTTGCGGCGTATTTGATCATTTCGGCACTTTCCAGGTCGGTGGTCACGATCGGAAAGTCGCGTAGGAAAAGCGGGCGGTAGATATCGGCCATCACTTGCGCTGCGCGATCCGTTTCAACGCCGACGACAACCCGGTCGGGGCGCATGAAATCATCGATTGCAGCACCTTCGCGCAGAAATTCCGGGTTGGATGCGACATCGAACGCTGCCGTGGCGCCCGCATCCTGCATCCAGCCTTCGACTTTGCGGTTCGTCCCGACTGGCACTGTCGATTTTGTCACCACGACGCAATACCCGGTCAGGCATTGGGCCACTTCGCGGGCGGCCGCCTCGACATAGGTCAGATCGGCATGGCCATCGCCGCGGCGCGTCGGTGTTCCGACGGCAATGAAAACCGCGTCAGCGCCATTCACCGCCTCTGCAAGCTCTGTGGTAAATGTCAGCCGGCCAGCTTCCACGTTGCGCATCATCAGCGCATCAAGACCTGGCTCATAGATCGGAACCTTGCCCGCCGCGAGCGTCTCGATTTTCTGTGGGTCTTTGTCGACACAGACCACGTCATGACCAAAGTCGGAAAAACACACACCTGAGACAAGACCGACATATCCGGTCCCAATCATCGCAATACGCATACCGGTGGTCCTTCACTTTCGGCCCATGACGGGCGCGGGTTGGTTAGCATCGCAGGCGGTCAGATGCGACGCCCTAACAATTATAGTATTTGCGGAACCAGGACACGAATTGCCCGACCCCATCTTGCAACGACGTGCCTGGCCGTTGCCCTGTGAGGGTTTCCAAAAGCGCGGTGTCAGCCCATGTTGCCGGCACGTCGCCGGCTTGCATGGGCAGCATGCGCATTTCGGCCTCTCGCCCAGTTGCCGCTTCAACGGCGCGGATGAAATCCAACAATCTGACCGGTTCCGCATTTCCGATATTGACCACGCGAAAAGGCGCAACGGCTGAACGGCTATCGCCTTCGATCTCTGAGGCATCGTTGGGCACCGCATCGATCAGACCAACAATTCCCTCGATCAGGTCGTCGATATAGGTGAAATCCCGGCTCATATTGCCGTGGTTATAGACGTCGATGGGCTCGCCCGACAGGATCGCTCGGGTGAACTTAAAAAGCGCCATATCCGGCCGCCCCCATGGGCCATAGACCGTAAAGAACCGGAACATGGTCGTCGGCAGATCGTAAAGATGCGCATAGGAATGCGCCATCGCCTCGTTTGCCTTTTTCGTGGCCGCGTAAAACGACATCTGGGTGTCGGCCTTGTCGGCCTCGCAATAGGGCATTGATGCATTCGCGCCGTAGACGCTTGACGTCGAGGCCAGCAAACTGTGCCGCGGCGGATAAGATCGCATGGCTTCCAGAAGACGGAACGTGCCGACCAAGTTTGCGTCAACATAACTTTCCGGGTTCTCGATCGAATAACGAACGCCAGCCTGCGCGGCGAGGTGGACCACGACATCCGGTGTCTCCGCGGCAAAGAGGTCGTTGAGCATGGCGGGCGTTTCGACCCGCGCCTCGACAAAGCGAAAGTCCTTGTTCTGAGATAGCATCGCACAGCGACGTTGCTTTAAGGTGACGTCATAATAATCCGTCATTGCGTCTAGGCCGATGACACGCCAACCCTGACGCAGCAGCGCCGCCGCAAGGTGATAGCCAATAAAACCTGCGGCACCGGTCACCAATGCGGATTGCGTTTGTGCGGTCATCTTTAGCCTCGTGAACACGATCGTCGAGCACGCGCCATAGAACATGGGTCAAAGCGGGCCAAGGTGCGACACGCAAAATAAGTGTTTTGGTTAACGGCAAATTCATGCTTGCGGCTTCAGTCTGGCACCGCCGCCAACCGGACGAGGTTTCGAGATGACCTGGGATGCTAAGGCTGACATTCGCATCGATGCGCTGGAGCGTCCGGCACCGGTTCTCAGTGTCACAGCGCAACGGCATTATGCGGGCCGGTCGATCCTGGTCACTGGCGCCGGGGGAACGATCGGGGGTCAGCTTGTCAAACGCTTGCTCGCGCTTGGACCAAGGCAAGTGCTGCTGCTGGACCAAAGCGAATATGCCATGCACCAGCTTGATACCGCGCTACGGCCCTTGGCCGACACAGCGGGTACAGCCTTGGTGTCTCGGCTCGGTTCGGTCCTCGATACGCGTTTGGTACGGCGGTTGCTGCAAGACTGTAGCATCGACACCATCTTTCATGCCGCAGCCTATAAACACGTGCCGGTCGCCGAAGCCAATCCCGCTGTCACGCTCGAAAATAATGTGATTGGCACGGAGATTTTGGCGCGTGCCGCAGAGGCGGCTGCGGTGGACAGGATGATCTTTGTGTCGACAGACAAGGCGGTCCGCCCAGCCGGCGTTATGGGCGCTAGCAAATGGATTGCAGAGCAGGTGGTCCGTGATATCGGCGCCCGCAGCGACAGGTTATCGACTGCAATTGCCCGGTTCGGCAACGTCTTGGGCTCATCGGGATCGGTTTGGCCGGTTTTCTCCGATCAAATCCGTCGCGGCGGTCCTGTGACCATCACCGATCCGCAGATGGAACGGTATTTTATGCATCTCGACGAAGCTGTGAACCTTTTGCTTGAGGTCGGGGCGATGTCGGATGACGGCGCCTTATACTATTTCGATATGGGCGCCCCGGTACGGGTCGAGAACCTGGCGCGGCATATGATCCGGGCTGCGGGCTTTGCCGCTGATCAAATTGCGCTGCGCTATTGCGGTGCGCGCCCGGGCGAAAAATTGCGGGAAGACATGACATGGCACGGCGATGGCGCCCCGACCGCACATCCGCAGATCCTGCACATCCCCGAACGCGCCTTATCGCAGATCGAGGTGGCGCAGCTATTGCGCCGGCTGCGAAAGGCTGTCGCCGAGGGGGAGGGTGGCGATGTCGTTGATTGGATTACCTCCGCACAGGTCTTTGCAGAGGCAGCAGCGCGGCAAGGTTAGCGCTCGGACCGGTCTGACCTGAAACACGCGCGAAACGTGCGCGCCAGAATGCAAAGGTCGAGGCCAAGGCAGGCATTGCGATGATAGATAACATCGAGCCGCGCTTTTTTCGGCACGCAGCGGCGGGCATAAATCTCATCGGTGTCTTCGGCCCGACATGTTCCTGCCAATAGACGCACCTCGTGGCGTCGATAGATCACCGTCGCAAGGCCGGTAAGTCCGGGCCGCGCGCGCAACACTTCTTTGTAAAGATCGGGACGCAGTTCCACGTAGCGGCGCAAAGGCGGGCGCGGCCCGACAAAACTCATCTCACCGCGCAGAATATGCCAAAGCTGAGGAAGTTCATCGAGCCGTCGCGCCCGCAACCACCCGCCAAACGGGGTCACGCGGCAATACTTGTCACCGCCGGTGGCCATGCCAATATCGACCGCCATATGCATCGTTCTAAATTTCAAAAATTGGAAAGGTCTGCCGCTTTGGCCCATCCGTTCGGACACAAAAAAGACGGGCCGTCCCTGAAAAACTAGGAGGCATAGGCTGATTATCGCCGAGATTGTGGCCACAGGAAGAACAAGCAGAATTGCCAAGCCAAGGTCAAAAATGCGTTTGGTTGCGGTCGTCCGCCGCTTTACGTTGCGTCGCCCGGCAGCGTGTCGCCGGTCCAAAAATTCAGTTTTTGTAAAGAAGTGCGACATATCCGAGGCGACCCCAACACCACGCGTGGCCAAATTTTCATATAATTTTCAGCCTATTGATAGGATATTGACTGTTAGCATTCGGTAAATAGGGCGCAATCGCGTCGCTAAGTGGCGCCCAATTGCGTCTTAATCTGTTTCACTGCCTCCAACGATCCGCTGTAAATCCCCGGTTTGGCCTGCCCCTCTCCGCAATGGCGCCGCATTTGGAAACGATACCGTTCCCAGCCAGAGACAAAGGTGTGCAGGTGTACCAATGGACCGTTTAACGGAAATGGAGGCTTTTGCGACCGTTGTGGATCAGGGGGGATTCACCGACGCTGCCAAAAAAATGGGGATATCGAAGTCTGCGGTATCCAAACATGTGTCATCGCTCGAAAGCCGGCTGGGGGCCAGGCTTTTGAACCGCACGACACGGCGCGTCAGCCCGACGGAAATCGGATTGGCCTATTATGATCGCGCCCGCAGGGTGCTTAATGACGCAGGTGAGGCCGACGCGCTTGTCACCGCAATGCAGTCGGCCCCTTCGGGAATGCTGCGCGTATCGGTTGCGACGGATTTCGGTGTGAACCATCTATCGCCCGTGCTTGGAGACTTTCTCCATTCGTATCCGGATATCACCGTGAACATGGTGCTCAATAACCGGTATGTGGAATTGATCAGCGAAGGCTTTGATCTTGCGATCCGCGTTGGCGAACTGGAAGATAGCTCGCTTCGGGCGCGAAAGCTGTGCGAAACCAACAAGCGCATGATCGCCGCGCCAAGTTACTTCCAGCAATTCGGGCGGCCGCAGAAAATTGACGATCTGAACGAGCACAAGCTGCTGCATTATTCAAATCAAGCCTCCGGCAATGTTTGGAAAGTGACCGCGCCGTCGGGCGAGAAGCGTCAAGTGCGCACCGCAGGTAGCTTGACGGTCAATGATGGTCAGTCGCTTTTGAATGCCGCGATAGGTGGGTTGGGGATCGCCTATTTGCCCAGCTTTCTCTACGCGGAACCGATGCGCCAAGGCTTGCTTGATGATGTGATCCCGGAACTGCCAATGGAAGTGCAGGGGATCTATGCGATTTACCCGCCCGGCCGCTACACGCAGCCCAAGGTCCGCGCGTTCATCGACTTTCTGGTCGACCAGTTCCGCGATAAGGGCTCTGACGATTGGTAATGAGTGACTAAGTCGACCCTCGTCCGACTTTTTGATAGCGGAAGGGCGCGCCCAGGGATGGGGCGGGCCTTTCTGCTATTGGGTGTTGATGACCACCGCTTCGACCCGCCGGTTCATGTCGCGGCCCTCTTGCGTGGTGTTAAGCGCCAATGGCATGAGAAATCCAACGCCTTCCGCGGTGAGACGGTCAGGCGCAATTCCATAGCGATCGATCAAAACCCTGCGCACGGTCGCGGCGCGGGCCCGGCTGACATCGATATTGGACGCCAAACTGCCTTCGGCATCGGTATGACCGACAAGTGTCAGGCGAATTTCAGGGTTTTCGGTCAAGTAGCCAGCCAGTTCATCCAAGACTGGCAGGTCCGGATCCGTTAGCTCGACCGATCCGTAGGCAAATTGGATGCCAGGCAGCGGTGATCGACCCGCCGATTGCAGCGCGCCGAGCACGCTGTCGGCCCTTGGTGCGGCAAGTTCTGCATCGTCAGCCAATTGATCAGGTGACCGGCTCGATTGCGTGACGACCTCGGCCAAGGTCGATGATTGCGGCGCAACAAAGACCGATTGAACAAATCCAGCACCGCCACCTTCGCTGACCACCAACGCCGCATATTCCGGGCCGTCGGGCGTATCCCGCCGGGCTGCGTAATAGCCAAAGTCGGCTAAATTCACATGCATCTCTGGCTCCGGGACGATATCGAGCGCAAACCGAAAGTCGAACCCGCCGCAAACACGCGTGGTGCAGGTGAAAATCGGCTCAAAACCGGCCTCTTCAAGCTGACCCGATAGCACTGCCAGCAGAACGCCGGTGCCGCCGGTAAAATCACGGATTTGCCACACCTCTCGGTTGACGGACCCGTTTGCCTCGAATGCCGGCATTCCTTGATCGGCCCAAGGCCCTGTGGGGATCAGGTAATATCCGGCGAACTCCGCATCTTGCTGCGCAAGCTCCGCCGTGTCTGGCAAATGCAAAAGACCATCGCCAAAGGCCGGTCCAGCCGAAATGAGCGCAATGGGGAGAAGCCGCGCAATCATGCGACGGCCCGCCCATCGTCGGCACGGGCTGTGTCCGTTAACAGACAAAGCGGCGCAACGATGCGCGCAGTCGCATAACGCAATTGGATGGTCACTCTAAGCCTCAAGTCGCCTTGTTCTGTAGTGGTAGTGTCCCACAGGTTCAAAGCCCAGGGAAGTATAGAGCTTCACTGCCGGCAGATTCGCGCGCGTCACCAGCAAAAACAATCGGTCTGCCCCCATATCTTGCGCCCATGCGGCGGCGTGCCCCATCAGGATGCGCGCTAAACCTTGCCGACGAAACGATTTCGCGACTTCGAGCGCGTGTAACATGGCAGCGCTTTCATGGATGGCGACAAAGGCTGTGGCGGCAGGTTTGTCCGAGATGCGGCCAAAGAGTGTGGTTTTCGGCCCCTTCACCCGCGCCATGATCTCAAGCCGTTCGGCACCGATGCCGCCATCTGACCAGATCTCTGACTGGATCGCCAATGGTGGCCAGATCGCGAACGACGTCACCGGTGGCGGAGACTGCGCCAAGGCCCCCGTTGCAACCGCGAAGCCAAGTGTGGGATCGCGGATCTCATAGCCCCGGGCGGCCAGGGCTTCGTCGAGCGCGGTGTCGTCGTGTCGCACCATGAAGAGCGGAGGCTGACCAAGCTTCGTCATCGCGCTTTCGGCGCGGTCGAAATCTGGCGGCCCGTCGCCATCCCATGTTGCAGCGGATACACGATTGCCGCCGCCGCAACCTTCGCGGATGGACCAGCCGGATACATTTTCAACCGAAGCGGCGGGCCATGTGGCATGCGTGAGGGCAAACAGATCGGTGGTCATGCCGCCTCTGGAAAAGCCTGCATGAGCGCTGACATGACAGCGTCGACCGTTGCCGGATCGCCGCCCCTGACGACGACATTCGCGCCATATGCGCCGTCTTGTTGGTACGGGTACGATCCGATCGAGACGGCAGGATGCGCATCCGCCAACGCAGAAAGCGTCGCGGCGATGTCGCCTTCGCCGCGCGGTACGCGCAAATTCCGCGATGTCAGCGGTGGCCCACCCCGCAAGGACGGCATGACGCTGGCGACCATCGCTTGAAACACCGAAGGCACCCCCGCCATCACGTGAACATTGCCGATTGTAAACCCAGGCGCCACTGATACCGGGTTGTCGATCAAAGCAGCGCCGTCCGGGATGCGTGCCATCCGCAATCGCGCCGCGTTGAGATCCCGCCCGGTCGATGCGTAATGCGCGGCAAGCAGCGCGCGCGCGTCCTCGCGCACGTCCACCGCAACACCGAAAGCCGCACCGACGGCATCAGCGGTGATATCGTCGTGGGTCGGCCCAATGCCGCCGGACGTGAAGACGTGATCAAACGCTGAGCGAAGCGCGGTCAGCGCCGCGACGATGCGCCCATGATCATCCGGGACGATGCGCACCTCAGACAGCGCAATGCCGGCCTCTGTCAGAATGCCTGCCAGAAAATGCATGTTTGCATCCCGCGTTCGGCCCGACAATATCTCGTCGCCGATGACAAGCATTGCAGCGGTGGGTCTGTCCATGTCGCGCATCCTTGAAAAGTCCTCTTTGCGGGTATAGGCGCCCGCCATGCAGTTTCAAACCCCACTCCTCCGCGCCAAATTGTTGCGACGCCACAAACGGTTTTTGGCTGATATCCGGCTTGAGGATGGGACCGAAGCCGTCGCGCATTGCCCCAATCCAGGGTCCATGATGGGGTTGGCGTCGCCGGGCATTTCCATCTGGGTCGAGCCCAATGACGATCCCAAGAAAAAGCTGAAATTTGGTTGGCGATTGGTCGAATTGCCAGACGGCCACATGGCCGGTATCGACACGTCGATCCCAAATAAGCTTGTTGCTGAGGCCCTGCGTGCCGGCCGAATTCCAAAACTTGCCGCCTATAGCGATATTCGCGCCGAGGTGCCCTACGGCACCCGCAGTCGTGTCGACTTTCTCGCCACGGGCCCTGGTCTTCCGGATGCGTATATCGAAGTGAAAAACGTGCATCTGAAACGCCGGGCCAATTTAGCCGAATTTCCCGACAGCGTCACCAAGCGTGGCGCAAAGCATCTGTCAGAGCTGTCCAAGATGGTTGCAGAAGGCCATCGCGCCGTGATGCTGTATGTGGTCCAACGCACGGATTGCGCGCGCCTGTCCTTTGCGGCCGATTTGGACCCCGGCTATGCCGAGGCCGCCAAGACGGCCTATAATACGGGCGTTGAGATGCTGTGCCACGGCACGCATATTGATCAAATTAGTGTCACACTTTCCGTCGAATATCCGGTTTCGATGACGTGAACGTGCATCACTAGAAAAAAGCTGCGGCTTAACCTAAATTATGACGTGATCAAAAGGAGATCGCCCTTGGATGGCTTTCATGGCCGTCTTACCAAAGACGGCATTCGCATCCACAAAGCCGAAGACTTCGCCGGCATGCGCCGTGCGGGCGCCGTCGCTGCGCGAATTCTTGACGATATCGGCGGCATGATTTCACCGGGCGTGACGACCGCGGCAATCGATGATCGCATCCATAAAATGGTTCAGGAGGCCGGGGCACGTTCGGCAACGATCGGGTATCGCGGCTACCAGCACGCAAGCTGCATCAGTGTGAACCACGTCGTATGTCACGGGATCCCGGGCGCGAAGGTGCTCAAAGACGGGGATATCTTGAACATCGATGTCACAGTGATTGTCGACGGATGGTACGGCGACACAAGTCGGATGTTTGTGGCTGGCAAGTTGGGAAGAAAGGCCGAACGCCTCATCGCTGTGACGCATGAGGCGCTGATGCGGGGGATCGAGGCCGTCCGGCCGGGGCGCACCTTTGGCGACATTGGCTACACGATTCAAACCTACGTTGAGGCGCAGCGGATGAGCGTCGTCCGCGATTTCTGCGGCCATGGTCTTGGCCAAGTGTTTCATGCCCCGCCGAACGTATTGCACTATGGGCGCCCGGGCACCGGTCCGGTTCTGGAAGAGGGCATGTTCTTCACCATTGAACCTATGGTTAACCTGGGGCGGCCCGAAACCAAGGTTCTTGCCGATGACTGGACCGCGGTGACCCGCGATAAATCGCTCAGCGCGCAGTTCGAGCATAGCGTTGGTGTAACGGCCGATGGTGCTGAGATTTTCACGCCCTCTCCCGAAGGTCGTTTTCATCCGACATGGATTGCTGCGGCGGAGTAACCAGCCGTTAACCAGAGTAAATCCATGGTCCGGATATGGGCCGGAAAAGATCATTTGCCGAAGCGCCGTTACCGGGTTTTGAACCCCGGGTCGGTGCTGTTGAGATCGTCAACGCGCCAAATCCAGAAGACCATCGCAAGGGCCATCGCGTGCGGCTAAGGCAACGGTTCACCGACGGTGGGGCCGCTGCCGTGCCCGATTATGAATTGCTGGAAATGGTCCTGTTTCGCGCCGCACCACGCGGCGAAACCAAACCGCTTGCAAAAACCTTGCTACAGGTTTTTGGCGATCTCAACCACGTCCTGGCCGCCCCGCCTGCGCGGCTGAAGGAGATCAAGGGTATCGGCGAGGCTGCCATTTTTCAGCTTAAGCTGATCGAGGCCGTCGGCCACCGCATGGCGCGGTCCAAAGTATTGGGAAAAAAAGTTTTATCTTCCTGGGATGCTCTGTTGGACTATTGCCAGACCGCTATGGCGCATCGCGACCTGGAACATTTTCGCATCCTCTTTTTGGATCGAAAAAACGTGCTGATTGCGGATGAAGAACAGGCCCGTGGCACCGTCGATCATGTACCGGTTTATCCGCGTGAGGTCATCAAGCGCGCGCTGGAGCTGAACGCATCGGCATTGATCCTTGTGCATAACCACCCGTCCGGCGATCCCACGCCCAGTCAGTCCGATATTCAGATGACAAATGCGATCCGCGACGCCGCAGACGTCTTTGGTATTGTCATCCATGACCATCTGGTTGTCGGAAAGGCGCAAGAGATGAGCTTTCGTGCCGAAGGGCTATTATAAACCCCACATCAGGGCGACGGAATTGGCTCTAGACTACGGCCGGTCATTTGCCCGCGCCGACCTATTCCAACCAAATCTCAACCCGCCGGTTGATCGCTGCCCCCCAATTGGAATCGTCGCAAGCAATCGGCAGCGCTTCACCGAACCCAGTGCTCCGAAAATTGACGCGGCTGAGATCTGCGGCGCCTGCGGCTTCAATCACCGACCGGCGCACCGTATCGGCGCGGCTGCGGGACAGATTGAGATTTACGGTGGCAGACCCGGCCCCGTCTGAAAAACCGACGAAGACAAGCGTTCGCCCATCAAAATCACCCTGTTCAATCGCGCGCGCTAGGCGGGAAATGGCACTTCGTGATTGGGCATCAAAGCTGCTTGAGCCGCCGGAGAACCGGATCGTTGGCGATAGCCGTGTGGCGTCCGCCATGCGCTCGGCAAGCCGTTGTAGATCGGTCAAGGATACATCATCGCCGGCGGCCAAAATGGCGTTCACCAGTCGCCCACCCTGACCATCAAGCGACGTGCGTGTGATCGACTGGCTGACAAAGCCCGCCCGCCGGATCATACGTTCGGCAATCGCGGTTTCCAAAAAGCCCAGAAACTCGCGTACCAGCCGTGGCAGACGCCGGTCCGGCGTGTAGAGAAAGAGCGGTGCGGTCAGCGGGTAATCTTCAGACTTGATCGTCTCAGGCGTTGCCTCGATTGCAAATCCGCAAGACCCGGCAAGCGCCAGAGCGCGGGCATTGCCCACGGCCGACAGCGTTGTGACCCCCAGGGCCAGAGGATCGCGCGCAACCGCATCGGAAAGATCGGCCAGGTCGCTGTGATGCGTAATCGACGGCGTCAGGGCCGTATCGCCCAAGACGCTTGCAGCGAAGGCCTGGGACAGGCCGCTCTCGGCGGAGGGCAAGTGCAATGATATCGGCGCCTCGGGCCCCCCGATATCGGCCCAACTTGTAATCTCGCCGGAAAAAAGTGCGCGGAGCGCTTCGGGCGCGATCTGGTTAAAGGGATTTGCCCGCGCGGTGATCGGAACAAGCGCGTCAAGTCCGATGACGCGTGCCCGCTGCGCCAACGCATCCGCGCCGGCCGCCTCCGCGGCGCGCTGTTCCAGCGGCATCGGTTCACGCAAGGCAAGCGCGATGTCGGCCTCCTCGTTCAACAGCGCGAGAAAGGCCTCATCGGTGGTGTCGGCGCGCACAAGGAATTCAGCAGCGACGCTGCCATCGGCCCTGCTGAGCGTGTAGCGCGACGCGCCGTCAGGCTCGAGCCGGCGTTGCACACCAAAACCACGGTCAAGCGCGAAGGTTTCAATCAGTTGCGGCAACAGTTCCGAAGCGATGACCGGCGCACCAACGAACCGCGCCTCGGCGACGAAAGCTGCAAGATCAGGGCAACCTGGGCCGAGGCAGGTGACGCCATCGGCGCTGACGGTAAGGGGCCCGTATATCGAATCGACGCGATAAAACTCTCCATCAAAGGCGATAAGGCTGCCGGAAAGCTCAATCGCCCCGTCCGAAGATGTCAGAGTGACATCTTGCGCAAACCCGGCATGGGCAGCAAGCCAGACCAAAGCTGCGGCGCGCAAAAGAAGGGGCATGAGATGAGGCCGAAAAGGTTAACGCGTCGCGATCCTCAGGTCCTGGAGCAGATTTTGCAATACAAGATCGCGGCTATCGCCAAGGCAACCTGCCGGCGTGATGTCAAAATCGGTGGCGCGCGTTCCGCCGGTATCCAGGAGCTCGACCGTTTGTGCGGCCGTTGTCGCATGACACGGCTGCGCTGTGATCTCGACGTGCAGGCGTATCCGTTGATTTGGAACGACAGGGTCTCGGGGAAAGGTGTAGATCTGAGCCCGCGCATCCGAACCCGGCGTGCCCAAAGCGGTCAGAAACCCACCAATGCCAAGCTGTGCGTTCGCCGGCCGGCCCGGATTTTGCAGATCGGTCGGCATTCGCTGCCCCGGTTCTTCGGCGACCAGGTTTAAATTGGCGCCTCCCCTCCACGCGACCGCGACGCGGTGATAGTCGACCAAATCAGGCACATCGACAGATATTTGCTGACTGAAACCACCCGTCGTTTCCACCAAAATGTCGGCTGGGTTAGCAAAAACCGGCAACGAGACGGCGACCGCTCCCATCCCATCGCTTTGTGCTGTGACGCGGATGCCCGCATGTGAGATGGCTATTTCTTGTTGGGGGTCGCAGGGATCGACGATTTCTAGCGCCACCATGGCCGGCGGTACGGCTTCGGCGCGCATCTCAATGCCGCAGGCAAGCCCGAGCCGCGTGGTATCGTTGGGCAGGATTAACGGAGGTCTTGGCGCTTCGGAATTCAACCGCGCCGGCAAGGCCGCAACCCCCGGAAGAGAGACCGCCCATGCCGGATCGGTCGGGATCGGCACATCGCGGGGGATGTTCGGGGGTGTCGATGCCGCCTGCCAACCTGCCAGGCCCAAGGCGACAAGCGCGCCGATTGCGGCGACCGGTGTCAAACTGCTCATCCTGTCCTCACAACGCGGCTTTTTGCGTGCCGCTTATGGCGAGGACCTTATCCGATATTTGCCTTGGCTGCTGCGCTTGGTGGTAAAATGCCGTCAAGGTGATGCAATTGAGACTCAGGCAAAGCGCCCATGGCAGTGCTTGAATTTCTTGCCGGAACCACAGGGGCACGGATCGTTCCGACCCGGATTGCCCCAGCTCTTGGGGTCGCTTTCGTCAAAACCTTCGACCAGCGGCGTCCGTTCTTCCGCGCCAGAGGCGGCAGTTCCGGCGGCTTCAACCGCCTTATTCTGCGCCACCTGTTGTGCCTGGAGCTGTTTGATCAGCTCGGCCTGTTGTTCCGGCGTGAGCGGCTGGATCTTCGAAAGGCGCTCCGT
The DNA here is from genome assembly GCA_039183205.1 of Pseudomonadota bacterium. GTDB lineage: Bacteria > Pseudomonadota > Alphaproteobacteria > Rhodobacterales > Rhodobacteraceae > HKCCE3408. The sequence goes on along the minus strand of JBCDBR010000001.1, from coordinate 42,149 downwards.
CACATTGCTTCTCAGCCCGTCGAGAAGTCCTTCAAAAAGCTGGAATGCCTCGGTTTTATACTCGTTCAGCGGATCGCGCTGCGCGTAGCCTCGGAAACCGACGACAGAGCGTAGATGCTCCAACGTGACCAAATGCTCGCGCCATTTTGCGTCAATCGTCTGGAGCAGCACCTGTTTTTCGATCGACCGCATCTGTTCTGGTCCGAACTGCACGGCTTTTGAGGCCATATGCTCGTCCGCAGCCTTTTCCAGCCGTTCTGCAATATCGCCGTTTTCGACGCCATCTTCGTCGGCCCATTCCTGGATCGGTACGTCCACACTCAACGTGTTTCGTACGGCCTCCGATAGCCCATCGGTGTCCCATTGATCCGCATAGGAATTCGGCGGCATATATTCATCGACTAGGTCTTCGATGACTTGGTGCCGCATATCGCGCGTGATTTCGGCGGAATCGTCGGCCTCCATGATCTCCATGCGCTGTTCAAAGATTGCCTTGCGCTGGTCGTTCATGACGTCGTCGAACTTCAACAGCTGTTTGCGGATGTCGAAATTGCGTCCCTCGACCTTTGCCTGGGCGCGCTCAAGCGATTTGTTGACCCAAGGATGGACAATCGCTTCGCCCTCCTGCATGCCCAAACGCTGCAACATGCTATCAAGCCGGTCAGAGCCGAAGATGCGCATGAGGTCATCTTCGAGGCTGAGAAAGAACACCGATCTGCCGGGATCACCTTGGCGGCCAGAGCGACCCCGAAGCTGATTGTCGATACGGCGGCTTTCATGGCGTTCGGTGGCTAGAACAAACAAACCACCCGCCTCTTTGACCTTTTGCTCGTCCGCGTCGTGCGCGGCTTCGATCTTCGCGCGGATTGCGTCCGGGTCGGTCTCGGGCTCCGCCGCTATGGCCTCCATTACCTTAAACTCGACATTGCCACCCAATTTGATGTCGGTCCCTCGGCCGGCCATGTTCGTGGCAATCGTCACGGCGCCCGGTTTGCCGGCATCGGCGACGATCTGCGCCTCTTGTTCGTGCTGGCGTGCATTAAGGATGTTGTGTGGCAGCTTGGCCTTTTTCAGCATTTGGCCCAAAAGCTCTGACTTTTCAATCGACGTGGTGCCGACGAGGACCGGTTGGCCCTTTTCATGCGCCTCTTTGATCTCACCGACAATGGCGTCGTATTTTTCGCGCGTGGTGCGGTAGACTTGGTCGTCCACGTCTTCTCTCGCGATTGGCAGGTTGGTCGGGATCTCGACCACGCCCAGGCCATAGATCGACATGAACTCCTCTGCCTCGGTCGCGGCGGTCCCGGTCATGCCGGCAAGTTTGCCGTAGAGCCGGAAATAGTTCTGGAATGTCACGCTGGCCAAGGTGACGTTTTCGGGCTGGATCTTACAGTCCTCTTTCGCCTCGATGGCTTGGTGCAACCCGTCCGACAAGCGACGACCGGGCATCATGCGCCCGGTGAATTCGTCGACCAGCACAACCTCGCCGCCGCGAACGATATATTCTTTGTCCTTATGAAACACCTTATGGGCACGCAGGGCATTGGTGACATGGTGCACGATGGTCGTGCTTTCGGGATCGTAAAGCGATTGACCTTCGGGCAGCAATTCCAGCTCGTGCAGGTGTTCTTCTAGAAAATCATTGCCCTCATCGGTAAAGGTCGCTTGGCGCGTCTTTTCGTCCAAAGTGAAATGTTCGTCCTGAATATGAGGAATGACCTTGTTGATGGCGACGTAAAGGTCGGACCGGTCCTGGCTGGGCCCGGAGATAATTAGCGGTGTCCGCGCTTCGTCGATCAGGATCGAGTCGACCTCGTCGACGATGGCAAAGTTATGCCCGCGCTGCATCATTTCCTTCAGCGAGGCGCGCATATTGTCGCGCAGATAGTCAAATCCAAGCTCGTTATTCGTGGCGTAGGTAATATCGGCCTGATAGGCGAGGCGCTTTTCGTCATCGGGCTGGCGCGGATAAACCACGCCTGTCGATAGACCAAGCGCGGTATAAACGTTGCCCATCCATTCCGCATCGCGACGGGCAAGATAGTCGTTCACGGTCACGATATGCACGCCCTTGCCGCCGAGCGCGTTCAAGTAGGCTGGAAAGGTCGCCACGAGTGTCTTGCCTTCACCGGTTTTCATCTCGGCGATGTTGCCTTGATGGAGGAAAAGCCCGCCCACCAACTGCACGTCAAATGCCCGCAAACCAAGTGCGCGCTTCGCAGCCTCTCGGCAATTGGCGAACGCCTCTGGAAGTATATCGTCCAGCGCTTCGCCGTTTTGGACCCGGTTCCGAAGCTCTGCGGTTTTTGCAACGATTTCTGTATCGGTTAACGCCGAAAACTCAGGTTCCAGTGCATTGATCTTTTCGATGACCGGCCGGACGGCGCGGACACGACGGTCATTTGCCGTCCCAAAGACCTTTTTGGCGAAAGTTCGGAGACCCATCATAAGCTGTCTAGTAACCTTTTTGGCAGGCCCGAATGTGCGGACCCGATCATGCTTTCGTGTGCGGCACCCGGGTTGTTTGGCCCATCGCGGCAGTCTAGAACGGCGATAAGCACGGTCTGCCCCTGATGCGAAACCGTTACGCGACATAAGGGGCCGCCGGAAATGTGTCAACGCGGCGGGATTTCACGTTCGTCGCCACAACAAGACAAGGATTTCCCGACTATGAAACGTCTGCTCGCCAGCGCGGCGATTTTTGCCATGTCCACTTTACCGGTTTTTGCCGACGGTCATGCCAGTTCGGCAACGGTTCTTGCCACCGTGAACGGCACCGAAATTACCTTGGCAAATCTGATTGCGATGACCGCGATGTTGCCGCCGGAATATCAGCAATTGCCGGACGAAATTTTGTTTGAAGGCATGCTTGATCAATTGATCCAACAGGAATTGTTGGCCAGCGAAGCCTCCGCCGAGATGACACCGCTTCGCGAAGTTGGGCTTGAAAACGAACGTCGGACATTCCTGGCCGCCTCGCTTGTCAACGAAATCGCGTTGGCACCCGTCACCGAGGACGAAATGCAAGCCGCCTATGACGACATTTTCGGTGAAGTTGAGCCGGGAATGGAATTCAACGCCTCGCATATTCTGGTGGAAACCGAAGAAGAAGCGTTGGAATTGATCGACTTGCTTGGCGAGGGCGCGGATTTTGCTGAATTGGCGGCGGAACGTTCGACCGGACCGTCGGGACCGAATGGGGGGCAGTTGGGCTGGTTCGGCCAAGGCATGATGGTGGCCCCTTTCGAAGAGGCAGTCATGGCGCTGGAGGTTGGCCAGATTTCAGAACCTGTCGAAACGCAATTTGGCTGGCACGTCATTATTCTCAACGAATTCCGGACCGAGGAGCTACCAACCCTTGAATCCATCCGTGGCGAGCTTGAGGAATCGGTGCGCCAAGACCGCGTGGATGCAACGATTGCCCGGCTGACGGATGCAGGCGATGTCACCCGCAACGAGGTTGACATTGATCCGGCCTTGATCCGAAACGTCGATCTTTTAGGGCAATAAACGCGGGACGCAGATATGGCGCGTGGCGACAAGAAAAAAAAGCGCGCAAAGCCCGAAGCCGGAACCAAATCGAAAAAGAAGTCGTCAAAGCGCGCAGCCGTAACGCGGGTCGTTTTGGTCGAGGCTGCCAAAAAGAAAGGCGCGGCGGTGTCACCGCTCGCGCCTTTGACCTTTCCCGAATTGCCACCCGTTTCCGGTGTGCGGTTCGCGACCGCGGCCGCCGGTATCAAGTCGCTTGGACGCGATGATGTAATGCTGGCCGCGTGTGACCCCGGCACCGTCGTGGCCGGGGTTTTCACAAGATCCTCGACCCGATCGGCCCCTGTCCGAGACTGCGAAACGAAACTTGCCGCGCTGGACGGCCCCGGTGCGGGCCTTGCTTTCGTGGTCAATTCCGGCAATGCAAATGCCTTCACGGGAAAGGCCGGCGATGGAACGGTCAAAAAGGTCTGTAAAGCCGCCGCAAAGGCACTGAAGATCAAAGCCGGCCGCGTCTTTACCGCCTCCACCGGCGTCATCGGAGAACCGCTCCCTCCTGAAAAGATCACTGAAGTCATCGCAGCCATGTCCGCCGGGCTGGACGAAAACGGCGCCAAGGCGGCTGCTAGGGCGATCATGACGACCGATACCTTTGCCAAAGGTGCAGCTGTGCAGGGCAAGATTGGTGGAAAACCGGTCCGACTTGTGGGTATCGCGAAAGGGTCCGGCATGATCGCGCCGGATATGGCCACTATGCTGAGCTTTCTGTTCACGGACGCGGCTTTGACGCCGCCCGTCGCGCAACAGTTATTGGGCGCGGCGATGGCGCGTAGCTTTAATGCAATTACCGTGGATGGTGATACTTCCACATCGGATACGGTAATGTTGGCCGCGACGGCACGCGCCGGGAACGCGCCCATTGCTGACGCACGCAGCAAGGCAGGACGCGCGTTTTCAGTCATGTTGGAGGCGGTCGCGCAGGACCTCGCGTTGCAGATTGTGCGTGACGGAGAAGGGGCGACAAAACTCGTGGAGATCCGCGTGATCAACGCGCGCAACGATACCGATGCGGACAAGGTCGCCCGGTCGATTGCAAATTCCCCCTTGGTCAAAACCGCCATTGCGGGTGAGGATCCGAATTGGGGTCGCGTGGTGATGGCGGTTGGAAAATCTGGAGCAGAGGCTGATCGCGATACCCTGTCGATCCGGTTTGGGGACATCCTGGTTGCTGAAAACGGCTGGCGCGCGAAAAGCTATGACGAGGCCGATGGAGCGGCCTATATGCGCGGCGATGAGCTCGTGCTTACCGTTGATCTTGGTCTTGGGAAAGGCGCCGCCACGGTGTGGACGTGCGACATGACCCACGGATATATTTCGATAAACGCGGATTACCGATCGTGACGCTTGTGCTTGTCGTGGCGGTCGCGCTTGTGGACCCCGATGGCCGCGTTCTTCTCGCGCAGAGGCCGGAGGGGAAATCGATGGCAGGGCTTTGGGAGTTTCCGGGTGGGAAGGTTGAGCCCGATGAAACCCCGGAAAACGCGCTGATTCGCGAGTTGCGGGAAGAATTGGGCATCAGCACATGGCAGAGTTGTTTGGCGCCTCTAACATTTGCCAGTCACAACTACGAAGACTTTCATCTCCTTATGCCCCTTTTTGTCTGCCGAAAATGGGAGGGGATTGTTGCGCCGCGTGAGGGTCAAAATCTCAGCTGGGCCTTTCCTACAAAGCTCCGCGACTACCCCATGCCGGCCGCAGACCTGCCTCTGATCCCGATTTTACGTGACTGGCTATAGGCTCTGCCGCAGTGCAGAGTATTTGGATTGACAATTAATTAGGCAGAAATTTAGGGATTTGGCTACATTTTGTTGCTGAAATCAGATCAGTTTAGGCTATCGTTGTCTGACACAGCTTGAGGGGGATGAGACTGTGCTAAAGACCATCACTGTTGGAACATGTGTTTCCGTGCAGGGGATTTTTGTCCGGGCCTTGGCCGACGGGAAGGTCGTGGTGCGCGTCGGAGAAAAATTCTTCACTGGGTCGCCGGTATAGGTTCACTTGTTGTGACCGGTGCGGATGCGTCCACTATGTCTACCTAAATCCATCCAGCTAGATTTGCGTCGGCGACTTGCGCCAGCGCCCGCATATGCGGATCGTCGTCATTAAGGCACGGGATATAGGTGAAGTCTTCGCCCCCCGCCTCTTCAAAGCTCTCACGGATTTCTTCGTTGATCTCTTCCAGCGTCTCAATGCAATCGGCTGAGAAAGCCGGAGCGCAGACCGCGATGCGCTTTTTTCCCCCTTCGGCAAGTCTCGCGACTTCCTCCACCGTATAAGGTTTCAGCCATTCCTCTGGTCCGAATCGCGATTGGAAGGTCGTCACGATATCGGCGTCCGGCCAGCCAAGCCGTTCTTTTAGCAACCGCGTGGTTTTTTGGCATTGGCAATGATAGGGGTCGCCCTCCATCAAGTACCGTTTCGGCACGCCGTGGTAGGAACAAACCAAAACGTCCGGTCGTGTCTCAAGCGTCCCATAGGCCCGCTCGATGGATTGCGCGAGCGCGTCGATATATCCGGGGTCTTCGTAATAAGGCTCGACGACGCGCGCAATTGGCTGCCACTTGATATCCGTGAGCGAACGGAAAAACTGATCGCACGCCGTTGCCGATGTCGCCCCCGCATATTGCGGATATAGCGGGAAAAACAGGATCTTGGTGCAACCCTGCGCGGTAAGTTCATCGACCTTGGATTTCGTTGATGGATTGCCGTAGCGCATGCAAAAATCCACCACGACGCGATCACCATAGCGGTCCTGCATCAAAGCGGCCATCTTTGCCGTCTGCGCCTTGGTGATCGTCATCAACGGGCTTTCGCCGGCGTCTTCGTTCCAGATCGACTTATACGCAGCACCTGACGAAAACGGCCGCTTTGACAATATGATCAGTTGCAACAGCGGTTGCCAGATCCATGGGCTGTAGTCGATGACGCGGCGGTCAGACAGGAATTCCGACAAATACCGTCGCATAGGCCAATAATCATAGCCGTCTGGGGTTCCAAGATTGGCCAAAAGAATACCGATCTTGCCAAATTTCACCTTCGGGTGATCGGCTGGCGCATGTGCGAGCGAACTTTTGGGGCTGTGTTGCATCATATTCATGCCAAGCGTCACTTCTTATTTCGCGTCCGGTCAAGGACCGGGGCGCCAGTTTCATCGAACTCTGCGGTATTTAGGGCGTCGGCAAGCCGCGTTCCTGCGCTACCTGGACGCATGGGTTGTTGTTGGCTGTCATGCTGGCGCCAACCGGCCAGAAACATGAGGTCAAAGGTTGCCGCGATCCGCCCGGACCCACTGGGAAAATGTTGCGCGTAAAGCTGCGCGGCGCGGGTGAAAAGTGCCCGGCTTGAGGGCTGGTTCAATCGGGCGGCCAGGGCGTTGGTTTCCCCCATGGCCCGAAGATCACGCGCGAGGGATGGAATATCGCTGTAACTTGCAACTTGCCGGACGGTATCGGCCACAGGCAGGGTTAGCCCGGCCCGTTGCAAAACTTGGCCTAAATCGCGGATCTCGGCCATGGGCGCGACCCGGGGGCTCATCCCGCCCGTCGTTTCCGCCTCGGCTTGTCCCAAACTGGCACGCAATTCGTGCAGCGTTTCGCCGCCGAGGCACACGCCAAGAAACAGCCCATCGGGTTGCAGGGCGTGTCGGCATTGCACGATCTGTCCAACCGGATCGTCGGCCCAATGCAGCGCCATTGCATGCACGACGACATCATGTGCACCAGGCTCCAAGCTCAGTACGTCGCGCGGCGCGACATGTCGGGCGCGCGGCAAAAAACCATCCCACAACGCTGGGAAAGGCGCGATTAAGGCTGGGTTGGTAAACGTTCTGTTAACGTCCTCCAGTCTTTCTTGGAGTTCGAAACGTGCGACATCGATCAAAAACCGGGCGTCGTTCGGGCGCGCACGTTTGCGATGTTGCGCCAAGGCGCGGGGATCGACGAAAGAGGCTTTGGCTTGGGGCATGCGCATCCTGACTGCAACCGCGACTGAACCTAGGGGGATGGGATGAGATTGCAAATCGCGCTGCGCACCATCTATCCGCCGGAATGCCTGGCATGTGGCGCGCTGGTCGATCAGGAATTTGCGCTTTGCCCTTCATGTTGGTCCGAAACACCCTTCATTCTGGGCGCTGCATGCGATCTGTGTGGCGCGGCGCTACCGGGACAGGCCGACGCATCCGACGACCTGATCTGCGATGAGTGCAGACGTGTGGAACGACCTTGGAAACATGGACGCGCCGTGTGGGAATACCGCGGCCTGGCGCGACAGATGGTGTTGGGGCTCAAACACGGAGACCGGGCCGATATCGCGCGCGCGGCCGGTCCCTGGTTGGCGCGGGCGGCTGGGGATTTGATAAAACCGGACACGGCGCTTGTCCCGGTGCCGCTTCACCCGTTTCGGCTCTGGCGCCGAAGATACAACCAATCGGCGCTTTTAGTGCAGGCTCTGGCCCGGTCGTCCGGAGCGGTCCCGATGGTCGATGGCCTCATCCGAACCCGGTCAACGCCATCCTTGGACGGCAAATCGGGCGATGAACGGTTTGCCCTCATGGACGGTGCCATCGCGCCAAATCCGAAACGCCGTGCGGAATTCGCTGACCGCACCATCCTCCTTGTTGACGATGTCATGACCTCTGGTGCGACGCTTGCCGCCGCCACTGCGGCCGCTTTGGGCGCCGGCGCCCGCCACGTCTGCGTGATCGTTCTGGCGCGGGTCGCAAAAGATGCCTAAATTCAACCTCGACACCAACGAGGAATGCGGTCGATGCAAACTGTGGAAATTTATACGTCACCACTTTGCGGCTATTGCCATGCAGCCAAGCGCCTTTTGAATGAAAAGGGCGTCAGCTTTGCCGAATATGATGTGCTCAGCAGCCCTGGAAAGCGGCAAGAAATGATGGATCGGGCCAATGGCCGCCACACCGTGCCGCAAATCTTTGTCGGCCAAACCCATGTCGGCGGCTACGACGACCTTTCCAGCCTTGACCGTGACGGCAAGCTAGACGGGCTTTTGGCAGGTTAGACCAAACGCTCTTGCCGCGCTGCGGCGTAAGGCAGATAATGTCCGGTATGAACAAGCCCGACGATCCACTGCCGATTGCCTTTTTCAGCGAGATGCTGGCCGCAGACCAGATGCTACGCAGCCGGATCGCGAGAGCATTGCCAAAGGGTATGGAATTGAGCCACCTATCGGTGCTCAATCACCTGTCTCGTGCGCGCGACGAACGGACCCCTGCACAGTTAGCGCGCATGTTCTATGTCACGCGCGGCGCGATGACCAATACGCTGGCGCGTCTGGAGCGCGCGGGACACATCCATATTCGACCCGATTGGAACGATGCGCGGCAGAAATTTGTCGCCATCAGCCCGGCCGGACGCGCCGCGCGAGATGCTGCGATCAGCGCAGTCGCCCCGGTGCTCGCAGATGCCGTTGCTGAGATCGGATCGGACCGGGTCCGGGGTGCGGTCCAAGTGATGCGCGATATGCGACAGCGCCTAGAGACAGAGTTTCGAACATTGGGCAGCGATTAGGCGGGCTTTAGGCTTGTGGTCACGTAGTTCACGCTGAGGTCACGTGCGGACATACCCCAGCTCCAGCTGATGGGATTGAACACAAATCCCTTTCCATCGACCGGTTTCAGCCCCGCGGTTTCCAGCATTTTGTAAAGCTCGGGCGGTGTGATGAATTTCCGCCATTCATGCGTGCCTTTTGGCAGCCAGCGCATCACGTATTCCGCCCCGACAATGGCCATCGCATAGCTTTTGGCATTTCGGTTGATGGTCGAACACGTCATCAACCCGCCGGGCTTTAGCAATTGTTCGCAGGCGCTGAGATAGGCCTGAGGATCGGCGACATGCTCCACAACTTCCATGTTAAGAACCACATCAAATTGTTCGCCCGCCGCGGCAAGATCTTCGGCCGTGCTGTGACGGTAATCGATCGTCAATCCGGATTGCTGTGCATGAATTTGGGCCACGGGGATGTTGCGCGCAGCGGCATCGGCACCGACCACCGTCGCGCCCAGGCGCGCCATCGGTTCGCACAAAAGGCCTCCGCCACATCCGATATCGAGAATGCGCAAACCCTCAAACGGTGCCGAATGCTTCAGATCACGGGCAAATTCCGCAGCAATTTGGCTTGTGATGTAGTCGAGCCGGGTCGGGTTCAGCATATGCAGTGGCTTGAATATCCCGTTCGGGTCCCACCATTGCGCGGCCATGGCCTCGAATTTTGCGATCTCTCCGGGGTCGATGGTGCTGACGGCGCTTGTCATCGGCCATTCCTTTCGCCTCCAACTTTGTTCGGCGTTCGGGGCATGGAGCCTCGCGCCAACACTCTATATAGAAGGTCTATGGATAAGTTCCCGGCGCAAAAGCGCGCAGCTGCACATCTTTATCCGCCGATCGACCCGTTCGATCAGCGGATGCTGGATGTGGGCGATGGCCATCGGCTTTATGTGGAACAATGCGGCAATCCCGAGGGCGCGCCGGTGGTTGTCTTGCACGGCGGTCCGGGGGGCGGGTGCTCACCGGCGATGCGGCGCTATTTCGACCCCGCGCTGTGGCGGATTGTGCTGTTTGATCAGCGTGGCTGTGGGCGGTCGCGGCCGCATGCTGAGGTTGCGGCGAACACAACATGGCATCTGGTGGCCGATATCGAACGCATTCGAGAGACGCTCGACATTGATCGATGGGCCGTGTTTGGCGGGTCTTGGGGTGCGACCTTGTCGCTGATCTATGCGCAGGCGCATGGTGATCGGGTGGCCTATCTTGCACTGCGCGGCGTTTTCCTGGCCGAGCAGCGGGAACTTGATTGGTTCTATGGCGGCGGGGCTGGACAGTTCTGGCCGGAGCAATGGTCGCGCTTTGTCGCGCTTGTGCCGTCGGATGAGCGCGACGATTTGATTGCGGCCTATCACCAGCGCTTGTTTTCGGATGACGTCGCCGAACAAACACGGTTCGCGCGCGCCTGGGTAGCGTGGGAAAACGCCTTGGCGTCGGTTGACAGTGACGGCGTGTCAGGGGACAGCCCGCCGGATTATGCGCGTGCCTTTGCCCGGTTGGAAAACCACTATTTTTCCAACAAAGCGTTTTTGGACGCCGACGGTCAGATCTTGCAGGAGATTGGGCGGATTGCGGATGTCCCGGCGACGATCGTTCAAGGCCGGTACGATATGATTTGCCCGCCGGTATCGGCCTATCGTCTGTCTGAGGCATGGCCCGCGGCGCGGCTGCAAATGGTCAAGGCGGCAGGCCATGCGCTCAGCGAGCCTGGCATTAGCCGAGAATTGGTGCGCGTTATGAAGACCGTGGTGCAGAATCGCCGGAGATTGCGGTTTTAGGCGCGCCGGGGGTCTGGGCTTTGCGTAAATCCTGGTGTCAGCTTGTGACGGATGAGCGCCACGGGATGACGCCGAAGCGTGAGGCGCATCGCAACATAGTCTTCGACAATTTCTTCGCCTTCGGTCATCTCCGGCAACACGACCGTAGGTTCGGCGATGGCCTCACCATCGATATCGCCCGAAAATAGCGGCAGCGGATCGCCAGGCACCACGGCCCGCGCCGCCCAAAGCGCATCGCGGCGAGATAGGTCCAAAACCGCAAACGCATCAGCTTCGGCTAAAGTGGTTAAGGTCGATGCCCCAACGCCTGCGCGGCGCCAGACGTCTTCGACCGCGCGGTAACCATTCCCGCGCGCTGCCACGATCCAGCCCGCATCTTCTTCGCGCATGGATTTGATTTGGCGAAACCCCAATCGCAACGCGAACTGACCCGTTTCGGTCCGTTCCATCGTGTTGTCCCAAACCGAACGGTTGATACAAACTGGGCGCACTTCTACCCCATGTTCGCGCGCATCCCGGACAATCTGCGCTGGCGCGTAAAACCCCATCGGTTGGGCATTTAGGAGCGCACAGGCAAAGATGCCCGGGTGGTGGCATTTCAGCCAGCTTGAGGCATAGACAAGCAGCGCAAAGCTCGCTGCATGGCTTTCCGGAAAGCCATAGCTGCCAAAGCCTTCGATCTGGCTGAAACAGCGTTCGGCAAAGTCTTCGTCATAGCCGTTTGCACGCATCCCATGCAGGAACCGTGTGCGGAATTCCGAGACATTGCCGTGCTTTTTAAAGGTGGCAAGGCTACGGCGCAGCCGGTCGGCCTCATTGGGCGTGAAATTGGCACCCACAATCGCGATTTGCATGGCCTGTTCTTGGAACAAAGGCACGCCGAGGGTTTTGCCCAGCACGCGGCCCAAATCATCGGAGGGAAAGCTGATCTCTTCTTCGCCATTGCGTCGGCGGATGAAGGGGTGGACCATATCGCCCTGGATGGGACCGGGGCGGATGATGGCGACCTGGATCACCAGGTCATAGAAACAGCGCGGCCGCATGCGGGGCAGGAAATTCATTTGCGCTCGGCTTTCGACCTGGAAGACACCGAGGCTGTCGGCTTTGCAAAGCATATCGTAAACTGCCGGGTCCTCATGCGGGAGGGTTGCCAGCGTGTAGTCGATCTGGTGATGGGTTTGCAGAAGATCAAACGCCTTGCGGATGCAGGTCAGCATGCCGAGTGCCAGGACATCGACCTTCAAAATACCAAGCGCGTCGATATCGTCCTTATCCCAGCAGATGACGGTGCGGTCTTCCATCGTGGCGTTTTCGATAGGTACCAATTCATCCAACCGACCTTCGGTCATCACAAAACCGCCGACATGCTGGGAAAGGTGGCGAGGAAAGCCGATGATCTCTTCGATAAGCTGCATGGTCTGGCGCAGGCGCGGTGAAGTTGGATCAAGGCCGATTTCGTGGAAGCGATCAATTTCGGGGCCGGTTTTCGACCAGGAGCCCCAGATCTGAGAACTCAGCGCCGACAGCACATCCTCTGACAATCCCATCGCACGGCCAACTTCGCGCACAGCGCGTTTGCCGCGGTAATGAATTACGGTGGCGCAAATGCCCGCCCGATGGCGACCATAGCGTTCATAGATGTGCTGGATTACTTCTTCGCGCCGCTCATGTTCGAAATCGACATCGATATCGGGCGGTTCATTGCGAGCCTCTGACACAAAGCGTTCAAAAACCATCGTGCCGATCTCGGGGCTGACCGAGGTGACGCCAAGCGCATAGCAGGTGATGGAATTGGCCGCCGAGCCGCGACCTTGGCATAGGATATTGCGCGACTTGGCAAAGGCGACAACGTCGTGAACGGTTAAAAAATACGGCTCATAGCCCAGCTTATTTATCAATGTCAGCTCATGATCGAGCATCTTTTGCGCGCGTTCGGGTATGCCCTGAGGGTAGCGGCGGCCTAGCCCGGTTTGCGCCAGCCGAGCGAGCCGATTGGCGGCGGTTTCGCCATCGGCGATTTCGGAGGGATATTCGTAGCGCAGACTGTCAATTTCGAAACAAAGCCGATTGGCTACCTTTATTGTTGCCGTAATGGCATCAGGATAATCTGCGAAAATCCGCGCCATTTCCGCCTCTGATCGAAGCCGTTGTTCGGCATTGGCCTGCGCTTGAATTCCCAGATCTTCTACGCGGCAACCTTCGCGAATACAGGTCAACACATCGGTGAGCCGACGCCGCCCGCCATGGTGCATCAGGGGCCGTGCCGAGGCGATGATGGGCACATCCAACGCATCGGCCAAACGCGCCAACCGGGCAAAGCGTGGTTGGTCTTGACCGTCATAATGTGGGCACAACATTAAATGGCAGGGGAAGCGGCGCGTGATCCGTTTGACGTGTTGCCCCCATCCGCCCGCGCCGCGCAGAGAGGTTTCGGCCTGGTTGGGCCCATGCAGCAGAAGTTCGATGTGGTCGCCAAAGTCCAGAAGATCGGCGAGGTGGAGATCGCATTGACCTTTCTCAGCCCGAAGCCGACCGGCAGACAGCATACGGCATAAATTGCCCCAACCTTGGCGGTTCCTCGGCAATGCGGTCAGCGTAAGCCCCTCGGCCAATTGCAGGCAGGCGGCTGGCAACACCTTTGGCGTATGAAAGATCTGCGCGCGTGGCGGGTCGGGTAGATGATCCGGCTTGGGCGGGCCGATCAATGGCAGCACTTGGCGTTCTTTGATCTGGCGGGCGATTTCCTTGGCTTCCGCCCAAGCCCGCACAATGCCCGCCACCGAGTTGATGTCGGCGACGGCAATGGCATCAAGACCCAGCAACGCCGCCCGCCGAACGTATTCCTCCGGGTGAGAGCCTCCGGTCAGGAAGGTGAAATTAGACGTGATGGAGAGCTCAGCGAATCCCATGGGACATCAAGTATATTCACTTTTTGTTCTCATTTGGAGTCACGTGTGTCGATAGAGGTCAAGCGGCGTCTGCAGACATTGGCCAACATCATTCAACCCTACCGCAAAGCCATATCGGGGCCACCAATGACCCTGCTGCATCAAGCGATTAGCGCCAGAGATCCCGAAGGTGCCGCCACTTTTCTTGCAGATGTTAAGGATCGCTCTGCGATGCCAGTCCCGCCTTTATCCGGATGCTGAATTTTTCAAAAGCACCAACTGATGTATTGGAAGACGCGGATGCCCGTATCGATTGGGCATCGATGTCGATTGATGCGGCGTTGAACGGCGAAGTCCAAGAAAACGGCAGCCATACAACGCGACGGCGCAAATCCCTGCATCGTCCTGCGGGGCGGACATTCAGCACGGCGTCTCGCCGCTCTTCTGTCATCGCGCGGATACGTGGTTAAAGATGTGGCGGTTCGATTTGCCCTTGCCGGCGCGCGCATGGCGGCAATCAACCTAACGCGTGCCAGTGCGGCATTTGCAGGCGTGTTTTTCGCAACCGCGCGCGCCGTTCCACGCGGGTTTAGACCAGCCCCTAAAGCAGGTCGAATTCAGCGAGCACAGCGGCGTAGATCGGTCGCTTGAATGGCACGATTACATCCAAAAGCTCCGCGCCCGCCATCCACCGCCAATCGGAGAATTCGACATCGTAATGGGCAAGATCGATCACGTCATCTCCGGCCTCCATCCGCATCAGAACCCATTTCTGGGTTTGGCCACGGTATTTGCCGCGATAGGGCAGGACCTCCGAAGGTAGGTCGTAAAAAAGCCAGTCCTCCGTCTCGCCCAGCACTGTAACATGCTCAGACGCAATGCCGGTCTCTTCGCTAAGCTCGCGCAAGGCCGCCGCGCGCACGCTTTCATCCTTATCGATACCGCCTTGCGGCATTTGCCACGCGGGCGCATTCATATCCGACCTTTGACCGGCGAAAATGCGGTCCCGATCCTTGATCAGGACCACGCCGACGCAAGGCCGGTAAGGGAGCGAGGAGACGTCCGTTGCGGTCAATTGCCCGCAGTGGCGCGCGGCGTCAGGGCATTGAGGCCGGTGAGGATATCAATGGCATAAGCCAGCTGGTAATCTTCGTTCCGCAGATCGGACAATGCTTCGGCGCGGGCTTGTTCTTCTTCGAGGACTTCGATCTGTTCCTCCGTGAGTTGAGCGTTTTCGATGGAGCCGCGCAAGCTGGCCTCGGTCCGGGCCGGGCGGTCTTCATCCTCGGCCAATTCGATCGGGTCGCGTTGTTCGACCAAGATGTCTGGCGCCACGCCCAAGGCTTGGATCGAACGGCCCGATGGGGTGTAGTAAAGCGAGGTTGTCAGACGGATCGCTGCGTCGCCTTGCACCGGCATGATCGACTGCACAGACCCTTTTCCGAACGTATTTGTACCGACAACCACGGCACGGCGATGATCTTGCAGCGCGCCGGCGACAATTTCCGATGCTGAGGCGGAACCTCCATTGATTAGCACCACGACCGGCGCGCCCTCGATCAGGTCACCGGCTGTAGCATTATAACGTTCGCTATCCTCGGGACGACGGCCGCGGGTCGACACGATTTCGCCCTGTTCAAGAAAGCTATCACTGACCCGGATCGCGGCCGACAAGAGCCCACCCGGATTGTTCCGCAGATCAAGCACAACGCCATCGAGGCTGTCGATGCCACCGACCTCTTCGATCATCTCCGCGAGGCCGTCGCGCAGGTTTGGATAGGTTTGGTCGTTAAACGTGGATACCCGCAAGATGGCTGTATTGCCTTCAAGGCGGTGGCTCACTGCGGTCAAACGAATGCGGTCGCGCACGATCGTGATGTCGAATGGCTCTTCAACATCTTCACGCACCACTGTGATGACGATTTCCGAACCGATCGGGCCGCGCATAAGGTCGACCGACTCCTCCAGCGTCAGACCAAGCAACGCCTCGCCATCGACCGCGGTAATGAAATCGCCCGCTTCAACGCCTGCTTCCATTGCGGGTGTGCCGTCCATCGGTGTGATGACCCGGACGAACCCTTCTTCTTGTGTGACCTCAATGCCCAGGCCGCCAAATTCGCCGCGCGTTTGCACTTGCATGGAATCGAAGTCGCGGGGCGGCAAATAGCTCGAATGGGGGTCGAGCGACGTCAGCATTCCGTTGATTGCCGCTTGGATAAGGTCCGCTTCGTCGACCTCTTCAACGTAATTTCCCCGGATACGGTCGAACACGTCACCGAACAGATCGAGTTGTTCGTAAACCGATGCATTGCGGGCATTTTCTTGCGCAATCAGCGGTCCGGCGACTTGCGTCGTAAGGAGCACGCCAGCAGCGGTGCCGCCGATAGCGGCAAAAACAAATTTTCTCATCTTCTCATTCCTCGTCTGGCGTCAATCGGAACCAATCGGCGGGATCGACCGGCTCTCCGCGAACTCTTACCTCTATATAGAGCGTTTGGGACAATGTTAGACCAGCATCTTCAACATTTGCGACAATCAATTCTTCGCTGGGTTGTGCTGTACTGTCCATGAGCGCCAATGGCGCGCCGCCCATCACAAATTCGTCGCTGGTCACAAAGAGGTCGCCCATACCGGCCAAAATGATCAAATGCGTCGCGTCAGGTTCTAAAAGGATGACCTGACCGAAATCCGGCAATGTGCCGGCAAATCGAATTGTGCCGGGCCAAGGTGCGGTGACCAACGCACGCGGACGGGTCGCGATGATGACGCCCGGGCGGACGATGCCGGCCGCGTCGGTTATGCCAAAAGACCGCAAGACTTCGCCAAAGACCGGCATCGGGAGCGTGCCGCGTGCGGCATCAATGCGCGCTGCTTCTGGCAGAGGCCCTGGAGGCGCGTCGGCAAGTGCGGATGCCAAGGCATCAAGCGAGGTCGCCGCATCAAGAAGGGCGCGTAGCGCGACAGGGTCGCCGTCGACCCGAGGCGGAAGATCAGTGCGATCCGCGATCGCCTGGCTTAGCGCTGCACGGGCGGTTTGCGCGCCGTCCAGAGCCGTGGACAAGTCCGCCCGGGCTTGAAGCTGAACCGTGCGGATCGTTTGCAATTCAATCAATTGCGCGCGTATCTCGGCGATTTCCGCGCTGAGAGCCGGTGCGACGTCCGAGATGATCATGGAGGAGCGCGCGGCGCCAATCGGGCCGGTCGGGTGCAGAAGCAAAATTGGCGCTGGCTGCCGCTCGATGGCTTGCGCCGCACCAATCAGCGTGGCGAGGCGGTCGCGTTCGGCATTCAAGGCTGCGCGGAGTGCCATTTCGCGGGTACCGAGCCGGCGCAACGCTTCTCTGACCGCGATAAGGCCTTCTTCATAAGCGCGAATGGTTTCGGTCAAGGCTGCAACCCGGTCGCGTGCACCGTCGGCGGCCGTCATGGACTCTGCCGCGGCCTCCAACATCGCGCTCGCGCGGGCTGCGGTAATTGTCGGGTCCGTCTGCGCTGATGCCGTGGATGCGACAAGGACAGCCAGCAGACAAAACGCGCGGATCATGACAGCAAACTCTCGCCGGTCATCTCTGGTGGCTGCGTCAGGCCCATCAACTGCAAAATCGTTGGGGCAAGATCGGACAATCGCCCATCTCGCATCGTCGCCCCGGCCGGGCCGCCTGCCAGGATGACGGGGACCGGATTGAGAGTATGGGCGGTGTGCGGGCCACCTGTTTCACGGTTAATCATCACG
This sequence comes from Pseudomonadota bacterium, assembly GCA_039183205.1. Taxonomy (GTDB): domain Bacteria; phylum Pseudomonadota; class Alphaproteobacteria; order Rhodobacterales; family Rhodobacteraceae; genus HKCCE3408. The sequence goes on along the minus strand of JBCDBR010000001.1, from coordinate 24,637 downwards.
TCGCAATTGCCATGATCTGCCGTCACGATCATCGTGCCGCCCACCTGGTCCAACGCCGCAAGTGCCGCACCCAAGCCCTGATCGACGGCTTCACAGGCCTTGATCGCGGCATCAAGATCGCCAGTATGCCCGACCATATCGGGATTGGCGTAATTCACAATAATCAGATCGTAATCCGCCCCGATCGCGCCCACCAATCGTTCGGTTACCTCCGGCGCGCTCATTTCGGGTTGAAGGTCATAGGTCGCAACGTTCGGCGATTTTGGCATGTAGCGGTCTTCGCCGGTTTCCGGAGGCTCCACGCCGCCATTGAGGAAAAATGTGACATGTGGATATTTCTCGGTTTCGGCCAACCGAAACTGACGCAGGCCATGCTGTGCAACCCAAGACCCGAGCGTGTTCGCAATTTTCTGCTTTGGGAAAACAGCGCTCATGTAGTCGTCATGCGCGGTCGAGTAATTCACCATGCCCAACCGGGCCGCCAAGTGCGGTCGGCCGGGGATATCGAAGGCGTCGAAGGTCGGATCTGCGATTGCTGCCAAGATTTCCCGGGCGCGATCAGCGCGGTAATTCAGCATGAATATGCCGTCCATCGACGCCATGCCCGCGAAATCGCCGATGCGCGTCGGAAGAACGAATTCATCCGTTTCACCGCGTCCGTAGGCGGCCTGCAACGCTGAGGCGGCACTTGCGGCCTGATGCGATGCCTGCCCATGCACCATTACGTTGTACGCCTGCGACACACGTTCCCAGCGATTATCGCGGTCCATCGCGTAATAACGGCCGATCAGCGATACGATTTTTGCAGTTTCTGGCAGCGCCGTCTCCAACCTCTCCAAAAACATTCCGGCCGACTTTGGCGCCACGTCGCGACCGTCACAAATCGCGTGTATGGCCACGCGAATGCCCGCCTGACAGAGGATATCGATCGCTTCGGTCAGATGTTCAAATTGGCCATGCACACCGCCATCGGAGACCAAACCCATAACATGCGCCTGACCGCCACTGGCCGTGAGCGTGGCGATAAATTCCGCCAGTGCCGGGCGTTGGGCAAAGCTGCCGTCGCTAATGGCATCATTGATCTGAACAAGGTCCATTTTGACCACACGGCCGGCCCCGATATTGGTGTGGCCAACTTCCGAATTCCCCATTTGGCCCTCTGGCAGGCCAGCATGGGGACCGTGCGTCAGTAATGTCGCGTTCGGGCAGGTGGCCATTAGTTTGTCCATCACCGGCGTGCGTGCCAAACGCGGTGCGTTGCCAGTTTCATGTTCCGAGATGCCCCACCCATCCAAAATGCATAGAACAACCGGTTTCATCTGCTTCTCCCTGAGGTCTTGGCCTCGTCTATGCTTGCGCGTCCGGTGTCTCAAGCCCTGTGATACGGCGTGCCGGTTAGAATTTGCGCGGCGCGATAGAGCTGTTCGGTCAGCATGATCCGCGCAAGAAGGTGCGGCCACACCATCGCGCCGAACGAGATCGCACCATCCGCGCGCTGCAAGACCTCCGGTGCCAGGCCATCCGCCCCGCCGATCACGAAGGCCAGGCCGCGATGCCCCGCATCACGATACGCCGCGATCTGATCAGCGAAGTCAGGCGAGGTCACGCCGCGCCCACGCTCATCAAGTGCGAGGCACGGGGCACCGCCTGGCAATGCGCGCGTCAAAAGTCGCGCCTCCGTTTCCTGTCCGCCGCCCTTGGCGTCAACCTCGATCACCTCAACTGGCCCCAAACCGATGCCGCGCCCCGATCTCTCGAAGCGTGTTAGGTAGTCGTCGACCAAATCGCGCTCGGGCCCGCGCCGAAGCCGACCTACAGCACAGATTGTGATCTGCATCTACTGGGATGTGGTCGCGGCCTCGGCCGGCATCCACATTTTTTCAAGCTGGTAGAATTCGCGGACTTCTGGGCGAAACACATGCACGATGATGTCACCGGCATCGATCAGCACCCAGTCGCCGGCATCCTTGCCTTCGACTTTGGCCCGCGTGCCCGTCATTTGTTTCAACCGTTCGACAAGCTTTTCGGAAATTGACGCGACCTGCCGCGTTGACCGGCCAGAGGCAATCACCATGTGGTCGGCAAACGACGATCGCCCGGCCAAATCAATGGCGACAATGTCTTCGGCTTTGTCATCGGTGAGGGATGCAAGGATGAGGTCGAGCATCTCATCGCTCGAGACTTCGCTTGCTTGGGGCGCGTGATGCGCCACTGTTGCAGCCATTGGCGAGGCTGCGGATGCGTGTCCAGTCAGGACGGGTCCTCCAATGTTGCGTGCCGCCTGCGCCCCGACACTTGGGCTACCCGATAAATAGCATTGGCGGGCCTGAATCTCAATAATCATGCGTTCAAACGCAACAGCCCGCCGTTACAGGAATGCCACGGCCAATGGCGCCAGGATCGCAGTCAGAATGGCATTTAGCCCCATCCCAAGCCCCGCAAAGCTGCCGGCGGTCTCATTGACCTGGAATGCGCGCGCGGTGCCGATCCCATGGGCGGCGACGCCCAAGGCAAAGCCGCGTGCACGGAAATCGGCAAATCCGAGGCGATCAAACATGGGCGTGACGATCAGGGCGCCGAATATGCCCGTCAAAATGACCAAGACCGCCGTGAGCGAAGGGGCGCCACCGATTGCTTCGCTTACCCCCATTGCGATTGGTGCGGTGGCCGATTTTGGCGCCAACGACAACAGAGTTTCCGGGGCGAGACCAAATGCCCGGCCGATCGCCACGACGCTTGCTATTGCGGTAACAGAGCCCACTAGCAAGGCCGCCAGAAGCGGCAATACAGCGCGGCGCACAAGCGCCAGGTTGGCATAAAGCGGCGCGGCCAGAGCCACCGTGGCCGGCCCCAGGAGAAAGTGCACGAACTGTGCGCCTTCGAAGTAGGTTTCGTACGGGGTTTCGCTCATCCACAGGATCCCAGCCAGGATCAGGACGGCTAGCAAAACGGGGTTGGCCAGCGGCGCGCGACCGGTCCATCGGCTGACCGCATCGCCAGCGAGATAGGCGATCAAGGTCAATGTGAGCCACAGCAGCGGCTCCTCGCCGAGATACGACCAGAGTTGCCAGACCTCGCCACTCAATGCGGTGATCCCGTCAGTCGCGCCACGCCCACGAAGACCAAGGCGCCGGTTAACATCGCAATGATGGTGGAGATCGCCACGGCAACCAAAAGTGCCGGCCCGTCAGCGGTTAAAACCGACCAATGACTGACCACGCCGACGCCTGCCGGTACAAAAAGCAACGACAGATGCGATAGGATCACCTGTGCCGTTGGCCTGGTCGCCCGGGCCAGTTTCGGGAAAAAACCAAATGCGATCAGACACAAGACCATCCCCATGACAGGGCCGGGAAGGATCGGTAGGAACAATCGGCTCAGCACCACGCCGATGAGTTGAAACGATAAAATCACAGCGATATGCGCGATCATGGCAACTCCTTTCATATCCATATATTGTGGACAACATGGATCTGCCGCCCAGATACAGGGGTATTTGCGTTGACTTAGGTCATAGCCCTGCCCATCCTGCAAGCCGCGTTAGAATCAACGGTCGCCCCTTTTGCGTTTCAATAAACTCAGGCTGAATGGCTTCAAAAGCTTCGTCGATTCCACCGATCTCGTGATCGCGGAGGGGCTGACAGGTGTTGTTGGGCCGAATGGCTGCGGCAAGTCGAACTTGCTGGAGGCGTTGCGGTGGGTGATGGGCGAAAATCGCCCCACGGCCGTACGCGGTGCCGGCATGGAGGATGTTATCTTCGCGGGCGCTGCAACGCGCGGTGCACGCAATTTTGCGGAGGTCGCGCTATTTGTCGATAACCGCGATCGTCTGGCCCCTGCTGCCTTTAATGCCGATGATCATATCGAGATCATGCGCCGAATAACGCGTGATGCAGGATCGGCCTATAAGGCAAATGGCAAAGATGTGCGGGCGCGCGACGTGCAGATGATGTTCGCCGATGCCTCGACCGGCGCGCATTCGCCTGCGCTGGTTCGTCAGGGCCAAATTTCGGAACTCATCAACGCCAAGCCCAAAAATCGGCGGCGCATTCTAGAAGAGGCGGCCGGTATTTCTGGCCTCTATCAGCGCCGCCACGAGGCGGAACTAAAGCTGTCTGGGGCAGAGACGAACCTAACGCGGGTCGATGATGTCTTGGAGCAATTGGCAGCTCAACTTGCGGCTTTGGCCAGGCAGGCTCGCCAGGCGCGACGATACCGCGAGATTGGCGCCGAACTGCGCCAAGCGGAGGGATTACTTTTATATCTGCGGTGGCGCGAGGCAGATGCCGCAAACGGCGCCGCCGAGACGGCCTTGAGTGAGGCATCCACGCACGCCGCGCAGGCTGAACGGGTCGTGCTGGGCGCGGTGGCCGAAAGCCGCAAAGCCGATGAAGCCCTGCCGCCCTTGCGGGAAGAAGATGCCATTGCAGGCGCGCTCTTGCAGCGGGTCGGGGTCGAGCTTTCGGCGTTGGACGATGAAGAGGCGCGCGCCATAGAATCTATCGATGCGCTTGATGCGCAGGTGACCGGGTTGACCAAAGACATCACGCGGGAAGAAAGCCTGTCCGGCGATGCCGGTTCGACAATTGCGAAATTGGCCGATGAGGCGGCCGCGCTGATTGCCCAAAGCGAAGGGCATGAAGAACGCCTCGCCGCAGCGGATGCCGCCGCCGCCGAGGCAAGCCGGGCATTGACGGAGCTTGAAGCTGCGCAGTCCGAACAAACCGAGGCTGCCGCGAAATTGGCCGCCCGACATCAGGCCGCCGAACGTCGCGTCGCTGAAGCGAAAGGCGCAACGGAGCGCGGTGAAAAGGAAGCCTCAAAAGCTACCGAAGCTGCTGATGAGGCCGCCGCGAGGCTGCAAGAGATCACCACGGATCACACGCGCGCCGAAGCGGCGTTGGCCGCCGCCACCAATTTGACGGAGCGCGCCGAAGAAACCTTGGGTGATGCCGAAGCGGCGCGGGCACGCATTCAGGCGCAGGAAGGCGAGGCGCGGGCCACCTTGTCAGAAGCCGAAGGCCAGTTGGGCACATTAGAGGCCGAGATACGCGCGTTGAATAAGGTGCTGGAACGGGACCGGGCCAGCGGCGACCAAGTGCTGGATGCTGTCAAGGTTGCGCCGGGCTTTGAAGCGGCGGTTGGCGCGGCGCTTGCCGATGATCTCAAGGCGCCGCTTCAGCCGCGTGTGGGTGCCAGCGGTTGGCGTGTACTGGACGACTACGCCGCCCCACAAAAGCTCCCGCCGGGCGTGCCAAGCTTGGCGCAATACGCTGACGGCCCCGCGGCGCTGTCGCGGCGATTGGGTCAGGTTGGCGTTGTCACGGCCGCAGAAGGCCTGCGTTTGCAGGATGATCTGCTGCCGGGCCAACGCTTGGTCACCCGGGATGGCGATTTGTGGCGCTGGGACGGGTTCACGCAAACGGCGCAGGACGCATCCTCGACCGCAGCGCTGCGGTTGCAACAGGTCAACCAACTGGATGCGCTTTCAGCGGAATTGGACCGTGCAAAAGTCGCGGCCAGCCGCGCAAAGGATGCCCATGCGCATCTAAGCGGGCGTTTGGCAGAGCTGTCGGACGCGGACCGGCAAGCTCGTGCTGCGCGGCGCGAGGCAGACAAGCGGCTTGCCGATGCCAGCCGCGATGCCAGCCGACTAGAGGCCGACCGGACAATCATCGCTGGGCGGCTGGAAACGCTGCGACAGGCATCTGCGCGCCATCGGGCCGAAGCGGATGCTGCGGCGTCCGAGCTAACCGATGCTGAGGCGGCGCTGAGCGCGCTTGGGGATCTTGAAGCGACAAAATCAGCATTGGCCGTCGCACGCGCCGCAACGGAAAAAGCCCGAGACGCGATGATTTCCAGCCGCTCGGCGGCCGATGATATCAAGCGTGCGGGTGAAGCGCGTGCCGTTCGGCGACGCGCCATTGAAAAGGAACAAGCCGATTGGTCCCACCGGGCAGAGAATGCTGCCACGCGGATCGGTGAATTGGTGCGGCGGAAATCAGACGCGGAACGGGAGCTGAAGGCAGCACAGGCCCAACCGAACGAATTGGCCGCAAAACGGGCCGCGCTCACCCAGTCTCACGCCGATTGCCAGGCGCGCAAAACCGCGTCAGCCGAAGCGTTGGTTGTTGCCGAAGCCGCTCTGCGCGCCGCGACAGAGGCCGAGCGCGGTGCCGAACGTCACGCCTCCGCCGCACGAGAAGCGCGCGCTGCCGCCGAGGCCCGCAGGGACGCGGCCGCCGAAACGGTCAACGCCGCGCATGAACGCATCCAAGAGGACCTTGGATGTACCGCGGCGGATTTGCTTGCGACTTTGGACATTGACGATCCAGAAAACCTGCCGGCAGCGGGGCGCGTCGAGGCAGACGCCACGCGATTGCGCCGGCAACGCGATGCATTGGGGGCGGTTAATTTGCGTGCTGAGGAAGACGCGCGTGCAATCCAAGAAGAGCATGATGCGCTGCTGGCAGAAAAGGCCGACCTCGAAGCCGCAATCGCAAAGCTGCGCTCTGGGATCGCGGCGCTGAACCGCGAAGGTCGCGCGCGTCTCATGACGGCATTCGACGATGTAAACCGTAGTTTCAGCGTTCTGTTCACCCATTTGTTTGGTGGCGGAGAAGCAAAACTGGTGTTGGTCGAGTCGGACGATCCGTTGGAGGCCGGCTTGGAAATTCTCTGTCAGCCGCCGGGCAAAAAACTCTCAACCTTGTCGTTGCTTTCGGGCGGTGAACAAACACTGACGGCGCTGGCGCTCATCTTTGCCGTGTTTCTGGCCAATCCTGCGCCGATTTGCGTATTGGATGAGGTTGATGCGCCTCTGGACGATGCCAATGTCGGGCGATTTTGCGATCTATTGGACGAAATGTGCCGACGAACCGACACGCGCTTTTTGATTATCACTCACCACGCCATCACAATGGCGCGTATGGATCGGCTATTTGGTGTCACAATGGCCGAACAAGGCGTCAGCCAATTGGTGAGCGTTGACCTTAGCAAGGCCGAGCAAATGGTTGCCTAAATGGCCGAGTATCGCGATCTGACAGGCCACTGGGTTGGGCTGTATCGCTATACCGCACCAAACGATCCCGTCCCGGTTGAGATCGAATTTGTGGACGACGGCGGAGCTTTGACCGGAACCAGTCGAGAGCCCAACACGTTCCGCCCCGATTTGGGGTCTGAGCTTTCGGCGCGGCTGGCCGGCGAACGCGTCGAAGCATGGGTGCAATTTACCAAGACATATGAAGGCTTCAGCCAGCCAGGCGGCGACCCTAATTATGAGGGTCTTATAAATGCGGGCTTCACGCGAATCGCGGGTTTGTGGCATTTTCCCGAATATCCGGGCTTTGGGGGCTCCTTCGTTCTGCATAGAAAGCCGATTGCGAACGCGTCGATCACCCGCGAACAAAGTGTCGATATTGAAGTCTAGCGCGGTCGACGCGCTGTTAACGATCAAACTGTATCGGTCCTTCCGGGGGATGGACGGAGGTAACACGTGAAAGAGCTTATCGTATTCGCCATGGTCGCCGCGACCCTGTCTTTGGGGGGCGCCACGGGTAACGGGCAGGCGGCGATGTTGGATGTTCCACCGGCGCTGCCCCCATCGCTCAGTCCGTTTTAAAGCGCGTTGAGCAAGGCCGGCGTCGGCCAGGCATCCGCGGGCAGCCCAAGCCGTTCTTGTTCTGCCTGCACAGCAGCACGGGTCATGCGCCCCAAAATTCCGTCAATGCCGCCCACGTCGTAACCTCGGTCGCTGAGCCTCTGTTGCAGCAGGCGCATTTGATCGCGATTCAGCCCGGTTTCCGGTGTGCCGGCGTCAAACACGGGCGCGCCCTCAAGACGCGTGGCGAAATAGGCGGCTGTGGTCACATAGACAAAGCTCTGATTCCATTCGAAAAAGATACGATAATTGGGATAGGCGAGAAAGACCGGCCCGCCGCGGCCCTGTGGTAGCAGAACCGACGCCTGGAGGTTTGGGCCCGGCAATGCCCCGCTGCGACCGGCCACACCCATGGCTTGCCATTCCGAGACGCGCCGCGTGGTATCGAGGCCGGTTTGCCCCCAATTAAAACCGTTGGGCACGTCAATCTCGATCAACCAAGGTTCGCCTGCCCGCCAGCCAAGCGAAGACAGCATATTGGCCCCCGACCAAAGCGCGTCGGGCGCTGATGTCTTAAGGCTAACCCGGCCATCGCCGTCGCCATCTATGCCGCGTTCCAAGATATCTTCGGGCAGCATCTGCACCATGCCGATTTCACCAGCCCACGCCCCCGTCGTTGTCGCTGGATCGAAATTGCCGCGTTCATAGAGCGAAAGGGCGGCGAAGACTTGCGGTCGAAAAAGTTCTGGGCGCCGGCAATCATGGGCCAAAGTGACCAAGCTGTTGAGCGTGTTGAAATCGCCCTGGAAGCTTCCGAAATCGGTCTCCAGCGCCCAGAACGCCAAAAGTACGCCTCGACTGACGCCGAACCGCGCTTCGATTTGGTCAAACACCGCCGCGTATCGTTCCGCATTGAGGCGGCCATTGTCGATCCGGTTCTGGCTGATCAGCCGGCGCGAAAATTCAACGAAGGGCACCGAAAATATGCCCTGTGCGCGATCGGCTTGCAGAGTTGCCGGGTCTTGCCGAACGGAGGCGAAAAACGTGGTGGCGCTGTTGGCGTCGTGCCCATTCGCGATCGCTTCTTGCCGCAAACCTTCAACAAAAGTGTTGAAGTCTCCGCCGCATGGCTGGGCCTGTGCTGCTCCGGCAGCGAAGAAACACGCAGCCGCAAGAATGGATTTGGTCATCGTGCTCTCCGGTCTTTAGTCGAGGATCAGAGTACCAAGCCCAATGATCGTGACAATGGTGAGAAAGCAAGCCCAGCTCCCCCATAGCACATCCATTGCGGTTTCGATGTCGCCAGGGCCAGCCTCAAGCCGCCCGGTTCCGTTGACCAAGGGATGGTTTTCGGTGTGGCCGGCATAGTCCCGCGGACCGGAGACAGCGACGTTTAGCGCATGCGCCAGCGCCGCCTCCGGCCAACCTGCATTCGGCGATCGATGCCGTGGACCTTCCTCTTTTGCGCGACGCCAAGCGCCAAAGTCAGCTTGGCTTAGCGCAATCAACAGGGCGCTCAAACGTGCCGGTGCCCAATTCACGAGATCATCAAGCCGGGCCGAGGCCCATCCAAATTCCGCATAACGGGGCGTGCGGTGGCCGATCATGCTGTCAGCGGTATTGATAGCTTTGTAAAAGATCATCCCAGGCAGGCCGAGGACCGCAAACCAAAAGGCTGGCGCAATCACCCCGTCTGAAAAGTTCTCACCCGCACTCTCAATTGCGGCGCGCGAGATCGACGTTGTGGTCATGTGCTTGGTGTCGCGACCAACGATCATCGCAACCGCGGCTCGGCCCTCTTGCAGGCTAAGATAAAGACCGTTCGCCACGGCCAGGACATGCTGGCTAAGGCTGCGCTGTGCCAAAAGGATCGCGGCAACCAATGTTTCCCAGAACACACCGAAGGGCAGGCGCGCAATTCCCCAACCGACCAAAAGCGCGATCGCCGACAATGCCAGCAAAAAAGCCAGGCCCTTCAGCTTGCGCCCTCTTCCTCGGTTAAACGTGATATCCCCCCAACCGATAACGTGGCCTATCATGACGGTCGGATGCGGCAGGCGTGACCAGAGCCAACGCGGCTCTCCGAATATCGCGTCAAGGATCAAGGCGAGCGCCAAGCTGAACATGCGCTTGGCCTAGCTTCTGATCAGGCCGCGTGCAACGCCTCGCGGCCGTGCGGCTCCTGCCAATCAATGATTGGACCGATCGGTACGATGCGATGCGGATTGATTGAGTCGTGGCTGTAGTAATAGTGCCGCGCGATGTGATCGAAATTCACCATCCCGGCAATGCCCGGCATCTGGTAAAGCTCTCGGGCATAGGCCCAAAGGTTGGGATAATCGATAAGCCGCCGACGATTGCATTTGAAATGCGTGACATAGACGAGGTCAAAACGGGCCAACGTCGTGAACAATCGCCAATCCGCCTCGGTTTGTGTGTGGCCCATCAAGTATCTGTTTTCGGCCAGCAGGTCGTCGAGCCAGTCCATTGTCTCAAACAAGGCGCCGACGGATTTGTCATAGGCACTTTGTGTCCTTGCGAAACCCGATTTGTAGACACCGTTGTTAACTGCGTCGTAGATGCGTGCGTTGATCTCATCGATATCCGCGCGCAACGGTTCTGGATAGAAATCTAGCTGATTTCCGGTAACGGTATCAAAGGCGGTGTTGAACATCCGGATGATTTCCGAACTTTCATTCGATACGATGGTTCCGGTTTCCTTGTCCCAAAGTATCGGCACCGTGACGCGTGTGGTCGCCGATGGATCGGACCGGACGTAGATATCCCGCATGAAGCTATCGCCGAACAGCGTGTCGCCTGTGGCACCAGGGAAATCATCAGCGAATGTCCAACCATCGCCTAACATGTCCGGGTGCGAGATCGAGATATCGATGTGGCCAGTCAGGTCCTTGAGATGTCGGAAGATCAGCGTGCGGTTTGCCCACGGACAAGCATGGCTGACATAAAGGTGGTAGCGCCCGCTTTCCGCCTTGTAGCCACCCGTGCCACTGGGGCCAGCGCTTCCATCTGCGGTGATCCAATTTCGAAAGCTTGAGGGTAGGCGGTTAAAGGCACCGTCCTTACCGGATGTGATCAGGGCGGATGTTTCCCAACGTCCGTTTACGAGTTGTCCCATGCGCGTCACCTCCTTTTGAGGCGTCTATACCAGCAACGCAGCACGGATGCATTGTCTTCAAATGCACATCCTCGGTGCGCGCGCGTGTAAACGGTGTTTTTCCAAGACAAGTGATTTCAATTGCAGGCATCTATGGGACATTTATGTTAACGAAATCGCGGTTGGGGGATGCGATGAGTGATCATTTGCCAAAGGGCGTTGTGGCTGGGTTGCCTCAGCTTTCAGGTTCTGAGCGTCGCGCGGAGGTGCATCGCATGACGATCCATGCCGGTGGTCAGGTCTACCCCGTGCTGCGGATTTTTTCTCATGGTTTCGAAGTCGACAAAGAAAGAACGCCCCGATTGCGTGGGTTGGTCGACATCTACGATGGGCCCCAACAATTGGCCCGTGCATTGGTTGTGGTGACGGCAGAATCGGCCGAGGCGCGCCGCTACGAATTCAAACGCACGACGCCCGCGGTCTCCGATCCGCCGCCTGTCGATTTTGTGCGCTAGCAGGTCGACGCGCGGACAATTCGTGCATTGCGGCAACCGTTCGCAAAAAACGCCGTGTGGCGCGCTGCTATCGGCGAAAATAGCGAGCAAATCCGCAACGCCATAAGGTAGGGTCTCGCGAATCCATCGGAGCTTGCCATGATCGCCACACCTTACCTTCTTTTTCTCGGCGATGCGCCGGATCAACTGGCCGCAAAGGTCGCGCAAGGCATTCGGGATTGGCGGCCTGAAAATTGCGTTGGCCAGCTTCGCTTGCCTGGGTGCAAGGCGGATGTCGGCTTACCCGACCTCGATCTTGCCGGTGCAAAAGCGGCCGGGGCAAAGACCCTGGTCGTAGGCGTGGCCAATCGCGGCGGTGTCATCTCCGAGAGCTGGAAAGACGTGCTGCTGGCGGCGCTCAATCAGGGTTTCGATCTGGCATCGGGCCTTCACAATCTGCTGCGGGACGAAAGTGATTTGGCCGCTGCGGCCAACGCGGCCGGTCAACAATTGCACGATGTGCGCATCCCGTCCGTCGACTATCCCATCGCGAACGGAAAGCCCCGCAGCGGCAAACGCTGCTTGGCGGTGGGCACAGATTGTTCGGTCGGAAAAATGTACACGTCGCTTGCCATGGACCAGGAGATGATCCGACGCGGGCTCAAATCGAGCTTCCGCGCAACCGGGCAGACCGGCATTTTGATCACCGGTGACGGCGTGCCACTCGATGCTGTTGTGGCTGATTTTATGGCCGGCTCTGTCGAATGGCTCACGCCGGACAATGATCCCGACCACTGGGATATGATCGAAGGCCAGGGCAGTCTGTTTCATGTCTCCTATTCCGGCGTGACCATGGCATTGATCCATGGCGGGGCGCCTGATGCGCTTGTACTGAGCCATGAGCCGACCCGCCCCCATATGCGTGGCCTGCCGGACTATTTGCTGCCGACGCTCGAAACCTTGCGTGATACCGCACTGCCCTTGGCGCGGGTTGCCAATCCGAAGGCCCAAGTGGTTGGCATATCGGTCAACACGGCCGCGATGAGCGAAGATGAGGCCCTGAGTTTTTTGGAGGCGACGGAGAAGAGAATGGGCCTACCGACCTGTGATCCGTTCCGACAGGGGGCCGGCAAATTGTGCGATGCGCTGTCCGGGTTATGATTTCGGTCACCCGCGACACATTCCCGCTCACCCAGGCTTTTACAATCGCACGGGGATCGCGCACCGAAGCCCAGGTTCTTACGATCCGGGTGTTTCGCGACGGCTGTGTCGGTCAGGGGGAATGCGTGCCCTACGCGCGTTATGGCGAAACGCTTGATAGTGTTGCGGCGCAGATTGCCGATCTTCCCGCGAATATCAGCCGTCGCGATCTCCAAGACGCCTTGCCGCCCGGTGCGGCCCGCAACGCAGTCGATTGCGCGCTGTGGGATGTGCAATCGAAAGTGACGGGGACAGCCGTCTGGCAGCTTGCGGGCCAGAAAATGCCTAGGCCCGTGGTGACCGCCTACACCATATCGCTGATGCCCGCGGACGAGATGCAGACCGCGGCGGCTGCACATGCCGCACGGCCTTTGCTGAAGATCAAACTTGGAACACCAGATGACATGCCGAGATTGGAGGCGGTGCGGAAAGGCGCACCCAAATCCACCATCATTGTCGATGCAAATGAGGGTTGGGATGCTGATATTTATGCCGAGCTAGCGCCGCATCTTTGTCGGCTGGGCGTGGCGATGGTTGAACAACCCTTGCCCGCCGAGCGCGACGATATGCTTGCTGAAATCGAACGCCCTGTGCCCGTCTGCGCCGATGAAAGCTGCCATGATCGCGGCTCGCTCCCGGCGCTGGCGGGAAAATACGACATGGTCAATATCAAACTCGATAAGACCGGCGGATTGACCGAAGCCTTGGCGCTTCAGTCCGCAGCCATGGGGGCAGGCTATCAAGTCATGATTGGTTGCATGGTCGGGTCCAGTTTGGCCATGGCGCCCGCTGTGATTTTGGCCCAAACCGCTGATATCGTCGATTTGGATGGGCCCTTGTTGCTGGCCCATGATCGGGAACCGCCGATGCACTACGGCAACCAAATGGTACATCCCGCTCCGGTCGATCTCTGGGGTTAAGGCAGATCACAGCCATGTGTGATGCGCGCCGTTTCGGCTTCGGGCAAGGTTTGCCGATGCTACGTCTTGCCCTTATTCTTTCATGTCTTGGATTGCCGGTTGCCGCCTGCGGCGTCGAAACCGATTGCTCCGTCGGCGATCGCTCGTACCGCATCTACCTGCCGCAATCAGATCAACCGGCAGGTGCGTTGTTTTTCGCCCACGGATACCGAGGCTCTGCGAATGGGGCAATGCGGAACACGGCGTTCCTGCGCTTGGCCGATGATTTGGGTATGGCATTCGTCGCGCTCGATGCCGGGGCAGATGACTGGAACCTGGCAAACCGCCCCGCGGAACCAAACCAGGCGGAAACGAGGGAATACGGGTATGTCGCAGCCGTGATCGATGACGTCAGCGGCCGCATGAACCTGGACCGTGATCAGCTGATCCTTACGGGGTTTTCCGCTGGCGGCATGTTCGTTTGGAACATCGCATGCGGGATGGGTGAGGACTTTGCCGGGTTCATCCCGTATTCCGGCACGTTCTGGTTTGCCCCACCGGACACGTGTCCTACGCCCGCGTCGAATGTCGTGCATATCCACGGCACCGAAGATCGAACCGTTCCGCTTGGCGGGCGGCCGATTGGGCCCACCCGACAGGGCGATGTGCCGGCAACCCTTGCCATGTATGCCGACCATGGGGGTTTTGAACCGATGGGGCGGGTCTCCGCCCCGGGTGGGATGGAGTGCGACGAACGCGAAAATAACGACGGTCGTATCTTGGACTTTTGCACCTTTGCCGGGGGTCATTCCTTTACCATCGAACGGCTGCGTTACGGTGTTGACCGTATTTTGGCCACGCGTTAGCTGCGGTCTTGTGCAGTCCCGAGGTTGCACTGGCAGGCCTTTGCGCCATACGGCGCAGGTCTTTAGCTGCTGCGGCTGCCACATGTGGCTTGCGATACCTATGGCTCCGAGCTAACCGGAACGTGAACCCGCGCAAGAAAGGCGAAACGCATGTCCCGAACCGTCTATGTGAACGGCGAATACTTGCCCGAAGAAGAGGCCAAAGTCTCCGTCTTTGACCGTGGGTTTTTGTTTGCCGACGGCGTCTATGAGGTTACCAGCGTCTTAGCGGGGAAGCTGATTGACTTCGACGGCCACGCCCGCCGTTTGCAACGCTCGCTTGACGAACTTGCGATGGACAATCCAGTTTCAGCGGATGAATTGCTCGAAATCCACCGCGAACTCATTGCGCGCAACGCAATCGATGAAGGTCTGGTCTATTTGCAGATCACTCGCGGGGCGGCTGATCGTGACTTTGTGTATCCCGAGGGCGTAGAACCCACAATTGTGCTCTTCACGCAAGCCAAGCCGGGGCTCGCCGAGGGCGCAAAAGCAAAAGAAGGGATGAAAGTCATCTCCATCGAGGATCAGCGTTGGGGCCGGCGCGATATCAAGACGGTGCAATTGCTCTACCCGTCGATGGGAAAAATGATGGCCAAAGCGGCCGGCGCGGACGATGCCTGGATGATTGAGGACGGTGCGGTGACAGAAGGCACCTCCAACAATGCCTACATCATCAGAGGCAATACCATTATCACCCGTCACCTCGGAAACGAGATACTGCACGGTATTACCCGCGCGGCGGTCTTGCGATTTGCGGCCGAGGCGCAGCTTAAGATCGAAGAACGCGCCTTCACCTTAGATGAGGCAAAAGCCGCCGACGAAGCTTTTATCACCTCTGCCTCGACCTTCGTCATGCCGGTGGTCGAAATCGATGGCGTCGCTGTCGGTGATGGCATGCCCGGGCCGATTGCGGCGCGCCTGCGGGAGATTTACCTCGAAGAAAGCCTAAAGGCAGCGATCTAGCGTGGATCAGGGTAAGAGTTGACCGCGAAGGGCGCGCACGTTCTTGGCAAGACCGATGTCGCGCCGGGTCTTTAGGTTCGGGGTCGCGATAAAAACGGATTGCGGTTATTGCGCGGCCTGGCCGCTTTGTGATCAATATTGGTAAGATTGTGTGCCGCCAAGGCCGCGCCCATCGCGTGTTGAGCGCCACAGATGAACGCATGTCCATTCCGTGTCGATTGCGCAGGACACCAATATGGCGCTCTTGTACGCACACCCGATGCTGGCCGGCGATCACTTTGCCAAGCAGGTCCAGGAAACCTGCCCGCGTCTGAAGCGCCCCCCTCAGGGTGCGGGGTCCAATAGGCTGGGGTCGTAGGCGACCAGTTCGACCGTATTGCCTTCGGGGTCGGTGACAAAGACCCCACGCCATCCAACCCACCCGAAATGCTCCACCCGATAGGCGATGTCATGCGCGGCATACCAGGCCATAGCGGCCTCTTGTTCCTCAAACGGAAGGCTAAGCGCAATATGGTGCAAGGAAGACAAGGCACCGGTTTCGGTTGGACCGGTGCTGGTCGGGTGCAAGCCGGGGCGCGCCTCATAGCCCTTGTCAAAAAGGGCCAGCACCGATGTGTGGCCGGCAAACCCGTCGGCAATGCGGAAGAAAATGATACCGCTGTTGGCGTTTCCCGTCATGCGGTCAAGGCCGATGATGTCCTCGTAGAAATGCGCCATCGTTGCGATGTCATCGCAGCGGATGGCAATCTCGCCAAGCGCGCGGACGGCAAATCCTCGCTCCATCTGGTGCTCCTTCCGATGGTTGGGCCGCTGTCCGATCTGGAACAGATCGTTCGCCATTCGGGGTTCGATGCCCCGGATGGCGAAGCCCTTTTACGCGAAAATCCCATGGGAAAACCAGCCCGCGCTCATCGTGCCGCCATGGGCGTAAAAAAGCCACAACCTCGCGCCGCCTTGCGTCTCAACCCGCCAATAGTCGCGCACGCCTGAGCGCCAATCAGGATCATCGAGCCACCATTCCGGCGCGATGCGCTCAGGCCCTGCGGCGGCGATGATCGCATGATCCTGCCCGCGCCAGCGCAATTGCAGCGGAAGATCCGGCCCCGCCGCTTCTGTCCCGTGCAGCGGTTCGGGCCGGCACAACGTCAAAGGTCGCGGGCGGGCGGCGCGGGGCCAATCATCGGCCGGTTCCGACCAGGCCGCCGCCAGCACCTTTTCCGTTTTCTCCGGAATGTGGCTCTCGGCTGGATGCGCCCGCGTAATTGACTCTAGCCCGATCCGCGCGCCAAGTCGGCCGATCAGGTCCGATAGGGGATCGCTTTGATCTGCCAATGCCGCGGCGGCTTCTGCGGCGGCCCAGCCCCCCGTCATCTGCCGATGATGAAGCGGTTCTGTCAGCGAGGCCACGACCCGCACGCGATCGATCCCAAAACCGGGATCAATCTCGCCAAGTTTCATGACCAAAAGCTCTGCGATGCGATCGGGCTGATCAGCAGGCCGGGCAAGACCAACCTCCATCCAGGCGATGTCACCATCAACGCGAGACAGCTCCAACCGTACGCGCCGGGCGCCGCGGCCGCGTTTTCTCAGGCCGTTACACAGCACTGGCAACAGCCGATCAAGAGCGGCGCAGAGATCGCTTTCAAGGCCAATGGGTTCGGGCAGGCTCAACCTGGCTGCAAAATGCAGCGGAGCACGGGCTGGCGTGATCGGCTCGGGTTCCAGACCCAAAGCCTGGTCGAGCCGTTTGACCAATACGTGGCCGAACCGGCGGGCAAGCGCCGCCCGGCTCATCCCTGTTAAATCGCCAATCCGGCGCAGACCCAACCGACCAAGCCCTGCCGACAGCTCGGGCCCGATCCTCAAAGCGGCGACAGGCAGTCCGCTGAGTGAATTGCGCACCTGTCCCGGCGGAGATATCGGCCCTGGCGCTGTTGTATGTGCAATCACCGGCGGGGCTGGGCCGCCGCGTTCCCAATGCTTCTTTTTTGCCGCCTTAGAACGTGTGGCGCGCGCTTCTTGGTCGATTGCATCGCCTGAGCGGCCAGCGCTGACGGCGCCACCGGAATAGCGCGCCAATGCCCAAGCAGCGCCAGCAGTATCGGCAATAGCGGTCTGAACCGTCAGGCCTAGATCAGCGCAATCCTCGGCGATCTGGGCCAAAAGCGCGGCCTCGCCACCAAACAGATGCGCACATCCGGTTAAATCCACCAAAAGCCCCGCGCGGCTTTCTTCGGCAACCCATGGGGAAAATTTTCCGGCCCATCGCCTTAGCGCGGCGAGGAACATCGCCTCTTGGGCGGGTACAGCGATGCGGGTGACCAGATCCGGCATTAAAGCAAGCGCCTCTTGCAACGCCTGACCGCGGAAAATGCCGCCCGTTTCGGCAATGGCATTTGCGTCCAGTATCAGCCGCATGTTGCCACGTTCTTCCACGACAGCCAGGGGGCTTTGCGACATTCCCTGGCGTTGCAGCCGTTCGGCTGACAAGCGCGGAAACCACATCGACAGGATGCGGCGGCGGCCCGGAGCCTCAGGCGGTTGGCGGATGACAGACATTGGCGGCAGCAAAATGTTCATGCATTGTTCTAAGATTTAACCGCGCGAGTGCTGGGAGTCGAGTCCACTCCGCGCTAGATTGCCGCGATGGAAACACTTGCCAGCTTGATCGCCCGCCACGCACAAAACGGCACCTTGGATTGGATCGGTCTCCGCCCGCAAAGACGGGCCGCCATGCTGCTTGCCTCGCGCACCAAGATCACTTTCGACGGTTTGGATGGCGACCGCGCGCGTTCTGGGAAGCGCGCGGTAACGCTCCTTCAGGCGGAGCATCTGGCCGTCATCGCTGGGATCCTCGGCAAACCTGTCTCGCCTGATCTTCTGCGCCGTAATCTTCTGATCTCGGGCATTAATCTGAGCGCGCTGCGCGGCAAATGCCTACAGATCGGCGACGCGACAATAGAAATAACCGGGCCATGTGCGCCGTGTTCGCGCATGGAACATGCGCTGGGTCCGGGCGGCTATACCGCAATGCGCGGTCACGGCGGCTGGTGCGCGGCGGTTCTAAGGCCTGGTGCAATCACAATCGGAGATGCCGTGCGCCCGGTCGAACCTGCGCGGGATCCCGTGTCTTAACGCAGACGGTCCAATATCGCCAAAGAGGCATAGCCATCCGGCACCAATCCCTCGCTGGCCTGATACCTGCGTACCGCATCGATTGTGTTCGGCCCGATGATCCCGTCAATCGCGCCAGGTGGGAACCCGGCCGATGTCAGGCGGCGTTGAAGTTCCTGCCGTTCGCTAAAGCTCAGCGCGCGGTCGGACCGCGGCCAACCGGCGACGAACGGTCCATCGCCTGAAATCCGGTCACTAAGATGTCCCACAGCGATCACATAGGCGTCCGCGGGGTTGTAGCGTTCAATCACGTGGAAATTGTCAAAGATCACCAAGGCCACACCGGCCGCACCTGCTGGCAGCAGGATCGACGCGCGGCCATGATCGGGAACAGCTTGCCCGTTTGACAGCCGAACACCGGCCGCGTTCCAATAGCTAACCGGACGCTTCACGCGTTCGCCTGTTTGGGAAAAGTCAAACCCGCGCGGCAAGGTCACTTCCATGCCCCAGGGTTGCCCATAGGTCCAGCCGAACCGCGCGAGGTAATTCGCCGTCGAGGCAAGCGCATCGATGGGATTGTCTGCCCAAATATCGCGACGACCGTCGCCATTTGCATCGACCGCGTAGTCCAAATAGCTGGTCGGCATAAACTGTGTATGCCCCATCGCTCCAGCCCAGGACCCAGTCATGGAGCGTGGCCCCACATCGCCTGACTGAAGGATGCGCAGGGCCGCGATCAGCTGCGCCTCAAAGAATTGCCGGCGCCGTCCATCATAGGCCAACGTCGCCATGGCTTCGATGATGTTGATGTCGCCGCGCACCGCGCCGTATGCGGATTCAAGACCCCAAACGGCCGCCACAATTTCGGCTTCTACTTGATAGGCACGCTCGATCGCTTCCAAGGCGCGGCGGTTGTCGGCCAAGGCGTCTCGTCCGTTGCGCACGCGGCTGTCGGAGACCGCGCTGTCTAAGTAATCCCAAAGCGCGCGGCTGAATTCGGATTGGTTGCGATCCCTCTCAAGCACTGTCTGGTTCAGACTTATGCCGCGAAACGCTTGATCAAACACCGCATCAGAGATGCCGGCATTGCGCGCGCGGCGGCGGAAACTATCGATCCATGCGGCAAATCCGGTATCGGCAATGCGCGTTTGTGCCCGTTCGAGCGTCGCATTCCGCGGAACCGGACGTATAGAGGTTGCTGGTGCGGCACGCGCATCGGCCTGTTGGGCGATCTCGTCGGCTGTCTCGGTTGGCGGATCAGCGGGTTCTGCCGCACGTGGTATCGGGCGTAACGAAATGTTCGGTGCGTTTGCCGCCAACGGTGTGGCAGAGATCGCCACGCAAATACCAAGAACCAGGGTTTTCATGGATCACCTGCTCGGGCTGTTTTACCGGACCATAGCGGTTTCGGCGCAACGTCAGAAGTCCCAGCAATCATCGTCGGCGGGCGCTCGCCTTTTTGCGCAGCTTTGACCGCTTCCCTCGGGCTTTACCAATCGCGTTTTTCGACCCGCGGCCGCGACGCGGTGGCCGGGCGCTCGGGGGCAATTCACGGCCGTCGATACTGACGAGTTCCAGCTCCAAACCTCCGGTGACGGGTAGAGCCGCGGCAAGCTTCACGATCACGCGGTCGCCGGGTGAGATAATAAGGCCGCTATCGGCGCCCATGAGTGTTTGCGCATCGACATCGAAATGGAAGTATTCGCCACCGATTGCGCGAATGGGCAATAGGCCGTCCGCCCCGGTCTCATCCAGTTTCACAAAGGCTCCAAAGCGCTGGATGCCGCTGATACGCCCGGTGAATTCCGCGCCAACGCGGTCTGAAAGATAAGCAGCAAGGTAGCGATCGGTCGTGTCCCGTTCAGCCTGCATCGACCGGCGTTCTGTTGACGAAATGTGTTTGGCGGTTTCGGCCAAGGTTTCGATTTCGTCCGCCTTTAGACCGTCATCGCCCCAACCATGCGCGGCAATTAAGGCCCGATGCACGATAAGGTCGGCATAGCGCCGGATCGGAGAGGTGAAATGCGCATAAGACCGTAGCGCAAGGCCGAAATGGCCCAAATTCTCCGGGAAATAATAGGCCTGCGTCATTGACCGCAACGTGGCGTAGTTGATCAATTCGCTAAAATCCGTCTCGCGAGCTTGCGCCAAGAGCCGGTTCAGCTGACCCGTCTTAAGAACCTGCCCTTTGGCCAAAGCAAAGCCTGCGCTTTCGACGGTCTCACGCAGCGCGTCGATTTTGGTTGCTTCGGGCTCTTCATGGACACGAAAAAGCAACGGCTGCCGCTTTGCGATGAGCGTTTCTGCCGCCGCAACATTGGCCAAGACCATGAACTCTTCGATGAGCCGGTGCGCGTCCAGCCGGTCTTTGAAGGCGACCGAAGTCACTTGGCCGTCCTTCGACAACACGATCTGGCGTTCGGGCAATTCAAGCTCCAGCGGCTGCCGTTTCGCACGCGCGGATTTCAACGCGGCATAAGCCGAATACAAGGGCGCAATGACCGAACCTACCAATGGCGCAGCGGCGTTTTGTGCACCATCCTGCGCGGCTTGCGCGACCTCATAGCTTAGCGACGCCGCCGATTGCATGATCGCGCGAAAGAATTCATGCGCCATCTTTTTGCCGTCGGCATCCAAGACCATTCGAACTGCAATACAGGCGCGCGGCACGCCCTCATGCAGCGAACACAAATCGCCCGAGAGTTTGTCGGGCAACATCGGCACCACCCTGTCCGGGAAATACGTCGAATTGCCCCGTTTTTTTGCTTCGCGGTCCAGCGACATGCCCGGTTGTACGTAATGGGCAACATCTGCAATCGCGACCCATACGATATGTCCACCGGGGTTTTTGGGATCGGGGTCCGCTTCGGCACATACTGCGTCGTCGCGATCACGCGCATCGGCAGGGTCAATCGTAATGAGCGGCAAATGACGCAGATCAACGCGACCGTCCGACGATGCCGGTTCCGCTGCATCCGCCTCAGAAAGCGCCGTCTCGTCGAACGCATCCGGAATGCCATGTTCGTGGATTGCAATAAGCGAGACCGCGCGCGGCGCGCCCGGATCGCCAAGGCGCTCTGTCACACGCACCCGGGCCAAGCCCAGCCGCCGGGTCGCATTGGCATGTTCGGCGGCCACCAATTCGCCATCGCGCGCGCCGTGGGTATCGCCGGGCCCCACGCGCCATTCCGTGTCAGCTCCTTTGCTGACCGGCGCAACCCGACCGCCTTCGGCGGATTTTCGGAAAATCCCAATGATTTGTCGCGGATCGTTCGCAATCCGGCGGATCAATCGCGCGACATAGTGATAATCCTCGCCCTTTGCCTCCTGCAGCCTTGCCAGAATGCGATCGCCCTCGCCGAGGCCTGGATCGGTTGCGCGCGGACTGAACAAAATCCGCGGCTCTGGTCCGTCGCCGTGCCATTCCAACGGCCGGCAAAAGATGTCACCGGCGCTGTCAGGCCCCAATATCAGCAACACCGAAACCGGTGGGAGCTTGTCCGGGTCGCGATATGTGCGCCGACGCTTTTCCAGGTGCCCGTCGAGCTCGAGCTCCTTCAAGATCCGCTTCAGATCGATCCGCGCTGCGCCTTTGACCCCGAACGCCTTCGCGATATCACGTTTAGAACCTTGTTCAGGGTGATCTGCGATCCAAGCGAGGATGTCATCTTTTGAGGGGATGCGGCTCATGCGGGCGGCCTAACTGCTAGCGACAAATCCTAGCGCAACCCAGTCTGGGGAACAACGCACGGGCGGAACAAATCAGCCGAAAAATTCGCGCAGGACGCGCCCATAGATTGCCTTTAAGCCGACGATATCGGGCAGGTAGACCCGTTCATCAACCTCGTGCATTCGGTGACCGACCAGGCCAAATTCGACGACGGGGCAGTGATTGCGCATAAACCGCGCATCCGATGTGCCGCCGGTCGTGGAAAAAACCGGAACCCGTCCGGTTTCGGCTTCGACTGCGCGGGCGACCAATTCCGACAAGTCACCCGGAGGTGTGAGGAACGCCTCACCCGAGACGCGGGTTGTCATCTCGACCGAAACGCCGGATTCCTTAGCGATACGATTGGCTTCCATGCGCAACCAATCGGTGAGGTTGGTGCTAGTATGCGCATCGCTGAAGCGGATATTGACGGTCATTTGTGTTTCTGCGGGGATGACATTTGCCGCAGCGTTCCCAGTATCGATTGTCGTCACAGAAAGCGTTGAGGGGTCAAAATGTTCGGTGCCCTGATCAAGCCGATGAGACGACAGTCGATGCGCCAGCGCCGCAACGGCAGGCATCGGATTGAGCGCTTTGTGCAGATAAGCCGAATGCCCCTGTTTGCCGCGGAGTGTAAAATAAGCCGTCATCGCGCCGCGCCGCCCAATTTTGATCATATCGCCCAAAACTTCCGGGCAGGTCGGTTCCCCCACTAGGCAGGCAGTCATCGCCTCGTCGTTTACGGCCATCCAATCAAGGAGTGCTGTAGTTCCATCGGTCGACGGGCCTTCTTCGTCGCCGGTAATGGCAAGAATTACTGCCCCGTCAGGCGGTCTTTGCCGGACAAAATCAATCGCCGCGGCCGCAAAGGCGGCAACGCCAGATTTCATATCCGTGGCACCGCGACCGTAAAGCCAGTCGCCATCGCAGACAGCGCCGAACGGCGGATGCGTCCAAGCTTCAGCGTCCCCAACCGGAACGACATCCGTGTGCCCGTTGAACCCAAAACTTCGCGCATGCCCCTTTCGGCCCCAGCGCGCGAATAGGTTGGACACGTCGCCGCGATCGACGCGATGACAGTCGAAGCCTGCATCCTGCAACAACCCATCCAGAAGCCGCAAAGCCCCACCTTCGGCCGGTGTCACAGAGGGGCATTGAACCAAATCGGCAGTTAAACGAACGGGATCGATGACCATGGCCGAAGCCCTAGCTGCACGACAATACAAGGACAAGGCCAATACGGGGAAATTCGGCAATTCGCGCTTGTGGATAATTCCATTTACACAGCCGAATTTTACGTTAAGTTAACAAACAATAAACAAAGCCGAGGCAGGCGAGCGGAACCATCCGCAAAGAACAAAAGAATAGGCCCGGGCGCTGTGCGCCTTGAATCTATTCTGCGTTTGTCTCGGCCAAAAAAGGCGGGCAGGCGGCAGTGGAACCCACAGATGAGCTTGACATCGACACCGGCGCGACGGCGACGGAGATGTGGCAGACCATACTTGGTCCCGGTGTGAATTTGATCAACGGGACGGCCAATTACGACGGCGACAACAGATCATCGGGTATTTGGACCGATGGCGACGATACCGCCAACCAGCTCACACCATCTGATACAGGTGTGATCTTGTCGACCGGGCGTGTGATCGACGTCACAAACTCCGCCGGTCAACAGAACGTACGCACCAACACGACCACGAATACATCCGGCGACAACAACGATGCCGATTTCAACGCAGCGGCCGGTCGCGCCACGTTTGATGCCGCCTTTCTAGAGGCCGACTTTACAACCACAGAGAGCTTTCTTTCGATCCAATTCACATTTGCGTCTGAGGAATATCCGGAATTTGTCGGATCAATCTATAACGACCTTGTCGGGATTTGGATTAACGGCACGTACGTTACGTCGCCCATTTTCGACAATACGCAGATCAACGATCTCAACGAAAATGAAAATGAGACACTGTACATCGACAATACTGGCGACACGTTCAACACCGAAATGGATGGGTTTACGGTTACGCTCAGCGTGCTGATACCGGTCAATCCAAATCAGACCAATTCCATCAAAATCGGCATCGCCGATGTTGGGGACTCAAGCTACGATTCCGCGGTTTTGATCGCAGCAAACTCGGTCCAGGGCGTCTTTTTGGCCGATGACGATGCGGTCACGGTATTGGAAGGCCAAACCGCCAATATCGACGTTTTGGCCAATGACGACGCGCCTGGCCTTGCCTTTGTGACGCATATCAACGGTGTGGAGGTCATGCCGGGCGATAGCGTGACGCTGGTTTCGGGCCATGTCATCACGCTGAACGGCGACGGTACGCTCAGCGCGCTTCCCCCGCCGAGCCAAACCGGTCTCACAGGTCCTGAATCGGTGAATTTCTCATACACCGCCGATAATGGCGCGGGGATTAGCGACACTGCTTTCGTCACGGTCACAGCGATCCCTTGCTTTGCTGCGGGCACCTTGATCCAAACCGCCGGCGGAGAGGTTCCGATCGACCTTTTGGTGCCGGGCGACTTGGTCGAGACCCGGGACAGTGGACCACAACCGATCCGTTGGATTGGCCGCCGAACGGTCGCCGCGGAAGGAAAGTTCGCCCCCATCGTGATCGAACCCGGCACATTT